>CAYQMF010000029.1:0-56946 GCA_964418595.1 uncultured candidatus Brocadiaceae bacterium
GCCACGGGACCGCGCGAACCCAGCGGCCGAGCGGCGTGGGTTCATCGACGAGGCACGCGATGACGCCGCGCGCCCGCGACCCGACCAGGTCCATCCAGGCCTGCAGCGCCCGCGCGTGGCCGGGCGACGGCGTGGACGTGGCCTTCACCTCGATCCCGTAGAGGATCTGGTTGCGTTCGAGCACGAGGTCGACCTCCAACCCGCCCGCCGACAGCCAATGGAACAGGAACGCCGGCTCGCCGCGATGCCGGGCGGCCTTCAGCCACTCTCCGGCGACCGCGCTCTCGAGGATGGCGCCGAAGCTCGGGCCTGAGTGCAAGCGGAGGAGGAACGTGTGCAGTCCGGGATCGAGGAGGTGCCCGCGATCCGCCGGAGGAGGAAGTTCACCCGTGCAAACGTAAAGTCCGATGTTGAATCTGCAGCGACCGATGTAAGTCTGGCCCTGCTAGCAGTTTCAGTGGTCCATGATCGCGTCGGCCACGCGGCTGGCGCCGTCGCCGTCGACCATCGCCTGCGCCGTCGCGGCGGAAGCCGCCAGCCAGGGCGAGTCGGCGAGCGCGCGCACGACGGCTTCGGCCACGGCGAGGGCGGTCACGCGACCAACCTCGCCGAGCAGCCGGCACGCCCCCGCGGCGTGCCACGCGTCGGCGTTGGCGCGTTGGTTGTCGGCGCCGACCACGAGGAGCGCGGGCACGCCGCACGCCGCCAGTTCGAAGCAGGTCTGGCCGGCTGCCGACACCGCGAGCGTCGTGCGGGTGAGCAACGCGGCCATGTCGCGCGGGTCGGCATGGACCTCGACCTCGTGCCGCGCGCGCGCGGCGAACGCGCGCGCGGCGTCGGCGACGTCGCCCTCGCCGCCGGGCATGAGGGCGAGGCGCAGGGGTCGCGGCTGCGCGTCGATGGCGGTCGCGTACTCCAGCGCCCGCGACGCGAGCGCGCTGCCGCCCAGCGTGACGAGCACGCGGGGTGCTTCGGGATCGCGCGAGGGGGGCGGACGCAGGGCCGGCGTGAACTCGCGCCGCAGCAACGCGAAGCGCGCTCCGCGGAGGATCGTGGCGACGCCCCACGCCGCGTAGTCGACGGTCGCGGCGTACGGCGCTGGGTTGACGACCAGATCGCAGCGGAGAACGCGGTCGCCGAGGTCGTCGATCACGACGCGCGCGGGCTCGTGCGCCACGTGGTCGAGCCACGCTCCGTCATGGCGGTACGAGTCGAGCACGAAGGCCGACGCACGGCTCGCGCGCAGCGCTTCGGCGGTCGCCTCGTCGTCGGCAGGCGTCGCAAGACAGGTCACGGCGTGACCCGCGCGCTCGAGCGCCGCGACCACGGCCGGGCTCGGAGCGTGCATGACGAACCGGCTCGTGGCGCCACGCGCGCGCAGCGCGCTGGCCAGGGCCAGGCAGCGCACCGCGTGGCCCCAGCCGACGGCCAGCCCCGCGTCGCAGCGGAACACGACGTCAGCGCGATCGCCCGGCGGCGCGGGGTACGCCAGGGTCGAGACCTCGGCCGACGGGGACCTTCCTGCGGCCGAGTAGCCCGCAGCCGCGAAGGCGCGCAGGCTGGCCTCGTTGCCGGCGCGGATCGTCGCGGTCACCGTGTGCGCCGGCGTCAGGGTGAGGAGCGCGCGCGTCGCCGCGGCGATCACGAGCCGACCGAGCCCGCGGCCCCGCTGCGTGGGCGCCAACGCGAGCGAGATCGACGCCGTCGCACCCTGCACGTCGCCGCGCACCACGCCGATCGCGGCGCCTTCGCCCTCCACGATCCACATGCAGCACGCGGGGTCCGCGAGGCGCGCCGCGAACCAGGCACGATGCTCCGGCAGCGGGATGTCGCGGCGCTGCAGCGACTGGTGCCGCGCCTCCGGCTCGTTGTTGAGGCGCCACACGAGGTCGCAGTCGTCTGCCCGCACCGCGCGCAGGGTCGGAGCCGCGGGCATCGCGCCGGTCACGCGAGCAGGTCCCACTGGATCGGCGTGCCGCGCGGGCAAGCGCGGGCCGCGACGCGCCGGAGCACCTCCGGCAGGTGCGCCGGAGCGAGGCCGTGTCCCGGGCGGATCACGCGCACGTTGGCGCGGGTGAAGCGCTCCCCCGCCGCGACGTCGCGCACCGCGAAGATCGAGCGTCGGAAGGCGAGACTGCTCGCCTCGGATGGCGTCGGGCCGTAGCGGACGGTGCCCACGGCGCGCTCGACGCGCCGCACGTCGTCGACGAGGCGACGGAACTCGTCCGGCTCGCACGAGAAGTGGGCGTCGGGGCCACCGTCGCTGCGGCGCAGGATGAAGTGCTTCTCGATGACGCGCGCACCCAGGGCCACCGCCGCGACCGCCGCGGCGGTGCCCCGCGTGTGGTCGGACAACCCGGCGACGACGCCGAACCGCGCGGCGAGATCGCGGATGGTCGCGAGGTGCATGTCCTCCTCCGGCGCCGGATACGCGCTCACGCAGCGCAGCAGCGCGAGGCCGGGGTCGGCGCCTTCCCACACGCCGCGGATCACGTCCACCGCCGCGCCGATCTCCGCCTCCGTCGCCATCCCTGTCGACACGATCAGCGGCTTGCGCGTCGCGGCCACCGCCGCCAGCAGCTCGTGATCGCCAAGTTCGAAGCTCGCGACCTTGTGCGCGGGCACGCCCTGCGCTTCGAGAAACGCGACCGCGTCCGCGTCGAACGGCGTCGAGAACAACGGCACACCGGCCGCGTGCGCCTCCGCCGCGAGGCGCGGGTGCCACTCCCACGGCGTCGCGGCCTCGCGGTAGAGCGCGTGCAGCGTCCGCCCCGCCCACGGACCCGCGTCGATCCGGAACTCGGGCCGCTCGCAGTCGATGGTCAGCGAGTCGGCGGTGTACGTCTGCAGCTTGATCGCGCTCGCCCCCGCCGCCGCCGCGGCGCGCACGGTCTCGAGCGCCCGCGCGAGACTGCCGCCATGGTTCGCCGACAGCTCTGCGACGATGAGGGTGGCGGCACCAGGCGCGCGCGGCAGGTCGATCGGCAACGGGTTCGGCGAAGGCACGGACGCATGCTACGGCCCGCCGCAGGCAGCGCACGGACGCGCAGCCGCCCCCCACGTCACGGGGCACGGCACCGTCATGAGCATCCCGAAGTACGCGCCTGGCATCGGCGTGACTGCGGCGACGCTGTAGTGGTGAAGCGATGGCATCAGACTTGACGATCTGGATGCTCAGCTCCGGGGCCTCAACCCTCCTGATGCCACCGCGACCGAGTCTCTTTCGGCCCTTCGTCGCTCAGCGGATCCGGGGTTTCCGGCCGGTGTCGCCTACTCGTCGCGCCGATTGCGAGAAGTTGCTGGCTGCCGACAATATCGACGACACGGACGCAGAGCTCGTCAGCCTTCGCGACTCGAACCACGCGCATACAGTCGCCAGATACTCGATTGCCAGAAACTGGACATCCGCGTGCAATCGATCGGAGACGGGGAGAGACGGAAACTGACTGTACAAGTACACATCGCCATTGTGATCGATATGACTCAACCCTTTCATCGCAGCGACGGGGGGAGACCTGAGAAACTCTCTGTAGTAGCTCTCCGCTTCCTCCAGCGTGCTCGCCACCGCGTTCGCAAATCGTCGAATCTCCTCAGTGCTTGGCCGGGCAAAGGATGCCGGACTCACGCTCCATGCCTCTATGATGCTAATCATTTCTCGGGTTTGCGCCTCTCGGTAATTTCGAAACAGCAGCGCTAGTACATTCCCATACTTGTCCACAATCGCTTGAAGCTCTTCGCGCTGCGACTCGTATATCGGCCGATCTTCCCGATTCAACATCGTGTGTCGAACAAGGTTCCCGACGCGCACTTGATCAGGAGCGTTCATGAACTGTGTAGCGAGGTCGACGTTGTTTCGACGATAGCCTCCTGGCCACCCCACCCCGAGACCACGGCTCACCGTTGCTCCGGCAGGATCTTCCGGTTGCGCTACTGGATCGGCGATACTCCCCACGTGACTCATGGCGATCCGCATGAGTTCCTCGTGCGAGTCCCGCAGTCGCCGGAGGTCATCATCTTGAAGCATGATTGTCGGGGCGGTTCCAGGGGCGACCCTCTCATCGCTCGGCATCACTAGCCATCCCCGTAGGACGAGCATCAACGTGGCTAGCACGAGCACGACCAGGGCCCAGATCATGGGCGCCGCGGATGGCCGCACGCGCCCAGAGCCTGATGACCCACCGTGGGTCACGTCTGGATTCTCGCTGCGTGTCGGTCGCAATCTCTGCACCTCATGACTCGTCGCATTTTCCGCATTTGCTGACCACCTGGAGCGTGCAAACACGGTTTGCGACGGTACACGGAGTCCCGCTGTGCATCTCAAAGTCCCCTTTGTGAGTAACCCCGCACTCGGAGACATCGTCGGACCATGTCGTCGAAGTGACGCAGCTCGCTCCAGGCCCAGTGATGTATCTTCCTGCTGGAGCGATGATCTCGACGATCGAGTTGTTCACGCAGTTTGGGTCCGCCTCCTGCGGCGTGCACAATTCCGTGCACAATCCTGCCCAGCTCGTGTTGTAGTCGATGTTGACTGTGGCAGCGCAACCAGGCAGCTTGACCGTAAGCACATCGCAAGTGCAGATAGCCGGGGGCGCTGTTGCAACCGCGGTGCGAGACGGTGTGGCGATCGCAAGAGCAACAACAATGGCCAGGGTCTTCACGTGAACTCGACCTCGCGAGCGGATGGGGTTTCGACCCACGCCAACCTCGCAGTTGGGTGATCGTTCGACTGAAGCGCACGCACACTGCTTGCGCTCTCATCTCACTCCTTGCTTCGGAGGAGGTACTTCCGCAGCTTTTTCAAAGATTCTTTGACGGCCCGGTCGACCGAGTCCACGGAGACGTCGAGCTCCGTAGCGAGCTGCTGCCGACTCTCGCCGGCCGCAAGCCCTTGCAGAATCCCCTTCTCCAGTTCGGTCCATCCCCCGCTCGCTTCCGCCAGGATCTCATGGATCGATGGGCTCGCGCCCGCTTTGGCGGCGAAGGACTCGTCCACCCGACGCGGGTTCACCTCGGCGCGACGCGCGTTGGCGCGCCGCCTGAGAGCAACCAAGTTGCGCACGACGGCGCCCAGCCAGGCGAATCGATCGGTGATCGCACCGGTCTGCGACTCGTGTCGAAAGAGGGCGTGCAGCGCGTCCTGCACCACGTCTGCGCGATCCGCAGCCTGCAAGGCCCCTCCCCGCGCACGAACCAACAAATCGACATGCCTCAGAAGCTCAGCCAGGTCAGCATACGGTGGTCGCGCGAACTCGCTCATCCGACACCTCCCTCTTCCCCGCCGCGAACCTGACGCTCCGAACCGGTAGGGCCCACGAGCCACACGAGCCCACGAGCCCACGAGCCCACGAGCCGGCTACGCTCGACCGCTCGACCGCTCGACCTGTCGACAACTCCAGACCCTTCTTCATCGTTACCTCGGCCTCTCGCTTTCTCGGCCTCTCGCTCTCGGGAGCAGGCCTTTCTATCACGCGCCCGGAGTCTTGTCGAGTCCTGCTGCCGCAGGCATGCGGGCAACCGGATCATCGCTTCGCGGAATCGAAGCGGTGGGCGCGTCCGCCACCGGATCGCGCGCCACGAGGCGATCTTGCGCGCCCTACACTGCGTCAGCGCATTGGTGACAAGCCGACGGGGAGCGCAATGCGTGCCGCGACCTCGCTACGATTGGCGGGGCGGCACGACGGCGCAACGAACAGTCCGGATCCGTGGATCCTCGGTCGCGTGCCGCCTACTTGCCCGGGCGCGCCGCCGGCGGAAACCCCGCCGGCGTCACGATCTCGCGCATCGCCCGCTCCCAACCGCCGAGGTCGTCGATCGTCCAAAGATCCTCCGGCTGCGGAAACTGCCCTTTGCTGGCCTGGAACACCGTCGGGTCGACCGGGCGCAGGCCGCAGAAGGCGAGCTTCGCCTGGATGCGCGGGGTCCAGAGGAACGTGAGCAAGCCCTCGGCCACGCTGCGCACGGCGTGCGCGTCGGCATTGCGGTCGAGGATCGCAATCGGGCTCTCGACCAGCAGGGTCGAGCGCGGGATCACGCGCTCGTCGGTGTAGCCGAACATCCACGCGTTGGTGATCTCGCTCTCGTAGATGATCGCCACGTCGCCGACGCCGGCCTGGAACGTCTTCAGCGCCTCGCGCGCGCTCTTGCCCGTCGCGACCACGTTGCCCCACACGTCCGCGACGAATCGCCGCGCGCGCGCGTCGTCGCCGGCGGGCACGCCGGCATGGCCGCGGAGCGCCGCGCCGTACAGCGCGCAGAGGTTCCACACGCCGCAGCCGGACGATGCCGGGTGCGGTGACACCACGGCCACGTCCGGACGCACGAGGTCGCTCCAGCCGGAGATCGCCTTCGGGTTGCCCTTGCGCACCGCGAGCGCAATCACCGAGCGGCACACGATCCCCTGGTGGGGCCGCTCACGCCACGCGGCGGTGAGCAGGCCTCCCCGCACGAGGTCCTGCATGTCGTCGACCAGCGCGAACAGCATCACATCCGCCGCGAAGTCGTCGAGTGCCGCCGACGCGAGGCTGCCGCTGCCGTCGTAGCGCTCGACACAGGTGACTTCCTGTCCGCGCGTCAGACGCCAGTACGCCGCGAAGTCCGGGAGGATCCGCACGCCCAGCGCCTCGCTCGCCGCCGAGAACGCCCCGATGTTCAGGGTGACCGGCCGCGCCGACGGCACGGCCGCCGGCGCGCTCGTCGTTGCCGACGGAGCGGAGGCGGGACTGGCGACCTCATCGCAGCCGCACGCCGCGCACGCCGCGGTGACGGCAACGACGATGCGCAGGAGTCGCGAAACCCGATCCACGGTTCTTCTTCGTCACGACGGCCGCCCCGGGTCGAGTCTGTTTCCAGGTCTCGGCGGCTCGTCTCGCGCTGAGACGGGTTTCGGGAGGACCGCTCTCCGGGAGCGCGGCGCGCGGTCCGCAACGCACGCAAGCGCCGAGCCTCTACCGGGCCGACGCGCCCGCCGACTCCCACAGCCGCAGCGCGCCGATGCGATGCCAGATCGCACCGTCGCGCTGCCCACTCGCCACGGCCACGCCCCCCCCGGCCGCCGCACCGCCACCTCCCGCCAGCAGCGCCGCGACATACGCGAGGTCGGGCGCGGGGCCCGCCGGTCCCTTGGCCAGCTCCGGCTTCCGGTCGAGGAAGTCGATGCGGAGGCGGCCGGCGCGGAAGTCCTCGTCCTCGATCACGCGGCGCAGGAAGTCGACGTTGGTATCGATGCCCAGATACACCGACCCCCGCAGCGCCTGCGCCATCCGGTCGCACGCGGCCGCGCGGGTGGGCGCGTGCACGATCAGCTTCGCCAGCATCGGGTCATAGAACACCGTGACCTCCTGCCCGCTGCGCACACCGGAGTCGACGCGGATGCCCGGACCGCTCGGCTCACTGACGAGCTGCAGCCGCCCCGCCTGCGGCAGGTAGCCCTGTTCCGGCGACTCCGCGTAGATGCGCACCTCGATCGCGTGTCCGCGCGGGGTGAGGTCGCGGCCGGCGAGCACGTCTGCCAACCGGCCGCCGGCCGCGCAATGAACCTGCAGGTGCACGAGGTCGACGCCGGTGACCAGCTCCGTCACCGGATGCTCCACCTGCAGGCGCGTGTTGACCTCCAGGAAGTAGAACGCCCCCGCGTCGTCGACAAGGAACTCGGCGGTGCCGGCGTTGCGGTAGCCGACGTGGCGCGCGATGCGCACCGCGGCCTCGCCCATGCGCGCGCGCAGGTCGGGGTCGACCGCCGGCGACGGCGCCTCCTCGATCACCTTCTGGTGGCGCCGCTGCACGGAGCACTCGCGTTCGTGCAAGGAAACCACACCGCCGTGGTCGTCGGCGATGAGTTGGATCTCGACGTGGCGCGCCGGGTGTACGTAGCGTTCGAGCAGCACCTGGCCGTCGCCGAAGGCGGCCTTGGCCTCGCGGCGCGCGGTGGCGAGCGCATCGCCGAAGTCCGCGGCCGCGCGCACGAGGCGCATGCCCTTGCCACCTCCGCCGGCGACGGCCTTGATGAGCAGCGGGAAGCCGACCTTCGCCGCGGCCGCCACCAACGGCGCGTCTGTGCCGTCGTCCTCGTCGAAACCCGGCACCACCGGCACGCCGGCGGCGATCGCCGCCGCCTTGGCCTTCTCCTTGCTGCCGAGCGCGAGCATCGCGTCGGGCGGCGGCCCGATGAAGGTGAGCCCGGCCTCGCGCACCGCGCGGGCGAAGCGCGGGTTCTCGGAGAGGAAGCCGTATCCCGGATGGATCGCCACGGCACCGCTGCGCTTCGCGGCGTCGAGGACCTTGCCGATGTCGAGGTACGACTCGAGCGCCGTCTCGCCGCCGATGTCCACGGTCACGTCGGCGGCGAGCGCGTGCGGCGCCTCGCGGTCGGGCGTCGAACAGATCGCGACCGACTCGATCCCGAGTTCGCGCAGACCGCGCGCCACGCGCACGGCGATCTCGCCGCGGTTGGCGATGAGGACACGACGGAAGGGGGGGGCGGGCCGCATGCGTAGATCCTTACCGCATCCGCGGCTCGCTACGCGCTACCAAGTCAGCTCCACGAACGCGCCCGGGGTGAGCCTCGCCACTGCTTCCACCACGGTGGCGACGCGCGTTCGGATCACCGGCCAGCGAGTCGTCGGCAAGACGAGGATGGCAAGCCTCCGCGCACGCGGGGCCTGTTGATGGCGAAGCTGCTGGTCGGTGGTGACGAGCGCATCGAAGCCTCTCGCCTCAGCCATGCGCAGCAGGTCGCCGTTGGTCAAACTGGACCATCCCTCTTCGTAGGCAGTGCGCACGGAATGGCCGACCAGTACGTTCCGCAGCGGGACCGGCGTTCCCTGATCGAACAGGATCAACATCGGTGGACGCAGACTCCTCACTCACACGACGGTGAGGCTCTTCATGGCGTGGTCGAGCACTTCGACAATCTGGTCTCTCGTGACACCGGGGAACCAGTCCAGGAAGTCATCGATGCTGGCACCGGCCTCGATGTTCTCGAACAGGGCCGTCACCGGGATGCGTGTCCCGCGAAACACCCAGGCACCGCTTACCCGCTCAGAGTCGCGTTCTACGGCGCGGCAAGTGGACCAGTCCAGCATGGAGGAGACACTAGGCGGCCCGAGAGCACGCAGCAACCGGGCCAAGCCAGGTTTGTGCGCAGCGCGAGCTTCGCGGCCCGTTGCGGCTCACGCATCGCAGCCGGCAGTCGGGCGACCAAGAGGGTCATGCCGCCCTTGGGGCCTCCTCGGCCGCTCGGGCCTGGCGAGTCCACAGGCCTCGACATGTTGCGCTTGCAGCGAAGATGCGCGACCCTTCCCGCCCATGGTCGTCCGAGTCGTGAGGTTGGGCACTGCCCGCGCCACGGGCGAAGGCACGCGCATCGGCACGGTCCGCCGGCCGCCGCGCGGCGTACCCAAGGCCGAGTTCGCGAGCGGGGACTGGTACGACGTGTGGTTCCCCACGCTGGCGCCGAGCCCGGAGGCCGTGCAGCTCGGCCTCGCCGCCCGCACGCCCGCAGAGTGGGCGAAGTTCGTGAAGCGCTACCGCACGGAGATGGCGGAGCCGGCGAGCGCGCGGGCGATCGAACTCCTGGCCGCGCTCTCCCGACAAACCGACTTCTCCGTCGGCTGCTACTGCGAGGACGAGGCGCGCTGCCATCGCTCGGTCCTGCGCGAACTGCTGAGCGCCAAGGGCGCCGACGTCGAGTAGCAACGTGCTGGAGCGGGATCCCCCCCGAGGCGAGGTGCGCGACCGGATTCCACGAATCGTGCAACTCGCGAGGACGCACCCGACACCCACCGGCTGTCGGAAACCGCAGACCCCATGGAGTTCAAGCCATCCCGCCCCGCGCGCAGCCGCCCGGTCACCCGCCGTGGCGACCCCGCGAAGTCGCTCGTGCCCGCGCTGCGGCTCGCCGCCCGTGCGAACGCGCGGCTGGCGCTCGAGTACGGCCGGCTCCTGCAGGCCATGAACCCGCCCGCCGACGATCTGCAGTTGGCCAGGCGTGCGCTCGACCGCGATCCTTCGGCCATCGCCATCCTCGGCGAGCGCCTGATGTGCGTGCCGCGCATGCTCGCGGCGCGCAACAACCGGGCGGGGCGGCCGTTGGGCGACGACGAGGTCGGTGACGCCGCGCACGACGTGATCGTGCGGGTCTGGAGTCAGCTCGGCGAGTTCCGCGGCCAATCGGCGCTCGAGAGCTGGGTCTACCGGTTCTGCGAGTTCGAACTGATCAACGCGGCGCGACGCAAGCGCCGGCGCATGCCGAGTCTCGACGCGGAGTCCGTGGCGGAGCCGGATCGGCCCAGGCCCTCCGTCGACACGGAGCGGATCCGCGATTGTCTGGGGCGCCTGTTGCCGGAGGAGGAGGTCGTAGTGCAAGCGAGGCACTTCACGGGGATGACATTCGAAGAGGTCGCACAGCGTCACGACACGCCGCTGGCAACCGTCAAGAGTCGCTACTACCGGGCGCTGGAGAAGCTCCGCTTCTGGCTCGCGCCGCTCCGCGAAGGAGACAAGCCATGACCGCCGCCGATTCCCCCCAGGACCTCGTGCGCGCCGTCGTCCTCGGCGAACTCGATCGCGACGACCCCCGGGTGTGCGCAGCGCTGGCGGCCGATCCCGCACTCCGCGACCAGCTCGACGAGCTGCTCGCCACCCAGGCACTGTTGGACGCGGCAGGAGAGGAAGAACGCGCGGTACATGGGGCGGCCGCAGCGGCGGTCGCCCCACCCATCGACGCCGCCGCGATCCTCCACCGGCTGGCGGCGCGCCCGGCGCGGTCGGGCCTGCCACGCTCGTTCTGGCTGCTCGCGGCCGCGGCGGCAGCGTTGCTCGCGCTGTTGTGGTGGCAGATGGATCGATCGCCGACCCCGCCGCGCGACCCCGGCGCCGAGCTGAACGACGGCACGGAGGTCATCGGCTTCGCCCGCGATGGCGAGAACCTCACGTTGCGCTGGCGTGGCACCCTGCGGCCGGGTGACTACCATCGCGTGCGCGTGCTCGACGCGGCCGGTGCCGTCCTCCTGCAGCGCGAACGCCCGCCCGGCAACGCATGGACCTTCCCCGCAAAGACCGCTGCAGGCTGGCCGAACCGGGTGATCGTCGAGATCGAGACCTACGACCTGGAAGGGTCCGTGCGCGCGACGCCGCTGCGCCGCGCCTTCGACCTGCCGCGCTGAGCGGCGCACTCCTGCTCGTCGCCGTCGTCGCGACGGACGCCGCTCGCGCCCAGGCACCGCTCGATCGCGAGCTCGTGGACTGGAAGACGTGGACCCAGGGCCTGGTCGCCGCGATGCCTCGCGATGGCGGCGAAGGCGCGATCGCCGCGCTGACCGCGCTGCAAGCGCGCCTCGCCGCGCGCGGCCCAGGCGCGACGCAGGACACCCATGCCCAGGCCGCGCTGGGCGTGCTGGCCTGGCGCATCGCCACGCACGGCCCCGCCGCGGCGCGCAGCGGCCGTACCCCGCTGGAACTGCTCGACCTCGCAGTGACCGCCGCCGTCGCCGGCGGCGAGCGCGACGACATCGCCACGGCCTATGTCCTGCGTGCCAGCCTCGCCGAGACCAACCCGGCGGAGCAGCGCCGGCTCCTCCTCGAAGCGAACGACAGGACCGCGCATGGCCACCACGCGCCGTTCGTGATGCTCGCGCGCATCGACCTCGCCGAGGAACGCTTCGGCGACGCGGCCGGAAACCTCGCGGCCGCGGAGCAGATCCTGCGCACGCGCACGGATGCGCCCTGGCTGCGCGCGGAGTTCTTCGAGACCCGCGCCCGCCTGCACCTGCTCCTCGGCCTGCCCGACCTCGTCGCGCGCGACACGGAAGAAGCGCGGGCCGCCGGCCTGTCGCCGGCGCGCGACGCCCTGCTGCACTTGCACTACGCGTTGAGCATCGAGGACTTCGGCGGTGCGCTCCGGCTCGGCGACGCGATCCTCGCCGAACATCCCTCGCTCGACCGCGCCGAGATCCTCCTGCTCATGGCCCGGGCGCACGCGCGCGACCCGGAGCCTCAGACCGCGCGGCCCACGCCGCGCACGCTGGCGGAGCAGGCCCTTGGTGCGGCGACGACGCCCGCGGTCCGCGCCCGCGCGCTCATCGAACTGGCGATGCTGGCCCTCGACGACGGCGACATCGCGACCGGAGCGTCTCGACTGGCGGCCGCCGACGCCGAGCGTGTCGCCGTCGACCCGGCACGTGCGTTCGGACTGGATGCCACGGCCGGGGTCGCACGCGCCCGGCTCGCCCTCGCCGGCGACGACGCGGCGGCACTCGGCAGCACGCGCGCCGAGCTGCTGCGCGTGCGCGATCGGCTGTTCGACCAATGGCGATCGATGCCGCTGCGCCCGGGCGGGCTCGGCTTCCTGCAGTTCGGCGAACGCCGCGACGTGCTCGCCGCGTTGATCGCGGTCGAGCACCGACTCGCACCCGCGCATCCGGAACGCGCGCTCCAGCACCTGCTCGACGCGCAGGCGCTCGGCACGCTGGCGCGCCGCCTCGCCCACGACGCCGGCTCCGCCGCCGACGTGCAACGCCTCCTCGCGCCTGCCGACGGCGGCATCCTGGTCTTCCTGCCGACGGTGTTCGGCGAGTGCTCGTTCGTCATCACGCGTGACGCCATCGGGTTCCACGTCCTGCCGCGCAGCGACCGCCTCCTGGCCGACCTGCGTGCCTTCCGCCGCGCACTGCTCGCCGACGACCGCGGCCCCGGCGTCACCGCGGCGTTGCAGGCGCGCGGGCGCGCGTTGCTGTCGCAGATCCTGCCGCCAGACGCGCTCGACCAGCTCCGCACCTGGCGCGCCTGCGCGATCGTGGGACGCGAGCTGCTCGCCAAGCTCCCCTTCGAGGCCCTCCCCGGCTTCGACGCGGCGTGGCTCGGCGTGGAGAAGGATCTGTGGTACCTGCCGTCGCTACCGTTCGGCCTCGAGCGCGCGCGCGCGCGGGGCTCGCGGCCGGCGCCGGAGCGCGACTGCGTCGTCGTGGCCGCGACGCGCGACGAGCCCGGCCCCCAGGGGCAGCCGGCGCTCCGCATCGCCGACGCCGAAGTGCGCGCGGTCGTCGACGCGTGGTCCCGGCGCGACGTCCTCGTGGCCCTGCGCGCCGATCGCGCGGCGTTGCAGGGGCAGGACCTGCTGCACACCGACCTGCTCTGGATGCTCGGCCACGGCAGCGTCGTCGACACCACCGCCACCGACGAGCGCCCCATCGCCATGGCGATGGCCGACGGCTACCTGCGCTGCGCGGACATCGACGCGTGGCCGCGCGGTCGGGTCCCGCCCGTGATCGCCCTGTCCGTGTGCGGCGGCGAGAGCGGGCCGCCACGCCGCGGCGACGACACCGGCGGGCATCTCGCCGGAGCCTTCCTCGCGGCCGGCGCCGACGCGGTGCTCGCATCCGACACGGACCTGCGCATCGACGGCCACCTCGCGCTCGTGCGCGCGCTGCACGACGCGCTGGCCGAAGGCGACACGCTCGCCCGCGCGCTGCGGCGCGCGCGCATGGCCCTGGTGAGCGCCGGTGGCGAGTTCGCCCACCCCCGCCACCACGCGTGGTTCAGCATCTTCGGCCTCGGCGACGTCGTCGTGCGCGCGGCGCCGGCGCGTTCTCCGCTCGGCGCCTGGCTGGTCGCCGCCGGCGCGATGGTGCTCGCCTGCGGACTCGGTGCGGCGATCGCGCTGCGCAGGCGCGCGCCTACCCCGGACCGACCGGCGGGCCACCGCCCGGCGGCGGGACCGGCGGCGGCGGTGGATCCACGCCGATGATGCCGCCGCCGATGATGCCGCCGTTGGTGTCGCCGAGCCACTCGCGGTCGGCCAGCTCGTGCTGGAGCTTGAGCTCGCCGGGGAGCACCGACGGCCAGGCGCGCACGAGGTCGAGGACCGGCACCGGGTACGGCTCGTCGCTCGCCAGCACGAAGGTCGATGGCCGGTAGGTCTGCGCGATCGAGGACACACCTGCCGCAGCCGTCACCCGGATCGGCCGCATCTGCACGACGAGCATGTTGAACGCGAGCAGCTCGGTCTCGGCCCATTCGGGGAGGAGCAGCGTGGCGGACGTGGCCGAGCGCGGGATCCGTTGCAGTGAGCCCATCCGCTCACAGCGCAGCACCGGGAGCCCCTGCTCGGAACCCAGCATCCAGAACAGCACCTCGATGTCGGTGGCATCGGTGGGGAAGTCGGGCGTGCGCTCGAGGTCGAGACTCACGCGCAGATCGCGCCGCGACGTTTCGAAGATCACCGCCTCGCGCGTGCCGCCGGACATGTTCGCCGCATCCGACTCGATCAGCCGGATCGGAGGTCCGCCCCCGAACAACGAGCGCGCTACGGCGACGGTCCGCGCGCTCTGCACGGCATGGACCAGGTCAGCGTCGCCATCGCCGTCCAGATCCGCGAAGACGGGAACGACGTGGTTGGTCGGTGCCGGCGTCGCCGAATCGGCGATCAACGGAACCTCCAGCGCATCCCGCATCGAGAACGGGAACACGTTCGTCGGTCGCTGCGCCAGGAGCAGCGCGCGGTGGTTGCAGCGCTGGCTGATCATGAGATCGTCGGCGCCGTCGCGATCGACGTCACCCACCACGCAGGCCACGACGCCACGGGCGCCGAGCACGAGACTCCCCGGGTTTGCCGGATCGATCATGTGCAGGTGCCACACCTCGGTGGCATCGGTCGCGCACAGCAGCAGCACCTCGCCCCCGGGCCGACGGGCACTCACCACGATCGCCTCGGTAGCGGCGGTGCCTGGCACGTCGATCGGGTCGCCGAGGTCGAGTTGGCAGATCCAGAGCCCGCCGACGGTCGCCACGGCGATCTCCCGCGTCCCATCCGTATCCCACCGCGTCGTCGTCACGTCGAGGATCGGGTCGTCGAACCGGGTCGCGTACTCGATCCCGAACCCGCTCGCGGAGCCGAGTCGCACCTGGACCGTGTGTGCATCCGAGCCGACGCCGACGATGTCCTCGTTCCCATCGCCGTCGAGATCGGCGACGACCAGCTTGGCGAGGCTGCTCCAGGTCCCCGACGAGTCGAGGAGCGTCCACTTCGGGCCCTGCGCATCCGCGCTCCACGCGGACAGACCCGCCTCGTGCGAGACCAGCAACTGGTCGCGTCGACGACCGTTGGACGTGCGGCCGAGGTACATCGACGCAATCGCCGTGCAGCCTGCGGGCGCAAGGGCGATCGGCTGGGATCCGAGGCAGTTCAGCGCGCCGGGCGACGCGAAGAGATGCGGCCTGCCGTCGCGCAGGATCACGACGTCGGGGTAGCCCGCGCCCATGAACAGGCCGGCCGCGGACCCGGTGACCTTGGCTTCAGGTGCCGCGCCCGGCCAGGCCCGGTGCTCGACCGGACCGGAATACAACCAGGACTGGGCCGAGACGCTGGCGACGAGGATGACGCAGGGGAGCAGGGTTCTCATGGGGAAGGGCGTCGGTTGCTCGATCGGGCTGGAATCGAGTTAGCCGTGGGCCGGACCACCGCCGGCCGAAGTTGCAGGATTCGCGCCTTTTTCGCGGGTGAGGAGGCGCAGCCTGTCTACCCGAGGGCCGGGGATCCGCCAACGGGGTGTGCGCGATCGCGCGCGACCTTCCACCAGCCGAGCGCCATCCCCAGCGGCAGCGGCACGATCCCGACCACGAGCATCACGCCAGCCACCGTTGGCAGCGAGCACCCGAACACGTCGTCGGCGAGGCGGAGGTAGTCGTTGACGAGACCGAGCGAGCCGTTGGTCGCGTACGCCTCGCGCGCCTCCGCGCTGATGAGAAGGCCGAGGCACAGCTTCAGGTTCACGAATTGCAGGAGCGCCCCCGCCATGGCACTCGCCGTCCGCTCTTGCGGTGTGCCGGTGTGGCCGCCGGTCGCCGCGAGGTAGAAGCAGTACGTCGCGAAGGCGAGTTCGCCGCCGTGCCCGGCCACGAGGATCGCCGCTTCGCCAGCCGCGTTGAACGCGATGCAAGGCACCAGGATCGCGAGCGCCGTGAGCGCGACGGCGACACGAGGACGATGGCGCATCCCGTACGCGCACGCCGCGGCCACGACGGCGACCACCCACACCAGGAGCGGCCGCTGCTCCGCGATCCCGGTCCACGCCTCACCGCGCAGGCTGATCGCCGGCGCCGACGGGTGACCCAGCAGGCAACCGACGGTCGCGTGCCCCATCTCGTGCGGGAGCGCCGCCAGGAACCACGTGAAGCTCGCCGGCAGGACGAAGCCGGACGCCCATGCCAGCGCGAGGCCGAGCGCGAGGTACCGCCAGCCGAGATCGACCGCATCGGCGGCGCTCGTCACGTTCCTTCGCGGCGGCCCGCCCACGATCGCGAGGGTGGACGCACGAGCACGCGGGCGATCCAGGATCGGAGGCTGCACGTCGACTGGATCGGCCGGCGGGCGCGCGAGCCTTGACGCCCGACGCCTCAACGTGCGGTCAGGAGCGCGCTCATCCGCAGGATCGCGAGACTCTCCTGGAGCGCGGTGTCGGTGAGCCCGAGGGTCCGCGCGAGATCGGCCCGATCGCGGGTTCCATCGAGAAGCGTGAGCACGCGGCGGTCGACCTCGCGCAGCTCGACGAGGTCGTGGCGGAGGCTGCTCACCCGCAAGGACCCCTGCCCCATCCGCCGCGCGAGCGCACTCGCGACCGGGCGTTCACCGACCGTGGCCGTCGCGACCGTCGGACCGGGATCCAGGACGAGCACGCCGCCCGCGTGACACAGTCGCAGCGACCGCAGGATCTCGGCCATCGCATCTCCCGGCGGTGGACCACCAAGGCGTCGGGCGATCTCCGCGGCGAGGTCACCAAACGGCACCGACTCCGGCCAGCGGGTGCCGAGGAGGACGAAGGCTGCCTTGAGCCAGGGGTGCTCGATCGAGAGCTTGCGCCCCCCAGGCCCCGTGAACACCTCGACGCCAGGGCCCGCCACGTCGACGGTCGCGCGCTCCGGCCGCATCGGGCTCGCGAGCCAGAGGCGCCCGATCACTGCCGGCGTGGCAACCGCATCGCGGGCGATGCCGGCGCGACCGAGCAGGCTGCGACGGAACGTGCGCCCGCGGAGGAAGTCGCGGGTCTGTTCCTGCTCGAGCCTGTCGCCGACGACGCCTGCCGCTTCCTCGTCGTCCTCCGCCAGCGCTTCGCCGAGGTACTCGAGCCCGTGCGCGCGCGCCGACGCCGCGAACTCGTGGAAGTACACGGGCCGGTTGTCGGTCTCGAGGTGCTCATGGAAGACGTACGTGTCCGAAGCCTTGGCGAGCAGCGTGGCCTCCTCGGCGATCGCCCGGCCGTACGCGGAGTCGCGGTCGTGCACGCGGGCTCGCAACTGCTCCACGAACTCACGGCTGGCCCGGATACGTTCGCGTGGCGCAACGACGTCGCGTACGTGGTGGAGCAGCATGTCGCGCACCATGCTGCGCAGGTGCCAGCCCGGGTAGGTGTTGTAGCTCACGTACGCGATGCCGTTGGGCGCGAGCACGCGGCCACAGACCCGCAGGATCGCCGCCTGCACCTCCTGGGGCACCCAGGAGTACACGCCATGGCAGATGACGTAGTCGAAGCTGCCCGGCGCGAACGCGACGTCGGTGATGCTCGCCGCGTGCAGTTCGACGTCGCGCAGCTCCAGCGCGCGCACCACGGCCTGCGCCATCGCGATCTGTGCCGGCGACAGGTCGACGCCGACGAGGGTCGCTCCCGGCAGGCTCTCGGCCATCGGCAGGAGGTTGCCGCCCGTCGCGCAGCCGATCTCGAGCACCCGACAACCGGCGAGGTCCGGCGGCGCGAACCCCGCGAGCCGCGCCATCACCGCGAGGTTGCGCGGATGTGTCGGCCGCAACGGGTTGCTCTCGTAGGGAACTGAGTCGTAGCTCGCAGCGAGGTCGGCGTCGCGCATGCGCGGATCAGAACGCGGCCCTTGGCGCGGCGCACGGCCCGGCGCAGAATCGAGCGCTCCCCATCGCAGCCGGCGGCCGCGACCCTCCGGGTCGATGCGTCGCTGCGCGACGCCGGAAAAGGCCGCCGACGGTGGCTATCGTTCAGGGTCCCATGACCGTGGCCGCCATCGACCCGCGCCTGGATCTGTTCGCCGAGATCGCGCGACTCAAGCGCGAGCGCAAGGCGGTGATCCTCGCGCACTACTACCAGGACCCCGACATCCAGGACATCGCCGACCATCTCGGCGACTCGCTGGATCTCTCGCGCGTGGCGCGCGACGCCAAGGACTGCGAGGTGATCCTGTTCTGCGGCGTCCACTTCATGGCGGAGACGGCCAAGATCCTGAACCCGGGCAAGACCGTGATCCTGCCCGACCTCGAGGCCGGCTGTTCGCTCGCCGACGCATGCCCCGCCGACAAGCTCGCGGCGTGGAAGGCGACGCATCCGGATCACTTCGTCATCACCTACATCAACAGCACCGCCGCGACCAAGGCGTTGAGCGACGTGATCTGCACGTCGAGCAACGCGGCGAAGATCATCGCCAAGGCCCCCAAGGACCGACCCATTCTCTTCGCCCCCGATCGCAACCTCGGCGGCTACCTCGCCAGGCAGGCAGGCCGCGCGATGGACTGCTGGCCGGGGACGTGCATCGTGCACGTGACCTTCTCCGAACGGCGCGTCATAGAACTGAAGGCGAAGCACCCGCGGGCGAAGTTCATCGCCCATCCCGAGTGCGAAGCGCACATCCTGCGCCACGCAGACTTCATCGGCTCGACGCGGCGCCTCGTCGAGTTCGTGCGCGACGATGCGGCGCAGGAGTTCATCGTCGGCACCGAGAGCGGGATCCTGCACACCATGGCCAAGGCCGCGCCGGGCAAGGCCCTCATCGAGGCACCGGTCGAGGACAAGGGTGCGTGCACGTCGTGCAGCCAGTGCCCCTACATGAAGCTCAACACCATCGAGAAGGTCTACCTCGCCTTGCGCGACCTGCAGCCGCGCATCGAGCTCGACGAGGCGCTGCGCCGCAAGGCGCTCGCGCCTCTCGAGCGCATGCTCGCGTGGAGCTGAGGGCGATCAGCGTACGCGCACGGTGATCGGCACGCTCAGGGGTAGATCTGGCCGCAGAACCAGGCCTTGGCGTCGACCCACTGGAACTCGCTCGAACTGCCCCAGCCGGGGTTCACGTAGAACTCGCGGTCGTACTTGGTCCCGAGCCACGTGTCCTTCGAGCGCCAGCGGTAGCGGAAGGCGACCGGGTAATGCTTGGCGCCGCCCATCGAGTTGCCGATCACGGCGGGCGTGTCGCGGTCGCGGATCGAGTCGCGCGCCGCCTCACGAAGGCGATCCTCGGCGAACGTCAGGCTGTTGTAGCTCGTGTCGAGCGTCGTGCTGGTGCGCCCGGAGAGATAGCCAGCGGCGAGGTCCATGTCCCACGGGTTCGTCGCGCCGGACCCGGCGAGGCAGTAGGTGCCCATGAGGTCGTTCAGCTCGCGGATGACGTTCTTGATGCCGTCGTCCATGCTCAGCGGTGCGATGGCCGAAGTCGACGCGCTGCTGCCGCCGCCGTTCGTGCGATAGAGCCCGGTGCGGCCGCTCCAGTAGGTGCTGCCCGCGTGCGCCTGCCGATCGCCCCAACCGAACAGCATGGCCCACGCCACCGGCCCGCAGCCCACGTAGCAACTGCCGTAGGTGAACTGGTCGTAGCGCGGCTGCTCGTCGTCGTCGCCATCCGCGCAGTAGGTCGTCCACGAACTCCAGTCGGCGGCGAGCAGCCCGCCGTCGGCCACCCAGCGCGCGCTCGCTTCGTCGTGGAGCTGCGCGAGGTGCGGGTTGTAGGTGTCGGCGAACCCGGCCTTCAACGCGCGCCACGATGGCCAAGGCCGGGAACGCGGCGTGATCCCGGGCAACGCGGTCGCGGTGCGTGCCGGTACGTCGTGCAGTTGCAGCGGCAGCTCACCGCGAAGTGCCACGCGCTCGCCGGCCGCGTCCTCGGCGGCATACGCCATGGAATCGATGCGGAGCACGCGCGCGACAGTGCGGCTCTGCTGGGCGGCGGCGATGCGGAGCGCGCGCGACGGCGATCGACCGACGCTGCTCCAGTTCGGCACCGGCACGTCGTGCTCGCCGGTCGCGACGACCACGAAGCCGCCGGGGTTCATCTCGTATTCGAAGTACGCCACCCCCTGCACATCCGGCCGGAAGATCGGCGTCACGCCGATGACGCGCGGGACGATGGGCCAGCCCTCGGCATCCTGGGTGCCCACCACCGCAACGATGAGTTCGTCGACGCGCACGCGTGCGGCCGGCTCGGGGTATCGCTGCGCCAACACCAGGCGGGGCTCTTCACCAACACGCCGCAGCGACGTGAGGTGGAGGCCCTGCTCGTCGCCACGCAACACCTGGAACAACAGTCCCTGCCCGACCGCGCCCAGGCCGTCGAGCAGCGCGCGGGCCGGAAGGACGTTCTCGTCGAGCGGCACGACGATCGTCGTGGCGAGATCGAGGCGAAGCACGCCGAACACGCCGGGGAACTCGGTGCCCTGACCCAGGCCGGGGGACACGAGGAGGTAGGACGTACCGAGGAAACGGGAGTTGGGGCCACCGCCGCCCTGCTGGGCAGGGAAGAGCAGGGTCGCGGACAGCAACATCGTCGACAGTGCAAGCATCGTTGGATTCCTGGAAGGGACCCGCACCAGCGCGGGTCGCCATCCCCAGCACGGGACGACGCCGGTTGTCACACGCAATCCTGGCAACTCGCGCCGCGCGAGGCGCGCGAGGGCTCGGGAGTTGACGGCCGGCCCGTACCGGCGCGTAATCGGCGTCGGAGATCAGGACCATGCATCACACCCGCGCCCTCGCGTTGTTCCCCGCACTGTTCCTGGCGTCGTCCGCCGCCGCCCAGCGCGACGCCGGCCCGATCCTCGCATCGCAAGTCATCGGCTCCGTCCGCGCCGGTACGCGCTCGAGTTCGGGCCCGGTCTCGGCGCGCGAGCTGCACACCAAGAAGGCGGGCTTCCAGGGCGTGCGGCGGGCGGGCGCGACCGCGGGTCCCGACCTGTCGTTCCGCGCCATGTTCCCCGATCCGACCCGGATGGACGGCAAGGCCAACATCGAGATCGACGCGCTGTCGATGGGAGCCGACTTCATCTGGGCGGACGCGACCGGTCGCATCCTCCCCACCGGCAACCAGTGGGTGGCACTGGCCTTCAGCGTGGCAGGCGGCGGCGCGGCAGGAGCGACGGGGGCTATCGCCACGGAGCAGGCGAGGCCCGATGGCGCCGGTGCCGACATCTTCAGCTTCTCCGTCGGCGCTCTCCCGACGCCGCTGCTGAGCGTGACGCGGCGCGCGATCGACAGCACGGAGCTGGACCTCTACGCCACCGGGTTCCCCGGTGACCTCACGGGCCTCGACCTCCAGTTGTCCGCCTACACGCTCGATGCGGACATCACCGCGGCGCTGAGTCCCACGCCGTGGGTGTACTTCTCCGTGAGCACCGCGACCGTCGGCAACGTGCCACCGAGCTGGTGGGCCGCGACGACTCCGAGCCCGGCGACCATCCTGCGCACGCAGTGGACCGGCGCGAGCTGGACGACGCCGCAACCCTTCGCCAGCTTCGGCGACCTGTTCCTCAACGTCACCGACGACGTCGACGCGCTGGCCATCCAGTGCTTCGCCACCTACGTGGACGTCGTGTTCTCGACCACCATGCCGAGCGCGACTGCGACGTCGCAGCTCATGATCGTTCGCCTGTCCGGTATAGGTTGCGGCACCACGCCGCCAACGGAGGTGAAGACCGCGGACGGCCGACCGGTCGAGGGCCAGCTCGGCAACGGCAACGGCAGCATCGATGCTGTGTGCATGTACGACCCGAGCTTCCTCCAGCCCGGGTCGACGACCGACATCTGGGCCTACGTCACCGGCACGCCGATCTCCACGCTCCGCGTGCCGTCGGCGCCACGCAGCCTCGAGGCGTCGGCCTGGCGCACCTGCCCGGGCGGCGTGCCGTCGATCTCGAGCTTCATGACCGGCTGGGTGGGCAGCACGCCGTCGGCAGACACCGCGTACTACGTGCTCGGTATCGGCGTGCTGGGTTCGCCGCCTGCATCGTTCCACCTGCTCGGCGCCATCCCGCGCACCGGCACCGAACCCGGGGGCGGCGCGGTCGGAATCAGCCTGCCGCTGCCCCCCGGATGGACGCGCACCGGCTCGCTCTACCTCGAACACATCTGGATCGCGGCCAACGCGTCGGGCGACGCGCAGGCTTTCCCGGTCAAGATCCGATTGTGACCGCGCCTACTCGTCGTCCGGCGGCGCCAGCTTGAGGAGCGTGGCGAGCCGCGCGACGCCGCGATAGACGAGCGTCCGCACCGCGCCCTCGTTCTTCCCCATGTCGCGCGCAATCTCTTCGTAGCCCATGCCGACGACACGCCGCAGCAGCACGGCCTCGCGTTGGTCGGGGGCGAGCTGCGCGAAGGCTGCCTCGAACCGCGCGACGTCTTCGCGCCCGATCGCGACGCGACTCGGCGTGCACAACGTCGCGTAGCCCTGCACCAGGTCCGCCGCGTCTTCGCTGCCCGCGGGAACCGCCTCGCGTTCGACATCGCGGCGCGCGGCGCGATGGTGCCGGTGCTTGTTGCGGATCTTGTTCAGCGCCTGCGTGAACAGCCAGCGCCGGAACTGCGCGTCGCCGCGGTACTCGAACCGGCCCGCGTCGCGCAGCGCCTCCAAGCACGCCGACTGCACGACGTCGCGCAGCGATTCCTTGCCGCGCACGAGGGCGCCGGCCTGCAGGCGCACGAACGCCATCAGCGACGGGAGATGCTGCACGACGAGACTGTCGAGCGATCGCGCATCGCCGGCGCGGGCGCGGTCGAACGCCGCACGGGTGTCGTCGTTCATCGCCCGCCCTCCGGTTCCTGCGTCCATGTCCCCGTCATCGGCCGCGCCACCCGCACGCCCTGCTCGCCCGATGCCGTCGTGTCGAGCCGATTGAGGCGCATCGCGCTGCGCACGAACATCTTCGTGGACACGTAGCTGCCGCCGCGTGTCGGGCGCTGGGGATTCCTCTCGTCCCCCACCAGACGGCCGTCGCCCGGCGCGTGGCCTTCCTCCCCGTGGGCGGGGTAGTTCTCGCGATACGGGTCGCCACACCATTCCCATACGTTGCCGAGGATGCAGTGCAGCCCGAACGGGTTTTGGGCCAGCGCGTCGACCCGCGCCGGCAGTGCCTGGCCGTCGTCGAGGTCCTCGTGGAACCAGCTGTTGGGGACGCCCGCTGTCTTGGCAGTGAGGTCGGCGAGGTTCACGCGTCCATAAAGCGACTTCATGTCGGGTCCGGTCCACCACGGATGGGAGCTGCCCGCCCGCGCCGCGTACTCCCATTGCGCCTGGGTGGGCAGCGCGAGCCCCCAGCTCCGCAGCTCGACGTCGCAGGTCCGCCAACTGACCTGCTCGACCGGGAACGCCGATGTCGCCAGTCGCCTCTTCGGCGCCCAGAACGCAGGGTTGCCTCCCGTCCAACGCTCCCACTGACCCTGGGTCAACTCATGCTTCCCGAGAAAGAAGGGCGCGAGCGTCACGCGATGTGGCGCCTGCTCCACCCTCACCGAGTCGGGATCGTAGTTGGGCTCCGCCGCGTCCTTCTTCTGACTGCCCATCCAGAACGTGCCGCCCGGCAGGAGCACCAGCACCGGGTCGGCATCGCCCAGGTTCTCGATGCGCGTTTCGTCGGTCAGGGCAGGCTCCCGTCCGCGCGGTGTCCACCACCGGAACTCCCACAGGCCGGTCTGCGAGTTCTTGCGCAAGGGCACGAGCCCCAGCTGCGGCTCGATGCGCAGGCCCCGGTATGCAGGACACTGCACCGGGTCGGCGATCTCCGCGAGCGCGCGTTGCCACGCGTCCGAGGGCTCGCGCAACGTCGCCCCTTCGACGCCCTGGCACCACGGCAGGTGCAAGCGCACGCGCTCCATCACTTCGCCCTTCGCCACCAGGAGGTCGAGGCCGCGCAGCAGATCCTGCAGACCCGCGTGCAGGATCATGTCCCGCGGGTCGGCGAACTCGAGCGCGCCACTCGCGCCGACACGACCTGCGGCGCTCAGAGCGTCCAGGTCGGCACGCCGTGCGTCGGCCTGAGCCGTCAACGCCTCCGCGCGTACGAGCCACGCTTGCAGCGCGGCGACGTCGTGGCGAGTGCCGGGGGCGATCGGCAGCACGACTTCTTCCGCCTCCCGACGCAGCGAGCGCAGCTCCGGCGTGAGGCCGAGCTTGCGGTAGCGCGTGTCCCACGCCGCCAACTCGCGCGCCGCATTGAGTTCGCGCCCGACCAGCACCGCTCCGCCGATGAGCGCAACTGCCACGAAGGCGCTCGCCACACGGTGCCGCACGACGAACTTGCGCGTGACGTAGGCGAAGCCCGGCCGACGGGCCAGGATCGGCTGCGAGGCGAGGTACCGTCGAACGTCGGCGGCCAGCTCGGACACGCCCGCGTAGCGTCGGCCGATGTCCTTGGCGAGCGCCGCCGCGCAGATGCCGTCGAGATCGCCACGCAGGGCGCGCGCAGCAATGCGCGGATCACCCGCGACCGCGCTTGGACGCGGGGCGTCGTCTTCCCGGATCCGGCGTAGCAACTCGAGCAGGGCCGTAGCCGTGCTGTTCACGCGCTCGTGCGGGCGCCGGCCGGTGAGCAGCTCGAAGAGCAAGACACCGAGCGCGTACACGTCGGTGCGGGTGTCCAGGTTTGCCCCGTCGGCATCGGCCTGCTCCGGACTCATGTACTCCGGCGTGCCGACCACCTGCCCGGCCTCCGTGAGCTGCGTGTTCACGCGATCCTGCGCCACGAGCTTGGCCAGGCCAAAGTCGATGATCTTCGGAACGTCGACGCCGTCGACGTCCACCACCAACACGTTCCCGGGCTTCAGGTCGCGGTGGATGACGCCCTGCTGGTGCGCGTGTTGCACGCCTTCGCACACGCGCACGAACAGCTCCAGCCGGGCGCGCAACGACAATGCTCGCTCGCGGCAATAGCGTGTGATCTCCCTGCCATCGACGAACTCCATCGCGAACCACGGCCGACCGTCCGGCGTGGCGCCGGCATCGAAGACGCGCGCGATGTTCTCGTGCTGCATCGACGCCAGCGCCCGCCGCTCGACGAGGAACCGCGCCACGAAGTCGTCGCCGTAGCGACCGTGCTGGACGACCTTGACCGCCACACGACGACGCAGGGGCTCGTGCTGTTCGGCGAGGAACACTTCGCCCATGCCCCCCGCCCCCAACCGCCGCACGACCTGATAGGGCCCGATGCGCTCCTGCAGCACTGCGTCCGTCGGAGCATCGACCCGACCCGCGTCGGCGAGCGTGCCCGCGAGACCTGCGGCGCGGAGGGCCTCGATCTCCGCGACCAGCGCGGTCCGGTGCTCCGGGTGTCGCGCGAGCAGCTCTTCGAGGGCCGCCGTGTCGTCCGCGTCGACGATCCGCAGTGCGGAGGCGAGCAGGCCCTCGAAGGCGTCACGAGGCTCCACCATCGACACGGGATCGTCCGCTGCCTGCCCGCCAGGGTCAACGAGCGGGCGCGTCCACGCAGTCTGCCAGGGTTCGGCGTGTGGCCTTCGCGCCGCGGCACCTATCCTTCCGTCGTGCCACGCAGTCCCTCGTCCCGTCGCGCCGCCCCCGCCCTGCGTGAAGGCAAGGTCAAGCCCGCGGATCCCTTCGAGCTGATCCGTTGGCTCGCGCACTGCCAGCAGGATCCGCGCAAGGCGGCCGCCGAGCTGGTCCAGAACTCGCTCGATGCGGGCGCGACCCGCGTCGACATCGTGCGCCGGCGCGACAAGGGCCAGTTCGTGCTGCAGATCACCGACGACGGCAGCGGCGTCATCCCGGAGCTGCCGCGCGACGAGGCGCTGGCGTGGATCGCCACGCACATCGGACACTCGCGCAAGCGCAACCTCACGCCGGAGCAGCGGCGCGAACTGATGACGCAAGGGCAGTTCGGCATCGGGATCCTCGGTTTCTGGTGTCTCGGCGAACACCTCGTGATCGCGACCGCGGTCGACGGCGAACCGCCGGTCGAGCTGCACCTGTGGGCAGAGAAGGCGAACTACCGCGTCGCCAAGAGCCGTGGGCGGCTCGGCCTCCGGCACGGCACGGAGGTCACCATCCGCGGCCTGCATCCCCACGTCGGCCGCGCGCTCACCGCGCGGAAGCTCAACGACTACCTGGCGCTCGAGCTACGCGGCCAACTCCTGGAGCGCAGCGTGCAGGTCGTCGTGCATGATCGGATCGCGCGCGGGTCGGCGCAGAAGGTCTGGCAGGTCAAGCCGCTGCAGTTCCCCGGTCCGCGCGTCGCCGTTCCCGAGCAGCTTGCGGTTGCGGGTCATCGCGCGGCGCGGGTGGAGCTGCACCTCAACGCCGAGAGCGAGTCGCCGCTGCGCGTGTCCCTCGCTGCCGGCGGCACCGTCGTGCTCGACGACATCGTCGAACTGGCGCCGGAACTGCTGGGCGGCGGGCCCTTCGCCAGCGGCCGGTTGTGCGGCGTGATCGACTTTCCCGACCTCGAACCGTCGCCCGGCTCACGCCGCGGGGTCGCAACTGGCGCCGCCCGCGACGCATTGCTCACAGCACTCGCCGACCTCACTCGCCAGCTCGACGAGTTGCTCGCCCACGAACAGCAGCGACGCCACGAAGAAGTCGAGCAGCGCCAGCTCCGCTCGCTGCGGAAGGCGTTCCTCGCCGTGCGCCGTCAGGCGCCAGAGCTGTCGTTCTTCGACGTGGCGGCGGGGAACCGCGGCGGTGCCGGAGCAGACACGAGCGCCGACGCCGGCGCCGCCCCGGAGGAGAACGCCGCGCGCGTCGGACACGCCCTCGCGCCGGGGACCTCGGGTCCGACGTCGCCCCCCGACGAAGCCGTCGCGGACGCAGCCGGCATCGCCGACGGCGACGCCGAGGCTCCCGCGCAGCGCGCCCTATTCCCGCCCGGCCCGCTGGCGACACTGCAAGTGCGTCCACCCAGCACCCGCGTGGAGATCCTCGGCCAACGCCGCCTGCGCGCCGTCCCCCTCGATGGCGACGGGCGCACCGTGACCCTCACGCTCCCGATCAGTTGGACGGTCAGCACCGGCGGCGGCCGCGTCGAAGCACTCAGCGCCGATGGCCGCCACGCGCAGTACGTCGCGCCCGACGCGCCGGGGGAAGCGACGATCACTGCGTGCGCCGTCGAACGCGAGGTCCGCGTCGAGGGCAGTGCGAACGTGCGCGTCGTCGACGAGATCGGCAGCGCGGCCGGTGCCGCGCTGGGCTTCCCGCCGCCGGAGTTCGTCGACGAGCCCGCCGGCGAGTGGCGTTCACGCGTCCTCGACGGCCGCTGGCAGGTGAACCGCGCCCACCCCGACTTCCAGGCCGCCGCCGCGGGCGAGCGCCTGCAGCTCCGCTACCTGGCGACGCTGCTTGCGAAGGAGCTGGTCGTGCGCACTTTCCCGCAGCCGCAGATCGCCCGGCCCCTCGAGCAGCTCGTGCGGCTGGTGACGATCCTCAACGCGACCATCGAGCGGTAGGCGACACCTCGGCCGGCGTCAGTCGCCGATCGTCACCTTCGCGCCGTTGCTCGTGACGAGCCCCAACCGGTTGGCGGTGAAGTCGACGACGCTCGCCTGCGAGAACAGGACCGCACCGGCCAGCGACGTGTCGTCGGGGATCCCGAGCGCGAGTTCGAGGCTGCCTTCGCTGCCGATCGACGCGAACACCGAGACGTCCCAGCTCACCGACACCGGGCAACCCATCGCACCGAACGGGCCGAGGTCCAGCGGCAGGGGGAACGCGCCCCACATCGTGTCGCTGGCGCCGAGCCAGATCACCGCGATCGTCGACGGCCGCGCGCCGTGCACGAGCATCACGAAGCTCTCGCCGATGCGGGGCAGGGTGCGCGCCGAGAGATAGGGCACGGCCCCCGGCCGCATCGTGCAGTACACGCGCCAAGCGAACGGCGCCACCAGCGGGCCCGCCCACGGTGCGCTCGTCGAGGCCGTGTAGTAGCACTCCGCGTCGTTGCCGGCGCTTGCCTGCGGCACCGCGATGGGCTCGGGGCTCGCGGTCGTGTCGAACACCATGAAGTAGGTGATGCCCGGCGTCATGGGCACCGGCGGCGACAGGAACGCGCCACGCCAGTCCTCCGCGGTCGGGATCGGCACCGGGAACGGTCCAGCGACGACCACGCCCGGCTGTCCCGACGCGTCGGCAGCGTGCAGCGCCATGGTCGCGCTGCCCGCGCCGGTACCGAGGCTGCGCGTCCGCACCGACAGGCCCGCGAGCATGATCGGCCGCCGCGACAGCATGGGGAACGCATAGCGGCCGCCGGCCGGCACTGTCGGCGTCGCGGTCAGCGACGTCGCGCTGCTGTTCGCCGAGAGGCACACGCCTTCGACTCCGGTGCCCGGACAACCGGGGCCCAGGGGGATGAAGGTCGCGTCGGGCAGGCACGGGATGCCCGGGTACGGGATGTCACGCGCATCGCACGCCGCCGAGAGGTCGGCATAGCTCGGCGTGCCGTTGCAGAGGTCGGCGTCGTCGTCGTCGAGGACGAACACCTCGCGCACCGCGGCGCGCAGGCTCTCGGCGTCGGCGACGATGCTGCCGAAGAACATCACTTCCGCGCGGCCCTTGCCGGCGGCGGCACCCCAGCGCGCCATCAGGCGTGTGCGCATGTCCCACGCGAACCCCATCCACACCTCACCCATGTCGTGCACGCTGCCGATCGTCGGGTAGCGGCGCGTGTTGAGGCCGGTGCGCAGCCGGTTCGGGATGCGGTTGTCGCGGAAGAACCCGTCCCCGATCACGGCGTTGCCGCCGCGGAACATCGCGACGATGTCGGCGTTGCCTTCCGAGAGGCCATCGTTCGTGGAGATTCCACCGAACACGTCGTCGAGCCCGTGCCCCCACTCGTGCTGGATGACGGAGCCGTACGCCGAGTTCGCGCATGTCGCCGACTGCGCAAGGAAGCGCACCGTGTTGGCCACGTAGTAGGCATTGCACGTCTGGCTGGAGTCGTTCACCGTCGCGGTGATGGCGTCGAGCGTGTCCAGGCGCGAGTTCCCGTGCAGCACCGTGCGCGTCCAGCGGTTGACGTCGTCGATGTGCCATGCCGTCGTGGTCTGCGCGCGCTCGGTCTCGACGGAGCCGGCCGAGCCGAACGTCACGATGTTGCCGCTCGAGGGGTTGGTGAAGACCACCCGCCGCGTCAGCGTGGTGCCGGCGGCGTTGGTCAGCCCCGCGAGGTGCCGGCCATCGAGGAAGAAGTCGACCGTGATCGTCGGGTCCTGCGTGTTGGTGGGGATGTCGAACGAGCCGGTCGTGTCCGACGTGTTGTAGGTGCCACCGTTGACGACCTGCAGGCGGATGTTGCCGAGCGGCACCTCGGTCAGCGGCGAGGTCGGGGTCGTGCCCTGATTGACGAAGGCACGCACGTTGCCGGACACGTTGAAGAGCGGCGCGGGCGCCGGCTTCGGCGCGGCGACGATGCGCCCGCGTGCCGACTCACGCAGCGCGCGTGCGTGCGCCAGGGGCGAAATCTCGTGCGCGCACGCGGCCCCGCAGGTGTGTACCTCGTCGTGCCACTGCAACACGGTGCCGGTGCGTGCATCGACATACGCAACGCCGCCCTGCGTGCCGTCGGCGCTGGCCACGCGCACGGCCCAGGCGAGGTGCGGGATCGCCGCCATGCCGGGCATGAGCGCCGCCCACACCACCACCTCGGGCAGGGCCAGCGGTTGCAGGTTGACGCGCGGCGGCGCGATCTTGCTGTGCGCGTACGCATTCGCGATCGCCTCCGTCGCGTCGACGCGCGGCGTGCGATCGAAGGTGACCGGCATCGGGACGGCTCGGGTGCCGAACAAGACCACGCGTCCGTCGTTGCGCACGCGCACGTCGGCGCGACCCCCGATCACGCGCAGGCCGAAGTGTCGCTGCTCGTACACGAGCACCCACAGGGGACCGACCGGCTCGACGATCTGCGGCACGAAGGTCGACGCGCCAGATCCCAGCAGATCGGCGTGGCGCGCGAGCACGAGGTCACCGCACGCGGTGGCGTCCATGCGCGTGTGCACGCCCGCCGGCGCGACCAGCAGGCCGCCGCCGAAGATCGCCTCCGGCGTGCCGGTGGCGGTGTTCCACTCGACGCTCCAGTTCTGGCCATGGTCGCGCTGGAACTGCGCCCATGCGGCGGCGGGAGGCACCGGGGTCGGCGGAACCTGGGCCGGCAGCGCCCCCGACGGGGACAGACACAGGGAGAGGAATGACAGTGTGGCGGCGGTCGTGGTTCGCATGTCTGGATTGCTCCTTCCCGGTCAAGTGCCGAACCCGCGGCGGGGAGAGACAGGTCTCTCGGGTTTCTTCGCCGCCGGCGCGGCCTGCCGGTGCGCCGCAACCGCCCCGTATGATCGCGCCCCGGCATGCACGACCTGCCCACGCCACCGGACGAGCACGCCACCCTCGACCTCGTGGGTCGGATGCGGGCCGGGGACGGCGAGGCCTGGCGGGAGATCTATGGCCGATACCGGGACGAACTGCTGCTGTCGATCCGGGTGCGGATGGGCGCGAAGCTGCGGGCGGCGCTGCAGAGCGAGGACGTCCTGCAGAGCGTCGTCCTCGAGGCCTTCCAGGCCATGCCGCGCTTCGTCGACCGCGGCCCCGGCAGCCTGCGCGGCTACCTGGAGCGGCTGCTGGTGCAGAAGCTCCGCGGCCGCGCGCGCCGCCTCGCCACCAAGAAGCGGCGCGGCGAGCAGCCGCTCACCGACAGCGTCGCCGACGCGATCGGCACCCCGGCGACGGTGTCGTATCGCGATCCGCGCTACGACCGGCTCGAGCGGGGACTCGCTTTGCTGCCACCGGACATGCGCGAAGTGATCGTGCTGCGGCGCATCGAGGGCCTCGCCATCGACGCCGTCGCGCACCGGCTCGAGCGCTCCGCAGCGGCAACGCTCAAGCTGCACGCGCGCGCGATGGCGCGGCTGAGCCTCCTCATGCAGGATGGCCCCGCGTGAACGATCGCCTCGAAGACCTGCTGGCCGAGTTCTTCGAGGCGCGCGAGCGCGGCGAGGTCGTCGACGTCGACGCCTTCGTGCGCGCGCACCAGGACGTGCCCGGCCTCGCCGCCGCGTTGGCCAGCGCCGCGCACACCGACGCGCTCCTGCCAGCGCAGGGTCTGCCGGCGCAGATCGGTGGGTACCGCGTGCTCGACGAACTGGGTCGCGGCGGCACCGGCCGCGTCCTGCGCGTCGTGGATCCCCACACACAAGACGCCCCGCTCGCGCTCAAGCTGCTCGCGCCGACCCTGCGTGGCAACGCGCGCGCAGTCGAGCGCTTCCGGCGGGAGATCGAGGCCCTGCGGCGGATCCACCATCCGGCGGTGATCGCGGTGCGCGAGTGCGGGGAACACGAGGGCACGCCCTTCCTCGTCATGGAGCTGGTCGAGGGCGACTCGCTCGCAACGCGCGTGGCCCGCGCCCGCGCGGCGCGAACCGGGCGCGAGGCGTTCGCCGCCGATGGGCTCGAGCTTCCGGGCGAAGGCACCGGCCCGCAGCGCGCCGCCGCGCTGGTGGCCGCGCTCGCCCGCGGCGTGCAGGCGGTGCACGACCAAGGGCTCCTGCACCGCGACCTCAAGCCGAGCAACGTACTCGTGCGCGCACGCGACGGCTCGCCGGTGCTGATCGACTTCGGCCTCGCCGGCGACGACGCGGCGGCGACGCTGACCGCGACCGGCGACGTACTCGGCACGCCGGCGTTCATGGCTCCGGAGCAGGCGCGCGGCGAAGCGGCCGACCCGCGCACCGACGTGTACGGGCTCGGCGCGATCCTGTACGAGCTGCTCACGCTCGAGGTGCCGCACCCGGGCAGCGACCCGACGCGGGTCCTTGCGGCGGTGCAGACCACGCCGCCGCGCCCGGTGCGTCGACTCGACCCGCGCGTGCCCCACGCCCTCGCCGCGGTCGTGCGCCGGGCGATGTCGTACCGCGCCAGCCGCCGCTACGCGACCGCCGCCGACCTCGCCACCGTGCTCGACGCGCTGGCGGGCGGCCGTGCCGTGCCGCGCGCGTCCGTGAGCCTCGCCGCGCGGTTGGAGGACGTCTGGCGCTTCCATCGCCGCCGAGTTGCGCTCGGCGCCTCCCTGCTGACCGCCGTGGTCGCGCTTCTCGCCGTGTCAGCCTGGCACGCGCAGCGCCGCCGCGAGGACGCACGCGCCCGCGCGATCGTTGCCGCCAGCGCGTGGGTCGGCGGACAGACGGACGCCGCGCGTGCGGCGGCGGAAGCCCTGCTCGCCGCCGACTCCGCCGCGACGCTCGGCCGCTACGTGCTCGCCCGCCTCGCCGGCACGCCGACCGACTTCGACCCGTACTTCGCCGCGCTCGCTGCAGGCGAAGACTGCCTGCGCGCCGGCAAGCCCCGCGACGCACTCGTGCACCTGCAGCAGGCCGTCGACGTGCGCCGCGAGGAACCGCTGGGCATCGCGCTCCTCGGCGTCGCCGCCGCCCGCGCCGGCGATCTCGACCGCGCCGTGCGCGAACTCTCGGTGTCGGTCCGCCTCCTGCCGCGGTGCACGTACCTGCTCGGCGAACTGGCGGACGTGCAGCACCGGCGCAAGGACGACGGGCAGGCCGTCGCAGCCATGCAGCAGGCGGTGGCGATCGACGCGTCCGATCCACGGCTGTGGCGCGATCTCGCGCGCATGCAGAACTACGCGCACGACTACGACGGTGGCCTCGCCTCCATCGAGCGCGCGCTCGCGCTGGCCGGGGCGGACCCACCCGTGGATCTCCTGCGCGTGAAGGGCGTGATGCTCGACGGGCTGCGTCGCCTCGACGAAGCGGCGGTCGTCATGCGCGACGTCGTGGCGCGTGCCCCGAGCGCCGAGACGTGGATGAGCCTCGGCGTCACCCTCGACCGCGCACACCGCATCGATGAAGCCGCGGCGGCGTACGAAGCCGCCATCGCCCTCGAGCCCGGCAACGGCCGCGCCCTCCTCAACCTCGCCTACCTGCACGCTGGCAGCGACAGCGCGCGGTGCGAACGCTGCCGTGCCTTCTTCGCGGCTCACCCTTCGCTGCGTGACCCGGCGAAGGTGGAGACGTTCGCGCTGCGCGCCCTCGCCGTCGACGCCGACCGCTACCCGATGGCGGCGAGCCTCGCGGCCTCCGTGCAGCAAGCCGGGGGCAGCCCGGCGTTCGCAGCGGAGATCGCGAGGCTGCTCGAGACAGACATCCCTCCCGACGGTCTCGGCCGCCTGCTCAAGGCGCAGCGGGTGCTCGCAGGTCGTTGACCTGCGCCTGCGCATCGGTCAGCGCAGGATCTGCCCCACGTAGAAGTAGTACGAGTCTTCGCCGCCCTCGGCCAACCCGTACGCGAGGTAGGCGGGACCGATGGGTGTGTCGACGGAAAGGAAGACGCTGCCTGCCATCTGCAGCTCGCGGAACACGTCGTCGCGATCCTCCCAGGTGTTGCCGAACTCGACCGTACCGCCCAGATAGAGCGGGAAACCGAACTTCTCGGTGTGCCTGCCCGCCAGGCGGTGCCGCACGATCAGGCCGAACAAGCCCATGTGCGGGCCGTTGTGGACACCCGGCTCCACGCCGGACAGGTTGGCCAGGCCGCCCAGGAATGACCGACGATGTGTCGGAAGAGGATCCTCCTGCGCGGTCTCGTAGCGCAGCACGAGGCCGGCGGTGGTCCGGCCGAGCGACGCGAAGCCCACCGCCCCGCTGCGGAACTGCTGGTAGTCGACGTCGGCGCCGAGCCCCTTGTCGGCGAACGAATAGGTGAGGACGCCGCGAACGCCAAAGGACGGGAAGTCAGCGTCGTCCGTCGTGTCGACCAACAGGGTCGCGTCCAAGGTCGCATCGACGAAGTCGAAGCCGGGGACCGTGACGATCGAGTCGCGCACGTCCACTTCGCCGTCGAGCCAGGTGTAGCCGAGCCGCAGTTCGCCCCACGTGCCCAGCGTCCAACCGAGGTCGGCGCCGAGCGTCGCGGCACGGACATCGATCGTCCCGAAGGAAGCATGCGACTCCGACAACGACCAGGAGGTGCGGGGTGCGACGAAGATCGGACTGCCGGCGTGGATCGGCCGGTACAGCTCCATCTCGATGCCACTGCGGTCGCCGATCTGGATCCCCGTGCGCCATTCGCTGCCCGCTGCGTCGAGGTTCAGGGTCGTCGCTTGTGCGCCGAGGTCGAACGAACTGCCGCCCTGCAGGTCGCTGCCCAGGGCGATCCCGAAGCGCACGAGCGTGGGACCCCAGGCCTTCCCTTCGGCACGCACGACGAGCATGAAGGCGCCGCCCGACGCAGGCAGCAGTTCGAACCCTACGCGTTGGTACTGGCCGAGCCCGTACACCCGCTCGAGGTCCTCGCGGAGTTGTTCGAGGTCGAGCACCTCGCCCGCGCGCACGTGGATGTGGCTACGGATCACGTCCTCACTCGATCCCGCCGTGTCTTCGATCTCCACCGCGGACACGACGATCGGCGCAATGGGACGACGCTGCCGGGCGACGAACGCCGCGAAGGCCTTGGCGTCCACGAGCGGACGCAACTGGTCGACGACCGCGCGGGCCGCAGCCTCGCCGATGCGGATGGACTCCGCCGCGCGCTCGAAGTCGGCCGACGTGATGTCGCCGAGCTCCGGCCGGATGAGGACGTCGCCAGCGCGCAGCTTCACGAGGCTGCGGTCGACGTTCTGCTGCGTGAGGATCTGCACCATCTGCGACGACACGCCGAGCGCGCTGTCGACGGCCTCGGCAACCACCGGCGTGCCGATGTCCACCACGATGAGGCGCTCGGCACCCAACGCACGTGCTTCCTCGATCGGGACGTTGCGCACCAGGCCACCATCGAGGAGCTCACGGCCGTCGATGACCGCCGGTGCGAACACGCCCGGCAGGGACATGCTGGCCCGCATCGCTCGCGCGAGGTTGCCGCTCTGCAAGACCACCTCATGGCCGTCGCGCAGGTCGACGGCAACGGCGCGGAACGGGATCGGCAGGGCATCGAAAGACGGCAGCGCGTGCGCCTGCAGCGCCAGTGTTGCCAGCTCGAGTTCGAGGTTCTGCCCCTGGTACAGCCCCTTCTGCAGGTGTACACCGCCATCGTGGTAGCCCAGCCCGATGTCGACCAGGTACCCGTACTCGTCCTTCTTGCGCCGCAGCGAGCGCAGCGCGCGTGGCGACTGGTCCTGCAGCAACAGTGACCACGGCCGGGTCGACCCGGCGCGCACGAGTTCGGCCTCGAGTCGGTCGGGTGCCAGCCCGTAGGCGTAGAGCCCGCCGACGATCGAGCCCATGCTGGTCCCGACCACGTAGTCGATCGGGATCTGCAGTTCCTCGAGCACCTTCAGCACGCCGACGTGGGCGCACCCGCGGGCGCCGCCCCCGCTCAGCACCAGTCCGACACGCGGGCGCGCCGACGAATCGGGTTGGGCCACCAGCGGCTGGGATGGCAACGCGACACCCAGAAGGACGCCGAGAGTCGTGGAGGTCCGCAACAGGCACGACTTTCCTCCCCAAGCTGGCTCGAGGCAAGCGAGACAGCGGACGCCAACTACAATCCCGGCCCCATGCCGGTCTCGTCGCGCCGCTCGTTTCTCGGCTTCTCCATGCTCGGGTTCGCCGGTTCGCTGCGCCCCGGCGCGCCGAACACCTGGCGGACGGACGCTCCCGCGCAGGCTCTCATCCAGATCCACCTCGGCGGTGGGCTCTCGCACCTCGACACCTTCGACCCCAAGCCGGAGGCACCCGTCGAGGTGCGCGGGCCGTTCGAGACGGTGACCTCCAAGCTGGCGGGCGAGCCGTTCGCGACGACGCTGCGGAACACCGCGGCGGTCGCCGACAGGATCACGGTGATCCGCTCGATGACTCACACCGAAGCCGACCACGACCGCGGCACGCACACCATGCTCACGGGCTATCAGCCGAGCCCGGCCATCCTCTATCCGAGCATCGGTGCGGTGGTCGCGCACGAACTCGGGGTGCGCAACGACCTGCCGCCGTACATCTGCGTGCCGAACGCCGGCTCGCAGTTCCTCGGCACGGGTTACCTGGGCGCGGCGCACGGCCCGTTCTCCGTCGGTGGCAATCCGGCGCAAGATCGCTTCCGCGTGCGCGACCTCGCCGCATCACAGAACGTCGACGAGGCGCGGCGCGCGCACCGGCGGCAGATGCTGCACGACCTCGATGCGGGGTTCGCGTCGCTCGGCGACGCGGACGCGGTGCAGGCGAGCGAGGCGTTCTATCGGCAGGCGTGGGCGCTCATCGACTCGCCGAGCGCACGCGCCGCGTTCGACCTCGCGGCGGAGCCCGACGCGATGAAGGACCGCTACGGACGGCGCGGGCTCGGGATGAGCGCGCTGCTCGCCCGGCGGCTCGTGCAGGCGGGCGCGCGCCTCGTGGTCGTGAACGCGGGCGGCTTCGACCATCACCAGCAGATCGCGCGCGACCTGCCGCCGCGCATGGCCGACGTCGACCAGGCGTTCGCGGCGCTGATCGCCGATCTCGACGCCAGCGGTCTGTTGGCGACGACGATGGTGCTGCTCACGACCGAGTTCGGGCGCACGCCGCGCCTCAACGGCGACGCGGGTCGCGACCACTGGCCGCGGGTGTTCTCGGTGGTGATGGCCGGCGGCGGCGTCAAGCGCGGCCTCGTGCACGGCAGCAGCAACGCGTCGGGCGCGGAGCCGGAGGCCGATGCCGTGCGGCCGGCGGACCTCACCGCGACGGTGTTCCACCAGTTGGGCATCGACCACGAGAAGAAGCTGGTCGCGCCGGGTGGCCGCCCCATCGACATCGTGCGCGATGGGCGCGTGTTGCACGAGGTGCTGGGCGGATGATCGCCGCCGCGACGTGCGGCCTGCTCGTCGCGCTCGGCGGCGCGTTCCATTCGCCGCGGGTGAGCATGCTCGCGCCCGCGGGTGGCCAGCGCGGCACGGAGGTCACGGTGGTCATCACCGGACAGCGCCTGGTCGACCCGCAGGAGCTGATGCTGACGAGCCCAGGTCTCGAGGTCGTGCGCCTGGAGGGCGACAAGCCCGAGAGCTGCACGGCGACGCTGCGCATCCTCCCCGACTGCCCGCTCGGTCCGCACCCCCTGCGCCTGCGCACGGTGTACGGAATCACCAACCTCGTGCTGTTCCACGTCGGCGCGGCGATCGAGGTGAGCGAGACGCGCGACGGTACAGCCCCGATGCCGCTCGCGCTCGACCACACCGTGAACGCGAACATCAGTGGCGAGGAGGCCGACCGCTACGCCCTCGACCTGGAGGCCGGCGCGCGGGTGCACTGCGAGGTGATGGCGATGCGGCTCGGCTTCTCGGCCATCGACCTGCGCCTCGACGTGCTCGGCCCCGATGGGGCGATCGTGGCAACGGCCGACGACACGGCGCTCGGCCAGAAGGATCCGCACGTGACCTTCTCCGCGACGCAGGCCGGGACGTATCTCGTGCAGGTCGCCGCGGCGTTCGCCGACGCGACCAACAGCGGGTCGTACCGCCTGTCGGCAGGGACGTTCCCGCGACCGCTGGGCGCGCTGCCCGCGGGTGGCCAGCCGGGCGAGACCATCGACGTGGAGTTGCTCGGCGACGTGGCCGGCGCACGTGCGCGCGTCACGCTTCCCGACGATGGCACGCAGGTCTTTCGCTACTACCCGCAGCGCGAGAACGGCGCGGCGCCGTCGCCGATCCTGCTGCGCGTCGGTGGGCCGCCCAACGTCACTCCGACCGTCGACGACAAGGGCCGCGCGCTGGTGACCTTCCCGGCGAGCGTGCACGGCGTGATCAACGCGCCGGATCAGGTCGCCCGCTACTTCTTCGTGGCGAAGAAGGGTGAGGTCATCGAGTTCCGGGCGCTGGCCCGCACGCTGCGCTCGCCGCTCGATCCCGCGCTCATCGCGCGTGAGGCCGGCGGCCGCTTCCTCGCCTACAACGACGACGGTGGTGGTGGCAACGCCGACAGCTTGCTCACCTTCACGGCGCCGGCGGACGGTGAGTTCTCGATCGAGGTGCGCGACCTGTTGCGGCGCGGGTCGGAGGCCAGCTTCTTCCGTCTCGAGGGTGCGGCGCGGAGCGCGCCCATGAACCTGCGCATGGTCGTCGGCCGCCAGGAGCAGCCGGTGCTCGCGCTGCCGCAGGGCGGCCGCGTGGCGTGTGTCCTGCAGACGACCAACTTCGACGCGGGCAAGGACCTGCGACTGCTGGCGCGCGACCTGCCGACGGGCGTGACCGCGACCTTCGGGCCGCTGCTGCGCGGCAGCAACCTGGTGCCGCTCCTCCTGCAGGCCGAGGCCGAGACACCGCTCGCGGGCGCACAGGTCGCGTTCGACGCACGGGCTGCCAACGACGAGAGCGTAGGCGATCCCGGCTACGTGCAGGTGCTGCCGCTCGTCACGGTGCGCAACGACCAGGCGATCTTCTCGACGGCACAGCGGCGGTTGCCGGTGGCGGTGACGAAGCCCGCGCCGTTTGCGCTCGCGATCGAGGCTCCCAACGCTCCCCTCGTGCGCGGCGCACCGATGGGCGTGAAGGTCCGCGTCACGCGCGACGAGGGATGCAACGACGACATCCGCGTGCGTGCCGTGTGGACATCGCCCGGCGTCAACGCCGGCCAGGTGGTGATCCCGGGCAAGAGCAACGAGATCGTGCTGCCGGTCGAGGCGACGAGCGCGGCGACGCTCGGCACGTTTCCGCTGGCGGTGTCCGGCACGGTCGGTCGCGGCGGCGGCGTGCTGGAGCTGGCCTCGGGGTTCACCGATCTGGACGTCGTCGAGCCGTGGGTCACCGCGGAGGTCGGCAAGGCGCGCACGTTGCCGGGCAACGATGTCGAGCTGCGCGTGCCGCTGGCGCGGAAGCAGCCGATCTCCGGTCCCTATCGTGCGGCGCTCCTCAATCTCCCGCGTGGCGTGACCGCGCCGGAGATCGACCTCGCCGCCGACGCCGATGTCGCGGTGTTCGCGCTCACGGTCGCCACGAACGCGCAAGCCGGTCGCCACCGTTCGTTCGTCGTCGAGCTGCGCCTGCCCGCAGGCGCAGGGATCGCGCGCCATCGCTTCGGCGGCGGCGAGATCCGCGTCGATGCGCCGCCCGCGGACGACACGAACAAGACCACCAAGGGAGAGGTGCGGTGATGCTGCGCGCGCTCGCGATCACGCTCCTGCCGCTCACCGCGTCCGCGCAGGATGTCTCCTTCCGCAACGAGGTCATCCCCATCCTCACCCGCGCCGGGTGCAACGCCGGCTCGTGCCACGGCGCTGCCGCCGGCAAGAACGGATTCGCACTCTCGCTGTTCGGCTACGACCCCGCCGCCGACCATCGCAAGCTCACGCGCGATCTCCGCGGCCGGCGCCTCGACCCCGCGCAGCCGGAGCAGAGCCTGATGCTGGTGAAGGCCACCACCGGCGCCGTGCACCAGGGTGGCACGCGCCTCGACCCGGCCGGCCCGTTCTACGCCACGCTGCTGCGGTGGATCGCCGCCGGCGCCCCCGACGACGGCGACAAGGCCCCCGCGCTCGCGGCGATCACGCTCGTCCCGGGCGACAGCGTGCTCGTCGGTCCCGGCCAGACCATCGCGCAGCAGGTGCGTGCGCGCTACGCCGACGGCAGCGAGCGCGATGTCACGTCGCTCGCACTGTGGAGCACCAGCAACGACGGTGCGGCCGGTATCAGCGACCAGGGTCAGGTGACCAGCAAGGACGCGGGCGAGACCTGCGTGCTGGCCCGGTTCGGCGGACTCGCGGCCGCGGCGCAGGTGCTGGTGCTCGCCGACGACGCGCCGCTCACCTGGCCGGAGACCGCCGTCGCGCGCAACTTCGTCGACGAGGCCGTGCACAAGAAGCTGCGCGCCGCGCGCGTCGCGCCGGCGGAAGTGTGCAGCGACGAGGTCCTCGTGCGCCGGGTGTACCTCGATCTGCTCAACGTGTTGCCGACCCCGGACGAGGCGCGCGCCTTCCTCGCCGACACCGCGCCCGACAAGCGCGACACGTTGATCGACGCGCTCCTCGCCCGCCCCGAGTTCGGCGCCGCCCAGGCGATGGCGTGGGCCGAGGTGATGCAGGCCGACGCGCAGACGATGGAAGGCAAGGGTGCCGCCGTGTTCGGTGGCTGGCTGCGCGAGGTCTTCGCCCAACATCGGCCGCTCGACGCCGCGGTGCGCGAGCTGCTCACCGCGGAGGGGCCGACGTTCACCAGCGCGACCGCCAACTTCCATCTGGTCGCCAACGAACCACACCTGCTGGCGGAGAAGGTCGCGCAGAACCTGCTCGGCGTGCGGATGCAGTGCGCGCAGTGCCACAACCATCCCTTCGAGAAGTGGTCGATGGACGACTACTACGGCTTCGCGGCGTTCTTCGGCCAGGTGGGCCGCAAGCGCGGCGACGACCCGTACGAGCAGGTGATCTGGGATCGGCGCAACGGCGAGGTGCGCAACAAGCGCGACGGCGAGGTCTCTCCCCCGCGCCTGCTCGGCGCGGGTGTCGCGACGATCCCGCCGGACACCGACCGCCGCGCCGTGCTCGCGCGGTGGCTGACCGCGGCCGACAACCCGTTCTTCGCCGCCAACGTCGTCAACCGGCTGTGGGCGCGCCTGTTCGGCCGCGGCCTCGTCGACCCCGTCGACGACGTGCGGGTGAGCAACCCGGCGTCGCACCCGCAGTTGCTCGCGGACCTCGGCAAGCTCTTCGTCGAGCGCGGCTTCGATGTGCGCCCGGTCGTGGCCGTGATCTGCAAGAGCCGGACGTACCAGCTCGGCAGGCACCCTGGCGTACCGCCGGCGGCGCTGTTCGCGGGCAACCAGGTGCGGCGGCTGTCGGCGGAGCAGTTGCTGGATGCGATCGGCGCGGTGACCGGCGTGCCCACGAAGTACGCGGGCGTCGAGCTGGGCGGGCCCGCGACGGAGCTGGACGGCAGCGGCAGCAACGTGCGCTTCCTCGACGTGTTCGGCCGGCCGGCGCGCACGAGCGCGTGCACGTGCGACCGACGCGAGGAACCGACGCTCGGCCAGACGCTGCACTTGATCAACGGCGAGACGATCGCCCAGAAGATCGGCGACCGGAACGGGCGGGTGCGGCGTGCCCTGGCCGCGAAGCAAGCCCCGGCGGCGATGCTGGAGGAGCTGTTCTTCGCCGCGTACTCGCGGTCGCCCCGATCGGACGAGAGCGAGCGCCTGCTCGCGACGGTCACCGAAGCGGATCCCACCGCGGCGTGGAACGACATCTACTGGGCCGTGCTGAACTCGAAGGAGTTCACCTTCCAACACTGAAAGGCTCTGAGCATGACGATGAGCGGACGCATGGCGAAGGCGACGTGGGCGGGCGTGGTCCTCCTGCTTGCGAGCACGGTGAGCGGACAGGACGGCAAGCCCGCCGAGGGCGCTGAGCGCCTGCGCGCGCTGCTCCTCGAGCTGGCGGGCATCGACGCCACGGCGTGGACGGCGCGACTCGCGCAACTCGAAGCGCAGGCCAAGGCGGCGGACGCGCGCGGTGCGGAGCTGCGAGCGCAGGCGGCGAAGCTGGTGACGGACGCCGAGGGCGCAGACGCCGACGCCAAGCGGGTGCGCGCGGAGATCGAGCGTCTGAAGCAACTGCAGGCGCTGGCGGCCGGGCTCACGAAGCCGGCGAGCACGGCACCCGCGCCGGCCGACCCGACCAAGACCGAGCCGACCAAGCCCGAACCGCCGAAGGCCGAACCACCCAAGGCCGAGCCGCCCAAGGCCGCCGCGATGGCGGCCGCACCGGTCGCGGCGCCCGCGCCGGACATCGTGCTGTGGGAACACGTTGCCCCGATCTTCACGGAGCACTGCGCGAGCTGCCACGACCCCGACGAGAAGAAAGGCGGGCTCGACCTCACCTCGTTCGCGGCGGCACGGCAGGGCGGCGGCTCCGGCCAGACCATCGTGCCTGGCGAACCGGAACAGAGCCGGCTCTACCGGTTGGTCACGCGGCAGGAGCGACCCTTCATGCCGCGCGGTGCGGACCCGCTCCCGGCCGCGACGCTCGCGAAGCTGAAGCTCTGGATCGAGCAGGGGGCGAGCGACGACGCCGCGGCTGCGCGCGCGTTCGCGGCCCGGCAGCAGGAGGCTGCCCTCGCCGCGGCCAGCGCGTCGACAGGCGACGCGGCGAGCGACGCCGACGGCATGCCGATGCCCGAGGGCCTGCCGGTGGTCGAGCTGCGCAAGCCCGCGCGCGACGCGGCGGTGAAGAGCCTCGCGCGCAGCCCCCGCGCGGCGCTGCTCGCCCTGCCGGGGCTGCAGCAGGTGCGACTCCTCGACGCCGATCTCACGCCTGTCGGCGTTCTGCCCTGCCCACTCGAAGTCGTGGCCTCGGTGACGTTCTCCGCCGACGGTCGCCAGCTCCTCGCGGCCGGCGGCGACCCCGGACGGCGCGGACGCGCGATCCTGTACGACGTGCGCAGCGGCAAGCAGCTCGGCGAGTTCGGCGTCGAGAAGGACGTGCCGCTCGCCGCCGCCGTCGACGCAAGGCGGGGTCTGGTTGCCCTCGGTGGATCGAGCAAGCAGGTGCGCGTGCACCGCACCACGGACGGCACGCTCGCCTTCGCCGGCAAGCACGACGACTTCGTCCTCGGGTTGGCGTTCTCGCGCGACGGCGCGTGGCTCGCCGCCGCCGATCGCAGCGGCACGATCCAGGTGTGGGACACGAAGACGGGCCGCGTCGAGCAGACCCTCACCGGTCACCGCGGTGCAGTGCACGCCGTGGCGTTCCTCGCCAACGGCAAGCTCCTCGCCAGCGTCGGCGCCGACGGCATCGTTCGCACATGGGACGTGGCCGACGGCAAGGAGAAGTGGCGGCAGACCGCGCACCAGGGCGAGGCGCTCGCGGTCGCAGTCGGCCCCGACGACGCCATCGCCACCTGCGGCAGCGACGGGCGCATCAAGCTGTTCACGTCGCAGGGCCGCGAGCGCGGCGCGTCACCGGCGCTCGGCGAGTGGCTCTACACGGTCGCGTTCGGCGCCGACGGCAAGACGGTGTTCGCCGGCGACTGGCTGGGCCGCACCCACCGGCTCGCGGTGAAGTAGCGCTCGCGCGTCACTTGCGCACGCGCCGATCCGGCAGGCTGCGCACGGGATCGACCTTCGCGTCCAGGGTCAGCACGCGCAGCAGGGCAAGCGCTTCGCCCGGCGCGCCCAGCATGAGGTCGACGCCGTGCTGCTTGTTGGCCCCGGCATGCGTCGCGCCGCCCGCCCACTTCACGCCGTCGCCGTCGGCGACTGCGCTCTGCACGAGGTAGTCGGCGGCCCGCCGCGCGAAGGCTGCGAACTCCGCGTCGCCGGTAGCGCGGTGGAGGTCGCAGAAGAAGTCGACGACGCCGGCGACCCCGCAGCAGAGGCTCGGCGGAAACGCCGGCACAGGCGCCGTGCCGTCGGCGGCGGGAGCTTGCGCCATCACCCAGCGTGCCGACGCCCGCGCGGTGTCGAGGTAGCGTGCCTCCCCGGTGAGCGCGTGCAGATAGAGATAGAGCCGCGCGGTGCCGGGCGGGCCGTGGCACCATCCCCCCATCGTGGTCTTGGAGCCGGGCAGGGCAGGCCACACGACGCAATCGTTGGTCGTGATGGCGAGCGCATCGAGCCAGGCCACACCGTCGAGCGCCGCCTGCAGGCACGCGGCATCGCCGGTGGCCGCGCTCACGCGCGCGAGCGCATACGCCACGCCCGCCGTGCCGTGGCTGAAGTTCACGTAGGGCTGGTTGCCGGCGAGCTGCCAGCGCCACGAGCGCTTGCGCTTGCCCTCCGGCGTCGATGGTTCGTCGACCACGCTCTCGTCGATGAGCCAACGAGCCGCGGCGTGCGCCGCGGCGACGAACCTCGACGCCTTGCTCTCCTCTCCGAGTTCGAGCAGGAACAGGATCGTGCCCGACGCGCCGTAGATGATCTCGACCTGGTGATCCCAGGACAGGTGATCGCCGTCGCGTTGCGCGCGCGCGAGGATCGAGTCACCGATCGCCACCGCAACCGTCAACGCCTCCGCGTCGCCACGCAACCGGGCGCGGGTGAGGAAGGCGTGGCCGACGCCGGCGTCGCCCAGGTAGAGCGATGTCGCGCCGTCGAGCATCCCGCGTCGCATCCAGGTCGGGTGGCCGTCTCCGTCCTTGCGCTGCGTGGCGAGGAAGCCCTTCGCCGTCGCATCCGCGAGCGCGCGCGCCCGCGCGTCGTCGAGGACCGCGGCCATGTTCTCCAACAAGATCAGCACGCCCGCGGAACCGCCGTACACCTGCGCCTGCCGCAGGGTCGGGGTCTCCGCGGCGGCGGGGAAGAGGACCGCGCCTTCGTGGCCCCGCACGGGGCGCGCCTGCTGCGCGATCCAAGCGAGCGCCTTGTCGAGGGTGACGCGCAGAGGATCCGGCGCAGACTCCTGCGCAGGCAGGCCGACGAGAGCGAAGAGGAGCGGCAGCACGACCGGGACACGCATGGCGAAACCCATAGCCGATCCGGGCACGGTCGCCTGCAAGGCATCCTGACCGGGTCAGCGCCGCCCTTCCACCAGTCCGCGCGCAACCGGTGCCACGGTCTCCGCCACCAAGCGCGCGCCCGCTTCGTTGAAGTGCACCATGTCGTAGAAGCAGGCGAAGCCCTTGGGGATCTGCGCGGCGAGATCGACGCACGCGATCCCGCGCTCGGCACAGGTGCGCACGAGGTGCTGGTTGAGCGTGTCGAGGAGCGACACGAAGTTCTCCGGTTCGACGCGACCCGCATCCGTGGCCATCCCCCAGAGCACCGCGCGTTCCGCGGCGCCAGGGTTCGCCGGCCACATCGCCGGCGTGGTGGCGAACGCGACCGCGATGCCGTGCGCCGCGCACAGACCGGCGAGGGAGACGATGTTGCGGCCATACGCGGCCAGACCACGCGGGGTCACCTGCATGGGCGGTGCCACGGGCAACGCCGCCAGTTCCCGCACCGCTGCCGCGAAGTACGGCGTGGTGCGAGGGGCCTTCGTCCGCGCTGCCTTCCACGCGTCGACGTGGCGCCCGATCTGCGTCTGCTTGAGCGCCTGGCCGAGCGCGCGGGAGAGCTGCGGCGACTCGAAGAAGCACTCGCCGGTCAGCATCGGCTCGAACTGATCACCGGCGTGCGACAGGTCGTTGGCGCCGAGCATGAACACGACGAGGTCGACGTCGAGGTGCACGACGTGGTGCGCCATGGTCGACAGGTGGGTGCGCGAGTCGCGCCCGGACAGACCCAAATTGAGGACCGTCACCTCGCGCCCCGGCATCGCGGTCTCGAGGACCTGCTCGAGCGCCTCCGGCCAGCGCCGCTCGGCCGGGAGCGCCGTGCACTCGACGGTGGACCCGCCGAGCACGGCGACGCGGAGTTCGGCGGCATTCGCGCGCTGGGCACGCTCGATCGGATAGACGAACCCGTACCGGTTGAAGGCCACCTGACGCACACCCGGGGTCACCCCCGGCAGCGGCCCCGGGTCGAAGGAGATGGTGCGCGGTGGCGACCACCCGGGGAGAAAGCGGTGCGCCCGCTCCGGCGTCGGCGGCGGGAGTGGATCGAAGACCCAGAGCGCCCCCTCCAACAGGCCGACCGTTGCGATCAGGCTGCCGAGCGCCAGGACGACCTGCCCCCGCGTGCGTCGTCTGCGGCGGACCGGAACTGGTGCAGGATGCTCGAGAGCCGACATGGGGGCGATCTTCGGCCCCGACCCCTCCGGCGCAACGGGGAACAGGCGGTGACGCCGACGGCCACCACTCGATCCTAGATGCCTGCAAGGTCAAGGCTTACGGCTGGAGACTCAGCCGACCTGAGCCGCCCCCTGGCCGGCTGCCGCGTGGTAGGCATGAACCTGTCCCAAGCATGCCGCCTGTCGATGCTGGCCCTGGCCTTGTCGACCTTCGCCGCGTGCGCGAGCAGCCGCACCGAACCCCGCGAGGACATCGTCCACTACGCAAGCCGATCGCTCGAGGCCAGCACGGTCCTCGCCCAACGCGGCGCCGCGCGTCTGCACGGCGAGGTCAACGCCCAGGTGCACGAGGGGCTGGGCTCGCTCGCGCACAGCGGCGCGCAGGTGACCGGGTTCGGCGACGTGACGGGTGCCCAGGAGGCGGGTGAGTACGCGTTCGTGCCCGGCTCGGTCGCGCTGCGCGGCGGTGTCTACCCGGGCCCGGTGAGCGTCGAAGGCATCGTCGGCGTCGGTGTCGCCTACTACGAGTGGGGCGGCAACGTCGCGGGCCGCGACGCATCGTGCAACGCGCTCGAGGTTGGCCCGATGGCCGGCGCGCAGATCTCGGTGACGCCGTGCAAGGGTCTGTCGATGCGGGCGCGCGGGACCTTCACCTTCGCCAGCGACGGCAGCGTCGTCGAGGGCTACCAGGTCAGCGTCGGCGGCAAGGCCGGCCCGCAGATCGAGTGGAGCACCGGCTGGCGGCAGACCAACTGGGACGAGCTGACGGGCCCGACGGGCGGCAACGGCGAGTTCTTCTGTGCGTGGCGCCTGACGTTCTGAAGCCGCACCGCCCCGCCGGCGTTGCGGCTCAGGCATCGTCGGAGCCGTCGCAACGCGGGGCACCGTCCTCGACGAAGCCACACATCGGCCCCGCGTCGACGTCTCGTTGGAAGCCGCGGCCGACGCAGCCGAGGCAGAGGCCGCCAGCAGCGACGCGCCCCGCGCTATCCTTCCTGCTTCTTGCCGCCTCCGGCCATCGTCAGCACGAGGCCGATGACGATGAGGCCGGCGCGGATGCCCCACGCAGCGGTCTCACCCCAGCTGTCGATCCAGCGCAGCAACCGGAACTCCATGTTCATGAAGTGGAGGACGATCGATCCGGCACCGAGCAACAGGAGGAGCAATCCCAGGCGTTTCATGGCCGGAAGCCTACGTGGCACACGCCACGGCAGGCAATGAGAAACAGGGTCACATCCGCCTGCAGACAACCGCCCTATGAGGCCGGCTTGCCCGCGAGCTGCTCGATGCGCGTGAGCAGCGCCACGATGTGGGCCTCGGTCGTGTGGTCGTTCATCACGACCATCCGCAGGTAGCGGAGACCTTCGAGCATCGTCGAGCTGAGGTAGAAGCTGCCCTCCGCCATGAGCGCTTGCCGGATGCGCTCCTGCTCGCCGTTCTGGGTGCCGTAGCGGAAGCACAGGATGTTCGCCTCCGGCTCGACCGGACACTGGAAGCCCGGGCGGGCGACGATGATGCGGTGGAACTCCGCCGTCCGCCGACAGGCGCCTTCGACGTGCGCGCGCAGGCCACCCTCGCCGAGCGCGGCGAGCACGAGGAAGAGCTTGAGCCCGAGGCTCGTCTTCGTGCACTCGAGCGCGAGGGGAAAGAGGTTGGGCCGGTCCTGATCCTGACTCTCGTCGAAGTACACCGCCTGCTGCTGGAAGGTCTGCGCCGCCGCGCGCGGGTCGCGGAACAACACCGCCGCACACAGCGCCGACGTGCGCAGCATCTTGTGCGCATCCCACGCAATGGAATCGGCGAGGTCGATCCCGTCGACGCGCGCGCGCAACGCCGGCGACAGCATCGCCCCGGCACCGTGACAGCCGTCGACATGGAACCAGATGCCTTCGCGTTGGCAGAACTCGCCCACCGCGCGCAGCGGGTCGTACACGCCGGCAGAGGTCGTGCAGGCATTGGCCACCACCGCGATCGGCCGGCGGCCTTCGCCGCGCGCGCGCCGCAGCGCTCCGGCCAGGTCCGCGGGCTCGATCCGACCCGCGGCGTCGGTGCCGATCGGGATCACGGCGTCGGTACCGAGCCCCATCACTGCCACCGCCCGGGCGGTCGAGTAGTGGCAGCTCGCCGGCGCGAGCACGGCGAGTGAACGCGCCGCGACTCCCTGTCGCCACGCGTTGCTGTTCGCGCGGGCACGCGCGCACAGCAGCGCCGTGAGGTTGGCGAGCGAGCCGCCGTGCGTGAGCACGCCGCTGCCGTCGGGCCAGGGCACCTGGGCGAGCAGCCATCGCACCATCGCCCGTTCCAACGCCACCGCGGGCGGGCCCATCTCGAACACCGCCATGCCGTTGTTGGTGATGCCTGCCACCAGATCGGCGAGCGCGGCGTACGGATGCGGCACCGCGACCTGATGGGCGAGGAAGCGCGGGTGGTGCAGCTTGGTGCTGCGCTCCAGGTACGCCGCCAGGAAGGCGCCGAGTGCAGCGCCTTCCATCCCGCCGGTGGCGATCCAACGGTCGACGTCGAAGCTCGCGAGGTGCGCGCTCACCGGGGTCAGGTCGACGACGCGACCACGTCCCGCAGCACAGGTGTCCAGGTACTCGACCAGGGCGGCCACCGCGACCTCGGCGGCGGCGGAGAAGCTGACGGCGACGGAATCGGTCATGGCGAACGGTGCGCAGGGTATCCGCGGCGACAGGTTCTTCGCGCACGTGTCGTCGCGCGCGCTACCGTCCCCCGCCGTGCCGACCGTCACGCGCCGACCGCTGGTCCTCGCTTGCACATCGCTGGCGCTGGTCGCCTTCGCCGCGAACTCGCTCCTCTGCCGCGCGGCCCTGCGCGGCGGAGCGATCGACGCCGCGAGCTTCACCGCCGTGCGCCTCGTGAGCGGCGCGCTCGCCCTCGCGGCGCTGGTCGCGCTGCGGGGGCGCCGCCCCGAAGGAAGGGGCACCTGGGCCGGCGCCCTCGCCCTCTTCGCCTATGCCGCGCCGTTCACCTTCGCGTACCTGCGGCTGCCCGCCGGCCTCGGCACTCTCGTGTTGTTCGGCGCGGTGCAGTCGACGATGCTCGGCGCCGACATCGCAAGTGGTCGACGGCCGTCGCGCCGCGAGGGACTTGGTCTGCTGGCTGCCGTCGCCGGACTCGTCGGCCTGACGCTCCCCGGCGCCACCGCACCGGATCCCGGCGGGTTTGCGCTCATGGCGCTCGCCGGCATCGCCTGGGGCATCTACTCGCTGCGCGGCCGCGGCGGCACCGATCCGCTGGGCACGACCGCCGGTAACTTCGCACGCAGCGTGCCCCTTGCCCTCGTGTTGCTCGGCGCAGTGGCAGCAACGCAGGCGACGCACGCCACCGGCGAGGGCCTCGCTCTCGCCGCCATCTCCGGCGCGCTCGCGTCCGGGGTCGGATACGCGCTGTGGTACACGGCGCTGCCGGCGCTCGGCGCCACGCGCGCGGCGATCGTGCAATCGCTCAGCCCCGTCCTCGCCGCCGCCGGCGGGGTGCTCCTGCTCGGCGAAGCCGTCTCCGCGCGCCTCGTGGTGTGCGCCATCGCCATCCTGGGCGGCATCGGCATCGCAATCCTGCGGCGCCGCTGAGATCAATGCATCGCGCGCAGGCACGCGCTTGCCAGCTCCAGTTCCCCGCGCACGTCGTCGCGCTGCGCCTCGAACTCGCCGATCCGCCGCTCGCAGGTCTGGATCGCGCGCTCGCTGGCGTGGATCCGGTCGACGATCGGCTGCACGTCGACAAAGGTCTCACCCATGCGTCGCTTGCGGGTCTGCTCGCGACGCAGTGCCTTCTCGCTCTCCGTCTTCTGCTTGCGGGCGCGCGCGAGGCGATCGCGCTCGCGCTGCGTCCACGCCTCGATCTGCGCGACGCGATCGCGCAGCCGCGCCTCCAGCAGCGTGGTCGCAGCACGATCCGGGGCGAGCAGAAGACGCCCGCCTGCGTTCAGCTCTCGCCGCCAGTCCGCCACCGTTCTCCGCAACGCCTCGACATCGATCCGCGCCGGCAGGCCGGGGAGGCCGCGCACCTGGGCGACGGTCTCGCTGCAGAGCAGCGCGGCAACCCGCGCGAACGCCTGCGACGCAACCACGCGACTGAACCTCGGCCCGTACGATGCGCTGGCCGCCGCGATCAGGTAGTGCCCGCGCAGGTCGCCCGGAGCGAGCGCGCGCAGATCCAACCCGCAGGCCAGGACCTCGCCCTGGTCGCCGCGCATGGCGGCGGCGCGCGCACGCGCGACGAGCGCGGGTACATCTCCGACGGGACCCCGCACGGGTTGGGCGGACAGGAGCGGGGCGAGCGCGAGGCCGACCAGCGCGGCGCGACAACGGTGATGCAGCTTCACGTCCGTTGGGAAACGGACCATCGGAGAGTCGTCGGGAATGCGCGGACGCCCTCCTTCTTGCGGTGAACGGGAAACAAATGGCTTGGACACGCAGCCCGCCACGCCGCAACCGGCGCTATCCTTCGTCGCGCCTCCCCGTCCCGACGCGCCTCGCGCGCCTCTACCTCCTCTGCTTCCCATGTCACGAGCCACCAGCGTTCTGCTTCTCTCCACCCTGGCGCTCGGCGTGTCCGCCGCTGCGCAGGACGACCCCAACGCCGCGCGAGTTGGGTCGCCGACCATCAACCTCCACTACGCCAGCTTCGATCCGCTGCTCGGCTCACCCCCGGTGCCCGACGACCTGAAGGCGCGCCCCGACAGCGGGCTCGCGATCGTGCAGTTCACGACCGAGCCGACGCAGGTGCACCGCGATGCGCTCCAGCGCGCCGGTGCAGAGATCAAGTGGTATGCCCCGACGCAGGCCTACGTCGTCCGCGGCGAGCCCACCCGCCAGCACGAGCTGAACGCCATCCCCGGCGTGCGCTGGGTCGGCGCCTTCCATCCGGCGTACAAGCTCCAGCCCTCGCTCCTCACCTCGCTCGCGAGCGGCAAGGTCGAGAAGCAGACCTACGTGATCGTGCTCACCGATCCGCGCCGCGATGAGCCCGCGATCGTCGCCGCGGTCGCCCGCGTCGGCGGCGAGATGTGGCGCTACGCCGGCGGCAACCTGCTGATCGAGGCGATCCTGACCGCCCCGCAGGTCACTGCGCTCGCGCAGGAAGACACCGTCCTGTGGATGCAGGTCGCCACGGCCCCCGAGGTCGACATGGACAACGCCCGCATCCAGGGCGGCGGCAACTACATCGAGGGCGCCGGCGGCCACACCGGCAAGGGTGTGCGCGGGCACATCATGGAAGGGATCTACAACACGCACCCGGAGTTCGCCGCCAACGCGTATCGCACGGCGCCGGTCGCGGTGTTCAGCGGCGTCGCCACGACGCACGGCAACTCGACCTTCGGTGAGGTCTTCTCCGCCGGCGTGGTGCCGCAGGCGCGCGGCATGTGCCCGGACGGCCAGGGCTACTTCACCGACTACAACTACATCTTCAGCACGGCGGCCATGAGCACGGCGCAGAACAGCCGCTACGGCGTGCTGCGCGAGGTGACCGACCCCACCAAGCAGTGGAAGGTCATGTTCCAAACCGCATCCTGGGGCTTCCCGCAGATCACCGCCTACGACGCCCGCTCCGCGGAGATGGACTGGTGCATCCACGAGTTCGACATCCCGATCTGCCAGAGCCAATCGAACACCAGCAACCAGAACTCGCGCCCGCAGGCGTGGGCCAAGAACATCATCAGCGTCGGCGCGGTGAACCACCTCAACACCGCCAACCCCAACGATGACACCCAGAGCGGCACGAGCATGGGCCCGGCGAGCGATCTGCGCATCAAGCCCGACCTCTGCGCCTACTACGACAACATCTACACGACCAACGCTGCGACGACCTACACGACGTCGTTCGGCGGCACATCCGGCGCCACGCCCATGGTCGCGGGTCACCTCGGCCTGATGATCGAGATGTTCACGGACGGCTACTTCGGCCAGGCGGCGACCCCGAACTGGCAGAGCCGCTTCGACTACAAGCCGCACTTCTCGACGGCCAAGGCGCTGATGATCAACACCGCGCGCCAGTACGACCCCGCGATCAACGGCGCGGGTGCGACGTCGCGCTTCCGCCAGGGCTGGGGCTTCCCGGCGCTGAACGACGCGTACGACATGCGGAAGCAGATGCTCGTCCTCGACGAGCTGGACGTGCTGCGGCAGGGCCAGGCGCGGACCTACTACGTGTTCGTCAAGCCGAACACGCCGGCGTTCAAGTCGACGATGGTCTACGCCGACCTCGCCACGGCGGCGCCCTTCAGCGCGCCGCACCGCGTCAACGACCTGAACCTGCGCGTCGTCGACCCGAGCGGCGTCGTCTACCACGGCAACAACGGCATGGCGCCGACGACCATGACGACGGCGGCCATGTTCACCACGCCGGGCGGCGCCCCCGATCGGCTCAACACGGTCGAGAACATCTACGTTCGCGGCCCGCAGCCCGGTGTCTGGGCCGTCGAGGTCAGCGCGCCGCTCGTCGCTCTCGACGCGCACCGCGAGACCGCAACCGTCGACGCCGACTTCGCGCTCGTCTCCAGCGGGATCGGCGCGGGCCGTGACACGTCCGGCCCCGGCCTCGACCTCGGCTCGACCGGCCCGGGCAACTTCACGGTGGCCGCGAGCAGCGTGCCCGCCAGCTACGCGCACGGCTACGTGCTCTATTCGGTCGCGACCAGCCGCCCGGTGGCGATGGGCAACCTGCTCGGCCTCGAGGCCGACGCTCTCGCCCTGTCGATCCTGTCGCTGCCGGCATCGCTCGGCAACCCGTTCCACTTCACGTACACCAACAACGCCGGGCTGTTCCCGAACGCGACGTTCGCCTTCCCAGCGGCGATCGCCACGGCCCTGCAGGGCATCAAGTTCGACGGCGTGATGATCTACCTCGACGCGGGTGGCAACGTGGTCGCCGCCTCGAACGTCGATCGCGTCACGATCCTGTGATGCAGGAAGACGGGCGATCGCCGGTCCCACCGGCGATCGTCCGTCCGCATGCCGCCGCGCTGTTGCGGCCGCGCCATCGGTGACTCGGAGCGCAACCGCTCGTCCCGATCCGGCTCTGCTGAGCACCCCCGCCCCCGCTGCCGCTGCCGCCGGAGGCGGTCTGAGCGTAGAGTCACCGCCTCTCCTGTGCGCGGTGTCCCACCCGCACTCTCTCGGGTCCGCCTCCAAACCTTCTCCCATGCAACGCAACCGCCTTTTCCTCGCGTCGTCCCTGGTCGCACTCGCCGCGGGCCTCGCCGCGCAATCGCCCGTCGACATCCTCTACACCAACATCACCGACTCGACCGGCCTCACCGTGCCGCGCGAGTACAGCGACTGCGTCGTGCTCTGGACGCCGGGCGGCCAGCGGCCGTTCGCGCAGGAGAGCCACGGCGCGATCCGCACTGGCAGCGTGCGCAAGATGAAGGCGCGGACCGTCGGCGGGCTCAACTGGCTGTACTGGTACGACATCATCTCCGACGACATCACTCGCGGCCGCGACATCAACGGCAACGGCGTCATCGACCCGACCGAGTTCCAGCAGTGCTACAGCCACCCCGCATCGTCGGATGGCAGCATCGACGAGGCCGGTGGCGTGTGGTGGAACGGCATCGGCGCGACTGCGATCGGCGAGCTGTGGCGGTTCCAGGACGGCAACGCGGACGGTGACTTCCTGGACGCCGGCGAGAGCACGCAGGTGGTCGCGGGCCCGACGATCACGCTCACGAACCCCGCCATCGCCGGTGTGTCTTCGAACAATATCAGCTCCGTCGTGATGATGGCCAACGGCGACTGCGTCTGGTACCCCAAGGGCGCCACCGGGGCCCTGACCCACGCCCTGATCCGCACGACGCCCGCAGGTGTGCATTCGCTGTACATGGCGCCGGTCTACAACCTCAACGTGCGCAACCCGGTCCTGCCGACCAACCCGGACTTCGGCGGCACGCTGCCGCCGAGCATCAACGCCAACTCGCTCGATCGGCTCGCCGTCGACCGCGCCGGCGACGCGGTGTTCGCCGCCGTCAACTTCACCGCCGCCCTGCCGCAGCAGCCGTGGATCTTCCGCTGCAAGGACGGCAACGCCGACGGCGATGCCAACGATGCCGGCGAGGTGACGATGTTCTACGACGGCGCGACCGGGCCCGTGCTCATGACCTCGATCGACGACATCGAGTGGTTCAACGGCCGGCTGTACGTGAGCCACGAGTTCCCGGTCGGTACCGCGGGTCCGTGCCAGTTCGTCGAGCTGGTCGACCTCAACAACGACGGCGACGCGATGGACGCCGGCGAGCAGACGATCCTCGGCGGTACGTCGGCCACGCCGCCCGACGACCCGACCGTGATCGGCATCACCGTCGCGCCCCTCGGCTTCTTCAGCGGCCCCGGCTGCGTGAACGCCGACCTGCGCAACAACGGCATGTCGTCCGCGGGCGGCACGCTCACGCTGCAGTTCGCCGACATCCCTCTCGCGCGGCAGACCCCGACTACGCTGTGCATCGGCGCGCTCTCGCTCACCGGTGACGTCGGCATCCCGCTGCCGGGCGGCTGTATCCTCGGCCTGTTCCCCGACGCGCTCACCAGCGCGACGATCTCGTTCCTCGTCGCTTCGAACCCGACCAGCCGGCTGCTGTCACTCCCCGGGCTCCCCTACCCGCCGCTGCCGGTGGGCCGGGTCGTGTACGCGGCCGGCTTCTTCGTGGATGCCGCGACGCTGACGTTCCCCGGGGTCACGCACTCGACTGCGATCGTCGTGCAGTGACTCGGCGCGACGGTTGCCGCGCCGCTCAGCCGATCTCCCAGCCCTTGCGGTAGGTACGGCTCACGAGCGCCGTCGCCTCCGTGACGTCGAACCGGAGCCCGGCGCTGTCCCAGCGCAGCTCACGGCCGGGGAACCGCCCCGCAACGGTGCCGACGAGCACCGCTTCCGTCAGTGGGCCGGCGTACGAGAACGGCGTCGAGGTCTTCCCCTCGCCGCGGCAGGCGTCGGTCCACTCGTGGTAGTGATCGCCGGCCGGCTTCGTCTCGAGCTCGACCTCGAGCTTCTCGCCGTCCCGGTAGAGCGACGGCATCGCCCAGTGCGGGATGACCATCACGCCCTTCTCGCCCACGAGGAACGAGCCGCTGCCGGGTAGCTTGACGTCCTTCGGCAGTTGCGCTCGCTCCGCGTCGGGCTGCGCGTTGCCGTCGGTCCAACGGAACGCGAGCACGTCGGCGGTCCGCTGCGTGCCCGCGAACGTGTAGCGCACGTCCTCGTCGCCAGCGAAGGTCTCCGCATGGTGCTGCGGCCCGTGGGAATGCACCGTGCGCGGCGCGCCGAGGCCGAGCGCACTGAACACCGGATCGAAGATGTGGCAGCCCATGTCGCCCAGCGTGCCGGAGCCGAAGTCGATCCAACCGCGCCAGTTGGCCGGGTGGTAGAGCCCGCCCACGAACGGGCGCTCCGCCGCCACACCGAGCCAGAGATCCCAGTCGAGATGCTCCGGCACCGGGTCGCTCTTGTCGGGGCGACCGCCCGCGGGCCCGGCCCACGACTTGCCCACCCACAGGTGGGCTTCCTTCACCTTGCCAATGGCCCCCGCCTGCAGGGTCGCCACCGCCGTGCGGTAGGCCTCGTGCGCGTGGATCTGCGTGCCCATCTGGGTGACGAGGCCCTTGGCCGCGGCGAGGTTCGCCATCATGCGGCACTCGCGCAGGTTGTGCGCGATCGGCTTCTGACAGTACACGTGCTTGCCGAGCTGCATCGCCGCGATCGCGATCGGGCCGTGCATGTGGTCGGGAGTCGACACCACCACGGCGTCGATGTCCTTCGCCATCGCGTCGAGCATCCTGCGATAGTCGGCGAAGGTCCTCGCGTCGCCATTCTCCTTCTCCTTGGCAGCCTCGCCGAGGCTGCGCGCGTCGACGTCGCACAGCGCGACGATGCGCACGTTCTTGCCGGTGCGCACCGAGTGCAGGTCCGCGCGCCCCATGCCGCCCACGCCGACGCACGCGACGTTGAGCGTTTCGGCCGGGCTCAGGGCCCAGAGCCGCGGGGTGAAGGGCGCGGCGGCGACAACCGCCGAGGTCTTCAGGAACGAACGACGCGAGACGGAGGGACGTGCCACGCGCACGAGCCTAACCGCCCGGCGACGGAATGCGTCGCGCTCAGCGCAACGCCGCCGCCGCCGCGACGATCGCCCCGCGCGACGCGTCGTCCCACGCGGCCGGCAACGCCGGAGCCCGCCACTCCGTGCGCACGGCGCGCAGCGCGTCGATCACCTTCTTCGCGAGCGCGAGGCTCGCGCGCGTGGCCTGCGCGTCGGCGGCGTCGACCGCAGGGGGAAACGACGCCTGCAGCACCGCCACAACCCGCGGCCGCGCATCCGGCAGCCGGCTGCCCAACTGCGCGAGCGCCAGCAGCACGACGCCGGTCGTGCCGTTGCGCCAGTTGGCCTCGCGCGCCAGCGGTGCCATGACGTCGACCGACGCGACGTCGCCGGCCGCACCGAGACACGGCGCCGTCCGCATGCGCAGGACGTTGGAATTGCGGCTCGCAACGCCGGTGCCCGCCTCGGCGAACAGGCGGTTGAGGTCAGGGGCGAGCGTGGCGTCGGGGTGCGTGCGCACCAGGTCGAGCACCTCGTACCGGAGCGGGTCGTTGTCGATGGACAGCAACTCGCGGGCGCGGGTCAGGACCGCGGCGGGCCTCCGCTTCGCGCACACGCGCAGCGCGCGCAGGTAGACGACGACGTCTTCGTCGGTGCGAGCGAGGATCGCCTGCACGGAGTCGAGGGTCGCCGCGTCGAGGTCGGCGACACTCGCCATCTCCTCGAGCGCCACGGCGCGCACGACCGGGTTCGCGTCGGCAAGGAGCTCCGCCATGGGCCGCGAGTCAGCACCAATCGGGTCGCGCAGCGCCCGATGCGCGGCCGTCACGCCGGTCCCTGGCGCGCGTCCCTTGGTATGGCCGACGCCACGCTCGAACGCGCGGAGGAACCCGGCGAGGTCGCGCGGCGGATCGAGGAGCACGCGGTCGTCGATCGGATCGAACACGATCATCTGCGGCCACGACGAGATGCCGAACCGCTCGTGCGTGCGCAGCGCCTCGAGGTCCTTGCCGTCGCCCTTGAAGTTGCGCGACACGAACAACCACACGACCCGGTCGTACCAGGGCTTCAGCGCCGCGTTGGGGAGCAACTGCTCGTCCAGGGGGACGCAGGCGGGTCAATAGGTCTTGGTGAAGTAGACGAAGACCGGCTGGCCCTTGGCGAGCGCGGCCTGTCTGGCCGCCGCGTAGGTGCGGAACCACGGTGGACCGGGTGGCGGCTCGTCGCCCGCCGAAAGGCCAGCAGCCAGGACGGCGAATGAGGCTAGGAAGGGCGCTCGCATGTTGGCCCCATCCTAACGGGGCTCCGCCCCAGCCCGCCGAGCATGTTCAGAAGTGGGCCCGGCT
>CAYQMF010000030.1:0-54646 GCA_964418595.1 uncultured candidatus Brocadiaceae bacterium
CATTCTCGGGGACTGCGTGGGGCACCGACCCTCTCATCTCATCTCCCAGGTGTCCCCGAGCGTGCTGCTCGTCGCATTCCAGCCTCCGTGCATCACCACCCGCCCACGCGCGGCATCGAACGCCATCGCGTGGTCGCGTCGCACGACCGGCGTGCTCGTCGACGAGCGCGAGGACCAGGTCGTTCCGTTCCAGACCCAGGTGTCCTGACGTTGCGTGGTCCCGTACTCACCGCCGAACAACACGACCTCCTGGCGAACGCTGTCGAATGCCATCGCGTGTCCGGCGCGCAGACTCGGGCGCGGCATGGGTGGTGAAGCCTGCTGCCACGCCCCACCGCTCCACATCCACAGGTCGGAGAGATACGTAGATCCGCTCAGACCGCCGAAGAGGACCGCAACCCCCCGCGTTTCGTCGAACGCCATCGCCGAACGCCAGCGCGCGACAGGCGAGACGGGCGGCGAGTGCGAGAGCCAGCTCTGGCCGTCCCACGTCCAGGTGTCCTGAAGCTCGCCGAGCGGACCATCGCCGCCGAACATCACGGTGTGTCGGCGGACCGGGTCGAAGCACATCGCGTGTCCCTGCCGTTCGAGCGGGTGGATGTTGCCGGTGAGCTGCGTCCACCCCGTGCCGTCGAACTGCCAGGTATCGGTGCGCGCGTTCCGGCCGTCGAGGCGGGGAGCTCCACCCTGCAGGACCATCGCCTGACGCGTGGCGTTGAAGGCAACCGCGGATCCACCGCGCGGATCGGGGAAGTCCCAGTTGCGGTTCGTGCTCCACGTCGTCCCGTCCCAGACGAACGTCGATGCGATGGGCGACCCGCCGCTCTGGTGCGGCCTGTCGAACCCCCCGGTCAGGACGATCCTCTGTCGCGCGGCGTCGTAGGCCATCGCTGGCCGCCACGCCTTGGCCGGGTTCGTGCGTTGCACCGACGACCACGCCGTCCCGTTCCACTCCCAGTGATCCTCGATCATGCTCCCGCCGCTGCTGAACGCGCTCGCCCCCGCCGTCAACACGATGCGCTGCCGCGCCGCATCGTAGGCCATCGCGTGCCCATAGCGCGCCGGAGGCGCGGCCCCGAAGTGCTGCCGCCAGACGGGAGGCTGCGGTGCCATGTCCAGGATCCAAGTGTCCCCCATCACTAGGGCACCGTCTGCGCCCCCGAACATCACGATCTCGTTCCGCGGCGAGTCGAACGCCATCGCGCTGAACCAGCGCGGCGCAAGTCCCAACGGCGGACCGATCAGCGTCCAGTTGTTCCCCGTCCACACCCAGGTGTCGGCGCTGACCACCGGGGTGCGCACGGCACTCGAACCGCCGAACACCACCACCCGCCCGTTCGAGCCCCCCGACATCGCGTGCCCGTACAGCGGTGGCAGTTGCGTGCTCGACCCGGCCAGCGGCGACCACGCCCCGCCCGTCATCTCCCACGCATCCGAGAGCACGACCTCGTTCGAGTTCGCACCGCCCGCCAGCATGATCCCGTTGCCGAGAGGTGCCGCAGCGTGTCCGGAGCGGCCTCCGGTGGCAGCCCAGTCGAGCTGCGCCACGACAGCCCCGTGCAGACACAAGACGAACATCGCTGAGGCGCGCATCGCGCCGAGCATAGCGTCCTTTCCGCGGCAGCCCTGGCGCAGCCCGTGACGGCTGCGCGGAAGGCGTTACGAGCGTTCGCGCCCGGCCCGATTGACGTTGGTTGGCCGTGACTCCGACGACCGCATCGGCTGCCGCGCTGGCGCGCCCCCTGAACCGCGAAGCGATACGGCGTCCAGTCTCGCCCACCGACCCGGCCGGGCCGTGCCTGCGCGACGCCGGTCGCTACGACACCGTGCAGGAGGCAGCGCGCGCGCAGTTCGGGGATCCCGACTTCGGCGTGCCTGAGAAGCGGCCGGACTGGCCGCTCGCCGAACAGGTCAGCCGCGACGCGCTGGAGACGGAGACCAAGGACCTCTACCTCGCCGTCGCGTACGCGGAGGCCGCGGCCCACGCGCGTGGGTTCGAGGGTCTCGCCGACGCAGCGTGGCTGCTGCGCGAACTGCACGCCACGTTCTGGGATACGTTCCATCCGCGACCCAACGGGCCGGACTTGCATGCACGCGCCCGGGTGCTCGATCTGCTCGTGCGCAAGCTCGGGCCGCTGCTGCGGGAGTGGGGCGCACGAAGGTCCGTCAGCCCGGGCCCGACCCTCGCCGCGGTGCGCGCCGACCTCACCGCGTGCGGAGACCTCGTGCGCTCGCGCTACGGCGACGTCGCCGTGTCGATGGCACCGCTGCTGGAGCCGCTCGACGAGTTCGACGCAGCCGAGCCCGAACCGAAGCCTCCTCCCGCACCGAGCCAACCCGCGGTCAGCACGCCACCCGCGACGCCCTTCAGCGGCGCGACGGCATCGTTGACGACACGGCTCGCGTCGTGGAACGGCGTCCTGCGCGAGGCCCGCAACCAGGGGCTGCCGGCCGCGTCACCACCGGATCCGACCTGCCGCGCGCGCCTCGAGCACTTGTTCGCCACGGAACGGTGGCACGAACTGCTGGCGGAGGTCGACGCCGCTCTCGCGACGACCCAGGCACGCATCTGGCTCGACCTGCACCGCTACACCGCCGGGGCACTCGGCCAGCTCGGCGGCGAGCACGCGGACGACCGGCGCTGGCTGCTGGCGTGTCTCGGCGCGTTCCTCGCCGCGTGTCCGGGACTCGTGGACGCCCGCTTCACCGACGGCACGCCGGTGGCCGACGCGACCACCCGCGCGTGGCTCGCCGCGGAGGTGCTCGCTTCGTCGGTCCCCAAGGCTGTGCGACCGCAGACCGGAACCCACACCGAGTCCACCGCAGCCGACGCCCGGCGCATTCGCCACATCGCCGAACGCACGCAGGCGGCCGGGCTCCTCGCCGAGGGACGCCCGCTGGCCGCCGCCGGCTGCCTCCGCCGCCTCGCCGACGAACTGGCGCGCCATGACCTCGCACATTGGGAAGGTCCCGCGTTCGCGGCCGCGACGTTGTCGTTGTTGTGCCAGGCGTACGACGACCTCGCCTCACGCGGCGTCCCGTCCGCAACGCTGCAGGACCGCCGGTTCGTCGCCCACGAGGCGTTGGCCGGTCTCGCGCCCGAGCAGGCCACCGACTCCATCCCCTGAGACCACGAGAAACATCCCATGACCGACGGAACGCAACACCGCCTCGGGCGCAAGGACAGCAAGCCCCGGGTGCACATCACCTACGACGTGCAGGTCGGTGACGCCACCGAGCACAAGGAACTGCCCTTCGTGCTCGGTGTGCTCGCCGATCTCGCCGGCGACAACGAGAACCACCCGCCGCTTCGCGAGCGGGAGTTCGCCGACATCAACCGCGACAACTTCGACGTCGTCATGGACCGGATCGCGCCGCGCCTGACCTTCGGCGTCGACAGCACGCTGCCGGGCCACACCGACGAGCGGATCCCGGTCGACATCACGTTCCGGCGGATGGCCGACTTCGAGCCCGACAACATCGCCCGCCAGGTCCCGGCGCTCGCCCGCCTGCTCGATCTGCGCGAGCGTCTCAAGTCGCTGTTGGCGCGCGCCACCAGCAGCCGCCAGGTGGCGGGCTTCCTCGACCAGATCCTCAGCGACGCGGAGGTCCGGGCCGCGATCGGCTCCGTGAACGGGTCGGCCGCGACGGAGGGTGACCGCCATGAGTGAAGCCAGGACCAAGGGGGCACCCCGCCGTACGGTGCGGGCCCCGGATCTCGACAACGTGCTCGAAGAGACCTTCCGCGCCCGCGACGGCGAGGCGCGCACGGAGGTGCAGCGCGAGCTGCAGGCGTTGGTCGCGGAAGTCGAGCAGGGGGTCGACTTCGGTTCGGCACGCGCCGAGCAAGCCCTGCGCGCGCGGATCGCCCAGCTCGACGCGCTGCTGAGCGAACAGCTCTCGGCGGTCATGCACGAAGCGAAGTTCCGCGCACTCGAAGGAAGCTGGCGCGGGCTGCACCAGCTCGTCAAGGGTGCCAACACCAGCCGCTCGCTGAAGGTCCACGTGTTGCCAGCCACCAAGCGCGAGCTGCTCCGCGACGCGGTGGATGCACCCGAGTTCGACCAGAGCGAACTCTTCAAGAAGGTGTACGACCGCGAGTACGGCCAATTCGGCGGCGCCCCGTACGCTGCGCTGATCGGCGACTACGAGTGGTCGCACGACTACGACGACCTGCGCGCGCTCAAGGGCATCGCCCGGGTGGCGGCCGCGGCACACGCGCCGTTCGTCTCGGCGGCCTCCCCCAGGCTGTTCAAGCTCGACGACTACACCAGGCTCAACGAGCCACGCGACCTGGCGCTGATCTTCGAGTCCAAGGAGCACGCCGGCTGGCGTGCCTTTCGCGACACGGAGGACTCGCGCTACGTCGGTCTCACCCTGCCGCGGGTGATGGCGCGCATGCCGTACGGCAGCGCCGGCCAACGCATCGAGGCCTTCGACTTCGAGGAGAAGGTCACGGGTGGCGCCCACGACCGGTTCGTGTGGTCGAACGCCGCCTACGCCTTTGCCGGTCGCCTCGCGGACGCGTTCGACCGCCATGGCTGGTGTGTCGCTGTACGCGGCGTCGAAGGCGGAGGACTCGTGACCGAACTGCCCACGCACACCTACGAGGGTCCCGGCGGCGATGTCGTCATGAAGTGCCCCACGGAGATCCCCATCGCCGACACCCGCGAGGCCCAGCTCTACAAGCTCGGTTTCCTGCCGCTGCTGCACCGCAAGGACACGCCCGACGCGGCGTTCCTCAGCGGCCAGTCGCTGCGCCGGATCCGCAAGTGGAGCACGCCCGAGGCGAGCGCCAACGACCGCCTGTCGGCGCAGATCCCGTACCTGATGGCCGCGTCGCGCTTCGCCCACTACGTGAAGTCGATCATGCGCGACAAGGTCGGCAGCTTCGCCGAGCGGGGCGACGTCGAGCGTTTCCTCAACGAGTGGTTCGCCCAGTACATCCTGCTCGACGACAAGGCGTCGCAGGGGATGAAGGCCAAGTTCCCGCTGCGCGAGGCAAGAGTCGACGTACGCGCGAAGCCGGGCATGCCCGGCTACTACGAGGCGGCCATCTACCTGCGACCGCACTTCCAGCTCGAGGAACTCGACGCGTCGATCCGACTCGTCGCCGAGCTGCCGCCGCCGGCCAAGGAGAGGTGAGGACGGGGTGCCCGCGCATCCTGAACCGGACGTCGGTGCCTTGGTGCGCCGGCTTGCGACGCGGCTCAGCGCGTCAACCGATGCGTCGATCCCCGTCGACCTGCAGCTCGCGGCGCTGATCGGCGGGATCGACCGCGCCGTGCATCAGCAGCTCGACGCGATCCTGCACTCGCCACCGTTCCGCGCCGCCGAGTCTGCCTGGCGCGCGCTGCGCCACCTCGCGACCGAGGTGCCCCGCGATCGGGCGATCCGGATCTGCGTCCTCTCCGTCACGCGCGCCGAGCTCGCAGGAGACTTCGCCGCCGCGCCCGAGCTGGAGATGAGCCGCCTGTTCCAGCTCGTGCACGACACCGAGTTCGGCCGGCTGGGCGGCGAGCCATTCGCCGCGCTGATCGTCGACGGCGACTTCTCGCACCGGGACGCCGACCTGCGGCTGCTCGGGCGGCTGGCCGGTGTGGCCGCGGCCAGCCACTGTCTGCTGCTCTCGGCCGCCTCGCCCGAGTTGATCGCGCTGCCGGCCTGGTCCGCGCTGCGCCCCGATGCCGACCTCACCGCGAGCCTGGCACGGACCGAAGCAGCCCGCTGGCGCGCCCTGCGTGCCAACCCCGACATGCGCTACGTCGCGCTGGTCGCGCCGCGCGTCCTGCTGCGCGCTCCGCACATGCCCGGCCCCGAGCGCTGGCTCGCCTATCGCGAGCGCATCGGCGCCCGCGACCATGCGCACCTGTGCTGGGGCAGCGCCGCGTTCGCCCTCGCCGCGGGGCTGGCGCGCGCGTTCCATGCGAGCCGCTGGTGTGCGGCGATCGCCGGCCTGGACGCAGGCGGCGAGGTGAAGGGCCTGCCGCGGTGGGGTTTCAGCACCGATCGCCTCGACGTGGCGAGCCGCCCCCCCATCGAAACCGGCCTGACGAGTCCGCAGGAGCGCGCCTTGGTCGGCGCGGGGATCATCCCGCTCTGCCGTGTGCACGCGTCGCCGCGCGTCGCCTTCTTCGCGCTGCCCTGCCTGCACGCGCCGCCGGCGCGCACCGATCGGACCGCGGCGGCCAACGAGGACCTCGGCGTGCAGGTGCCGTATCTCCTCGCCGCCTCGCGCTTCGCCCACTACCTCAAGTGCATGCTGCGCGACGCGGTGGGCCGCCACACCACGCCGGGGGAGATCGAGCGACGCGTCGGCGAGTGGCTCGGCCGCCATACGTTGGACGACGCGCACGCGACGCCCGAGCGACGCGCGCGCCATCCGCTGCGCGCCTTCCACGTCGCGGTGAAGACACACCCGGGGCGACCCGGCCACTACGCGCTGGTCGCGCAGTTGCGGCCGCACACCCACCAGCAGGAAGCGGCGATCGCGCTCCGCGTGGTCACGGATCTGTCGGCGGCGGTCGGCTAGCGAAGAAACGAGCGGGACGCGTTCGCGGCGGCGGGATCCGGCGTTGCTCGGGCGGCGAGGGCGCGACGCGACCACGCGACCACGCCTCGACCGACAAGGAGCAGACATGAAGAGACTGTTGGCAGGTCTGGCACTCGCCCTCCTCGCGACCGGGTGCGCGGTGGGTGACTCAGTGGAGCTGCGGATCGACGAGAAGGCCCGGCCGGCCGAGGCCGGCATCGAGTTCCTGGTGTTGACGACGCCGCTGGACAAGGACCTGGACCAGAGACTCCAGGAGATCAGCGCGCTCGGCGACGAGAAGCAGCACGCGGCGATCGGCCAGCTCTTCGCGGAGCAGGGTCCCTTCCAGCCGAACGACACCGAGCGCTTCAGCTACCGGTTCCGGCTCATGTCCAGGGTCGAGCGCGAGCGCGTCGTGCTCCACGTGTCGCCCGGCGAGCCCGGTCCGCGTGCGCTCTGGATCTTCGCCAGCTACGCGCAGGGCCCACAGCGCGACGTCAAGCACTGGCTGCGCTGGAAAGACGACCATCGACACGCCCACGTCGTGCGCGTCTCCAAGACCGGGATCGCCTGGGAACGGCAGGAGGCTGGCTCGTGACCACCTTCATGCCCGAACTCCTCTGGCACGACGGCCTGCTCCTGCGGCCGCACCACCTGCAAGGGCTGCAGCGCCACTGCCACAGCCTGCTCGCGCGGGCGGCCACCGCGCGCCCCTTTGCCTACGGCGTCCGCCGGCTCGCGATCCGTGAGGCCGCGGTGCCCGACTTCGTGCTCCGCCTCGAGGCCTGCGACGTGGTGATGCCGGATGGCACGCCGCTCGTCGTCGGCGAGAACGCGGTCTGCCTGCCGCTCGAGTTCCGCCATCTGGCGCAGGACTCCCCCGTCCTCGACGTCTTCCTCGGCGTCGCCTTCCTCCACGACGGCCACGCCAACGTCGCTCCGCCCGTCGAAGCCGGCACCCCGGTCGCCCCGCGCCGCTACCAGCAGAGCCAGCTCTGCATCCGCGACGAGAACACGGGCGACAACCCGCGCGAGGTCGACACGCGGCTGCTGCAGGCGCGCCTCTTCGTCGGCAACCGCCCGCCGCAGGGCTTCCAGACCATCAAGATCGCGGAGCTGCGCAAGATCCTCGACGAGGGACAACCCGGCAGCCGCTACGAATTGTCGCCGACGTACGTGCCGCCCAGCACCAGCATCGGCGCGTCGCGCCTGCTGCAGGGCATCGTGCGGGAACTCGGCGAGAAGCTGGAGGAGAAGCACGGCGTGCTGCTCGACCGGCTGCGCGGGCGGTCGGACCTGCTGCACGGCGAAGGCAACGACCGGCTCGACCGCATGCTGCAGCTCCAGGCGACCAACGGCGTGCTGCCGCTGCTGCGGCAGCTCGTCGCCCAGCCGGAACTGCACCCCTTCGACGTCTACCTGCACCTCACCCGGCTGGTCGGCGACCTCGGCCTGTTCGCCGCCGACTGGGCGCCGCCCGCGCTCGTGGTCTACGACCACGACGATCCGGCCTGCGCCTTCCGCGACCTGCGCGCCAAGTGGATCGCGCTGCTGGACGGGGCGGTGTCGACCGACGTGCGCAAGGTGAAGTTCGCGGCCAGCGACGCGCCCCATGGCGGGTTCGAGGTCGGCCTGGCGCCGGAGCTGCTCGCGGACGGCGTCCGCTTCTTCCTCGGCCTCGAGACCGACGTCGACATCGTCGAGATCGAAGGCATGTTCCGTGCAGGCCGCAGCGTCTTGGCCGCGCCGAGCGACGTGCTCGCCATCCGCCGGGCGCGGACCGACGGCCTGACCTGCGATCGCTCGCGCTCGCATGCCGCGCTGCGCGACCGCGCCGGCCTCGTGTTCCTCGCGGTGGATCGCGACGACGAGTTGGGCACCAACGTCGTCAAGGAGAAGCGGCTGGCGCTGCTCGGCGAGGCGACGCAGGACGCGCGCATCCGCGCAATCTGGCTCTATGCCACGGACGTGGCCGAGCAGGAGGACGACCGATGACCACGCACACCCGCCCCGCCGCCGCCACGCTCGCGGCGATCACGCGCCCCTGGTTCCTCTTCCTCGGCGCCTATCGCCGCAACGTAGCCACGATGCCCGCCGACACGGCCTGGGTGCGCGGGCAGTTGCGCAAGCTCCTGCACGACATGGACCAGGCGACGACCGGCGACAGCGCCCTGCAGCACAAGCTGCGCGCGGCGCGCCCGGCGCTCGTGTACTTCGCCGACGAGGTGCTCCTGAACTGCCGCTGGGCCGGCGAGGGCGCCTGGGCACGCGAGCTGCTCGAGACCGAGCTGCTCGGCACGCAGCACGCGGGCCGGGACTTCTTCGAGCGCCTGCACGATCCGGCGCTGCAGGACCGCGACGTACTCGAGGTCTTCTACCACTGCCTGAGCCTCGGCTTCCGCGGCGTGCTCGCCCGCAAGCCGCTGCAGCTGCGCGAGGAACGCGAGCTGCTCGCGGCGCGCATCGGCGTGGGCCACACCGTCGGCCCGCGCTTCTGCCGCGACGCCTACGACCACACCGACACGCGCAACCCGGGCCTGCTCCCGGTGGTCGCCGTGGCCCGCATCGTGCTCGTCGCGCTGCTCGCCACCGCCTGCATCTGGGCCACCCGCACCTGGCTGATCCGCGACATCGTCGACGGCATCCAGCAAACCGAGACCCGCTGACCCCATCATGTTCGACTCCTTCCGACAGTTCGTTCGCGATCTCTGGGCGCTGCCGCGCAGCGTCAAGCTCCTCGGCACGGGCCTCGCCGCCGGCATCGGCTACGGGGCGGTGGCATTGACCCAGGCGGGCGCCGGCGCCGGGTTGTGGGTGCCGCTCACGGCAACCGTGTCGGCGGCAGTCCTCCTCTCGCTCGGCGTCGGCTGGCTGGCGCGCCGCATCGTGCGCGCGCGCAGTCGCGGGCTCGCCACCGCGCTGTGGGAGCGCATGACGCGCCGGGCCACGCCGGCCACCAAGGCCGCCGCCGAGGCGCAGCGCGTGCTGCAGCAGCGCTGGCGCGACGTGCACGCTCTCCTCGAGAGCAAGGACTACGACTACTACTCGCTGCCGTGGTACCTGATCGTCGGCGCGTCGCAGTCCGGCAAGACCACGCTGGTGCAGCGCTCCGGCCAGGAGTTCCCCATCGGCGACCAGCCGGTCGAGGAGTTCGGCTCGACCAAGGACTGCAACTGGTTCTTCACCAACAAGGCGATCCTGATCGACACCGCGGGTCGATATGTGGACTACCGCCTGAAGGCCGAGCGGGGGGAGCGCGAGCGCGAGAGTGAGGCCGAGTGGTTGCAGTTCCTCGCCCTGCTCCGCCGTCACCGCCGGCGCAAGCCGCTCAACGGCCTGATCCTGGTGGTGAAGGTCCAGGACGTGCTGACCGCCGACCCGGGCGCGCGCCAGCGCATCGGCGAGATGCTGCGCGACGCCATGCGCGACGTCGAGACCAACCTGGGCGTGCGCGTGCCGGTGTACGTCATGGTCACCATGTGCGACCGCGTGCTGGGGTTCGCGGAGTTCTTCAGGTCGCTCGGCGGCCTCACCGAACGATCGCTGCTGGGCTGGTCGCGCAGTGGTGAGTACGACGCGGCGTTCACGCCGGCGGAGTTCGACCGCGGTGTCGCGCACCTGCTGCAGCGGTTGATGGAGCTGCGCCTGGAGCTGCTGCGCGACCAGCGCGGCTCGGCGATCGAGCCGCCGGACACCGCCGCGCTCGACCGGCTGTACGCGTTCCCGGACGAGTTCGCCGAACTCGCTGCCGCCCTGCGCGATGTCCTTGCGACTGCGTTCGCGGCCAGCACCTACCACCAGAGCCACTTCCTGCGCGGGGTGTACTTCACCAGTTCGCTCCAGAAGGGCACGCCGCTGCGGGAACTCTGGCGCCGATTGCTGGGTGACGTCTCCGAGCCGCCGGCGCCGGAGGTGGAACCCGCCGCCGCGGCGCCGGACTCGAAGCCGTACTTCGTCGCCGACTTCTTCGACGAGAAGGTGTTCCGCGAGGTCGGGCTGGTGATGCCGACGGCGCGCACCGAGCGCCGTCGGCGGGTCGCCGCGCGGATGGGGCTGGTCGGCGCGGGCGCGTCGGTGCTGACGGTGCTCGGCTGCGCGGTGTGGGACATCGGTGCCATCCGCAGGCCGGTCGAGGTGTTGAGAACATCGGCCGACATGACGCCTACGGAACAGGATCTCAAACAGGTGACCGAGGCCGCTTTCACGGTGCGCTCCGTGGCAGGCGACCGGGAGCCGGTCGACAAGACCTTGGTCGATCGCTGGGTGAAGGCGGTCCACGCGATCACTTCGGAAGTCGGAGAGAGGCTCGGGCCGGCTGGCGGGCTGCATGAGCACCTCGCCAACGTCGCAGCAGTGTTGGGTGCGGAGGAACGTGACCTTCGGGCTCGGCTGACCGCCCTCTACCCTGGTGGTGGCGTCGAGCGAGTCTCGGATGCGTGCATCGCGTCGATCCACGGCCAATTGCAGGCAACGCGAGAGACGCTGCGAGAGGCACTCGCGAAGGCTGCGACGGCCTGGCAGACCGTCGTGAGCAGGCTCCAGTCGGCACCGGAGACCTTCGAGGCACCTGCCAATGCCGAGGCGTGGCGCGACCTCGCCGTCGCCCAGGTCCACCGTGCGTTGGCCGACGTCGCGCAAGCACTCGAAACCCTCGTGTCGCAAGCCGCGGCCAACTCGCTCGAGAGCGGGGAACTCGCGCGCAACTGGAAGGCCCAGATGCAGCGGCTGTCTGCCCTGCGAGCAGCCGCCGACCGCTGGACCACCGTCGTCGCGAAGGACCCCGTCCGGGCCACCGTCGAGGCGTTGCAGGGGTCTGCCAACGCGGTGGGGGCGAACGTCCAGTTCCCAACCCTCGAGGCGAACGTCAGCGGCATCGACATGGACGACCTCGCTGCCCATGAGAGTGGCCTGCGCTCGTTGGGGGCCGTGGTCGGCTTCGACCCCGCAGAGTCGCCCCTGTTGAAGGCGACGGTGTGGCAGCTTGCCGACTGGAAGGACAACGATCCGCTGCCGCCTGGCCTGTCGCAGCCGGACCCCGTCCTCAAGCAAGGCGGACTCTTCGCGTCCGTGCTCGCGACCGCGAGCAAGTGCAGAGACCAGCTCGGCCAGCGTGTGGTCCGGGCCATGCTCGAGCACATCCGCACGTCGGGGAGCCTGCCCCTGGCCAGCTACCCCTATCGCTCGACGCTCGCCGTCGACACGCCTGACGACTGGAAGTCGTCCCAGTTCTCGCGCGCCGCCGCCGCAGCTGCTGCCCGCCTCTTCGCCAACCTGCGGAAGCGGGCCCAGGGGAACGCGGACTGCATCGCGAGCGCCGAGGGTGACTACGTGAAGCGGTTCAAGGACTACTGGCTGGTCGATCTCGTGAACGAGATCCACCGCGTGGAGTCCCCGACGGATGTCAACTCGGCGCTGAGGATCCTGCGTGATCGTCGACTCGGACTCCCGGCATGGATCGAGCGCCTGGGAGCGAAGTCGGATGCCGGCACGGGCTCCGATCGCCGCCAGACCCAGGATCTCATCCAGTGGATCGTCGACCTCGACAAGAAGTGCCCCATCAAGGACACCGCGGAGGCAGCCCAGGGTCTCGACGCGCTCGCCGACGCCTGCGCCCACGGCGACGTCGAACAGGTCCTGCGGACGGCGCTGGGGGCGAGAGAACACCTCCAGCGCGCCATCAACCTACCCGACGACGGCCCCGAGCCGCTCCGCAAGGCGGTCCGCGCGCGCGCCTCCGAGACGCAGCGCGCCCTCGGCGTGCTCGCCAACGAGGTGTTCCGCCAACGCTGGGTCGCACCCACGCTCTTCCGTACGTCCCTGTTTCCCCTCGATGGAGGCGTCCTGCTCGGTTCAGCCCGCGACGACCAGCACCCGTTGCACGCGGACGAACTCGAGAAGTGGTTCTCCTCGGAGAATCTCCAGCTCCTCGCGGAGCTGGTCTGGCCTGCGTACGACCCGACGCACAAAGCGTATCGGTTGTTCGTCGCCGACCACGTGGCGGGAGAGCGGAAGACCTGCTTCGTCGCCCTCATGCAGCTCCGCGCCATCCTCACGGCGCGCGAGCCCGTGATCGTGCTCACGTCGGAGAGCATCGAATCGCCACACACCCTGAGAGCTCCGGGCGAGGTCGGGATCGTGGTCGACGACCGTGCGGCGAAGCGTGTCTCGCCGAACAACTTCCGGGTGCCCGTGCCCTGCAGCGGGGTCGCGAGCAAGATCACGTTCCAGCTCCGTCGTGGCGCAGACACCTGGGAGGTGCCGATGGCCATCGATCGCTGGCTTCACTTCCGCGTGCTGGCGTTCCTGTATGGCAACCGGGAGTCGGCTCGCGACGGCACGCTCTCGTGCCGCGTCGTGTTCCTTCGCAGGGAGAGCGCAACCGAGATGACCCCGGCCGCCGCCGCGCATGTGCGCACGGAGGACCGGGAGTCCCTGTGGTTCCGGGCCAGCATCGAAGGCCTGCGTTTCCCGGACCAGCTCCCCGACCTCGGCAACGCCGGCTTCTTCAAGGTGTCGACTACGGAAGGCAACTGAGCCGATGGCCGGCGCCAGTCTCGGAGCCTACGGCAAGCTGCCCTGCGCGCGGGAGTTCGTGCGCGCCGGGTCGCGCGCGGCTGATGTCGAGGCCGCCGTCGACATGGCTGCGCGCTTCTGGATGCGCGCCACGCGCAGCGGCCCTGCCGCGGACCTCTGGGTGACCCACACCCCTGCGCTCGCGCGCGCCGTCATGATCTGGCCGAGCGCCGACGCCCACCGCGAGCGACCGCATCCCTTCGCCGCGTGGGCCGTACTCGACCGCACCGACTCCCTCTCGCAGACGCTGCGTGCCGCGCTCGCGCTGCGCGCCGATCTCGACCACGTGCGCTCGTGTCTCGGCAACGGTGACCCACCACCCGCGCACGCCGAGGCCGTCACGGTCGCTCTGCCACCTCTCCCCCTCGCCCCTTGGATCGAAGCGACGTTCGAGCACGGCGTGGACTCACTGGTGCTCGCGCTCTGGCAGCTCGACCAGCTCGCCCGCGGGTGCGCCTCGCCTCGCGGAGTGCGCCTGCCGCTCGCGCCCGATCTCGATCCGTTCGTCCAGGCCGACGCCTGGCTGGCGCTACTGCCGCCCAGCCCAGGGCTGTTCCCGCACGCAGTCGTGCCGGCACCCGACAAGACTAGGGCGTCGATGACGCTGCTCGCGCCGTTCGACCCGCGAGACTTTGTCGACCTGCTGTCCCCCGCCCATGGCGAGGTGCTCGATCTGAGTGCCGACTGCGAACCGACGCGCGTCGCCGGCTTCTCGACCTTCGCGAAGGAGTGGCAGCGCCAAATCGCGGCGGCGGATTGCGTCGCCGAGCTGAGGCCGCCCATCGGTCGATCGGGGTAGGAGGAGCTTCTCCTCCCGAGTTCCGCACCCGAGCGCGGCGTTCCGCCCTCATGACCCGCCACTGCGTCCCGACTTCCGACACTTCGGGGCAGTTCGCCAACACGAAGTCCATCGGTCCTCCCCGATGACTACAGACTCCACTCTCCGGCCCAGACCCATCCCTGCTGGTCGATCCATCCACGTTTCGCCACAGTCCTGAGACTCGACTCCGCCCGAAAGAGCAAGTCGAGTTCCCGCTGCAGGCGAACGTGGAACTCCCGTCTTGTGCCGTCGGGCCTCACCGGTTGCCGACGAGATGCAGCGAGTTCGTCGCGCAACTGATCGGCGAGTTCTGCAGCGCGCTTCTTGCGCGAGATCACCTGCGGCGACGTGCGCCGGTCACCACCCGAGTCTTGGTTGGGTTCGGATTGCCGCTGAGCTTCGAGGACGATGCCTATGGCCTGAAGAAAGAGCGAGGCCCGGCGGCGCTCGGCCGCAACCTCCACCGCTCGAGCCTCGGCGATCTCGCGCTGCTTCTTCGCCTCGGTGGCCTGCGCCTCGGCTGCCAGCCAGAACCAGAACATGCCCACCAAGCCAACGATGATCGCTACCACCACCACGCCGACTGCCACCAACTGCCCGCGGTAGCGCCGCCCCAACTTCGCCAGCCGGTACCCAAGGCTCGGCGCTCGCGCCAGCACGGGCTCGCAATCCACGTGCCGCTGCACGTCGGCCGCCAGCTCGGTGGCGGTCGCGTAGCGCCTCGTGCGGTCCTTCTCCAGACACTTCATCACGACCCAGTCGAGGTCGCCGCGCAGCCGGCGGCGCAGCGCGCTCGCGTCGGTGCGCCGCGCCTGGACGACGGCCCGCGTGCCGGCCTGCTCGGTGATCCGCGTGCTGGGTCGCGGCGGGTCCTTCTCCTGGATGGTCTTGCACAGCGCATCCCAGCCGGCGGCACGCAGCTCCTCCCGCGCGAACGGTAGCGCGCCCACGAGCAGCTCGTACAGCAACACGCCGAGCGTGTACACGTCCGCGCGCGTGTCGACGTCGAGCGCGCCGACGCCAGCCTGCTCCGGGGCCATGTACTCCGGCGTGCCGAGGATCACCCCCTGCTCGGTGAACAGGGTCTTCTCGGTCAGTGTGCGGTCGGTGGCCTTGGCCAGTCCGAAGTCGATGATCTTCGCCATCGCGTGCCCGTCCTGGACGGTGACCAGCACGTTGTTCGGCGTGAGGTCGCGGTGCACGACGCCCTTGTGGTGCGCGTGCTGCACGCCGCTGCACACCTGCTGGAAGAGATCCAACCGTTCCTCGATCGAGAGCCTGTGCCTGTCGCAGTAGCGCGTGATCGGCTCGCCCTTGACGTACTCCATGGCGAACCAGGGCTGCCCGCGGTCGGTGGCTCCGGCATCGAGCACCTTGGCGATGTTGCTGTGCTCCATGCGCGCGAGCGCGGCGCGCTCGGCCTCGAAACGCGCCAGCACGGCGCGCGTGTCCATGCCGAGCTTGATGACCTTGAGCGCGACACGCTGATGGAGGTCCTCGCGCTCGGCGAGGTACACACTGCCCATGCCACCGTGGCCGATTTCGCCGAGGATCCGGAACTGACCGATGCGCTCCGGCACGGGGGCGGGCGCGGCGGCGCGCAGGCCTGCGGTCGCGGTGCTGAGGCTGCGGCCGGTGCGCAGCACTTTCGCGGCCTCGGCACGGATGGCTGCGGCAAGTGTTGGGTTCGCTGCGCACAGTGCGTCGACCCGCTGCGCGAACGCCGACTCCGGTTCGTCCAGCGAGCGGATCAGGCGGGAAAGCACCTCTGGTGGCAGCTCCCGGCGCGGCTCGGTCATGGTGCCGGCAGCATGTGTCGGGCGCCGGAGATTTCCAAGCGGACGCCCTCAGCGAAGGCCCCGGGCGAACGGAACGACGGCGCCTGCCTCGCCACGCACCACGCCTCCGGCAGCGGTCAATGGTCAATCGACCGTCAAGAGGCACACGGGCGCTACCGCATCCAAGCGCATGCACGCCTTCGTCACCGCTGCCACGCAGCCCCGAACGACCCGGCCACGGACGGGTTGCAGCCCCAGAGCGTGCTGCGATTGCGGTCGCTGAGCGTGCCGACGACCTCGGTCCGACTGGTGAAGCGCCCCTCGATGACGAGTTCGATCGCCGGATCCTCGGGATCGACGGAGCGGAAGTAGAAGGTGTTGTTGGGGCCCATCGGCACCGGCCGTGTCAACGAGCCCTCGTAGGTGCAGCGTTGGCCCCAGAAGTTGTTGCCCACCTTCTGCCACCAGATCTGATACGAGTCCAGATTGGCGTAGTACGCGATCGTGATCCGGGTGTCGAACAGGTTCGTCTGCCAGGTCCCCACGTACGTGCCGTGGTTGGGACGCCAAGGCTGGCTGTTGCCACCGCCGAGTGCGAGCATCACTTCGTTCGAAGCCGCGCTCTCGCCGCCGAGGTTGACGGCCGTGACCACGAAGTAGTACGTGCTACCGCTGCGCAGGCCGGCGAGCGTGCCATTGGTGCTCGTCGTCCAGCCGACGCGGTGTGCAGCATCGCGGGTGACTTGCGGCGTCGGCCCGGCGTACACGTAGTAGAAGACGGCGCCGCTGGACTCGCCCCAGCTCAACGCGGCCGTCGTACCGATCGCGATGGCGCGGAGGTTCGTCGGCGCGTTGGGGCGGCCGCCGGTGCCGCCGGCGCTGCGCTGCGGCGTGGTGGTGGCCTCCGGGCTCAGCGCGCTCTCGTCGGTGCCGTTCACGGCACTGACGGCAAACCACGCGGCCGTGCCGTTGGTCAGCCCCGAGATCCGCGCCGACGTCGAGAGGACGTTGCCGACCAGGGACGACCGCTCACGCCGCACCGGACTGCTGCTCGTGACGTACAGGTTGTAGGACGTTGCCCGCTCCACCGCGGGCCAACTCAGGTAGGCGACGCCGTCCCCGGGCGCCGCCTGCAGCAGACCGGGCGCAGGCGGAGCGCCGGAGGTCCCCGGCGTCACAGCGATGCTCGCCGAGGGTGCGCTCTCGCCGTTCGTGTTCACCGTGGTCACGACGAACCAGGTCTCGGTGCCGTTGCCCAGACCGGTGATGGTCGCATCGCTCTGCTCGGCGGACGTCACCAGGTTCGCCGGGCTGGTTGCGACGGCGGGTCCGGACCATCGGTACACGAGGTAGCCGGTTGCACCGTCGACGTCTGCCCAGTCCAGGCGCACGCGGCCGTCGCCGGAAACGGCGGTGACCTGCGCGGGGGCGCGCGGCGCGCCCAGGGCCACTGGAGTGGCTGAGATCCAGCTCGGTGGCCCTTCGGCGGAATCGACCATGGCGGTTACGGCGACCCACGTCTCCGTCCCGTTGCTGAGCCCGACGACCGTGGCCGCCGTGTCCGTGGTGGTCACCGCGAGGCGCGACGCGTGCGGGGCGAAACCGGCGGAGGGACCGACGTAGACGCGGTAGTCCTGAGCCCGCGGCACGACAGCCCAGCTCACCAGCAGCCACTGGTCATTCGCAATCACCGAGAGTTCGGGGCCCGGGTTCGGACCAGGCGCCGCGCCGCCGCCCCCGGAGCAGGCAGCCAGCAGGAGGCTCGCGACCCAGCGTAGGGCGGCTGCAGGCGGCTTCCCTCGGCGCGGGGGAGGCAGTGAGGATTCGACTCTGGAGAACGACGGCGCTACGGGGATCGGTTGGGCGGACATGGCTGGCTCAGGGGTCGGGGGTTGTGGTCGATCTCCGTCTAACGCCGTCGAGGACCCGCGTGCACGCACATCGCCGCTCAGCTCGGTTCTCTCCGGCGCCCGCGTGCGACTGCCCCGCCGTGACGTTGTGTCCGCATGGACATTGACCCCATCGCCTCGCGCGCGCGAGTCGCGCAAGCACGTCAGAGACTGCGCGACATCGAAGAACTCATGGCCGACCTGCGGCGAGGTCCAGGTGTGCCGCCGGGCTTGCAACGCGCGTTCGACACCTACAAGCGCCCCGCCGAACTCGGGCTGGATGTGGGCGACGCCTTCGCGGACGTCCAGCCCGAACTGAAGCGCGTGTACTCCGCCATGCGCGCTCGGTGCGAGGCGACCGCCGACCCCGGCGAACGGGACCAGGGCGACGTTCTGCTCGAACGGCAGTGGCAAGCCATCGACGCCCTCTGGGGGCTGCAGTGGGACAACCAACACTCCCTCGTGCGGCGGACTTGGGACCGCTGGAGACAGACGCTGCGGCGCTGGCTGCGCGAATGGGCCGAGGAACGGGTGTCGCCCGAGTAGGCACCACATCCCGCGTTCGCAGCCCCGGCTTGTGTCGTTCCCACCGCATCACAGACCCCCGATCCCCGAGCCACACGTGAACCCACGCCTCCCGCCGCTGCTGCTCGCCATCCTGTCCCTGGCTCCGACCGCCAGCGCCCAAGACGCCGCCCTGCCGCGCAGCTACCTGCCGGCAGGAGTGTGCGACGGCCTCCTGCCGCGGGAGAGGTTGCGCGAGGCCGTGCTCGGCGACAGCAGGATCTTCCTGCTCCTCAACCCGAGGCTGCGCGACGCCGGAGCGCTCGCCGCCGACATGCGCAGTCGCGGGATCGACGGCAACATCGTCGACGAGCTCACCACGAGCCAGACCGACGTGCCTCACCTGGCGCAGTTCGCGCGCCACCGGGTCGAGACCTTCCTCGGGGTCTTCCTCGGCAACATCGAGGAGGTCCCGAACCTCGCTGGCATCCCCGGCGCCGACCGCACGCCGGCGCGGACGGTGGGTCGTAAGGAGGTCGTGGTGACGGTCGACGTCGGCCTGTGCAAGGTGGGAGACCGGGTCGAGGTCTGCCTGGCGCTGAGGCTCTCGCGACTGACGTTCGACGCCAGCAACGAGGTCAAGGGCTGCGAACTCATGTTCGCCGACCGCGCCGTCGTGCCGCTCGCCATCGGCAAGGACGTTGCGATCCTCCAGGCCTACGAGGTCAGCCTCAGGGCCGCCATCCGCGAACTCGCGAGCGGGCTGCTGGCGTGGCCACGCATGGTCACGGCGGATTGGCGCACGGCGCATGCGGCGACGCTCGGTGGCGGTCTCAACGACGCGCTGCCGGAGCGCAAGGAGGCGCAGTGATGCGCACCCTGGCGCTGGCATGCGTGATCCTGGGCGGCTGCGTGCTGACTCGCCCCGCTCTCGACGTCGAGCACGTCGCGGTGTGCTCGCGTGCCGACGAGGTGCGCATCGACGTCCCCAACCTCGGGCACTGGCGCGAGGTCACTGCCAGCCTGGAGCCCGCCGAAGCCGGCCAGGGCGCGACTCACCTCGACGGAACGTGGCAGCCCGGCAGCTCCGTCTTGTCGTTCCAGCCGGTGCGCCCCGGACGTTATCAAGTCCACGTCACCTACAAGGGCGACGACGGCAAGGAGCGCGAATGGGAACACGTCCTGCTGCACGATCCGGCCTTCGCCTCGCGGCCGATCGATCCCACGATGTTCGGGTTCGACGCAGCCGGCCCCCAAAGGTGCACGCGCTTGCTCCTCGCGATCCCGAAGTGGCCGGACCTCAACGGAGACCGCGCGCATGCGCGGACCGAACTTGCCGCCGCCGCCCGTCGCGTGCTCGACGAGGTCATCGCGCCGACGATGCCCATCGAGAACGAGGCGGAACTCTCGCGTATCGAGGCGGAGGCCGCGATCCTGCGCGACCGTATCGGCACCGACGCACACGCGCCCACGCTGGTGTTCGTGGTCGACTTGCGTCTGCCGAACACGTCCGGCCTGCCGTGCCAGCTCATGCTCTCGGTGTTCGCCGCGGGCCAGACGAGCGGCGAACTGTGGAACCGGCGGCCGATGCTGCACCAGGAGTTCGTCACGCTGCCCGACTACACCCTGTCCAGCGCGCGCAGCCAGGGCGACATGCTGATCCGCGCCCTCGGCGGCGCGCTGCGCTCGGCGCGGCAAGTGCCTGCGCTGCGCCGCGCGCTCGGCCTCGCAGCGCCCGCCGAACCGACCCTCGAAGAGACGTTGTTCCCGGACCTGTTCGAACCCGTGGAAGCGGCCCCCGCGGTCAAGACGAAGCCGGTGCCCTCGCCGAGCGAACCGCCGCCCACCGAACAGTCTGCCGCCGAGACGATCGGGCGAGGCGGGCCATGAGACGCCTGTACCAGACCCTGCTCGCGGCGGTCCTCGCCGTGAACCTCCCCGCCGCCCAGACGGACGCGCAAGCGGAGACCGCGACCGCGACGATGCAGGCTCGCCTCCTGCTCGCTCTCCTGTCGGCATCGCCAGCAACCGCCGCCGAACGCGTGCCCGTGCTCGACGCGATGCTCGTGCGCCTGGAAGTTGCGAGCGAGCAACGGGAGGCGACCGCCGAGGTCCGCGACCTCCGCCAGCGGATCGCGGAGCGGCGTTACGGCGCTGCGCGCGATGCGGCCTTCGCCGATCGAGCCCTCCGCTGGAAAGCTCCACGCTCCGTCGCGGGCGAAGCGCAGTGGCGCGCCTGGCTGGTCCGTCTGTCCGACTGCCTCGCGGATGCCGAGACGTCCCCGCTCCTCGGCGCCTGGTTGCAGCACCTCCAGGACGAACGTGCCGCGTTCGAGCCGCCGGATCCGGCGCTGGCCGCCGCGGCCGAGCGCGTCACGCGCAAGCACGCGGCCAGCTTCGCCTCGACCCGCGACGATGCCCTGGCGCTCGCCGGCCTCGCCTCACGCCTCGGAGTCGACGTCCAACCGTTGATCTCCTGCCTGACCGACGCGGCATCACGCTCGTCCATCCCCGCCTACACGACGCTGCTCGAGCTGATGGCACTGCATCCCCCCGCGACTGCAGTCCGCTGCCCCGACTCGATGCCCCGGCTCGAGTGGGCGAGCCCGATCGCGTCCGGGATCACCAGCGTCACGCTGCTCGCTCCGGACGGGAGCCATGACACCCGCTGCTCGGCCGCGGGGTTCGCGCGCCTCGGCGTGGTGTTGCCTGGCGTCGTGCTCCGAATCGTCCTGGCGGACGGCGGCACGGTCGTCGTCGCCGCCGCAGCGCACGTCGTGCGCGTGCCCCCGCCTGCCGCGGGCGCAACGGTGATCGTCGACGACCAGGGCGGGATCTGGAGGTACACGCCCTTGAAGGCGGCCCGGGCGCGCGAGATCGCGAACACGATCGGGGACCGCACGTCGGCGCGGTTCCTCGCAGATCGCACGGATCCCCTGCGACTTGCCGCCGGGGAGGCCGATGCCTTCCGCAAGGTGGTGGCCGCCGCCGAAATCCACTGGCCGGATCGCGGTCGCGCCGAGTGGATCGAGGCAAGCCCGGCGATGCGGCGCGTCCTCGGCCTCGGGCCCGGCGAGTTCCTCCTGCGGTCGCACGCCGACGCCAACGCCGCCGCGGTCGCATGGCTCCCCGTCGAACTGCGCCGGGACGGGGTCTCGCGATGACCGATCTCCAGGCAGCACCGCTCACCAGCACGCGCCGAGTCCGCCTCCTGGGCAGCAGCGAGCGGCATCGGACCTACCTCTACGACTACCTGGGCGTCGAGGAGGTGCGGCGCTACCTGGCGCCGAACCTCGACCCGGTGGAGACCCTGCGCGACACGATGCGAACGCGCGCGGTCGTTCACCCCGGCGTCGTGCGGGTCCACGATCTCGTGTCCGACGCCGACGGCGTGGCGCTGCGCACCGAGTACGTGCCCGGCCGCGACCTGGCCCACCTCGTCGACGAGAGCGGCGTCCTCACCAGCGAGGCGCTCGCCCTGATCGGCGCGGCACTGGCCGACGCGATCGACGCCTCCCACCGGCGCGACATCCCACATGGCGCGATCCATCCGGGCAACGTGATCGTGCGCGACGAGGATGGCACCCCGGTCCTCACCGACTTCGGCGTCGCCACCGCCGATCGCACGAGCGCCAAACTGGCCTTCGTCGCGCCCGAACTGCGCGCGGGCGGCGCCGCGACCCGTGCCGGCGACGTGTGGGCGCTGGGCGCGACGCTGTACTTCCTCGCCACCGGCCGCGCGCCGCGCCAGTCCGAGGGCAGCGTCGACGTCGAGCCGGCGCCGACCCTGCTGCCGCACATCCCCGCGCGGCTGTGGACGGTGCTCGCGCCGACCCTCGCGACCGCGCCCGATGCGCGGCCGACCGCCGCAGCGATCGCCAAGGACCTGCGCGAGTACACGACGTGCATCACCTGTCCGGCCTGTGCGCAGGTGTTCCGCATGGAGTCGATCGCGGGACGCTGCCCCGAGCCGGCCTGCGGGTCGGAGCTGGCCGAGCTCGCGCGACAGGCGTGGATCGCCCAGGTATCGGCCGAAGTCCACGTGGCCGACTGCACGTTCGCGGCCGCCGCGCCGCACCTCGCGCGCGCGGCGGCCGCGTGCCGGGACTTCGATCCGGCGGCCGCTGCTGGCTTGGACGCGCTCGCCGGCGCGCTTCACTCCCTCGCGTCCCGGCACGACGCGGCCACCGCCGCGTTCGCTCCCCTGCTCGCCAACGAGAGCTGGGTGGACGCCGCCCGCCAACTGCACGAGGCGCGCCTGCGATTCTCACGGTCGCCGGCGCTGCGCGCGCTGCGGGGTCAGCTCCGCGAACAGCTCGCGGCCTTCCACGCCGCGGTCCCGAGCCGCGCGCAGAACGAATGCCGCAGCCGTCGCTTCGACGCGGCGCGCGCGCTGTGCACGGCGGCCGAGCGCATCATCGGCGATGCCGTCGCCAACCACGAGCTGAGGGCCGGCCTCGGGCAGGAGCCGGAACGGTTCGAGTGGTTGCAGCAGGAGGTCGACCGGCAGGAACAGACGTGGCGGACGGAGCTGCGCCGGGCGGACGCGGCGATCGCCGCGTTCCGTTTCGACGAGGCCCTCGAGGCATACACGCGCCTCGAGCGGGACTTCCCCGCCCCGGAACACCGCGCCGCCATCGACGCGTTGGTGCAGGCACCGGCCGACTTCGCCGCCGCGACGCGGCACGCCGACGATGCCCTGCGCCAGCTCGTGCGCCGACCCGACCTCCATCAGCAGCGTGATGACCTCGATCTGGAGGAGGCCAGGCGTGCCTGCCAGCGTCTGCTCGCGTCGTTCGATCCGGATCGGCATCCGCCCTTCCGCCAGTTCGTGCTGCGCGCCGAACTCCTCGACGAAGCAATGTGCGCCGTGCGCAAGCACGTCCGTGACCGTCTGGAGGCCGCCGAGGCCGCGCGAGGTCAGGGCCAGCTGTTCGCGGAGCTGGAGCACCTGAACGCCGTGCGGGATCTCGTCCTGAAGTCCGACCTCTACGACCTGCACCAGCGCGAACACACGCTGGCGCGCCACCGGCAAGCGCTTCACGACGTCGAGCGCGTGCGCAACCTGCACACGCAGGCGCAGGCAGCACTCACGAGTCGGGAGTACGCCCGCGCGCTCACGCACCTGCGCGAGATCCGGGAACTCGGCGCGCGCTGTCTGCCCGATCTGGGCGAACTCACGCGGACCGCCGAGGCGACCTTGCGCAGGCTGCGCGATCTCCGCACCGAGGTCGTGCGTCTGTTCGGCCGGCTCCAAGCCACCTCGCCCATGCCCGAGGTCGTCCACGCCGTGGAGAAGGCGGCTGCCCTCCACCAGCTCTGCGACGATGCGGAGCGCAAGAGCTGGGACTCCGAGACCGCGCGCGTGCTGGCGGGCGCGCTGCACCGCCTGCAGGAGGCCTGCCTCGCCATCGACAGCGGCCCCGACGCAGTCGTGCGCGAGGTGGTGCCGTTGCTGCACGCCGGGTTCGTCCCGTTGGCGCACGCGCTGCCGCGCGAGCAATGGGTGGAGTTGATCCGCAGTGAACCCGAGCTCAGTCGCCGCCTGTGCGCGGTCGCCGAAGCGGCGTTGCCCGCCGTGGCCGACTTGGAGGCGCTGCTGCGCCAGGCGCTCGCCTGGGCCCAGTTCTGGTCGGGCGATGCCTGCCGCCTGTTGCTGGCCGCGGCCGAACCGCCCGCGGGCGTGCCGCATCCGACGGTGCTGCTCGCGCAACGCCTCGTCGACGCCTGCCAACTCACAGAGCGACGAACCCGCCTCGTCCTGCAGTCCGACCTCGCAGACCTCACGCAGTCGCTCGAGGCGCTGGCGCCCGGGACGCAACGCGAACTCCTCGACGCGGTCGGCGCCGAGCTGCGCCGCCGTTGCGCCCAGGACAACCTCGCGATCCGCCTCGATGGCCTGCGCCAGCGGACGCTGCGCGTGGCGCCGTGGATGCTCGTCATCGCCGCGGTCGCGGCGGGCGCGTTCCACCTGGGCGACCGCCGCGGGGTGACGCGCGGCACGCAGACGGCGGTGATCTGGAGCCTGCCGCGCGGCGTGGATCCGGCCGCGGCGGCAGCGTTCGTCGCCCGGCACGGTGCGCGCGCGGTGACCACGCTGGCCTTGGCACACGATCTCCAGACGGCGCTCGCCGCGCCCCCGCTGACCGACACCGTCGTCGCAGGCCTCGTCCTGCGCCTGCACGCGGTCGGTGATCCCCCGACGGACGCACCGGCGGCGTTGCGCGAGGTGTGGGACGGCGCGCGCACGCGCCTCCTCGATGCCTTCGCGACCCGCCTCGTCCGTGACCTGGATCGCCACGGTGACATGGACGCCGCACGCGACGCACTGGAGATGTTCAGCAGTCTGGCCGGCGCGAATGTCGAGTGGTCCGAGCTGGAACGCCTCACCGGCGAACGCGCGGGCGTCACCGCCGTGCTGTTGCCCCGCTGGCTGGCGCTGCTCGGCCGCTTGGACGCCACCACGCCGTCGGGCCGCGTCCTGCGCGCCGCCGCGCGAGCCCATGTCGGCGCCGTGCTACAGCGCGAGGTGGTCGCCGCGCTGGCCGGCGACTTGTCCGCTGTCGTCGCCCGCACCGGTCCGCTCTGCGCGGTCCTGACGCGCCTCGGCGCCACGGATCTGTCCCGCCGCTCGGTGCTGCCGGCATGGCCGGCCGTCGTCGACGCACTCGCCGGCCGTTGATTCTGGGCCCGGGCGTTCGCGCACCGGGCATTCGACGTTGTCGACATGCCCGCGGCACTGCGCCGGCGTGGCGGCAAACACCCTTCGCCCCAGAGACCCAACCATGGCATTCGACGCATTCCTCAAGATCGACGGCATCCCCGGCGAGTCGCGTGACGACCGCCACATCGACTGGATCGAGATCCTCTCGTACAGCCATTCCATCGCCCAGCCGCAGTCCGCGGCTCCGGGCAACGCCGGCGGCGGCCCGGCCGAGCGCTGCGACCACGGCGTGTTCGTCGTCGTCAAACCGATCGACCAGGCCACGCCGAAGCTGGCCGAGGCTTGTTGCGACGGCCGCCACATCCCGAGCATCACGCTCAGCCTCAACCGCGCGGGCGGCAGCAAGCTCCAGTACATGACCTACAAGATGACGGACGTGCTGGTGACGTCGGTGCGCCCCGGCGGCGCCGCCAAGGGGGCGGAGACCCTGCCGCTCGAGGAGATCACCTTCGCGTACGGCAAGATCGAGTGGACGTACACGAAGCAGAAGCGCGAGGACGGAACCGGCGGCGGCGTCGTCGCCGCCGGCTGGGACGTGGCTCGCAACAAGCGCATCTGATCGCGCGCCATGGACCGCATCATCGACCTCGACCGCCCGGTGGGCTCCGTGCTCGACCGCCTGTTGGGCGGTGATGCGATCATCACCACCGACCCGCTCGCCGGCGTGGTCGCAGCGCTGCGCCGCGACGTCGAGTGGCTGCTCAACGGCCGGCGCAACGTGCGCGCCGGTGCGGCCGATGCAGCACCGGCCGGAGTCGTCGACTGGGGTCTCCCCGACCTCTGCGAAACCGACCTCGCGCGCGACGCCGACCGCCTGCGCGTCGCGCGTTGGATCGCCGCGGCGCTGGCGGCCTTCGAGCCGCGACTGCGCCGCGTGACCGTGGTGCCCGACAGCGACGCGGACCAGCCCGGGCGCGCGAAGTTCCGCATCGAGGCCACGCTCGACGTGCCCCCCCTGCCCCGCGACCTGACCTTCGACACCGTCGTGTGCTGGCCGGACCGACACATCGCCCTGCGGGAGGCCGGCGCATGAACCGCCCGCTGCTCGACTACTACCAGAAGGCGCGCGACTCGCTCCTGCGCGACGGCGCCGCCTTCGCCCGCCAGCACCCGCGCATCGCCAACCACCTGCTGCTGGAGGAGGACCGCGCCCAGGATCCGCACGTCGAGCGCCTGCTCGAGGGCGTCGCGTGGCTCACGGCGCGCGTCGAGCGCAAGCTCGACGACGAACTGCCCGAAGTGACCGATGCGCTGCTCGGCGTCATCTACCCGCACCTGACGGCACCGATCCCATCGCTCGCCATCGTGCAGGTCGAGCCGGACCGTGAGCAGGCCCTCGGCGCGCGCGGCATCGAGATCCCCCGCGGCAGCACCTTCGTCTCGCGCAGCGTGCGCGACGTGGCACTCCGCTTCCGCACCACATCGGCGATGACGGTGCACGCGATCGCGGTCGAGCACGCCGAGATCCGGCTCGCGGAGGAACCCGGAGCCAGCGCCGTGCTCCGCATCGTCCTGCGCGCCGACGGCGAGCACGACTTCGGCGCCATGGAGTGCGCGTCGCTCCCGCTCTACCTGCACGGTCCCGATGCCGGTTGGCTGTACGAAGCCGTCACGGTCGATGCCCTGCGCTGCCGTTGGCGGTCGGACGCGCAGCGTCCGGACGATGACGACCTGCCTGCCGCCGCGTGCCTGCGGCTGCGTGGCCTCGGTCCTGAACACGCAGCCCTGCCCTGGCCCGCGCGCTCGTTCGAGGGCTACCGGGCACTGCTCGAGTACTTCGCCTTCCCGGAGAAGGCCATGTTCGTCGATCTGACGCTGCCACGGGGACGATCCGGGCGACGCCTGGAGCTCGACGTGCTGCTGCGGCGCCGCCCCGCCCAGGGGCGCATCCAACCCGACACACTGCGGCCGTTCTGCGTGCCGGTCGTCAACCTGTTCGAACGGGTCGCGGATCCGATCGCGCTGGACGACGGCGTCGGCGATCACCGCGTGGTGCCCGACGCGAGCCGGCCGCTCGCCATGGAGGTGCACTCGCTGCAGCGCGTGCGCGGCGTCACCGCGGGCGCGACGGAGCACATCGCGTACGATCCCTTCTACTCGCTGCGCCGCGACGCCGCCGCGGACGCGCCGCGCGCCTTCTGGCACGCGACCCGACGGCCCTCGCCGCTCCCGGGCGACGCCGGACACGAGGTCCATCTCCACCTGCTCGATCAGGCCGGCACGCCGGCGCGGCTCGACGGCCAGACCGTGGTCGTCGAAGCGCTGTGCACCAACCGTGACCTGCCGCACCGCGTGCGGCAGTGGGGCGGCGACGACGACCTGGTGCCCGAGCGGATCGCCGGGCTGCGCTGCGCCCGTGCCATCCGCCACCCGACCGCACCGCGCCGGCCGCCGCTGGGCGCCGACGCGGCATGGCGCCTCATCTCCCACCTCGCGTTGAACCGTCTCTCGCTGGTGCAGGGTGGCCGCACCCAACTCCAGGCCCTGCTACGCGTGTACGACCTCACCGGGGATGCCGCCAACGCGCAGCAGATCGAAGGCATCGTCGACCTGCAGGCCAAGGCAGTCGTGCGTCGCCTCCACACCGCCGACGGGCTCGGCTATGCGCAGGGCACGCAGGTGGACCTCACGCTCGACCGGTCGCGCTTCGTGGGCGCGAGCCCGGTCCTGTTCGGCGCCGTGCTCAACCGCTTCCTCGCGCTCTACTGCGCCACCAACGCGTTCGTGCAGGTAGTGCTGCACGTCGCCGATGGTCCCGGCGACGACCACCCGGACGAACTGCACCGTTGGCCGCCGCAGACCGGCGAGCAGGTGCTGTTGTGACCGGAGGCGGTGAACTTGCCACCGTCGCGCTCCGCGCCCTGGCGTCGCGCCGCCCGGACGCCAACGCCGACGTGGGACTGGGGGATGTGCTGCGGCTCTGCGTCGACGCCGAGTTGACTCTGCCCGCAGCCGAGGCCGAAACGGAAGAGGCGCTCGATCCGGCCGCCGCCGACCCCGTGCGGCTTCGGGTCGGCATCGCCGGGCTGACCGGCGCCATGGGCGCGCTGCCGATGCCCTACACGGCGCTCGCCAGCGCCGAGGAAGACGGCGCGCTGCCGCGCTTCCTCGAACTCGTGCAGCAGCCGCCACTCATGCTCCTGCTGCGCGCCCACCTGCAACGGCGCTTCTGGATGGACGCCGCGCTCGGCGGCGAGCGCCCGTTCACGCGCGTGCTGTACGCGCTCGCCGGCGTGCTCGACGGCGCGACACGCAGCATGACCGGGTTGCCTCCGGCGCTGTTCGCGCACTACTGCGGCCTGCTGCTGCAGCACCCGCCATCGGCGACTGCGCTCGCCGCACTGCTCTGCGACGTGCTGGGCGTCCCCGTCGAAGTGCGCCAGCTCCGCGGCACTTGGGCGGACGTGCAGACTGAAGGTCCGGCGGGCGCGACCGGCGGCGGGATCGGCGGCGCAAACCCGGCCGGGCTCGGACGCGACGCCGTGCTCGGCGACCGCGTGCTCCTCCCGGCGGCCGGTCTCGACCTCGAGGTCGGGCCGTTGACGCTCGACCGCCTCGGCTCGCTGTTGCCCGGGACCCCTGGCGCGCAGGAGCTGGTCCGCCTGGTCCGCGTGGTCGCCGGTCCGCAGCAGGGCTTCGCGTACCGGCTGCACCTCGACCCAAGCGAAGCTCCTGCACCACGCCTGAGCGGCGAGGGCGAACCGCCGCAACGGCTCGGGTGGACGTTCTGGGTCGCCGATCGCCGCCGCGACGCGTTCGTCGCCGGCCCGTTCCGCGTTCCACCCCTCACCGCCGCCATCGCCGGCTGACCCCATGCCCTACTCGCAAGCCACACGCAGCCTGAGGATCACGACTCCGCTCGGAGAGGAGGTGCTGCTGCTCGAGAGCTTCCAGGGGGTGGAAGGAATCTCGCGGCCGTTCCTCTGGCGCGTGGACATGCTGAGCGAAGCCGGCGACCTCACGTTGCGCGATCTGCTCGGCAAGGACGCGACGGTGTCGATCGCCAGCGCCGCGGGTACGCGCTCCTTCCACGGTTGCTTCACGCGCGTCGCCTTCACCGGACGCCAGGGCGGTCTCTACCGCTACAGCGCCGAGCTGCGCCCCTGGCTGTGGCTGCTCACCCAGGTCTTCGACTGCCGGGTCTTCCAGGACCTCTCGGTACCCGAGATCGTCGAGGATGTCTTTCGGCGCCGCGGCGTGCGCGACTTCCGCTTCGCGCTCACCAAGGCCGCCTATCGCAAGCGGACCTACTGCGTGCAGTACCGCGAATCCGACTTCGCGTTCGTGTCCCGCCTGCTCGAGGACGAGGGCATCCACTACTGGTTCGAACACGAAGCTGGCCGCCACTGCGTGGTGCTCGGCGACGCACCGGGTCACCATCGTCCCTGCGCCGGCCAGGCGCTGGTCTCCTACCGCCCGCACCCGCGCGGGATCCTCGCCGAGGACGTCGTGCGGACGATGCAGATCGAGGAACAGGTGTTGACCAGCCGGGTCGCGCTCCGCGACTTCAACTTCGAGACCCCATCGCTCGATCTCGGCGTGCAGCGCGAACAGGGCAGCGCCATGCCGACGCTCGAGGCCTACGACTACCCCGGCGTCTACGCGGATGCCGACGGAGGCGCCGCCGTGGCTCGCACGCTGCTCGAAGCGCAGGACACAGCCCGCTGCACCGCGTGGGGCGACGGGATCTGCCGCTCGTTCGCCGTGGGCGCGACGTTCTCGCTGCACGACCACCCGCGCGCCGAACTCTGCCGCGACTGGCTCCTCGTCGAGGTGCAGCACACAGCGCGCGAGGCCTACCTCGCCGGTGCCGGCGGGGACGGCGATCTCCGCTATGGCAACGACTTCCGCGTCATCCCCGCCGACGCTCCGCTGCGACCGGCGCGGCTCACGCCCCGACCGCGCATCGTCGGGACGCAGACCGCGATCGTCGTGGGGCCGGCCGGCGAGGAGATCCACACCGATCGCCATGGCCGGGTCAAGCTGCACTTCCATTGGGATCGCGTCGGTGCCCGCGACGGCACCGACTCCTGCTGGGTGCGCGTGTCGCAATCGTGGGCGGGCAAGAACTGGGGCGCCATGTTCCTGCCGCGCATCGGCCAGGAGGTGATCGTCGAGTTCCTCGAGGGCGACCCCGACCGACCGCTCGTGACCGGACGCGTCTACAACGCGCAGCAGATGCCGCCCTACGACCTGCCGGGCAACAAAACGGTGAGCACGGTCAAGACCCGCAGCAGCAAGGGTGGCGGCCCGGCGAACTTCAACGAGATCCGGTTCGAGGACCGCAAGGGGAAGGAGGAGGTCTACATCCACGCCGAGCGGAACCACACGCAGGAGACCGAACACGATCGCAACGAGCACGTCGGCCACGATCGCTCCCTGGTCGTCGACCACGACAAGGCCGAGCACGTCAAGCACGACAAGTCGGTGACGATCGACAACGACCTCACCGAGCACATCAAGCACGACAAGGGGATCACCGTCGACAACGACCACACCGAGGTCGTGCACCGCAACATGACGCTGACGGTCGACGCCGACCGGACGATGACGGTGAAGAAGAACCTCAGCGAGCTGGTGCAGCAGGACATGCGCACGACGGTGCAGCGGAGCCAGGAGATCACGGTGCAGAAGGACCAGTGCACCAGCGTGTCCGGCGACTGCGGCCTGACCGTCGAGAAGGACTACTCGATCACGGTCAGCAAGGAGATGACGACGTCGGTGAGCAAGGACCTCACCTGCACGGTCGAGGGCGACAGCACCTACGAGACGAGCAAGGAGCACTCGGTCGAGGCGAAGAAGATCGTGCTCGAGGCCACGGACGAGATCGAACTCAAGGTCGGTCCGGCCTCGCTCAAGCTCACCAAGACCGGCGAGTTGACGGCGCAGGGGATCACGGTCGCGATCACCGGGGCCGCCACCGTGACCGTCAAGGGCGGCCAGATCCTGTTGAACTGATGGAGTGAAGCAACATGAGCGAATTCGAGATCCGGACCATTGCAGGCGGTGGCGTTTCGGTTGCCGTCGGTGCCAGCGTCGTCACGTTCGAGGTGCGCCCGCGCGGTACTGAGGGTCGTGCCATCTACACCCTGTGGGGGGTCGACTTCGGCTTCGGAGCCAAGGGCGGCGCGCAGGGACCATCCTCGTGGACGCAGTTCTCGGCGCGGTGCGGACTCGACGGATTCCACGGCTACGTCACGGTGCTCGCCGCGGCGGCGGCCGCCGGCGTCGGGATCGGCGGCATGACGCTCGACTTCGTGACCGGTCCCGCAGCCGGCACGCGGGTCACCGGCATCGGCTGGAACACCGGACTCGCGCTGGGGGCGGCGGCAACGCACGGCTGGATGCGACGGAGCGCCTGACATGGGTCGCCCCGCAGCGCGCCTCGGCGACGATCACGTCTGCCCCAAGGTCGAGCCGGGACCCGTGCCGCACATCGGCGGTCCGGTCGGCGGGCCAGGCATCCCCAGCGTCATCATCGAAGGCCGCACTGCCGCTGTGCAGGGCGACGGCCTCATCTGCTGTGGCCCGCCTGACAAGGTCGCCGCCGGTTCGGGCACGGTCTTCGTCGGCGGGTCCCCCGCCGCCCGCAAGGGCGACAGCACGGTGCATGGCGGCGTGATCACCGACGGCGCGGATTCGGTCCTGATCGGATGATCTGGCTGGCACGCGTGCGTGCGCGGCTGGACGTCGTTTTCCGGGCATGAACCCATGCCTCCTGTCCGCGCTCTCGATCGTCGCCACCCTCGTCCAGTCGGCTCCGGCCCAGGATGGTGACCGCCCCTGGTCGGCCGAAGGCACCATCGTCCAGCAACGTACCTGGCGGAACACCGAAGCAGGCGAGCCCCTCGGCGCCGATCGCTACGTCCTGGACGTCAACGTCGTCCTGCATCCACAACCGCAGGTGACGCTTGTCTACCGCGACACGACGATCCGGGTCAGCGGGGGCGGCCAGAGCTTCCAGCTCCGCCCGTACGCGAACACCACCGCCACTTGGCAGGTGCGTCGGTTCGTGGTGTCCACCGATGGGGTCGCCGTGGAGATCGCCATGAGCGGGATCACGACGAACCCATCCGTGGTCTTCTCCGGCGGCTACCGCAACGCCTTCTCTGGCTCCCTCACGCTGCGCGGCACCTGGGACCAGAACAGCCTGCGCATCGCTGTCGACGAGAAGCAGTTCTTCTCAGGTCTCGGCAACACCCAGTGGGAGGGTCAGGCCAACCTGCCGAGGCCCAAGCCCGTGCCGCGCCCCGCCGCTGTCGCGCCCGAAGTCGTCGGCGCATGGCAGCAGTACATCCGTGTCGGCAGAGTCTGGCGTCTCGTCGCCACGGTCGACCTCGCGCTCGTTGGCCAACGTGCGGTGATCTCCGTACGCAACCTGGAGGCAGGGTGCGTCGCCCCCGAGCGGATCTCGGACATCGCCACCACGGGTGGCCAGTGGTCGTTCCGCTCGCACTTCGCCGATGGGCGAATGGCAGCGTTCGACCTGCGCCGAAGCAGCGACGGCATCTATCTCGGTACGCTCGACATGGCCGGAAGCCGAAGTGACACGCTCTGGATCAGAGTCGACGAAGCACCGCGGAAATGACTCGGCACGTGCGCGCCCACGTCTGATCGCGTTGTTCCCATGCCGTGGGAACAGGACGCGACCGTCCTGCACGGCGATCCACGGCCCCGATCGAGAACCGACTCATGCTATCCAATCCCCTTCCCTCCCGATTCGTCCTCCCGTGTCTGCTGCTGGCAGCGTTCGGGGGCTGTAGCCAGCGTCGACCCGCGCAGGTCAACCCAGGCGGTAGCGAGCTGTTGGTTGGCGGGGGCATGCCACTCGCCGGCACCGAGTCCATGGACGTGGCCGTGGTGCTGGTCTCGACAAACGGTGGCGCGCTACGCGATCAACACGTGAACCTCACCGCCGAAGGCGTCGGGGTGAACCTCGCCGCGACGGAAGGAAACACGGACGCCGAGGGCATGTGGCGCACGAAGCTGTCGGCGTCGAGTGCCGGGCCGGTCGTATTGCGGGCCTTCACGACCGATGGCGATCGGCGCATCGACCTCGGCGTGCCGGCAACCGTCGTGTTCCGGACTCTGGTCGACCCCGCGCGTTGCAGCTTCAGCGCCGACCCGCTGCGCATCACCGCAGGAAGCACGCAAGGCTCGGCCATCGGTGTCGTAGCGAAGGATGCACTGGGCACCGCCATTCCGAACCTGAGGGTCACGGTGGAGAGTCGGACCACGACGCCGGTCACGATCCTCGAGGGCACGACCGACAGCACCGGGACCATGACCACGACGTTCACCACCGGGTCGTCGGGACCGCAGACCGTGCTGGCGACGATCGAGGATCACGGGCAACGCGTCGATCTCCCGACATCCCTCCAGATCGAGGTCGTGAGGCCTGTCCACCCGAGCGTCCGTGGTGTGACCACCTACTTCGACCGGAACAACAACCACCTGGTGGATGACGGGGACGAGATCGTGGTCGGGTTCGACCGCCCCATCCGCGTCGAGGGCACGAGCGCGATCGACTTCCGTCTTCCGGTCACCGGAGACTCGCTGGGCGTCGGTGCGACGATGACGCGCACCAGCGATGGCGGCGCCGTGCGCATCGTGCTCGGAGCCGGTGCTGTACTCACCGTCCGTGGCACTCACAGTGCCGAGCGCCTCGCCATGGATGCCGCGTCCGGCCTCGACGTCGCCATTTCGACCGTTTCGATCCTCGATGCAGATACCGGGGCACCTGCGCGTCCCGGAACCGCGGTGGATCTCGTGGCGGGTTTCACCCCCGGTCTCGAGACCGGTGCCCCGGCCGGCGTGACGTCGCTCGCGGCCGGTCGCTTGGATCCGGATTCACTCCGCGACCTCGTGCTCGCCCGACCCGGAGAGACCGTCTCGCTGCGCAACACCGGCAACGGCAGCCTCGGCAGTCCGGTGCGCGCCTGCGACGTCGGCTTCGACCGCGGCATCCTGCTCGGCGACGTGGACTTCGATGGCGTCGAGGATCTGGTGGGGCTCACGGCCGCCGGCGTGTTCCTGGCCTGGGGCCGCGCCGACGGCACCTTCGTGCGTGGCCCGCGCCTGGACGTGGCCGAGCCGCGCGGCGCCGCGCTGCTCGACGCCGACCGCGACGGCGCGGTCGACATCTTGGTCGCGCACGACGCAGGTGTCACGCTCTGGCGAAGCCGCGGCTACGGCTCGGGCGGCTTGTTCGACGCCAGCACGGTCGCAACCTCCGGGGCAGTCGCGATCGCGGTCGCGGACCTCGATCGGAACGGACGCAGCGACCTCCTCGTCGGTGGCTCGACCGGCGTCGACGTGTATCTCGCGCTTGGCGACGGCACGTTCCAGCCCCCGTCGCGGATCAGCACGACGCCGTGCGCCCGCCTCGCCTTGGGCGACGTCGAACGCAACGGCACGATCGACGCGATGTCGCTCGGGGACCAGGGTGTCGCCCTGCTGCGCAACGAGGGGCGCGGCCAGTTCGCGGTCGTCCCGGTGACGTCTGCTGCCGTCGCCGCGATCGCGCTGATCGACGCCGACGGCGACGGCGATCTCGACCTCGCCCTAGGTGCGCCGACGCAGCCGACAGAGATCCTGCTGTGGAACGCCGCCGCCGGGTCCTTCGCGCTCAGCGTCCCCGTCGAAGGCGCCGCCGGCTGCACGGGGCTGCTCGCGGTCGATCTGGACCGCGACGGGGACCAGGACCTGGTGGTCGCGAGCGCGACCGGCGTGAAGCTGTGGTGGAACGGCACCACGACGCTCCGTCCGGACCCGATGGCGTACGAACGAGTGCAGGTTGGCACGACGGAGGCGACGAGTTGCCTCGCGCTCGGCGACCTCGATGGCGACGGCGACCTCGACATCGTCGCGGGCAACAACCGGAATGACGCCCAGAACCCGTCGGAGTCGGCGTGTGTGTGGCTGTTCGAGGGTGGCGTCCATCGTCGCGCGCAAGTCCTGCCCGAAGCCACCGGGCACTGCATCGCCATCGCCCTCATCGACATCGATCGGGACGGGGACCTCGACGTCGTCACCACCGTGTTCTCGACCGTCAACGCCAACCAGCGCCGCACGGACGCCTGGCGCAACGACGGCACCGGCCGGTTCGACAACGTCTCCGCCGCCTGGCTCGACGATCTGCGCTACGGTTCGGCGCTCGACCAGGGCGACTTCGACCGCGACGGGCGCATCGACCTCGTCATCAGCACCCAGCATCAGGGCTGGGCGTCGGCACTGCACGGTCGCCTGTCGGCACCGTTCCTCCGCAGAAGTGAGGACAGCCGGATCCACGGCAGCCTGTCGTACTACGTCTCGCGCTTTGCCGTGGGCGACCTCGATGGAGACGGTTGGCCGGACGTCGCGCTGACGACGTTCGACGACGCCAATCCGCAGCCGGTGCGCACGGCGCTCAATCGTCGCGGCCGGCGCTCGTTCCAGGAAGCCGTCGTGACGGGCAGCAGCGTGACCTCCGGATGGCGCAGCGTCGCCATCGTCGATGTCGATGGCGATGGCGACCGCGACCTCGTGCAGGGTCCGGGCCCCGGCCAGGCGCTGTTCGGGATCTGGCACAATAACGGGGCCGCGACCTTCGGCGACTACCGCGCTTTCGGGCAGGTCGCTACCGGCACCTACGTGCCACGGATCGTCGGTGCCGACCTCGACGACGATGGCGACGAGGATCTCGTCGTTGCCGCGTCGGCTCCCGACGGCGTGCAGATCTGGCGCAACGAAGGCGGCGGCACGTTCGCGCCCGCTCGCCGGCTGCTGAGCTCGTACGCGAACGACGTCGTCGTCGCCGACATCGACGGAGATGGTCGGAGCGACATCGCCGCAGCGGTACCCGGGGCCGGGATCAGCGTGTGGCTCCGCAGGTGAGCGAGCTGACAGCGCTCCGCGCGCGGAGGCGGGAGGCGCTCGACGAGCGCGGCTCTCGATCGAGGAGCGGCCCTGTCTCTTCGGGCAGGTTTGCGATGCCGGGCAGCATGCGCGCAAGAAAGGGCGTTGGTCCACCGCGACCTCACTCCCGCCACGGACACAGACCGTTGGCGAAGCATTTGGGTGCCAGCAACACCCACGATCTTCGGCCATTCAACTCAACGACCGCCGCACACCCCTTGCAGGGCATTGCTCACGACCAGCCCGGCGGAGTTCGCGGGTGGATCGACGACCAGCCCTTGGACGAACAGGCTCGCTCCCAGCAGCGCATCGTCGTTGGGCACGGGCAACGTGATCACACGCCCAACGGGGAACGGCACGACGACGTCGATCGAGACCGCGAGGCTGCATCCGGCCATGCCGAGCCAGGCGAGATCGATCGGCAAGGGGGTACCAAGCCACAGGTCGCGGGAGGCACCGAGCATCAGCGCAGCCGGACCGGTCAGGAGCAGGTTCGCGATGCTGACGCGCCAGCCCTCCCCGACCCACGGCAGGGAACCCGCGGTGACCGCAGGTACCCCGGCCGAGCCCGGGCACCCGCTCCCGAACGCGCGATTGTCCGGCAGGAACCCCGGCCCGAGTTCCCACACATCGTTGATCGCGTTCCCGCCGTAGCCGCTGAACACGACCGCCGCACCGCGGATCGAATCGAATGCCATCCCCGGGGCGGCTCGTGGGCTCGGCCCGCTGACGACGCCGATGGGACGCCAGTCGCTGCCGTCCCAGTCCCACGCATCGCTGAAGAACGTCGTGGGCCCAGTCCGGCCCCCGAACAACACGACGCGCTCCCGGAGCGAGTCGTACACCATCAGGTGTTCCAATCGTGCGGGCGGGACGGCGCCAGGGAATCGCTGCGTCCACGACGCGCCATCCCACTCCCAGGTGTCCTGAAGAGAGCTGTTGTTCGACCCTTGGCCCCCGAACAACACCGTGCGGTTGCGGCGGCGGTCGAACGCCATCGCCGCGTCCCGGCGTGCCATGGGCGGCCCCGAGGCGAGCAAAGCCCACGCCGTCCCGTCGTAGCGCCAGGTCTCGTCCGTGTAGGGCGCGCTCGTGCCACCACCGCCAAAGGTGAGGATCGCCCCGGCGCTGGCGTCGTACGTGGCTGCCATCGACCCCATCCCTGGGCGACCCGCGCTCGGTCCCGCGGCCCAGTTGGCTCCGTCCCATTCCCAGGTGTCGGCGAGGTACTGACCGGACCCGGACTCGTCATAGCCCCCGAAGAGCACCGCGCGCTGGCGTGCCTCGTGGTACACGAGCACGTGCAGATGCCGACTGCGCGGCGACCGCTGGGGACTGTGCAGGATCCAGCTCGCGCCGCGCAGCTCCCAGGTCTGGTTCGAGGAGACCCCGTTCCGATACCCACCGAACATCACGATGCGGTCGCGGACGGAATCGAACGCCAGCGGCGACTGCCGGTTGACCGGCGCCGCCGGCAGTTCGCTCCAGCTCCCATCCCACTTCCATCCGTCGCGCATCACCGAGAAGTTGTTGTCACCGCCCACGAGGAGAACCGGGCGGCGCCCACCATCCAACGTCCACGCCATGGCGTGGCGCATCCGCGCGGGAGGCACCGGTGAGGGGAACAACTGCGTCCAACGCCCGGCACCGTCGTAGCGCCATGTGTCGTTCATCGGCACCGTCCCGTTCGAACCACCGAACAGGACCACGTAGCTCGACACACCCGAGTCGTACCACGACATCGCCGCATCCCGGCGCGCGGGTGGCGACAGGGATGACGCCACCTGCTGCCAGGTCTGCGCCGTCACATCGAACTCCCAGGTATCCGAGAGCAGACCCGCACTCGCGCTCCGCCCACCGAACAGCACGATCTTCCCGAGCGCCGACGCGTAGGTCATGCAGTGCCCTTCGCGCGCCGGTGGTCGCGGGCCTCCTTGCACCGCAACCCAGCTCGACCCGTCGAACAGGTACGTGTCGTCCTTGAACGCCCCATCGAAGCCGCCGAACAAGACGGCGACGTCGTTGTTCGTGTCGCTGGCCATCGCGTGCCCGCGGCGTGACGTGGGCGGTGTCCCGGATGGACGAACGAGACTCCAGTGGTTCCCGGTCCAGCGCCACGTGTCGGCCGCCACGGGCACGCCGCGTGCAGTCACTCCACCGAATACGACGACACCCGCGTCGCCGCCCCGACCTGCGAATGCGAGTGCTCCAGCCATCCGTTCGGGAGGCACGACGCCGCGGCGTGCCGACCTGGTCCAGACCCCGTCCCGATGGACCCAGGTGTCAGTCATGATTGGCCCGAGGCTCGCGTCACGCGCGCCGCCGAACGCGACGACACTCCCCACCGCCGGAATCCGCGTTGGCACGAGCATCAGGCCCGTGCGGCCGGCGAACTCGTGCCACTCGAACCGGGTCTGCGCGGCCGCCATGCCGACACAGACTGAGATGATCAGACTGTTGGCAAGACGCCGGCAGAGAACGTCGGTCATGGGAGCGGAAGGCGGTGAGGCGCACTCTACGACCGACCGTGCGCCGCGGACATCCCCGGAGGGAGCGCCATCGGGCGACGCCGCAACCTTGACCGCAGGCCCGTCCACCCTCGACCATGGAGCCTCCCGCCATGACCTCTTCCGGCTCGCCCCCGACCCTGCCACTCGAAGTCGAACGGGCGTTCCTGGAGGCGGTGGACCTGCCGGCGGAGGCGAGGCTCGCTGCCATCGAGGTGCTGTGCACGCGCTGGCCGACGCACGCGGAGGCCATGCGACGTTGGGCCGCCAGCATCGCGACCGGCGCCGAGCCCCGCCCCGTGGTGGGTCTCCGATCCGTCGGTCCCTACCGCATCCTCGAACAGATCGCCGAGGGCGGCATGGGCGTGGTCTTCGCTGCGGAGCAGACGCACCCCGTGCGCCGGCGCGTCGCGGTCAAGGTCATCAAGCCCGGCATGGACAGCCGCGAGGTGCTCGCCCGCTTCGAGCAGGAGCGGCAGGCACTCGCGCTCATGAACCACCCGCACATCGCCAAGGTCCTGGAGGCGGGGACGACGCCGGAGGGGCGGCCATTCTTCGCGATGGAGTTCGTGGCGGGGCTGCCGATCACGACCTTCGTCGACAAGAACCGGCTGACGATGCGCGAGCGCCTCGAGCTGTTCGCGCAGGTGTGCGAGGGGGTCCAGCACGCGCACCAGAAGGGGATCATCCACCGCGACATCAAGCCGTCGAACATCCTGGTGACGTTCCACGACGGCAAGGCGATCGCGAAGATCATCGACTTCGGCGTGGCCAAGGCGACGCAGCAGCCGCTGACGGAGAAGACCGTCTACACGCATCAGGGCCAGCTCGTGGGCACGCCGGAGTACATGAGCCCGGAGCAGGCGGAGATGACCGGCGTGGCGGTCGACACGCGCTCCGACATCTACTCGCTGGGCGTGTTGCTGTACGAGCTGCTCACAGGCTCACTACCGTTCGACCGCGAGACGTTCCGCAAGGCCGGCTTCCAGGGGATGGTCAAGATCCTGCGTGAGCAGGAGCCGGACAAGCCGAGCACGAAGGTCACGACGATCGGCGCGGCGGGCGCGGAGCTGGCGACGCGCCGGCGCACGGATCTCGGCGGACTCAAGCGTTCGCTGCGCGGCGATCTCGACTGGATCACGATCAAGGCGCTGGAGAAGGATCCATCGCGCCGCTACCAGAGCGCGGGCGAGTTCGGCGCCGACATCCTGCGACACATGCGCGACGAGCCGGTGGTCGCGGGGCCACCGACGTTCGCGTACCGCCTGCGTAAGCTCGCGCGGCGACATCGGGGGCCGCTCGCAGCAGGGGTGGCGGTGCTGGTGGCGCTGGTCGGCGGATTGGTGGTCAGCCTGTGGCTGTACGTCGAGACCGACCGGGCATGGATGTCGGAGCGAACAGCCAAAGACGCCGAGTCTTCCGAACGGCGGAGGGCGGAGGAGCTGGCCGCGCAACTCAGGGTCGAACGTGACAGCGCGGAGAACGCCCGGGTCGAAGCCAACGCGCAGCGTGACAAGGCCGAAGCCGCACAGACGAATGCCGAGGCGATGCGGCAGGAAGTGCAAGAGATGGCGGCCAGTTTCGCCAGCCTTCTCCTCCCGCGATCGGCACCCGGAGCTCCGGCGCCCACCGAGGATTCACAACGAGCCCTCCTGGCGCAGATCCAGGGACTTGCCGAACAACTCATGGTCTTCGATGCCGATGCGCAGGTGCGTGCCATGACGCTGGCGGCCAAACGACTCCCTCGGGGATCCGAAGGGCTCGCCGCCATGCGCGCGTGGTACGCCGACGCCAAAGCCCGTATCACACAGCGCGAGTTCGCGTTCCAGGCGCTGGCGAGCAACACCGCCGACGAGAGGACCAAGAAGGCAAGCGAGGGCAGGGTACTTCAGGCGCAGCATGCCCTCCTGGACCGGATCGGAACGCGCATCCGCATCGCCGAGTCGGTGGACGAGATCACCCTCGTGCAGGCGAGCCCTGGGTGGCGCGACGCTGCCGCGTACGTCGCGAAGACGCCCGCCTACGCAGGGTTCACTCTCCGCCCTCAACGCGGTCTCATCCCCTTGGGAGTCGACCCGGATTCAGGCCTGCTCGAGTTCGCGCACTACGGATCCGGAACCCCAGCGTCCCGACGCCCGGACGGCAAGCTCGATCACGCTGACGACTTCTCCGTCGTCTTCGTACTCCTCCCTCCGGCCCGCGGCGCGTGGATCGGAGTGCAGAAGGACCAACCCAACCGCCCCAACTTCGATGCCGACGCGAACCCCAACGAGCCAGAAGCCAGACAGGTCGACATCGACGCTCTCCTGATCTCGAAGTTCGAACTCACACAAGCCCAATGGTCCACCCTCGCGGAGGGACCGAACCCGAGCGCGTACTACGGAGCCGCGAACCCCGTCGAGTTCGTCGACCAACCCACCTGCATCCGCGTGCTCGCCTGGCACGGCATGGAGCTGCCCACGGAGGTCGAGTGGGAATACGCCTGTCGAGCGGGCACGACGACGCCCTGGTACACCGGGGCCACCCGCGAGTCCCTGCTCGGCACGCCCGTCGCGGCCAACATCGCCGACGTGACCCTGCTCGAGCGTGGTGCGCCGCGCGACGCGTTCGACGTGTGGGAGGAATACGACGACGACATGCCCGTGCACGGTCGCACCGGCATGCTCCGCCCCAATGCCTTCGGCCTGCACGACACGCTCGGCAACGTGTTCGAGCTGTGCATCCTGGGTGCCGGCCCGCACGCGGAGGGCCAGCTCGCGGTAGTGCGCGGCGGCGCTTGGAACCGCAACGCCAAGTGGGCGCGAGCGACGGCGCGCATCGAGATCCCGGCGGCTGGTACTCGGTTCGACAACCTCGGGCTGCGTCCGATCCTGCGCCTGCGCAAGTGATCGGGCTACCCGCACCCCCTCCCCCTCACGCATCGTTCTCCGGGTTGGGCGAGGTCGCCAGCCGGAAGCGTGAGACCTCCGTCGGGCCCTTCAACCCCGGCATGACGGCGGCGATGCCGGTGCCGAGACGGCCGCAGTAGAAGAAGGCGAGCACCCGCCCCGACACGGTGGCGCAGCCGTGCCAGAACTGGTGTTCGACGAGGTGGAACATCGCGAGGTTGTCGAGTTCGTAGGCGCGCGGCGGCCCGGACTCGCTGCCGAAGATCCGCCGCATCAGGAGAGACAGCACCGCGCGCAGGCCGTCGGAGATCTCCGGCCGGCCGAGGCGACCGATGTCGCGCTCCACGATGGAGAAGAAGTAGTCGAGCGCCTTCTCGTACGCGGTGGGATGGAGCATGCGCTGGCGCAGGGCGGCCAGGGTCTTCTCCAACGGAGCGGGTGCGGCGTTCATGCGCCACCGTGTCGCGGCACGGACGACGGGTCGAGTGATCGTGTTGCCATGCGGTTCCTGTGGCCGCGACACCTCGCGCGGTGACACGCCAGATCAGAAAGACTCACCGCTGCACGCCATCCCCCGCGCTTGCCCGCCCCCCGCGCGCCGGTACACCCATCGTCATGTCCAACGCCCCGGTCGTCCTCGCCGCCGGCATCCGCACCCCGTGGGCGCGCGCGGGCGCGCAGATGGCGAAGGAGTCCGCCGCGCACCTCGGTGCGCTCGCGGCACGCGAACTGCTCGCGCGCACCGGGCTCGACCCGGCCGACCTCGACGAAGTGATCGCCGGTTGCGTGGGCCCGCCACACGACCAGGCCAACGTCGGGCGCGTGCTGGCGCTGCGCGCCGGGGTCCCGCGCGCGGTGCCGGCGCGCACCGTGGCGCGCAACTGCGCCAGCGGCATCGAGGCGGTGACCAGCGCCATCGCCAACATCCGCGCCGGTCTCGGCGAGACCTTCCTCTGCGTCGGCGTCGAGGTGATGAGCGCGTATCCGCTGATCTTCGGGCCGCAGGCAACCTCGATCTTCGCGCGGCTGGCGCGCGCCAGGTCCCTCGGCGCGCGGCTCGCAACGCTCGCCTCGTTCCGACCCCGCATGTTCGCGCCGCGCGTCGCGCTCAGCGAAGGCCTCACCGACCCGGTGAGCGGGCTCATCATGGGCAGCACCGCGGAGCTGCTCGCGCGCGAGTTCGGGATCGAACGCAAGGTCGCCGACGCCTTCGCCTGCGAGAGCCACCGTCGCGCCGAGGCCGCGCGGAACGCCGGTCGCTTCGACCGTGAGATCGTGCCGGTGCTGCCGCTGGGCGCGCGAGCGGAACAACGCTCGATGACCACCGACGACGGCATCCGCGACGGCCAGACCCTTGAGGCCCTCGCGAAGTTGAAGCCGTACTTCGAGAAGCCCGATGGTCAGGTGACGGTGGGCAACTCGTCGCAGATCACCGACGGGGCGGCCGCGCTCCTCGTCACGACCGCCGCCCGCGCGCGGGCCCTCGGGCTCACGCCACTCGCCCGCATCCGTTCCTTCGCGTGGGCCGGCTGCGATCCGGCCCGCATGGGCCTCGGTCCCGTCTACGCGTCCGCGCAGGCCCTCGACGCCGCCGGCTGCACGCTCGCCGACATGGGCGTGATCGAGATCAACGAAGCGTTCGCGGCGCAGGTGCTCGCGTGCAGCAAGGCGTTCGAGAGCGACGCGTTCGCGCGCGCGCAGCTCGGCCGCGACAAGGCGCTCGGCGCGCTCGACCCGGCGCGCACCAACCCCAACGGTGGCGCGATCGCGCTCGGCCACCCGGTGGGCGCGACCGGCGCCCGCCTGCTGCTCACGCTCGCGCACGAGCTGATCGAACGGGACTGCGAACTCGGGCTGGCGACCCTGTGCATCGGCGGCGGCCAGGGCGGCGCGGTGGTGCTCGAGAGGATCGCGGCATGAGCCTGCCGAAGTCGTTCCCGATTCCGCAGGACGCCCCGCCGCCCGGCGCGTGCATCAAGGTCGAGCGGCCCGAGCCGGGGCTGGCGGTGCTCGTCTTCGATCCCCCCCATCGCAGCCTCGCGGTCTTCGACGGTCCGCTGCTGCGCGACCTCGACGCCGCGCTGGCTGCGGTCGAAGCCGACGCGTCGCTGCAGGGGCTCGTGCTCACCGGCCGCGCGAGCGACCAGTTCCTCGGCGGCGCCGACGTCGAGGGCATCCTGCAGCTCGAAGACGAAGCCGCCGGCCGCGACATCGTGCTCGCGGTGCACGCGATCTTCGCCCGCGTCGCGCACAGCCGGCTGCGCACGGTCGCCGCCATCGGCGGCGCCGCGCCCGGTGGCGCCTACGAGCTCGCGCTGTGCTGCGACCGGATCGTCGCCACCGACGACAAGAAGACCCAGCTCGGCCTGCCGGAGGTCAAGCTCGGCATCTTCCCCGGCTGGGGTGGCGTGCATCGCCTGCCGCGCCGCGTCGGCATCGTCGGCGCCCTCGACGCGATCCTCAGCGGACGGCTGTTCGCGGCGCGCGACGCCCTGCGTCGTGGTCTCGTCGACCGCGTCACCAAGCCCGAGCTGCTGCGCAAGGTCGCCGCCGACCTCGCGCTGGGGCGCAGCAAGGCCCCGCGTCGCCGGCGCGGCCTCGCCGGCTGGCTGGTCGACCGCAACCCGCTCGCGCTCGCCTTCATCGGCCGGCGCGCCCGCGCCCAGATCATGCGCCAGACGCGCGGCCGCTACCCAGCGCCGCTGCGCGCGCTCGACCTCGTGCTCGCCAGCCTCCGTCACGCGCCGCGCCGCTTCGCGGAGGTCGAGGCGGCGGCGATCGGCCCGCTGGTCGCCGGACCCATCAGCAAGAACCTGGTCCGCCTGTTCCTCGACTCGGAGACCGCCAAGAAGCAGGGCCGCGCGTTCGGCACCGGCAAGCCGCGCCGTGTCGAGCGCGCCGGCGTCGTGGGTGGCGGCGTGATGGGCGGCGCGATCGCCTCGCTCCTCGCCGAGAAGGGCTGCCAGACGCGCCTCGCCGACCTCGCGCCCGAAGCGCTCGACGCAGCGCTGCACGAGCATCGCGCCGGCGTCACGAAGCTGCTGAAGCAACGCCGGCTCGCGCCCGCCGACGCCGACGCGGCGATCGATCGCCTCGACGTGACGCGGGACACGACGACGCTGCGCGCCGCCGACGTGGTGATCGAGGCGGTGGCCGAGCGCCTCGACGTCAAGCGCAAGGTGCTCGGCTCGCTCGCCACGGCACTGCGACCCGACGCGATCCTCGCCACCAACACGTCGTCGCTCTCGGTCGACGCGATCGCCGACGGCCTGCCGCAACCGGAACGCGTCGTCGGCCTGCACTTCTTCAACCCGGTGCGCAAGATGCCGCTGGTCGAGGTCGTGCGCGGCACGCACACGAGCGACGAGGTCGTCGCCACGGCGTGTTCGCTCGCCGTCCGGCTCGGCAAGACCCCGGTCGTGGTGCGCGACGTCGCGGGGTTCCTCGTCAACCGCTGCCTCGGCCCGTATCTCGACGAGGCCGTGCGCCTGTTCGTCGACGGCGCCGACCCGGCCAAGGTCGACCGCCTGCTGGTCGAGTTCGGCATGCCGATGGGACCGTTCGCGCTTCTCGACGAGGTCGGCTTCGACATCGCCGCGCACGCAGGGGCATCGCTGCAGGCGGCGTACGGAGGCCGCATGCAGGCGAGCGACGGGCTGGCCAGCCTCATCGCCGTCGGCCGGCTGGGCAAGAAGTCGGGGCACGGCTTCTACCGGCACGACCGCAAAGGTCAGCGACGGCCGGTGGTCAGCGACTTCAACCACTTCCACCAGCGCAGCGCGAGCGCGCGCGCGCTCACCGGCGACCAGCTCGTCGATCGCTTGATCCTGCCGATGGTGAACGAGGCGATCCGCTGCCTCGCCGAAGGCGTGGTGGCGAGCGCTGCGGAGCTGGATCTGGCGATGGTGTTCGGCACGGGCTTCGCGCCCTTCCTCGGCGGGCCGCTGCGCTGGGCAGACAGCGTCGGCCTGCGCGAGCTGAGCCACCGCATGGATGCGGTCGCCGCGAGTGCGGATGTGATCTCGCGCAGCGAAGGCCTCGAGCGGTTCCTGCCGACGCCGCACCTGCGCGTGCTGGTGAAGACCGGCGGGGCGCTGTATGCGCCGGCGCCGGTTGCCGCGGCGAGCGGCCCGGGGCTCTGAACGACTGCCGTCCGCCTACCAGTCGAGCCCGAGGATCATCGCGCCAGCGCGATAGAAGAAGTGGCCAGTGCCGAACGTGTTCGCGGGGCTCCACGAGAGGGAAACCGCGTGCGAGGGGAGCACGGGGTTGGCCGGATAGGTGACCTTGCTTCCGTTCGAGAACGCGATCGGCACCGCGTGGCCGGCCCAAGGCTGCGCTGTCTGGAGATAGAAGGTGCGCCCCACGAGGCTGGCGTGGTGACCGAACTCCACGCCGAAGCTGCCAAAGCCGGTCGCATCGGTCGGTGACTGCGGCAGCACCACGTCGGCGCTGGTTCGGAGTGCGTCGCAGCCGCCAAACTGGAAGTTGGAGTCGGACACGCCGAGGCCGAGGACCCACGGTGTCGAGGGAACCCCCCGCGAGAGGTACGCGCCCAGGAACGACTTCGTGCGCGGATCCCCGTAGTTGGCGACGAAGCCAGAGAGCTGGATGCCGTTGCCGTTCAGTGCGCACCCCTGGCTGATGGCTTCCAACGAGGGCTGAGCCGCACCCTCCTCCCCGCTGGCGTCGAACGGGTAGTTCGACGGCGGCATGGTCGCGCTCGGCGCGACCCGGATGTGGACCGCGAACGCTCCGGTCGGCTGGTAGGCATACGGCGTGTCCAGGGTCAGCGCGATCGACCAGGGCGCCGGCGCCGTCGCCGGCTTGTTGACGAAGCTGGGGAACGACACCGGACGGTCGGCGAAGACGGTCTGCCAGGGCGTGAGGCGGAGGACGTTGTCTTCGACCCCGCCGCCGTTGATCACCTTTCTGAAGTCGGCCAACGCCATGCGCACCTCGACCGCCAGGGGGCGCGCCGAGTAGGCGGCGTTGGTCGCCGCCTGGCCATCGCGGCGCAGGTACAGCTTGCGGATCGAGTGCGCGCCCTGCTGGCGCAGGCTGTCGTCGACGTGCACGTAGTGTGTGTACATCCCGGCCATGCCACCGGCGACATCGACGTAGGACCCGGCGCCTTCGGCCCCGAGGTAGCCCGGCGGTGAGGTCATGTTCTGGGAGGGGAGGACCGCGGCGAGGGCGACGGCACCGAGGAGGACGTAGTGGTTGTTCATGGATATCGGCTCCACGGAGACGGCGCCGCGCCGGTTGCGGACCGGACAGGATCGGATGCACAACCTCGCGACGCCACGGGGTGGCCGGGCCTGCGGTCCTCCACGGCACCGAATCGGCGCCTACTGCCGAGCCAGCCGGATCACCGCCGCGCACCAATTCCGCAGCCAGTCGGGCAGGTCCGGCTTCTCCGCGATGGGGCACGCGATCTGGAGGGCGCGCTCCTTGCCACCGACGGCGATCAGGAATTCGGCGTAGGCGAGGCGGGCACGGTCGTCGTCAGGGAAGGACCGCTGCCAGCGGACGATGATCTCGAGGAGGCGGTCGGAGCGAACCTGCTGCGCCATGCTGTGCAACGCCGAGTACTCGTCAGAGGTCAGCCCGGTCAGCTCGCTGGCCTCGGTCACCCAGGCCGTGAGATCGGCGCGCAGCAAGGCCTCGGTCTCCGGAGGCAGCTTCTTCGGCTCCTCCGGCTTCCCCGACGAACGCGTCGACTCGATCAGCACCCCGCCACCCATCAGGATGGCGAGCATGAGCATCGGCCGCCGGCCCACCAACCCTGCGCGCAGCGACATCGCACGGCGCAGTGTCGCGATCCCCTCCTCGTTCCGGCCGACGGCGAACAGACCGATGGCGTGGAGGAGGGGCAGGGTCGCTTCCTCGACGTTGGCACTCGCCTCGTTGATCGCCACGAGGACCCGACGCACGTTGAACGACGCACCCTCCTCACCGCGCACCGCCCGCGCCAAGGGCTCGTAGCCGCGCACGAGCGCCGGCGGCATCCGCACGAAGCCGGTGCTCATGGGACCCTCCTTCTCCTCGTCAGCCCAGCGGGCGAGCAGCGGCATGAGCCGGCCATACAACTGGGCGAGCACCAAGAAGGGCTTTGCGTTCTCGCCCATGGCCGAGTCGCGAAGGAACTCGTCCGCCCACGGCTTCAGCAGCGTCGTGTCCGCGATGAGGCGAGCCGTCGTCGCCTCGCCCTCGCCGAACTCCTGCCTCACCCGCGCGACGAGCGACGTGCAGGTGTCGGGCTCGTTGCGGATCCCGGCCACGCAGATCGCGAAGAACAACGCCTGTGGGTCGAGCGGGTACAGGTCCAGGAGGGCGTGGGCGAAGTCGCGCGCCTCGTCGAACCGGCCGACGAGGAGCAGCGACACGCCGTAGCAGTCGTTGACGCGGCGATGCCGCGGATTCGCACGCCGCGCCTCCCGCAGCAACGAGATCGTCTCGCTCGGCCCCGTGGCCAGCAGCGCGCGAGCGTACGCAGTGTCGGCTTCGTCCAGCGCACCCGGCGTCGCCGCCGCCAGTTCGAGCGCGTGCTTCGCGTAGCCGAGGTTCTGCTCGGGGTCGCGCAGGCGGTCGACGCCGAGGTCCGCGCGCAGGAGATCCACCTTCGCGGCGCGGGTGCCGAGCGCAGGGTCGGCGACGAGCTGTTCGAGGATCGCCATCGCGTCCTGGTAGCGCCGCGCCCCGTCGTGGGCCTCGACGCGCCGGATCGCGAGCCCGATGCGATCCGGGTAGCCGCTCGCCTCCGCGCGCGTGTAGCGGTCGAGCGCCGTGTCGAAGTCGCCGCGCTCGCTCGCGAACTCGCCGGCCTGGAACAGCGCCGAAGCGTTCGCGCGCTGCCGCGCCTCCGACTCGGCGAGCGCAACCGACGCCCCGACCGCGACGGAGATCAGCAGGAGCAGGACGGCGAGGGCGAGCGACACCGGCCACAGGTGGCGGCGCACGAACTTGCGCGTCCGGTACACGCGGCTCGGCGGCCGCGCGGTCACCGGCAGGTGCAGGAGGTAGCGCTGCAGGTCGTCGGCCAGCGCGCTTGGCGTCGCGTAGCGCTTGTCGGGATCCTCCTCCGTCGCCTTCCCCACGATCCAGTCGAGGTCGCCGATCAGCATGCCGTGCAACTGCGGACCCGACAGGCCGCGCGCCGCCGCCAGCGCCTGCGCCCGCGCGCCGTCGGCCGCGAGCAGCGCCTGGTAGCGCGCGCCGGGATGCACCAACGGCTGCTGCAGCCGCTCCAGCGCCCGGATCCCCAATCCTTCCAGCTCCGTCGGGTCGATCGGCAGCAGGCCGGCGAGGAGTTCGTAGAGCATCACACCGAGCGCGTGCACGTCGGTGCGCGTGTCCACCGACTCGGCGCGCGCCTGCTCCGGGCTCATGTACACGAACGTCCCGAGCACGCGGCCCGGCATGGTCGGGAGCTGGTCGGCGTAGAGGAGGCGATCCCGCCCGCGCGCGGTGCCGAAGTCGATGATCTTCGGCACCGCCACGCCGTCGACCTCCGACACGAGCACGTTCGAAGGCTTGAGGTCGCGGTGGATCACGCCGCGCTGGTGCGCGTGCTGCACGCCGGCGCAGAGCCGCGCGAACACGGCGATCCGGTCGGCCAGTGACAGGCGGCGCGCATCGCAGTACTGCGTGATCCACTCGCCCTCCACGTACTCCAGCGCGAAGAACGACTGCCCGTCCACTTCACCCGTCTCGTACAGCTTGGCGATGTAGTCGCTGTTCATCAGCGACAGCGCCGCCTGCTCCGCGCGGAACACACCCTGGATCTCGCGCATCCGCTCGCTCGACCGCAGCACCTTGAGCGCCACCAGCCGCTCCAGGCGCGGATCCTCCGCCAGATACACGACGCCGAACGAACCGCCGCCCAGGATCTTCAGCACCCGGTAGCCGCCCACCGTCGACGGCATCACCGCCGCCGGCGCCACCCCGGAGTCCGGTTGCGTCTCAGTCATCGGCAGCCTCGTCGAGGATCCCCGGCCACAACGCGGCGACCATCGACTCCGCGTGCGCCCGCTCCGCGACGAAGGCATCGTGGTAGGCGTCGGTCGAAGCGGCATACACCGTGCCCGCCAGGTCACGTGCCAGGATCTTGCGCAGCTCGCGCTTGCCGCGGCGCAACAGCTCGTGGATCGCGTGCGGCGTCGCGCCCATCTGCGCCGCGATGACGGGCGGCATGGTCGCGCGGTCGGCTTCCGGCGCGATGCCGTAGCGAAGGCGCAGCGCCCGCGCCTGCCTCGGGTTCGTGAGCGCGAGCGTGTCGAGCCCGCTCTGGACGAGCCCTGTGAACCACTCCTGCTCGTCCGCGGCGGCGACGTCGTCGTGCTCCTGCGCCAACGTCGCAAGCGCAGCTTCCTCCGCGGTCGTCCACCGTCCGTGTTCTCGGACGAGTTCCAGCACGAAGTTCCTGACCACGCCCTGCAGGTAGCGGCGGAACGGTCCGACCGAACGGTCGGCGTTCTCGAGAACCCGGTGCAGCACGAGGTAGGAGAAGAACTCGTTCACCAGGTCGGCGGTGTGCGCCTGCAAGGCCGGAACGCGCAGGCGGGCGCGCAACGTGCACTCGATCGGACGGCGGTACTGGGCCATGAACCGCGCCCAGCTCGCCTCCCGCCGGGCCGGATCGGAGGATGCGGCGCCGTTCACCACCTCGGTCCAGAGGGTGCCGGTGTAGGGATCGTGCGCCCCGGAGCGTCCGGGGTCTCGGTCGGTCGGCGTCGCCATCGGTGCGTCCATTCCTCTTGCCTCGAGGCCGGGAGTGTAGCCCGGCGCCGGACGGCCGCGACGCGCGGGCGGCGAGCGAAGACGGGATTCAGGCGTGAGCGCCAGATTCGTCGTGCCAAGGGGTCCTGCCGGCTTGCCGGCGATCACCGAACCCATCGGCATCACCCGTGACTTCACCGAGCTGCTGGAGGAGAGGAAGAACCTCGCCCCCGCCGAGCGCCCGCTCACGTCTCCCTCATGAGGCGACGCTGTCGCCATGAGCCCCGAAGGCTTCGATGCCCTCGATGTGCACGGCGCCCTGCGCGCCGCACAGGCCGCGGCCAACGCGCTGGGGCGCGGGCGCACTGCTCTGCATGCGGCCGCCGAGTTCGGCCACGTCGATGCGACGCGCTTGCTGCTCGCGCACGGGATGTCGCCGCTCGATCGCGATGCCGAGGGCGAGACCGCGTTGCACGCAGCCGTGCGGAACGGACGCGTCGAGGTCGCGCGTCTCCTTCTCGCAGCCGGGGCCGATCCCGCGGCACCGGACACCCACGGCGTGACACCCCGCGATCTCGCTGCATCACCGGACATGACGCTCGCGCTCCGCGGCGCGACAACAACAGGCAGGCGGCGCTGGCGCTGGCTGTGGGGATGGTGGCGGCGCTGAGGGCTCGCCCGCCCGGCCCCGGGAACCGTGCCCGACGGACAGCCAGTTGTGGAGACGCGTCGGACCGTTCCTGAGAATGCGGCCCGTCGTCTCCCAACCCCCAACCTCGCATGCTCAACGTCCTCGACCTGTGGCTGCCCATCCTCCTGGCGGCCGTCTTCGTCTTCGTCGTCAGCTCGGTGGTGCACATGTGCCTGCCGATCCACAAGGGCGACTACAAGAAGCTCGCCAACGAGGCCGATGTCCTCGCCGCGATGCGCAAGGCGGGCGTGACGTCGGGCGAGTTCATGTTCCCGTGCCCGACCTCGATGAAGGACATGGCCTCGCCGGAGATGCTCGAGAAGTACAAGCAGGGGCCGGTGGGGTTCCTCACCCTCATGCCCGCCGGCGCGCCCACGATGGGGAAGAACCTGCTGCAGTGGTTTCTCTGGTGCGTCGTGGTCGGGGTGTTCGTCGCCTACATCGGAACCCTGTCGCTCACGCGCGGCGCCGACGCGACCGCAGTGTTCCGGCTCACCACGGCCGTCGCCCTCCTCGGCTACGCGTTCAGCAACGTGACCGCCTCGATCTGGAAGGGCTGCAGCTGGGCCATCACCATCAAGTTCGTGTTCGACGGCGTGCTGTACGCGCTGGCGACCGCCGCGGCGTTCGTGTGGTGCTGGCCGGCCGCCGCGTAGGCGGGAAGTCTTCGCCAAGCTTTCCGAGCCCGTAACGCACTGCCGCGCGCACACGTAGGCCCGGCATGCGACACGCACTCTTCTCCGTCTTCCTGGCCGCGGGCTTCGCGGCGCCCGCGCCCGCCCAGCTACCGATCCGCGACCTGGTTCCGGCCGACAGCAAGTTCGTCTTCGCCCTCGACCTGCAGGCCGCCCTCGACCTGATCGGGCGCGACCTGATCCGCGACGGGATCGTGCGCCGGGTGCACGCCGAGGCGGAGGGTCGGCTCAAGGCCGACTGGGACGCGATCTTCGCCAAGGAGTGGGGCTTCGATCCGTTCACCGACCTGCGCGGGTTCATGCTGTTCGGCGACAAGGGCCCGCACGACGGCGCAACGGCGGCCGTGATCACCACCTCCCGGATCGACGGGCTGCTCGAGCGCCTGCGCGACATCGGCGCGCTGGAGGCGAGCGAGCGCGGCGGCGTCGAGACGATGCAGATCGTGCCCGGCAAAGTGCTGGGGCTCTTCGGCATGGCCGGGGAGATGGAGGGCGGCGAAGACCCCATCGGCTGTCTCTACGTGCACCGCTTCGGCGGTCGCAACGACGGCGGCCGCGCGCTGGTGATCGGCGAGCACAGTGATGCCGTGGCGCGCGCGGCCAAGGCACTCCGCGCCGGCGACACCGTCGGCAAGGGCAAGGGGCGGCTCGCGACGTCGATGCGCGAGGGCGACTTCGTCCACGTCGACATCGATGCGGCGCTGGCGGACATGCTCGGCGACAACCCGGCATCGAAGCTCACCAGCAAGGCGCGGCGACTCACGATCCAGGTCGGGCAGAGCGACGACGAGCTGCGGCTACGCGCCACGGTCACGACTGCCGAGGAGAAGGACGCCCGCCAGATCGCGGCGCTCGTCAACGGCCTGAAGGCGCTGCTGGCGCTCGCCGAGCCCGGCGACGACATCCCCAAGCCCGCCTACGACGCACTCATGGACGCGCAGGCCAAGGCCGACGGCGACACGGTGACCTTGGAGGTCGGCGTGCCCAAGGCGCTGCTCGACGAGGCCCGCAAGGAGATCCGGCGCGAGCTGGGTGGCGACGACAAGTCGAAGCGCACCCGCGCCATCCGTTGAGCGACTGATGGCCGCGACCCGGGAGCCGACGCACGACGACATCGAGCTGGCCCGCGCTGCGCGGGACGGCTCGAATGACGCGTTCGCGGCCCTGGTCGAGCGGCACGAGGTGGGACTGTTCCGGTTCCTGCGCATGCGGGTCGGCAACCCCGAGCTGGCGGAGGACCTGACCCAGGAAGCGTTCGTGCGCGCCTGGACCAAGCTGCACCGCTTCGATCCGACGCGGCCCTTCTCCAATTGGCTGTACACGCTCGCCGCGAACCTCGCGACGAACCGCCTGCGTCGCCGGCAGACACCGTCCGGGTGCATCGAGGATGCCGTGGCCCGCGACGCCGACCCTGCCGAGCGCGCGGCGCTCCGCGACCACGCCGACAACATCTGGGACACCGTCGCGCGCGTCCTTCCCGAAGACCTGCGCAGCGCGATGTGGCTGTTCTACGCCGAAGGCCGCACGGCGGCCGCGGTCGGCGAGATCCTGGGACGCAGCGAGGGCGCGGTCCGCATCGCGCTCTTCCGCGCGCGGGCACGCCTCGCGCCGTTCTTCACCGACGCCGAGCTATCCTTGGAGGCGAGATGACCACCCCCGTTCGCGACGACGACCTCGAACTCCGCCTGCGGCGCGATGCGCCGGCGTGGGGCGGCGGTCCGACCGACGCGGCCCGCGCCGCGCTGCGCGCGCGCGTGGCGAGCCTGCCCCGCGCACATGCGCCGCGCTGGCCGCTCGTGGCCGCGGCGCTCGCGGCTGCAGCGGCGCTGGTCGCGTACGCCGTGTTCGCGCGTAGCACTGAGGAGGCTCGCGATCCTGTCGCTCCCACGCCGTCCACGACGCGGGCCTTCGACGTGACCGCGCTCGAAGCGCAGGCCCTCGCACCGCTGCGCAAGGAACTGGCCGGGCTCGCCCGCGACGGCGAGCTGCTGGCGCGCGGCGTCTGGCAGCAGGTGCCGGAGCCGGTGCGACGTCTGCTCGAGTGATGCGGCCCTACTCGATGCGCTCGAAGTCCAGGTAGTCGTTCGGCGACTGCATGACGCGCAGCGAGCTGCCGAAGACCAGCACGTCGCGCAGCTCGGCCCGCCCCGAAGGCCGAACCATCGACCATCACGACCATCTCATCTCAGCCACAGCTCGGGGCGCCCAGTGTTTGGTGGTCAGGTCCGCGTGGCACGATTGAACTCGACTGTCCTCACAATCGTTGACACACTCCGCGTCACGATGTTACAGTCAGTTCAAAGTCGACGCATCGAAAGCTCAGACCTCCGATCCCTCCGAAGTCGAAGTGAACAAACAATTCCTTCGACGCGATGCGCTCGAACGTCACATCCCACGTCAACGGGCACCCGCCTGACTTGTCTGCGAAGGAAAAGTCCGCTCTAAGACTGGTTACCCATCGCGCCCGCAATAGCCGGTGCCGGCGATCCTCCGGCTCAGACGGCGGAAGCCGCAAACTCAGAAGCAGATCCCGGCCGCCTTCTATCCAGGACATGGCGCGAAGCTCCACGTCGCACCAAGGCACGTTGGCGATCATCTGTTCCTCCGTTAAGTTACTCATTATCTGCCTTTTGGGGGGCTTGGAGTGGCGGCGCCAGATTGAATGTTGGCTACGTCTTGCGCAGACACAGGCCTTCCGGGCTGTTGCAGCCCGTTGATGAACGTCTCACCTGTGGTAGGGTTGGTATTGAGGATAGGATCATGAGTGTGAGAAAAACCAGCTCCGTGATCCTCCCGTTGCAGAATGTCCGTCCGGCCGCCATCGGGTTGATCATAGCTTCCCGGGGGTGTCGCGTGCGTGTCCACGACCGTTCCGTCTGGCTGCCCGACGAAGCGAGCACCTCCCCTGGCGGCAGCTTCCGCCGTATCCACCGGCAAGCATTCCTTGCCTCGTGACGCAGGCCTTGCTTTCCTGGCAGCGCTCTCAGCGAGTCTCCTGGCAGCCGCAGCAGCCGCGGCACTTGCTGCGGCTGCTTCCGCCGCCCCGGCGCCGGCTCCCTCGGCTGCGGCGCCGGCAGTACTAGCCACGACCTCTCCAGCCGCGACCCCTTCGGCCACAACCGCTGCGGTAATCGCGGCGGCCGCGACAACAGCCGTCACCGCCAGAGCGATTGACAACTCTTCGTATTCTTTGCCGCCGAACACTTCGCCTCCGAGTGGCCGGCCGCCATTGAGGGCTCCCCAGTCTCCATGGCACTGCATGCATCGCCCACGCACTTGCTCTCCAAGCGGGTCCCAGAGGAACGCGGGAGAATTCCCCGCATACATGTAGCCGTTGCCGACGCCATGCACATCGCCCCACAACCCGATCGGATCCCCCGTCACGAACCTCCCGAGCGACGGCGAGTAGTACCGGTTGCGGTAGTACA
>CAYQMF010000031.1:0-54462 GCA_964418595.1 uncultured candidatus Brocadiaceae bacterium
TTCACCTGGTGCACGATGCCCACGCCGGGCGGCACGACGCGGAAGTTGGCGAGGCTCTGCTGGCCCCACTTGAGGAACTCGTAGCGCTCGCGGTTGCGCTCGAACTCGATGTCGAGGTTGCGCGCGAGCGCGGTGCGGTCGCCGAAGAAGTCGACCTGCACGCTGTGGTCGATGACGAGGTCGCAGGGGACCAGCGGGTTGATCTTCTTGGGGTCCCCGCCGAGGCGCTTCATGGCGGCGCGCATCGCGGCGAGGTCGACCACGCAGGGCACGCCGGTGAAGTCCTGCAGCACGACGCGCCCCGGCAGGAACGGGATCTCCACCTCGCCGAGGCCAACCGGCTTCCAGGAGGCGATCGCGCGCACGTGATCCTCCGTGATGGCGAAGCCGTCGACGTTGCGCAGCGCCGCCTCGAGCAGGACCCGGATGCTGTAGGGGAGGTCGGCGAGGCGCGCGAGGCCCTTGGCCTCCAGCGCACCGAGCTTGAAGTAGGTGAAGGTCTTGCCGGCGGCAGTCAACGTGGCGCGCGCGCCGAAGGGGTTGCTGGACATGCAGGTCGAGGGATCGAGGAAGTCGAAGGGGAGATGCTGCTGGAAAAATGTGGATGCCGTGCGACCTTTTCAAGCGATCCGCTGCGATCCGGGATCCGCGCGTCTCACGATGGCAAAGTCCGCTTCCAAAGCCCGCCGCTTCTGGCTGTTCAAGTCCGAGCCGGGATCGTTCTCGTTTGCCGACCTGCTCGCCGCCAAGGGGCGACGCACCGCGTGGGATGGCGTGCGCAACCATCAGGCGCGCAACTTCCTGCGCGACCAGGTGCAGGTCGGCGACGGCGTGCTCTTCTACCACAGCAGCGCCGACCCGCTCGCGATCGTCGGGCTGTGCAAGGTGGTGAGGGCGGGCTATCCCGATGCCACGGCCTTCGATCCTGCCGACCACCACCATGATCGGAAGAGCGACCCGGACGCGCCGACTTGGTACGTCGTCGACGTGCAGGCCGTGACGGCGTTCGATCCACCGCTGCTGCGCTCGCGGCTGCAGGCGGAGCCGGCGCTGGCGGACATGGTGCTCCTGCAACGCGGCTCCCGCCTGTCGGTACAGCCGGTGACGCCCACGGAGTGGCGCGCGATCCTGAAGCTCGCGGGCGTGCGCGAGGAGGGTGCATGAGACGGGGCCTCGTGATGGCCGCGCTGCTCGCGGCGTGCGGAAGCCCGGCGATCGACTCGCCAAAGCCCGCCCCGGTCATCCCCGATCCCGTCCGGCCGCAACCGCAGGAGGAAGTCGCCGTCGACGGTGACTTCGACGTCGACTTCGCGGGCTTCGCGGCGCGGGTCGCGTCGGCGCAGCGCGCCGACCCCGGGCCCGTCGCGCTGTTCCAGGCGTGCACCGACGACCCGCAGCATCCGCCGGGGACGCAGGTGTTCGCCACCGGGGCCGGCGACTGGGCCGCGGCGCGCACGATCCTGGCGCTGTGGGCGATCGACAAGGACTTCGAGCTGTGGGCGCCGGCCGCCACGGCGCAGGAACTGCAGCGCAGCAACCGCAGCCTCGCCGACGTGCGCCGGCCGGAGGACGCCGTCGCCCTCGCCGCGCAGGCGGAGGCCGGCTACGCGGTGTTCGGCACGATCGCGATCGATTGGGTGGGTGGGCGCCTCGAGGGGCGCAAGCGCGTGCGCCTCGCGTACCGCTGCGTGCGGGCCGCCGACGGCACGAGCGTCGCCGAACTGGCCGGCACCATCGAGAAGGCACCCGAGGTGCGCTACCTCTCGACGCGCGCCGAGAGCCTCAGCGCCACGCCGCTCGGCGCGCGCGCCGCGCACTTCACTCCGTCGCTGGATCGAGAAGTCGAACTGCTGGCCGACCGCGGCGCGCGCCCCTTGGTTTCGCAACGGCGGGCGACCTTCGCCGGCAAGCGAGTGGGCGTCACCGCGGGTACAGGCCGGCTGCTCGCCGCGGCGCGCACGCGTGTCGTGAATGCGCTGCCGCGCCTGTTGCCGGGCAAGGACGCGATCGCCGTCGTCGACCGCGGCGGCGAAGTGATGGTGCACCTGGATCTCGTGCGCGGCACACGACAGTGGACGCTGAGCCTGCGTGTCGAGGGCACCGGCGTGGCCAGCGGCAGCGCGCTCACGCTGCCGTTCGACGATCGCTTCACGGCGGCCCTCGCCCAGGCGATGGGGGAGCACCGGTGAGGACAACGGCATCGAGAGGACGGCCATGAAGACGATGTGGTCATGGTTCGCCGTGCTGGCGCTCGGCATCTCGGCATGCGGCAATCCCAACGATCGGCTGCGCCCCGACCGCGAGACCTTCCGCGCGCTGATCGACACGGCGGTGGGCGATCTCCTCCAGCGCCGAAGCGCGCAGCGCACCGGCAGCGACCGGCTGCGCATCGCCTTCCTGGGCGTCGAGAACAAGAGCATGGAGGAGCTGGTCGACTGGCGCGACACCGTGCGCCAGCAGATCGACACGGCGGTGAACAAGAGCGGTCGCTACCGCAACATCAGCGACCGCTTCGTGGCCGCGGCCCTGCGCGAGGACGGGCTGCGGGCCGACGAGTTGTTCGTCCCGGAGAAGCGGCGCATGTTCCTCAAGACGCTGGAGGCGAACGGCAGCCCGGTGGAGTTCCTGCTGCACGCCTCGCTGAACAGCGGTACCTCCGGGCAGGGCCGGTCGGCGCAGCGCGACTACGTGCTGACCCTGGAGCTGGTGGACATCGAGACGGGCGAGGCGGAGAAGGTCAACGCAACGGTGCGCAAGGACTGACGCTGGGAGCACACGGACATGTGGCGTCGGCTCTCATCGGTGGTCGCGGCGAGCCTGCTTTGCCTCGGTGCGTGTGGATCCGTCGACGTGCGCGGGCACGCGCAGCGGTTCCAGGCCGGTGACGTCGAGGGGCTGCGCGCCGAGTTGGCGGATCTGGCGACGCGTGGGGGCGACGCGCACCTCTGGCTCCTGCAGCGCGGGGTGGTGGATCTCGCCGCGGGAGATCCGCGCGCCGGGATCCAGGCCCTGCGCGCGGCGCGCGATCAGCTCGATGGTCTGCGCGCGGCGCTCTACGGCAACTGGATCGAGGCGGCGTTCTTCGACGATCGCATGCTCGCATTCGACGGTGCCGACTACGAACACGTGCTCGTGCGCACGCTGCTGGCGCTGGAAGACCTCGTGGCCGGAGCCGGCGACGTCGTCGCGTACCTCAACCAGATGCTGAAGCGGCAGGTGGAGATCCGCGACGGCTTCGTGACGCAGAACGGGGAGAAGCCCAAGCTCCGCTACAAACTCGCCGCGATCGGCAACTGGCTGCTGGCCGCACTCGAGGGTGACAACCCGGCCGGTGCCGACGCAGTCGAGCGACAGTTGCAGGCGGTGCTCGAGATCGAGCCGCACTGCCAGCCCGCCCAGCGTGAACTGGCGCGCTATCGGAAGGAGGGCTTCGCCCCCGCCGGCTCCGGCGTGATCCAGGTCGTGGTCATGGTGGGCATGGGGCCGTACCGCATCGGGCGCGACGAGCCCGTGTCGTCGGCGATCCTGGAGGCGGCACAGGTGCTGTACAACGCGCGCAAGGGACGCGTGACGATCCCGGCCAGCAAGATCCGCTCCGTGCAGATCCCCGCGCTCGTGTTCCAGCCCGGCAACCCGAGCGAAGCGATCGTGCAGATCGGACGGGGCACGGCGCGCACGGAGACGGTCACCGACGTCGAGGCCCTGGCGCGCGCCGAGTTCGAGGCCATGCGCGCGCAGGTCGTCACCCGCGCCGTGTTGCGCCGCGCCTTCAAGCTGATGCTCAACGAGGTCGCCAAGGAGGCGACGAAGCAGCGCGCACGCCCGAACGAGACGCGCGAGCAGCGGCGCGCCCGCGAGCAGGAGAACCAGAGCCGGGGTCTGCTCTGGGATCTGCTCACCTCGGCGTCGGTGGCGGCGGAGCAGGCCGACCTGCGCTGCTGGTCGCTGCTGCCGGCGAGCTTCCAGGTGGCGCGCCTGACCGTGCGGGAGGGCGTGCACGACGTGGTCGTCCGCCCTGGCCGCGGGGGGAAGACCGTCGGTCCAGCGCAGTCCGTGCGCGTGCGCGTGCGCGCGGGACGGACGACCTGGGTGGTGGCGCAGGTGCCGGGGCTCGGCTTCTGCCCGCCGCCGCAGACGTCGGACCCGGCGCGCTGATCGCGGTCGCGCGAAGGGCGCGTGCCTCAGCGCGTGAGCGCCGCCGCGGCGTTCACCAGCCCGTACCCGAACCTGGTGTCGTAGCCCGCGGTGCCGAGATCGCGGCAGCTCGACTCGATGGCGCTGCGGATCTGGGCGTTGGTGTACGCGGGCTTGTTGGCGGCGACCATCGCGGCGATCGCCGCGACGTGCGGCGTGGCCATCGACGTGCCTTGGAAGAAGTAGTAGCCGAACGTGGTCGGCGTGCCGGTGGCGAAGGTCTGCTGCAGGATGCCGTCGCCATAGCCGTCGCCGTTCTGGTCGACGCTGGTGTCGCCGCCGGGGGCGACCACGTCGATCCCGGTGCCGTAGGTCGAGTAGCCGGCGCGCTTGCCGTCGAAGCGCGTCGCGCCGACCGCGATGCACTCGGTGTAGCGAGCCGGGTAGCTCACGCCGCTGCGTCCGGTGTTGCCGGTCGCCGCGCAGATGACGCAGCCCATGCCCCAGGCGTAGGTGACCGCCGAGCTGAGGGTCGTCGAGCCCGTGCTGCCGCCCAGGCTCATGCTGATCACCTTCGCGCCGTGGTCGGCCGCCCAGCGGATGCCGTTGGCGATCGCGGTGTGGCTGCCGCTGCCGGCGCTGTTGAGCACCTTCACCGGCATCAGCGTGCAGTTGTAGGCGAGGCCCGCCACGCCGAGGTTGTTGTTGGTGGCCTGCCGGACCGTGCCGGCGACGTGCGTGCCATGGCCGTTGTCGTCGTTGGCGTGCGTGGTGTTGGCCACGAAGTTGTACGGCGACACGAAGCTGGCGCCGGCGAGGTCAGGCGCCTGCGCAAAGCCACCGTATGTCTCGTACGCGATCCCGGTGTCGACCACCGCGACGATGACCCCGGCACCGGTCGACGTGTTCCACGCCGTGACGCCGTTCACGCCGTAGTTGCTCGCCACGCCGTTGCTGAGCTGACCCTGGTCGAAGAAGTTCCATTGGTAGGGGGCGAAGAGCGGGTCGTTGGGCGTCGCGGTCGTGTGCGCCAGGTAGTCCGGCTCCGCCCACGCGACGCCCGGTTGCGCGGTGAGCCAGGTCACCCATGCGTCGACGGTGCCGCGCGGCACCTCGATCACTTCGAACCAGCCGCCGTCGCCGCCGGCGAGGCGGCGCACGCCGATGCGCGCCAGCGCGGCGTCGAGCATGTCGGCGTCGTACGCGAAGTCGAAGCGCACGACGACGCGATCTTCGTGGCGATCAGCCACGACGCGGTGGTCGTTGGCGAAGCCGGTCTCGGTGAGGACCGGAACGGGGCGGACATCCTGTGCGGCGAGCGCGAACGTTGCGCAGGGCACGACGAGCAGGTGCGACACACGCATGGGCAGGGATCTCTTGGGTTGGACGAGGTTGACCGGCCGCTGCGGTGGCCCGCGGGATGCTGCCGGCCGATGGCGGAAGGAATACCGCGCGGCCTTCGGTTCGCCCAGGGTCTCGATGGCAGGAACACGGGCCGGCGCATCCGCTCCGTTGCTTCGAGTGCACCGGATGGTCCAATGCGCCGGTGACGACTCCGAAGCGGATCATCCTCGCCCTGGGCGCCGTTCTGACCGCAAGCCTGGCCGGCTGCGCGACCGGCGACTTCGACTACGACGCGCTCCCGGACGTCGTGCGGATCGAGAGCGAGCCCGCGGGCGTCGAACTGCAGCTCTCCGGATACGTGGCGCGTTTCGTCACGCCGTGCGAGATCAAACGGGAGACCCTGCGCGGGCGGACGCTCACCCTCACCCACGCCGGCTACCTGCCGTTCCAGGGCATGCTCGGCGACCTCGCGGCGCGCGAGCGCGGCGTGTACCGCGTGGACCTGCGCAAGCGGTAACGGGCATGCACGACGCCGACGCCCTGGAGCCGCTCATCGCCGCCGCGTTCGCCGATCGCGCGCTCCTGAAGGATCAGCGCCACCGGGCCGCGGTGCAGGCGACCCTCGACCTCCTGGACCGCGGCGAGCTGCGCGTGGCGACGCGACTGGCCGATGGTGAGTGGCACGTGCACGGGTGGCTGCAGCAGGCCGTGAACCTGTTCTTCGCCATCTGCGAGATGCGGACGTTCGAGGTCGGGCCCTTCGAGTTCCACGACAAGATCCCGATCAAGAAGGGGCTCGCGGCCGCGGGCGTGCGCGTGGTGCCACCCGGCGCGGTGCGCTACGGCGCGTTCTGCGAACCCGGAGTCGTGGTGATGCCGGGCTACGTCAACCTCGGCGCGCGCGTCGGCGCGCGCACGATGGTCGACACCTGGGCGACGGTGGGCTCGTGCGCGCAGATCGGGCAGGACGTGCACCTGAGCGGTGGCGTCGGGATCGGCGGGGTGCTGGAACCGCCCGGCGCGCGCCCGGTGATCGTCGAGGAGGGTGCCTTCGTCGGCTCGCGCTGCATCGTGGTCGAAGGCGTGGTCGTCGGCGCGCGCGCGGTGCTCGGCGCGAACGTCGTGCTCACGGCGAGCACGGCGATCGTCGACGTCACCGGCAGGGAGCCGGTGGTCAGCAAGGGTCGCGTGCCTGCCGATGCAGTGGTGATCCCCGGCACCTGGCCGAAGAAGTTCCCCGCCGGCGAGTTCGGCGTCGGTTGCGCGCTGGTCATCGGCAAGCGCAAACCGTCGACCGACCTCAAGACCGGGCTGAACGCGACGCTGCGCGAGTTCGCGGTGAGCGTGTGAGCTCCACGGCGGAGAGGGTCGCTGCGCTGGCGGAGGAACTGCTGCGCGTCGACAGCCCGATCGGGCAGGAGCGCGCGCTCGCCGATCTGGTCGAGGCGCGCGCGCGGGCGTGGGGGCCGCACGCCTTGATCCGCGCCGGCGACTCGCTGTGCATCGTGCCGCGCGCGCCGCGGCCGGGGCGCAAGACCCTCATGCTCGCCGGCCACCTCGACACGGTGCCTGCGCACGGGCCAAACCCGGTGCGGCGTGAGGGCGACAAGCTGTTCGGTCTCGGGGCGTCCGACATGAAGGTCGCCGACGCGGTGATCCTGTGGGCTCTGGAGCGCGCGTGCCGCGAGGCGGCGCGCCACGACCTGGTCGGCGTGCTGTACGCGCGCGAGGAAGGTCCCTTCGTCGAGAGCGAGATGCCGCTCGTCATCGACGCGGCCCGGCCGTGGTTCGATCGCGCCGACCTCGTCATCTGCATGGAACCCACCGACAACCGCATCGAGCTGGGCGCGCTCGGCACCTGCCACGCGCAGGTGACGTTCGCCGGCAAGCGGGCGCACTCGGCCCGGCCCTGGCAGGGCGACAACGCGATCCACAAGTTGGCGCCGCTGCTGGCGCGCTTGGGGCAACTGCCGCGCGAGGCGCACGTCTTCCACGGGCTCACCTTCTATGAGGTGATCAGCGCCACCGGCGTCGAGTTCCGGGGCGCGCGCAACGTGGTGCCCGACCGCGCCGTGCTCAACCTCAACTACCGCTTCGCGCCGGACAAGGACGAAGGGGCGGTGCGGGCACGGCTCGCCGAACTGATCGGCACGGACGCGGAGTGGGAACTCACCGACTTCTGTCCGGCCGGCCGCGTGTGCGGGGACAACCCGCTCCTCGCAGAGCTGAAGGCCCTCCTCGCGCCGGTGGAGATCGCTGCGAAACAGGCCTGGACCGACGTGGGTCGGCTGTCGCAGCGCGGCCTCGACGCGATCAACTGGGGGCCGGGCCTCACCGCGCAGGCGCACCAGGCCGGGGAGCATGCGAGCCTCGCGGAACTCGGGCGCACGGTGGCGACCCTCGAGCGCTGGTTGTTCCGCGGAGAGAGCTCGTGAACCCGGACATGCCAACCCCGTTCGCCTGACGCTAAGCTTCCGGTCCGCGCGATGACCTCCCCCCGTGCCTCCCTGCTCGCCTCCGGCCTCCTGCACGCCGTCGCCATCGGCTCGGTGGGGTGGTTTGCGGCCAGCGCGGCCGGGCGCGGTACGGCGGTCGCGGAGATCCGCATCCAGGTCGAGGACGCGCCGGACGTGCTCGAGCCGTCGGCGGCGAGCGACGTGCAGGTGAACGTCGAGGCGACGCAGGGCGGGCCTGACCTGGCGGAGGCCCGCGTTCCGGACGAATGGCTGGACCCCCGCACCTTCGAGCCGGCTCCACGCCGCACGGAGCCCCCGCTGCCCGTCGTCGATCCGTCGCCGGCCGCCTGGTTCGCGAGCGTGCGTCCGGCCCCTGCGACTCCAGCGGACACGCCGGCCGCGGCGCCTTCCATGGCGACGCCCGCGGCGCTCGTCGTCGAGGTGGTGCCGGGGGAGAACCCGCCCCCGGAGTACCCGTGGTTGGCGCGCCGACGGGGATTCGAGGGCGTCGTCGCGATTCGCGTCACGGTGGACGTGGTCGGCGCGGTGATCGCTGCCGACGTGGCGCGGTCGAGCCGCCACGGGATCCTCGATGCCGCAGCGCTCCGGGCCGTGCGCGGATGGCACTTCCGGCACGGACCGGGTGAGACGGTCGTCGAAGTCGAGTTCGCCTTGCGCGCGCGCTGACCGGCCACGCGATCCTTGTGTTGCGGAGCGCCGCGCAGCACGATGCCGCCCGCGTCGTGTTTTGGCGGAAACCGCGTGCAGGACCGGCCGACGTGGCACTGTCCGGCGCAGACCCATGATCGTCCCCACTGCCATGAACCTCCGTAGCGTCTTGGCCGGCGTCGGTGCCGGCACTCTCGTCCTCCTTTCGGCGTGCGTCAGCTCGGGTGAATCAGCGGAGCGCGACTCGCTCACCGCCGACGTCGGCCGCTTCTCGCCGCCCCCCAGCGGCATCCAGCGCGCGCGGGTCGGGGTGCCCCAGTTCCAGCTCAAGCCCGGGGTGACCCAGGAAGTGAGCGAACTGGCGGCCGACCAGATCACGACGCTGCTCATCAACACCGAGCGCTTCGACGTGATCGAGCGCGCCCAGCTCGACCAGCTCCTGAAGGAGCAGAACCTCGAGGGCATCGTCAAGAGCGGCGAGATGGCGCAGCAGGCGCAGGTGCGCGGGGTCGACTACATCCTGATCGGCAAGGTGACGAACCTGCGCGTGAAGGGCGAGAAGAGCGCCAAGAGCTTCGGGCTGGGCAGCATCCCGATCCCGGGGGCCGGCGGCCGCGCGCTCGGTGTGTTCGACTACACCAACAAGAGTTCGAAGATCACGGTCGACTGCGGCGTGGATCTGCGCCTCGTCGACCCGACCAGCGGCGCGGCGGCCGTCGCCGACTTCTCGGAGTACAAGAAGACCGACTCGATCAGCGCGATGGGGATCGACATCCTCGGCGCGGACGCGAACGCCGAGGCCGACCTCCAGCTCGACGACGACAACAAGGGCAAGATCCTGCGCCTCGCGCTCGACGACTGCATCAAGAAGATGATGCCGAAGATCGACCGGATGCTGCTGGCGCGGACCAAGGCTGCGGCCGGCGCCGCCGAGAACAAGTGACCTGACGGTGCGCGGCGGCCGCAACCAGCCGCGAGGACCAGACCATGCGTGTGCGCGCGTTCGCAGCGTTTGCTCTCCTGCTCCTCGCCAGTGCCGGGCCCGGGCCGGCCCGGTTCGCTGACTTCGCCAGCGACCAGCTCGACGCGCTTGGGCGGCGCCTCGCCGCGATCCGGCGGGTCCTGCCGCGCGAGACCTGCGACCTGCACGCGCTCGCCGGCAGCGCGCGCAGCGACGCGGAGCTGGCGGGGTGGGTGCGCGCGCACCTGGGCTTCCAGCCCTACGCCGGCTTCCAGCGCGGCGCGATGGGCACGCTCGCCAGCGGCAGTGGCAACGCCGCGGATCGGGCGCTGCTGCTGGCGACCATGCTGCGCACGCGCGGCATCGACGCGCGCCTCGTGCGCGGGACGCTGCCGTCGGCGAAGGCGCCCTCCGTGACGCCGGCGCGTCTGCCCGTCGTGCCGGAGGAGGACGCGCGCGTCGTGGCGCTGGCGAAGGCCGCGGGCGTGGACCCGGCGCGGCTGCGCGAGGCGCCGGCGGAGGCGCGGGTCCTGGGCGCGTCGCTGCAGACCCGCGTCGAGCGGCGCGTGCAGCGCGACCGCGCGGCGTTGCTCGCAGCGCTCGCGGGCAAGGTGCCGGCGCCGACCGGCGCGGCGTTGCCACCTGCCTCGGAGCACTGGTGGGTGCGCACGCCGGCGGGGGACCTCGATCCCACGCTCGAATCCGGCACGCCCCGGACGGGGGTCGAGGTCGCGCTGGACGCGCTGCCGGCGGACGCGTGCCAGACCCTGCGCGTGCAGTGCAAGTTGCGCGTCGAGGGTGCGGCGGAGGACACCTCGCTCCTCGACGTGACCCTGCGCACCGCCGATGTGTTCGGCGACGCGCTGGCGTTCGGTGTGATGCCGGTCGACGGTACCGCCAAGGTCGCGGCGCTGGATGCGCCGACGCCGGCGAGCGTGATGGCGGCGTTGGCGACGACGACGTCCTTCCAGCCGCAGGTCGCCACGCCGCAGCGCACGCACTCCGGTCGCGTGTTCGATCTCAGCGGCAAGGTGATGCCGGTGGAGGACGGCCGTGTCGCGGCGGCAAAGGAGATCGGCAGCAAGGTCGGCGGTCTGTTCGGCGGGCTCGCTGGCGAGGAGGAGGAGGACAAGACTCCGGCGGCGGTGATCGGGGCGTGCTGGTTCGAACTCGAACTCGGCGCGCCCGGCAGCGCACCCGCGCGTGTGCGGCGCGACATCCTGCGCAGAAAGGTCGTGGGCGCGCAGCGCGTGTTCGACCTCCTGACGATGCGGCAGGTGCTGGTGGCCGCGGAGGGGTTCGGCGACGACTGGCTCACCGACCGGTTCCTCGATTGCATCCAGGGCGTCGCCCGGCTGGCCCAGGCGCAGTTGCAGGACGATGGCGCGCGACTCGCCGCGTGGCGCAACGCGCCGCGCTTCCCGGTCGAGCTGCATTCCTTCGTCGCGGCGCGCGCCAAGGCGCTCGCGCGTCTGCAGACGGGCTTCCAAGACGCCGCGCTCGCGTACGGCAAGCCGCTGGTCGTGGCTCAGCTCACGCGCTTCATCGACGACGTCGGTCCGCGCATGGAGACCGGGATCGACATCCTGCACAACGATGTCGTCGACCTCGGGCCGGCACCGAAGACGTGGGCGGAGTCGCTGCCGCTTGCGGCCGGCGTGCTCGACACCGCGCTCGAACACGAGGTGCGCGAGCGCGGCGAGAAGGCGGTGAACACGAGCGTGCTGTACGAGCGCGCGTCGCTCCGCGATGGCGCGATGCGCATCGCGACGGCCGAGGAGTTGCCGCCGCCGGCGGCCGCGGAGCTCGCCGAAGGCACCGTCGCCTGCGTCACCTTCGCGAGTACGCCTGCGACCTGGTACCGGATCGATCGACGCAGCGGCTCCGCGCTCGGTCTCGTGGCCTTCGCCGGCGGCCAGGCCACGAGCGAGTACGGCGTGGTCGCGGAGATGATGGTGCAGCTCCAGGAGGCGATCTGCTTCTTCCGCGACATGATGGTGTGCATCACCGTCGCGGTGCTGAGCCCGCTGGCGGGGGAGGAGGGCGACAAGAACGTGTTCGCCAACTGCGTGTGGAACCTCATCTGCGGCAAGATCATCGACTACTTCACGTCGTTCGTGCAGATCGAGCCGACCTGGCACAACGTGCTCGCGCGCAAGGCGGTGAGCGAGACGTGGAACAGCGTGTGCGAGCAACTGGCCAAGAAGATGGGCTTCGGCAAGAAGGGCGGGTGATGAAGACGATCCTGCATGGCGTGCTCGTGTTGCTCGGGCTGGCGGCGTCGCTCGGCGCGCAGCGCATCGTGGCGACCTGCGACACCACCGACTTCGCTTGACTGCGCACGCCCGGCAAGGGCGGCCTCGCCCGGCGGGCGGGGACTCTCGCGGAACTGCGCAAGGCGGGGCCGGTGCTCGCGGTGGAACTCGGCGGCACGGTGAGCGGGTCGCTGGCGTCGATCCGCAGCGGCGGCAAGCTCGCCGCGGAGCTGTTCGCGCACGCGCGCTACGACGCGGTGGTGCTCGCGTCGGGCGACCTGTCGCTGCCGGATCTAGACGGGCTGCTGGCGGTGAAGGTGCCGTGGATCTCGGCGAACGTGTACCGCGGCGGCAAGCGGTTGGCGGCGCCGTGCGTGACGGTGGGCGACGTCGCGATCATCGGGGTGACCGACGTGCCGGCGGCTGGCACCTTGCCGGCGGGGATCGAGGTGCGCGACCCGACGACGGAGATCGTCGCTGTGTTTTCCGAGTTGCGAGCGGCGCAGCGCCAGGAGTTGAAGATCGTCGTCGCCACGGCCCAGGCACTTGCTGACCTGTCCCAGTTCGGCGTCAGGCGCAATCTGGTGCTCACTCGCGCCGGCGGCCTGGCCTTGCGGAGCGCGTTGGAGGATGCCACCGCGGTCGTGGTCGCACCCACCGCCACCGAGTTGGGGATCGTCGTCGACATCAACGCGCGCACGGACAGCGGCGGGCACCTCTCCTACCACGAGATCACCAGCGTGCCCGTGAGCGCGCCCCTCGACGACACGGCGCGCGCGATCCTCGAACGCTACGGGGTGCTGCCCTCGGCGGCCGCCCCTGCGCCGACGCCGAGCGAGCCCGCCGTAGAGAGCAGCGTCTGGCTGGCGAAGACCCGCGCCGTGGAGTTCGAGATCCTGGGCTTCAAGCTCCAGCCGACCTTCGCGAAGTTGCAGGCGCCGGCCGGCGGCACGCTCGTGCTCGTCGACACCGAGTGGCGCAACGTGCTGCCGCTGGGGCTCGTGTACGGCCAGCTCAAGTCGACCAGCTACCAGATCCCCAACCTCCGCGACCACCTGTACCTCGTGGCGGACGGCTGTCGGTTGCTGCGCATCGCCGAGGAGGCACACGGTTCGCCGGGGCACGTCGCGGTGCAGGGCTTCGCGTTGCCGGACCTCGGCTCGACCCGGCGCGGGTGGGTGGCCTTCGTCGCCGACGCGCCGCCGCAGCACAGCCTGGAGCTGCGCTTCTACGACTTCGCGCACGGCCACATGTTCGTGCCGCTCGTGGGCACGCCGCCGGCGCCGGCGACACCGATCGTCGAAGCGCAGGACAACGAGGTCGTGGGCCTGTCGGTGTTCGGCGTGCGTACGCTCGAGCAGTGGCAGGGCACACCCGCGCCCGCGGGGAAGACCTTCGTCGCCGTCGACGTGCGCGCGCGCTCGCACTTCACCCAGGAGGTCGACGCGGCGGCGTTCGATCCGCACGCCGCGGAGGGCGCGAAGATCCAGCTCGGCACCGTGTCCGACTGGACAGAGGCGCATCGCCACGCGCAGCTCGTGGTCGATGGTGTGTACGCGACGCCCCCGTTGTCGAGCAGCCCGTTGGGCGACGCACCGCGCTTCCTGCCCGACGTGCCGACCGGCGCGGAGTTCGTGTTCCTTGCTCCCGCCGCGGCGACGGCGCTGGCGCTGCGCTGCGACTTCCCCAATGCGCGTCTGCCCGGCGGCGAACTGATCCGCCCGGAGGGCCTGACGTTTGCCCTGCGCGGCGAAGCGCCGCCGCCGCCGACGGTCGACGGGCTGGGCGCGGTCGAGGACGACACGCTGTACGTCGAGATCCTGTCGGCCGAGGCACGCGCCGACGGGCGCGACCGCATCGTCACGTGCCACGTGCGCGTGCAGGTGCGCGGCGATCGTGGCGAGACCTTCCAGACGCGCGAGCAACTCCAGCTCGTGCTGCCCGACGCCAGCCAGCGCACCTACGACGAGGAGGCGAGCGCCGCGCTCGCCTGGGCGCCCGCGCCGTTGCTGTTCGTGCCGCCACAGTCGACACGCGCCTTCGCCGTTGCGTTCCGCGCGCCGACCCAGGGCAAGCTCCGCCTCGGGTATCGGGGCCTGACGTTGCAGAAGTTCTTCGACCTCCCGCTCACCACGACGACCGGGCCGGTCGCCGGCGATCCGAGCCCGAAGCCTGCGCCTCCGCCGAAGCCCGTGCTTTCGCCGAAGCCAGAGCCCGGGCCAGGTACCCGGCCCGCGCCGCCGCCGGTCGCTGCGCCGCCGGTCCCAGCTCCGGTCGCCCCGCCCCGCCCGGAGCCGGGTCCGCCGCCGTCGACCACCGTCACACCGGATGCGCAGGGTGGTCCGCCTCCCGTTGCGCGCGGCCTCGCCGGAGTCGGGCTCACTGCGGCGCAGGTCAACGCGGCGATAGACCGCGGCGCCGACGGCCTGTGGGCATTCGTGCAGAAGGAGATCCGGTCACACGCGCCGTACGGCTACTACGAGGAGCACATCCTCACTTCGCTGGCGTTGGTGCACGCGAAGCTGCATGCGCGCAACGCGACGTTCGATGCCGCGCTGCAGGCGCAGCTCCGCCGGGTCGACCCGACCGGCATGACGGTGTACGAGCTCGGCATCCTCTGCATGCTGATCGAGCACTACGGCGACCCGGCGTTCCTGCCGACGCTCCACCGCGCCGCGCGCTTGCTCTTCGAAGGGCAAGGTCCGAACGGATCATGGAACTACCGCCCGCAAGTCGCACCGGAGCGGCTCGCGGACCCGGAGGCGGGTCGAGCGCTGAAGGTGTACGGCGGTGTTCCGCTCGACGCCGACCAACCCGCGTGGGAGCGCACGGAGAACAAGAGTGTCGATGGCGACAACTCCGTGACCCAGTACGCGCTGTTGGGCCTGCGCGCCGCCGCCAACGCCGGCGTGAAGTTGCCGGCCTTCGTATGGGAGAAGGCGACCGCGGAACAGCGCGACCGGCAGTGCGAGGACGGAGGCTGGGCGTACTCCACCGGGTCGATCGGCTACGGGAGCATGACTGCCGCCGGGGTCGCGTCGATCGCGATCTGCCAACACGCGTTGGGCAGCAAGTCGATCCTGGCCGACCGGCAGGTGGCGTCGGGGCTCGCGTGGCTGGCGAAGAACTTCTCGGTGGCGGCGCACCCAGGCCTGAGGGGCTGGGACTTCTACTATCTCTACGCGTTGGAGCGGGTCGGGCGCCTCCTCGACGTCGAGTTCATCGGCCCGCACGAATGGTACCCGCTGGGCGCGCAGCGCCTCGTGAGCACGCAACTTCCAGACGGCATGTGGCACGGCCTCGAGGGGCACGAACAGAACGATCCCCGCCTGCCCTCGAGCTTCGCCCTCCTCTTCCTGACGCGCGCGACGGAGGCACTCTCGCCGTTGCAGCGTCGCGGCGGGACCGGGACCCTGCGTGCGAGCGTCGCGATGCCGCCCTCGCTGCGCCTCTATCTGGTGCTCGATGCGAGCGGCTCGATGCTCGAGCCGATGGGTGGCAAGCCCCGGTTCGAGTGGGCGCGGGCTGCGGTGGGCACCCTGCTCGACGCGCTCCCGGAAGGGGCGCACGTCGCGCTGCGCGCCTACGGCCACCGCAAGCGCGCGATCGAACCCGGGGCCGAAGAGGATACGGAGCTGCTCGTGCCGTGGACCAAGCTCGAGGGCAGCCCGGTGCGCGCGACGCTCGCCGCCCTGCGCGCGCGTGGACGCACGCCGCTCACGCTCAGCCTGCAACAGGCCGCGGGCGAACTCGGGACGCTCGATCCCAAGGACCCGGTGACCTTCGTGCTCCTCACCGACGGCGGCGACGACACGAAGCAGCGGGGCGACTTCGCCGGCGCGGCGAAGGCGATCACCGCGCGCGGTGGCGTGAACTTCCACATCGTCGGCTTCGCCATCGATCGCCCGGACTGGACGGAGCAGATCAAGAAGGCCGCGGCGGCCGCGGGCGGGAGCTACGTGGCAGCCACCGACGCCGCGACCCTGGCGCAGTCGCTGCGCACGGTCGTGCTCGGCATCCCGGACGGATTCACCGTGCGCGGTTCCGATGGCCTGGAACGATCCGGGCGCTTCGGCGACGCGCTCACCTTGCCGGAGGGCAAGTACGAGGTCACGGTGACCTTCGGCACGGAACGCCTCGTGCGCACGGCGTGGGTCAACACTGGTGGCCACACCGGCGTCGTGTTCGACGCGCGCGCGCTCGGCAAGTAGGCCGGGCGCCGCGCGCCGGGAATGAATGCGAGGTCGTTCCGGTTCGCCGGTCTGCCGGCCACGCTCCCTGCATGCACGAAGAGCACGAGCGCGCGCCGGTCGCACCGATCCCCGCGTCGGAACGGATCACCAGCATCGACGCCGTGCGCGGCCTCGCCGTGCTCGGGATCCTCGGGATGAACATCGTCGAGTTCGGCCTGCCGATGCAGGCCTACGAGAACCCCGCGTGGGCGGGCGGCGCCGACGGTCTCGATCGCTGGTTCTGGTACGTCCAGGTCAGCCTGCTCGACGGCAAGATGCGCGCGCTCTTCTCCATGCTGTTCGGCGCGGGCCTGATCCTGCTCGCCGAGCGCATGGTGGCGAAGGGGCGGGCTGCGGATGTGCCCGACTATCTGCTGCGCCGCTGCCTGTGGCTCGTGCCCATGGGAATCGCACACCGCTTCCTGTTGCAGTGGACGGGCGACATCCTCTACATGTACGGGCTGTTCGGCGTGCTGGCGGTGGCGTTCCGGGGGCTGCGCGCGCGCTGGCTCGTGGTGCTCGGCGTGCTCGTGCTCGCCGGACAGATGCCGCAGGGGGTCATGCGCTACAACGCCGCGGCGACACTGCGGGCGGAGGCGGCGACTGCAACCGAGCGCGCGGCGGCCGGCCAGGAGGTGGGCAAGGACCTGCAGACGGCGAAGGAGCGGTGGGAGCGGCGCGTCTCGGCCCTGCCACCGAAGCCCGAGGCGGTGGAGCCGGAGTTGACCGCGATCCGCGGCGGATGGCTCGACGTCGCCCGCTACCGCTGGGATCACAACCACACGTTCCAGTCGTCGTTCCTGTACTCGTACTTCGTGTGGGACGTGTTCGGGATGATCCTCCTCGGCATGGGGCTCATGAAGACCGGGTTCTTCGCGGGGGTGTGGTCGCGATCGGCATACCTGCGGCTCGTGGTGATCGGGGCGTTGGCAGCCGGTGCCGGCCTCGCATGGGGTCTCTGCTTCGCGGCCGCCGGCTTCTCGCTCGCTGCCATCGAGCTCCGGTTGGTCCACGACCTCGGCTACCCGTTCACCCGCCTGCTGGTCGCCCTCGGCTTCGCGTCGGTGCTCATGCTGGTGGCGCGCTCCGGCCGCTGTGGTCGGACGCTCCGGGCGCTCGCCAACGTGGGGCGTCTGGCGTTCAGCAACTACGTCCTGCAGACCGCCGCGTGCACGACCCTGTTCTTCGGGTGGGGGTTCGGCCTGTACGGGTCGCTGTCGCGAGGCGCCCTCGCCCTCGTGTTCCTGGGGCTCACCGCCGTGCAACTCGGCCTCAGCGCCATCTGGGTCCGGCACTTCCGGTTCGGTCCCTTCGAGTGGGTCTGGCGGAGCCTCACCCTCTGGCAGCGGCAGTCCTTCCGGTAGACGGGCCTTCCGGTAGACGGGCCTGCCGGTAGACGGCGCATCGCCATCGCGGGACCGGCCGCGTGGGCCGGAGTATGCTCCGCGCAGTGAACTCCGCGGACTTCACCTCGTGGAGCATGATCCTCGGTGCGGCCCAAGGTCGCGCCGTCGATCGGGATCTGTTCTCCCGGCGCTATGGCCCGGTGATCAGGACCTACCTCTCGGCGCGCTGGCGGTTGGACCGCGACGCGCCCGCGGTCGCGGATGCGACCAACGATGTCTTCGTCGACTGCTTCAAGGAGAACGGTGCCCTGACGCGGGTCGATCGTGAGTTCGTCGGCGGCTTCCGTGCGTTCCTGTACGGCGTGGTCCGCAACGTCGCGCTCATGGCCGAGCGCCGGCATGCCCGGCGGCGCGACGCACCGGGCGGGTTCGCGGTCGAGAACATCGCCGACTCCGAGGCGTCGCTCTCGCGGGTCTTCGATCGCGCGTGGGCGGAGTCGGTCGTGCAGGAGGCTCGCGACAAGATGGGCCAGCGCGCCACGCGCTCGGAGACGTCCGCACGGCGCTACCGTGCTCTCGCGATGCGGTTCGAGCGGGGCATGCCGCCCCGCGAGATCGCCGCCGAGCTCGACGTGCCGGTGGAGCGGATCTACGAGGCGCTCCGCGAGGCACGGGTCGAGTTCAAGGCGGTGCTGCTCGAGGTCATGGCCGGTTACCACCCGCGCGCGAGTGAAGCCGAACTGGAGCGGCACTGCGTGGAGCTGCTGAGCGCTCTGCGATGACGGATTCCGTCCCAAGAATCGCAGCCCGCGGCAGATAGCCCCAGGACCCATGCGTACGCCTGACCCGAGCGAGATCGACGACCTCCTGGACCTGGGCATCTCCCGGGCGTTCGGGGCTCCGGGTCGCGACGGCGAGATGGCGCCCATGTTGGCGGAGCTGGCGGCGGCGGAACCCCCGGTGGTCGAGGCGCTGCCCGAGCAGATCGGCCGGTTCCGCGTCCTCGGGCTCATCGCGCAGGGGGGCATGGGGATCGTCGTGCGCGCCGAGGATCCCGGTCTCGAGCGCGAGGTCGCGATCAAGTACATGCGCCGCAACGCCGCCGGGGTGCTCGCCCTGCAGCAGCTCTTCCGGGGTGAAGCCCGCGTGATGGGGCGCCTCCAGCACCCCGGGGTGGTGCCGGTGCACGAGGTCGGCACGATGGAGGACGGCCGGCACTTCTACGTGATGAAGGTCGTCACCGGCGATTCGCTGCACGACGTGCTGGCGCAGGGTCAACGCGAGGCGCGCGACCGGCGCGAGGCGCTCACCCTCTTCGGCCGCGTGTGCGAGGCGGTGGCCTTCGCGCACGACCGAGGCGTGGTGCACGGCGACCTCAAGCCCGCCAACGTGATGGTGGGATCGTTCGGCGAGGTCCAGTTGCTCGACTGGGGGTTTGCTCGGGCCTGTGCCGACGCGGCAGCCGTGGGGTGCGGCTCCGACGTCGAACCCGATGCACCGCGCGTGCTCGGCACGCCCGGCTACATGGCGCCGGAGCAGGCCCGCGGGATGACGGAAGCGATCGACCGCCGCACCGACGTCTTCGCGCTCGGGTCGATCTTGTGTGAGATCCTGACCGGCGCTCCCGCGTACCGCGGGGCGAACCGCGACGAGGTCTACCTGCGCGCGCGGAAGGCGTGGCTGGACGACGCGTTCAAGCGCCTCGACGCCAGTGTCGCCGATCCGGCCCTGGTGGCGCTCGCGCGGAGTTGCCTGGCGGAGGAGCAGGCGGCGCGACCTGCGGACGCGCGCGCTCTCGCCACCGCGATCCATGCACACCTCACCGCCGTCGAGCGCCGGGCGCAGGATGCTGCGATCGAGGCCGCGCAGGCGCGCGCGAAGGCGGCGGAGGAGCGCAAGGCACGCCGCATCACGCTCGCACTCAGCATCGTGGTCATCGTGGCGCTGCTCGGCGCCGGGGCCGCGTATTGGCTGTTCCAGAGCCGGGAGGCGGGGCTGCGCGCCGATGCCGAGGAACGCGCGCAGGGCGCCCGCCAGCGCGTGCTCGAGTTGCGCGATGTCGCGCGCGCAGCCGGACATCTCGTCGAGCAGCGCTGGGTCGAGGCGACCGCCGTAGCGCGCGAGGCCGACGCCCTGGCGCGCGGGCCGCACGTCTCACCGATGACCGCAGCCAGCCTCACGGAGCTGCACCGTCAGGTGCAGGCGGAGGCGGCCGCCGCCCTACGCGAAGGTCGCGCGCGGCGCCTGCTGGAGACCACGCAGCCCCACCTCGGCGAGGAACGGCCGGTGGCCGACGTCGAGGCCGGCTATCGAGAACTGCTCGGGGTGTTCGGGGTCGACGCGGATCGCGACGATCCGGCGGTGGTGGCGGCCGCGATCGCAAACAGTCCGCTCGCGACTGACCTCGCCCACGCCCTGCACCGCTGGGCACACGCGCGGCGTGGCCGGGCCGACGACAACGACCGCGTGCGCCTGCTGCGCCTTGCCGACGCGATCGACCAGGACCACTGGCGCACTGAACTTCGACGATGCTGTGGCGCGCGCGACGGCGACGCGCTGCGCGCCCTGAGCAAGGCAGAGGACGTCGGCAAGCAACACGGCGAGAGCCTGGGGCTCATGGCGGAGTGTCTGCTGAGCGTGGGCGACCGCGCTTCGGCCATCGCCACGTATCGGGTCGCGCACCTGCATCATCCCGGCGACTACGCCATCACGCACGACCTCGCCGCGCTCCTCGAACGGTTGAGCCCGCGGCCTTTGGAGGAGATCGCACGCCTGTTCAGCGCCGCACTGGCGCTGCGCCCCAACGACCCGCATGCCCTCGTCGACCTCGCCGCCACGCTCACGGAGCGCGGCCAGCTCGAGGACGCCCGTGCGCTCGCGGAGCGCGCCGAGGCGATCGATGCCGGCTACCCGCGGTTGTGGCTCATGTTGGCTAGCCTGCGCGAACTGACGGGCGATGTCGCCGGGGCGCTCGAGGCGGCGCGCAAAGCTGCCACGCGCCTGCCGGACTCGGGCATGGCCCAGATCCTGCTGGCCAACCAGGAGCGGCGCGCTGGCCGCCTCGAAGCCGCGCGCGTGGCGTGCGAGCGCGCCCTCGTCCTCGCGCCGGCACTGGCGGCGGCGCCGCGCGCGCTCGGCGTGATCCACATGGATGAGGGCTGCGTGGGCGCCGCAATCGGGCGCTTCCGCCAGGCGCTGGAGTTGGACGCGGGGGACCCGGAGATCTGGTACCACCTGGGTCTCGCGCTGAGCGAGATCCGCGACGGAGTCGCGGCGGAGGCCGCGTACCGCAAGGCGGTGGAGCTGCGACCGCAGTACGCGGAGGCGTGGTGCAACCTCGGATCCGTGCTCGCCAATGCCGGACGTTTCGACGAGGGGATCGCCGCGCTGCGTCGCGGTGCCGAGATCGGCGAGAAGTCGCCGCGCTGGTCACACCCCACGGCCGCCTGGATCGCGGCGGCGGAGACCCGCCGCGTCGAGGCATCCAAGCTGGACGCGATCCTCAGCGGTGAGGCGTTGCCGTCGGACCCGGCCCGGTGCGCCGCGTTGGGCGCGCTTGCGGTCGCGCGCGGCGCCAACTCGCTGGCGCGTCGGCTGTTCGCGGCGGCGATCCGCGGTGGGGCCGGCCGGCAGATCCCGTTCCTGGAACCGGCGTGCGCGGCGTTCCGGATCGCCGGCGGACTCGACCTCGGCCGCACGCCCGACGCCGAGGAGCGGCGCGACGCCGCCGGCGAAGCGTATGGTCAGGTCACCGGCGTGCTGGCGCAGATGCGAACTGCGGTTGCCACGGGCCAGATCGACCTCGTGCTCCTCCGGAAGATCGTGAGCACCTGGGAGCTGTCGCCCGAGTTCGCGGCGCTCCGAGAGCCCGCGCTGGGAACGCTGCCGGCAGACGATGCGGCACCCTGGCGCGAGTTCTGGCAGGACCTGCGCGCGTTCGGCGCCGAGCACGGGCTGCGCTGAATCCGGCAACGCTTCCGGTCGGCCGCACGGTCGCCAGCGGGACGGGTGCCAAGATTCTGACGAACCGTCCCCAAGAACGACCTCGTGCGGCAGAGGAAGGGTGGCGGCACCTGTCGCCCATCCCTCTTCCTCCACTTCCCGACCATGTCCGTACGACCAAACCTCCGTGTCGCCGCCCTGGCGACTCTCTCCGTCGGTGCGTCGAGCGCCGTCTTCGCCCAAGGGCCGGCGACGCAGGTTGCCGACATCGCGACCACGACGACCGCGGTCAGCCACTCGAACGCACGCCACTTCAACGCGGTGAGCGGGACGACCATGTTCTTCCAGGCCAGCGATGATGCCACCGGCGGCGAGCCGTGGATCACCGACGGCACGGTCGCCGGCACGCGCCGCATCGCCGACGTCAACCCCGGCGTCGGCAGCTCCGCCGCGATCGGCTTCGTCGAGGTCACGCCCGGCGTGTACCTCTTCCAGGCGATGCACGCAGCGGTCGGCCAGGAGGTCTGGCGCACCGACGGGACCCAGGCCGGCACGTCGCTGGTGAAGGACATCCGCCCCGGTCTCGAGAGCGCGGTGCAGTTCGGCACCATGGTCAACATGGGCGGGATCGTCTACTTCTCGGCGCACGACGGCGTCACCGGCTTCGAGCTGTGGCGCACCGACGGCACGGCCGCGGGCACGTGGCAGGTCAAGGACATCAACACGGGCCTCAACAGCGCGTCGCCGAACGACCTCACCGTCCTCGGCAGCCAGCTCTTCTTCCGCGCCAACGATGGCGTCAACGGCACCGAACTGTGGGTCAGCGACGGGACCCTCGCCGGCACCACGATGGTCGCCGACCTCAACCCGGGCACGGCGAGTGGCAGCCCGGGCAACATGGCGGTGTACGGCGGACGCCTCTACTTCGGTGCGTTCGAGCCGGTGAACGGCAACGAGCTGTACTGGTCGGACGGGCTCACCGTGAACCTGGTGCAGGACCTGCGGCCTGGTACCTCGGGCGCGACGCCGACCGGCCTGGTCGTGTGGAACGGCAAGCTCTACTTCACGGCGAACGACGGCACCAACGGCAGCGAGCTGTGGAGCTACGACGGCTCGACGCTGGCGATGGTCGCCGACATCAATCTGGCCGCGGGTGGCAGCAGCTTCCCGGGCTTCCTCACGCCCGCCGGGACGCGCATGTTCTTCCAAGCGAGCGATGGCGCCAGCGGCAGCGAGCTGTGGGTCACCGACGGCACGGTCGCCGGCACGATGATGATGGGTGACATCAACCCGGGTTCGGCCAGCTCGAGCCCGAACCGGATGATCGCGGTGGGCAACTCCGTGTTCTTCTCGGCCAGTGACGGCGTGAACGGTGCCGAGGCCTGGACCAGCGACGGCACGGTCGCCGGCACGATCCTGCTCCGCGACATCATGGTCGGGTCGGGTACGTCGTCGATCAACTTCTGCACCGCGTTCCAGGGCGCGGCGTGGTTCCAGGCGGCCAACGCCACCGCTGGCCAGGAGCTGTGGCGCAGCGACCTCACCGTCGCCGGCACACAGATGTTCCTCGAGATCGCACCGACGGTGCCGAGCTCGAACCCCTACCCGGTCGTCTCCGTGGCCGACGGGTCGTTCTCGGTCTTCGCGGCGGACGACGGCGTCAATGGCCTCGAGCTGTGGCGCACGGACGGGACCGCCGGTGGCACGGGGATGCTGGCCGACATCAACACCACTCCGGGCGTCGGAGGTGCGGTGGGCCAGCTCACCGCGGTCGGGAACAAGGTGTTCTTCACCGCCGACAACGGCTCGACCGGGCGCGAGCTCTGGGTGACCGACGGCACCGTCGCCGGCACGCAGCTCGTGCTGGACATCCGCCCTGGCACGAACGGGTCGTTCCCCTTCAACCTGACGTCGTTCCGCGGTCGCCTCTACTTCTCCGCCGGTGACGGTTCGACCGGCACGGAGATGTGGATGAGCGACGGCTCGGCGGCGGGCACGGTTGCGGTCACCGACCTCAATCCGGGCACCGCGAGCAGCAGCCCGTCGAACTTCCTCGTCGTGAACGACAAGATGTTCTTCTCCGCGAGCAATGGCACGACCGGCACCGCCGTGGGCACCGAGTTGTGGATCACCGACGGCACGACCGCCGGCACCTCGCTCGTGAAGGACATCCGCGCCGGCACGACCAGCTCGTCGCCGAGCACCTTCGTCGCCTTCCGGGACAAGTGCTACTTCACGGCCGACAACGGCGTGACCGGGCGCGAGCTGTGGGTGAGCGACGGGACCAACGCCGGCACCATGCTGGTGGCCGACATCCATCCCGCTGGCAGCTCGGTGCCGGCCATGCTGGGGGTCTCGAACGGCCGGCTGTATTTCTCGGCCAACGACAACGTCAACGGTGTCGAGCTCTGGTCGACGGACGGCACGACGACCGCGATGGTCAAGGACATCGCGCCGGGCGCGCTGAACAGCTCGCCCACCCGCTTCGCCGACCTCGGCACATTCGCGGTCTTCTTCGCCACCGACACGGTGAGTGGCCAGGAGCCGTGGCGCACGGACGGCACCGCCGCCGGGACGCAGCAGATCGCCGATGTCAATCCGGGCGCCGTGGGCAGCCTCGGCTCGAACGGATTCCTGTGGGCGCCCCCGGGTGCGAGCCGCGCGCTGTTCGCCGGCACCGACGGCGTCAGCGGCGTCGAGCTGTGGCGCACGGATGGCACGACCCTCGGCACGGTGTTGCACCAGGACATCGAGGCGGGTGCGGGCAACTCCAACCCCAATGCCTACGCCGGCACCATGCCGACCGCGATGGGCTGCAAGATCCTGTTCAGCGCCACGACCGCTGCGTCGGGCACGGAGCTGTGGGTGATCGACGCGGGCCTCGCCAGCGCCACGCCCTACGGTGTCGCGTGCACTGGCACCGGCGGGAAGTTCCCGCACGTCTCCGGCGCCGGTGGCGCGCCGTCGCTCGGCAACGCCGGCTTCGGCGTGCGGGTCACCAACGCGCTGCCGAACAGCGCCAGCTTCCTCCTCCTGCACGCGCTGCCGGGCGCAGTGTCGCTCGGCGCGGGCTGCACCTACTACGGTCACCCGTCGTTCGTGCTGCTCGCGGTGGCTGCGCCGACCGACGCCAACGGCGTCGGCACCGTGCCGCTGCCCATCCCCGGCTCGGCGTCGCTCGCGTGCCTGCGCCTCTATGGCCAACACGCGGTCCTCGACGCCGGTGGCGCGTTCGCCGGGCTCGTGGCCCTCACCGAGGGCATCGAGATCCTGCTCAATGCGAACTGATTGATTGCCCGCCTGGCGGGTCCCGGTTCACGCATGCCCGGGGCCCGCGGTTCTCGTGGGCCCTGCCGAGTCTCGCACCCGGCAGGGCCCGCTTTCTTCTGCGATGATCGCATGCGTCACCAAGAGCACGTCATCATGGGAATCCGCGCATCCACTCTCGTCCTGTCGCTCGTCGGTCCGGTCGCCGTCGCGTCCGCGCAGGGGCCGGCGACCATGGTCAGCGACATCAATGCCGTGCCCGCGGGCCTGAATCCCAGTTCGAGCCCGGGCAACGCCGTGGCGCTGGGCAGCCTCGTGCTCTTCGCTGCGACGGAGGCGACGACCGGGAACGAACTGTGGAGGAGCGACGGGACCCCCGGGGGCACGACGATCGTGCGCGACATCAATCCGGGCGCCGGGGGCTCCACGCCGCAAGGCTTCGTGGTGCTCAACGGGGTTGCCTACTTCCGGGCGAGCGATGCCGCGCACGGCGCGGAGCTCTGGCGGACCGATGGAACGACGGCAGGCACGCAGCTCGTTGCGGACATCCTCGCCGGCGCCGGGAGCTCATCGCCGGGGTCCCTCGTGGCGATGGGCAACAAGATCTACTTCGCGGCTGCGGACGGTCCGGGAGGCGTCGAGCTGTGGCGGAGCGATGGCACGGCGGCCGGTACGGTCCAGGTGCGGGACATCTGGCCGGGCAACAGCCCGAGCACGCCGGCGTCCCTGCTCGTCTTCAACAACAGGCTCCTGTTCCGCGCCAACGACGGCATCAACGGCGCTGAGCTGTGGAGCACCGACGGCACGGCCGGTGGAACCTCGATGCTCGCCGACATCAATCCGGCGGGAAGCTCCACGCCGCAGGAGCTGACGGTGTTCGGGAACCGAGTCTACTTCTCGGCCAACGATGGCACGAACGGCGCCGAGCTGTGGACGACGGACGGGACGGCCACCGGGACCAGCCTGCTCGTCGACATCAACGTCGGCAACGCGTCAGGATCACCCAGCCGATTCCATCCCCGGGGCGCGTCCTGCTTGTTCTCGGCATACGGTGGCTCCGGTCAAGAACTGTACATCACCGACGGAACGACCTCCGGCACACTCATGTTGGCCGACATCGAGCCGGGTGTGCTCTCGTCCTCGCCACAGTCGTTTACGACCCTTGGCAACCACACCTACTTCATGGCGACGACCACGCAGTACGGAACGGAGCTATGGCGGACGGACGGAACCGCGGTGGGCACATCGATCTTCATCGACCTCTATCCCGGGGCGGTGTCTGCGGCGGTGTCGGGCGTCGTCGGGCTGCCGACCGGCGTGCTGTTCGCGGGCAACAACGGCGTGACGGGCCACGAACTGTGGCGCACGGACGGCACGAGCACGTTCCTCGTGGCGGACCTGAACCCGGGCTCGGCGGGGAGCGGGCCCGTGCCGATCGTGGTGACAGCGAACGGCCTCATCCTCAGCGCCGACGACGGCGCCACCGGGCGCGAGCCCTGGCGCACGGACGGCACGTTCATGTTGCCGCTGGGCGACGTGAACACCGCGTTGTCGTCGTCGTCGCCGGTCGCAATCACCGACGCGATGGGAGTGCGCACGCTGTACTTCGCGGCGACCGACGGGGCCACAGGCGTGGAGCTGTGGCGGTCGGATGGGACGGTGGCCGGTACGCGTCAGGTGCGCGACATCCAGGCAGGAACGGCCTCGTCCGCGCCAACCGGGCTCCTCGCCTCGCGAGGCCGCATCTTCTTCGCGGCCGATGACGGCGTCGCTGGGTCGGAGCTGTGGATCTCCGACGGCACGCTGCCGGGCACACGGCTCGTGAAGGACATCCGCGCGGGCAGCGTGACGAGCAACATCTTCGGTTTGACGGAGGTCGGCGGCTTCGTCGTGTTCCGTGCCAACGACGGCACGAACGGCGCGGAGCTCTGGCGCACGGACGGGACCCTGGCCGGCACCACGTTGCTGAAGGACATCGCGCCCGGGAGCGCGAGCGGCAACCCCGACCGTTTCACTCCGTTCGCCGGTGCGCTGTACTTCGTCGCCAACGATGGCGCGCTCGGGATCGAACTCTGGCGCACCGACGGTACGGCGGCCGGCACCGTGCTCATCCACGACATCTTCACCGGGGCCGCGAGCGCCAACCCCGACAGCTTGACGGTGCTGGGGTCGCATCTCTACTTCGCCGCGAGCGATGCGCTGGGCGGGCGGGAGCTGTGGCGGACGGACGGCACCTCGGTGGGCACCGTCCAGGTCGCCAACATCCAGCCGGGCGTGTCGAGTTCGTCGCCCGCGGGGCTGACCGCCTCGGGTGGACGGCTCTTCTTCTCGGCTACGGACGGCATCAACGGCATCGAGCCGTGGGTGAGCGATGGCACGGCCGGGGGCACGCGCCTCGTGCTCGACATCGTGCCGGGCAACGCGGGATCTGCTCCGCGGCTGCTCACGGCGTTCCGGGACCGGATCCTGTTCGTGTGCGACGACGGCGCGCACGGAGCGGAGATCTGGTCGAGCGACGGCACGGCGGCCGGCACGACGCTCGTGAAGGACATCCTGCCGGGTCTCTTCTCTTCGATTCCGCCGGCGGGGGCGTTCCTGAAGACGTTGCCTGGCGCGGCGCGTGCCGTGTTCGTCGCCGACGATGGCGTGACGGGCCTCGAGCCATGGGTCACCGACGGCACTGCCGCGGGCACCGTGTTGCACCAGGACGTCGTGCCTGGCCCGATCGGCAGCCTCCCGGGCGAGCCGGCGCTCGTCTGGAACCGACTCTTCTTCGCAGCACGGGGTGTCGGCAGCATCGGCCTCGAGTTGTGGTCGATGCGGAGCATGGCTGCGGCGGTGCCGCAGGGCGTGGGCTGCATGGGGACCAACGGTCGGGTCCCCAAGGCTGATGGCAACGGTGCGCCGATCTCCGGCAGCGCGAGCTTCGCGGTGCGCGTGCGCGACGCGCGCGCGAGTGCGCCGGCGGCGCTCCTGCTCGGAGCGTCGCAAGGGGCGCTGCCCTTCACGCCGACGTGTGTCCTCACCGTCGACAACCCGCTGCTCGTGTTCGGCGCCGCGACCGATGCGACCGGGGCTGGGAGCGTGCCGCTGGCCATCCCGGCGAACGCCGGTACGACCGCCGTGGTGCTCTTTGCGCAGTTCGCGGTCGTCGATGCGGGCGGCCCGGTCCTCGGCGGGTTCACGCTGAGCAACGCCGTCCGCTGCGTGACGAACGACAACTGATCGGCGGTCTCCGCCTGGGCGCACGGCAAGGCGGCTCGGCACAACTCCTCCCCTCCGGGCAACCTTCCGGGCCGGCGCACGCCGTGGCCCACGCCGCTCCGCGGCAAACGCATCGCCACGGCGTGGGTCGCGCGTCGTCGCGGTTTCTCACATCGGCGCGCGCCGTTGCGCTTCACCGCGTGGAACTTTCCACACCGCGCCGGGGCGATCCCAGCCCCCAAGACGGGTTGTCATAATCCCCCCCCGTCCCGTATCGAGGTGCGTGCGGCGTGGCTGCGATGCCGCGCTCACCCCGCGCGCTCGGCTCCCGGAGGTCTCGCTTGCCTGGTCTTCATCGCGTTCCCTCGTTGTCGCTTCTGGTTGTCGTTTGGCTTGCACCTGCCCTGGTCGCGCAAGCGGATCGGAGCACCGAGACCTTCCAACTGGGCGTGGGACTCCTGCAGCGTGGGCTGCACGACGAAGCGGCCCGACAGTTCGAGAAGTTCGCGCGCGAGCAGCCGCGGCACGCGCTCGCGGCCGAGGCGCACTACCGTCTCGGTTGTTGCCAGCTCGAACTTGGGCAAAGCAAGGCCGCGATCGCGTCGTTGCGCCGGGCCCTCGATGCGGGCGATGCACTGAAGCTGCGCGCGGAGTCTCGCTACCGCCTTGCCGGCGCCCTGCAGGGGGAGCACGAAGCAGGAGCAGCGGTCGAGCAGTTGATGGCGTTGCTGGCCGAGACGCCGGCCGACCACTACCTGCGCGCGTCGGCGGAGTACGCGCGCGGCGAAGGTCTGCGCGAGCTCCAGCGCGATGAAGAGGCTGCCGCGGCATTCCTGGCTGCAGCGACAGCGTCGAAGGCGGGGGACGGCATCGGGCTCGCGGGTCGCTATCAGGCTGGGTTCGCGCTCGTCCGCCTCGCCAGGTACGAGGCCGCGGCCGCCGCGTTCCGCGCCGCGGCCGAAGGCGATCCGGCGCACGACTCGCAGGGCGAGTGCTGGTACCTCGCGGGCGACGCTGCGTACCGCGCGGGCCGGCATGCCGACGCCGCCGCAGCGTTCGAGAAGGCCCGCGTCGCCGGGGGCGAGTTCGCCGACGACGCGACCGTCGGGCTCGCGTGGAGTCGACTGAAGACCGGCGATGCCGTCGCCGCGCGAAAGCTGTTCGAGGCGGCGACGACGGACTCGAGCGATGCCGAACTCGCGGCGCGGGCGCGCCTCGAGTGGGGGCGCCTGCTGCAACAGGGCGATGCGCACGCGCGCGCCGAAGAGGTGCTCGCGCCGCTGCTCGTGGATGGCACGGCGCCGGCGCTGCGCGCCGAGGCCAGCGAGATCGTGGGCCTGGCCGCAGCCGCGCGCGGCGACCAGGCCGGCGCGGTCGGTCGCCTGACCGCGGCATTCGCCACTGCCGACCCCGCTGCGCGGCCGCGCATCTCGGCGGCGCTCGGCGCGGCGCACGCCGCGTCAGGGGCGTGGGCAGAGGCGCTCGCTGCGTACGACGCTGCGGCCACGGGCGCGGGCGACGACGCGGGGCTGCGCGGCGATGCGCTGTACGGCCGCGCACTCGCCCTGCACAAGCTGGGCCGCCACGACGAGGCGATCGCAGCCGCGGAGGACCTGCGTCGTTCGCTCCCGTCGCACGCCCTCGTCGAGCACGCCGCGCTGGCCATCGCCGAGAGTCGCTTCGCGCTCAAGCAGTTCGCGGCGGCGGATGCCGCGTTTGCGCCGTTGGCCGTCGACGGTGCGCGCTTCGCCGCGACCGCAGCGTTCAAGCGAGCGTGGTGCACCTACTTGCAGGGTCGACCGGCTGATGCGGCCGTGGCGTTCGGTGCCATCGCCGCCGACCGCAAGGCGGAGCACGCGGAGGAGGCTCTGTCGATGGAGGCCCTGTGTTGGCTCGAGAGCGGCGACGCCGACAAGGCGCTCGCCGCTGCCGATCGCTACCGGGCCCGGCACCGCGACGGGAGGTTCCTCGCGCGCACGGAGCGGCTCGCGAGTCGGAGCCTGCAGGCCAAGGGTGACCTCGTCGGCGCGGCGCGGCGGCTCGCCTCGGCAGCGACGGCGGAGGGCGCTGGTGAACGGCAGCGGCAGGATCGCCTTGACGCCGCAGAGCTCGTGTTCCGCCAAGGGGACTTCGCGGCGGCGGCGCGCGCGTATCGCGAGCTGATGGAAGGGGACGACGCCGTCGCGGCGCGCGCGGTCGAGGGCGCAGCCTGGTGCGCGTTCGAACTGGGCGACGACGCGGCGTCACTGGCGCACGCCGACCAGGCGCTCGCACACGCTGCGCTCGGCGCGCGGTGCGCGGACGTCCTGCAGTTGCGGTGCGCGGTCCAGCAGCGCATGCAACGCTGGACCGACGCCGCCGCCACGGCGAGTCGGTTCCTGAAGGAGTGCGGCGGTGACGCGCGGGCGCCCGACATGCGCTACGCGCTCGGCGTGGCGCAGGCGCGCGGCGGCGACGACGCTGCCGCCCGCGCGACGCTGAGGGACCTACTCGGCGCCGGCGGTGGGACGCGTCCGGACCGCGTGGCGTACGAGCTGGCCTGGGCCTGCCGTCGCGCCGGCGACGACAAGGCGGCACTCGCAGCGTTCGAGCAGGTCGTCGCACGCAGCGCCGACGAGGCGATGGTCGGCGAGGCGCGGCTGCATGTGGGCGAGGCGCGCCTCGCGGCTGGCGAGGGCGAGGCGGCGCGCGCGATCCTGCTGGAGGTGCGCGGCGAGTACCGCGCGCGGGCGCTCTACAAGCTGGCGTTCGACCACCTCGGCCGGGGCGAGACCGGACCGGCGCGGGCGCTGCTCACGCAGATCGGGAGCGAGAAGCTCACCGGCGAGTTCGCCGACGACGCGCGCTTCCTCCTCGGCGAGGCGTGCTACCAGGCGGGCGATCACGCGGCGAGTCTCGCGGCGTTCGAGGCGGCCCTGCGAACGCTGCCGAAGCACGCCCGGGTGCAGGCCGCGCGCCAGCACGGCGCGGAATCGGCGGTGCTCGCGGGTCGGCCGGAGCAGGCGGTCGCCTGGCTCGAGGACCTCCTGCGCGAGGTCGTCGGGGACGCCCCGGACGCCGCGCTACAGCGCGCCCGGGCGCAGCTCTGGCTCGGGCGTGCGCACGTGGATCGCAAGGCGTGGCCTGCCGCGACGCGCGCGTTGCAGGCGGTGACCGCGCTGACCGACACCGAACTCGCAGCGGAGGCGCAGTTCCGGCTCGGCGGCGTCCGGCGCGCGCAGGGTGACCTCGAAGGCGCGGTCGACGCGTTCGTCAAGCTGTCGATCCTGTACGGCCACGCGGAGTGGGTGGCGCGCGGCCTCTACGAGACGGTCACCTGCTACCAGGAACTCGGACAGCCGGCGAAGGCGGCGCGCTTCCAGGAGGAACTGGCGCAGCGCTTCCCGCAGTCCGAGTGGGCGACCAAGGCCAAGGCTGGCAACGGCCGCGATCAGGGAGGCCGCTGACATGCACGCGGTGTTGAACACGTTCGCTGCCCAGGCCACGGCGCAGGAGACGGTGATCCGACAGACGGTGTGGGACTTCCTGGCCGCGGGCGGCCCGGTGATGGTGCCGCTCGGGCTGTGCTCGATCGTGGCGGTCGGCCTCGCGATGGAGCGCTACCTGCGCCTGCGGCCCAACGCTGTCCTCCCGCCGGAACTGGAGCCGGTGATCGAGCGCGCTGTGCGCGGCGAGCGGGCGCAGGCCCTGGTCGAGTGCGCGGCGATCGACGCGCCGGCGGCGCGGATCCTCGCGGCCGGCCTGCGTCGCGACACGTTGCCGCTGGTGGATCTGGAGCGGGGGATGGAAGACCAGGCCGGGAAGGAGATGGAGCGCATGCGCGGCAACATCCGCGCGCTCTCCGTGATCGCCGCGGTCGCGCCGCTGCTCGGACTGCTCGGCACGGTGCTCGGCCTGAATGACGCGTTCCACCGCGTGGTGCTCACCGGGCTCGGCAAGCCGGAAAACCTCGCAGCCGGGATCGAGGAGGCCCTGATCACGACCATCGCCGGGCTCGGCGTAGCCATCCCTGCGATGCTCGTGGCATCGCACCTCGGCGCGCGCGTACGCCGCCTCGTTTCACGCGTCGACGATCGCTTGCTGCCCGTGGTCGACGCGATCGTTCAGGAGCGGAGGCGGGACGATGCGGCTTGATCGCGAAGAGGTGGTGGAGGAAAGCCTGAACCTCACGCCGCTGATCGACATGGTCTTCCTGTTGCTCGTGTTCTTCCTGGCCGCGACCACGTTCACGCGCGAGGAGGTCGAGGTGGACCTCGATCTGCCGCAGTCGACCACCGGCAAGGCGGCGGCCGACTCGCACTTGCTCGTCATCAACGTCCTGCGCGATGGACGCGTGCGGATCGACGGGCGGGAGGTGAGCCCGGAGGCGCTGCGGCAGCGCCTGCATGCGGCGGCGGCGCGCAACAAGGACCAGGCCGTGTTGATCCGCGGCGACACGACGGCGCAGTTCGGCGTGGTCGCGCAGGCGCTCGATGCCTGTCTGGCCGCGAAGCTCTCGCGCGTGTCGATGGCGGCGGACCCGGAAGGGCGCTGAGCGATGCGCGAGCGGACGCGCTTCGTGCTCATGGCGGTGGCGGGAGCGCTCGCGCTCCTCAGCGCCGCGAGCCTGATCGCGCTCCGCGCCGGCCGGCCGCTGTACTACAGCGACGGGGAGCAGACCCACTTCGGCGGCGGCCGGGACCTGCGCGATGCGCCGATGCTGCTGTGGGGGCGGCCCGAACCGGAGGCGGAACTGATCGGCACGGTGCGCGGCCGCGTGGCGACGCTGCCCGACGGTAGCGTGATGTACGGCCGCGCGGTGGACGAAGGCCGCACGGAGCTCGTGCGCGCGGCGCGCGCTGGCGCGGACCCAGTGCCCATCGGCGCGCTTGCATCGAGCGGTCACGACCTCGCGCCCGCGCTGGCGCCGGACGGGCGGACGGTGTACTTCGCGTCGGATCGGGCGCACGAAGGCGGCGGGGGCTACGACCTGTGGCAGGCGCAGTTGGACGGGGGCGGGTTCGGCCCGCCGCGGGTGTTGCCTGCGCCGATCGCGACGCCCGGCGACGAGACCGATCCGGCGCTCGACCCACGCACTGGCGAGCTGGTGTTCGCGCGCCGTGGCGAAGGCGAGACCTGGTTCCGTCTGTGGAGCGTCCCGCTCGACGGCAGCCGCGAGCCGACGCTGCTCTTCGCAGAGTCGGTCTCGCCGGAACGTGCGAGTGAACGCGAGCCGGCGTTCGCGCCGGATGGAACGACCCTGTGGTTCGTGCGCCGCGCCGGCGACGGGCCGGTCGAACTGGTGCAGGCTTTCCGTCACGTCGGTCGTTTCGCAGACCCCTTCCAGGTGCCTGCGCTGAATCGGGCCGGCGTGCTGCGGGCGCCGGAGGTCCTCGACGATGGTCGCAGCTTGCGCCTGCTGGATGCGGGGAAGAGCCTCGTCTATCGGGCCCGCGCGCACGAGGTGTACCCGTGGTGGGAAGGCCAGGCCGCGCTCGAGCAGATCCTGCTCGTGATCCTGCTGGTGTCGCTCCTGCTCCTTCTGCTGCTGATCCTCGGTCGGCGCTGGCGGGCGTTGGACGTGGTCACCTGGTGCCTGATCGCGTCGTTGCTCCTGCACCTCGCAATCCTGCTGTGGTTGCGCGGCGTCGAGATCGTGCGGCGCTACCGGGCACCCGACCCACGCCCCGGTCAGATGGAGATCACACTCGTCCCGGCGGGTACGCAGCTCGCGGCGAGCGCGGCGGCGTCGGGGGCGCTGGTCGCCGACGTGCAGTTCGCCAGCCAGTCGGAGGCGCTCGCGGTCGAGGCCCCCGCGGCGTCGGCCCCGATGGTCGAGCGCGACGCGCCGCACGCGGCGAGCGGGGAGCGGGAAGCTGCGGCGGTGCTCGCGTCCGTCGCGGCCCCCGAGCGCGCCGTGCAAGACACGCCCGCGACGGAGACGGCGCGTGCCGCGCGCGCCACCACCGTGGTGCTCGCGGCGACGCACGCGGCCGAACCGGCGCCGCAGAGCGCGCCGGTAGAGGTTGCGCGGGCAGCGACCGCCGACACCGTGAACGTGGTCGTCGAGTTGCCTGGCGCGGCGAGCGGCGCGCTGGCTTCGGTCGCCACGCCCGGCGCGCCGGCGGGCACGCGCGCGGCGGCGCTTCCCGTCCTCGCCGGCATCACGCCGGCGCGCACGGTGCCCAGCGATGCGGCGTCGGGAGCCGAGGCTCGGGTGGCGACTGCCGGCTCGGGCCCGGCGACATCGGCGGTCGACGTCGACCTCGCGCCGCGGGCGCCGTCGTCGGTGGCGGCCCGCGTCGCGCCTGCCGCGGAGGCGGGCGAGCCGGCTGCAGCCGGGGCTCCCGGCAGTTCCCTGGCCGTGGTCCATGCAACTGCCGCGATCGAGGGTCGCGCTGCAGAAGGCATTCCTCACGCACGCGAGCTGTCGCCGAGCCCTGTCCGCCTCGCCGACGCGCCGGCCTCGACGTTCGCCAGAGCCCCGACATCCGCCTCCGCATCGATCTCACCGCCGCCTCCGCTCGTCGCCGCAGCCACGCCCGCGGTGACCCCGCGCGACGCGGCGCCCGTCGAGGCGCGCGCACCGTCGCGCCCGGTGGGGGCCGACCCGCTCGCAACGCTTCCTGCGCCTTCTGCGCTCGCGCCGGTGCCGACGTCCGCGGCGCCGGCGGGGATGCGAACGACCGCCACGCCGGCGCGGTCCTTCGCCCTGCCGCTGCCGCGCCTCGCCGATGCGCCCGCGGCTCACGGGTCCGCGGTCGTCCCTCCGGCTGTGGCCGCAGCGGTTCCGCCGGCGCCGGCGGAACCGCTGCGCGGAGCCGAGCCCGAGCCGGCGAGTCCGATGGCGGACCTCGAGCGGCGTGCGCCAGCGGCAGCGGCGGGCGGGGAGTCGACCGTGCTTCCGGCCAGCGCGCTCGCGGCAGCTCCAGGGGCGCCAGCCCCTCGCGGTGCACACGCAGGCACTCCTCCGTCGGCGCGGTCGATGACGCTGCATGGACCGCGCCTCGCGGACGGCGAGAGCGCGAGCGTCGCGGGTGCGACGGCGGGGCCGGCGCCGCAGTCGTCGGAGGCCGCGACGCTCCGCGCGCTGGCCGGTGCGCCGATCGCCGTGGCTGTTCCCGACCTGCTGCGGCCGACGCGGAGTACGGCTGGGGAGGCGGGTCGTCATCGGGTCGCGGCCGGCCTCGAGTTGCCGCCGTCGGCCCTGCCGATCGCCCCGACCGAATGGACCGCGGCGGCGGGCGTCGCCGCGCGCGCGGTTCCGGAGTTCTATCGCAACCGGTTCGGGCCGCAGAAGGCGGAGGCGATCGAGGCGTTCGGCGGCTCGCAGGAGACGGAGGCCGCGGTGCGTCGCGGCCTCGCCTACCTCGCGCGCATCCAGCAGGCCGACGGCGGTTGGGGTCGGCGCCGGCGCATGCACGAGAAGTACGGCGAGGTCGAGGTCGGCAAGTCGGCGCTGTGCCTGCTGGCGCTCCTCGGCGCGGGACACACGCCGGGGTCCGCGGCGGAACACGCGGGCAATGCGGATGCCGCCGTTCGGTGGTTGCTCGCGCAGCAGGATTCACAGACGGGGCACTTCGGGGTCACGTCGAGCTACAGCCACGGGATCACCACCTACGCGCTGGCCGAGTGCTACGCGATGACGCGCGACGAGCGCCTGCGCGCTCCGCTGGAACAGGCGGTCGCCTGGATCACCAAGAACCAGAACCGGACTCGCGACCGGCGCAACTTCGGAGGATGGCCGTACTTCTCGTCGAGCCTGCGCGCGGAGGACCGGTTCGCACGCACCTCGGTCACCGCCTGGATGGTGATGGCGCTCGAGTCGGCGCGGATGTCAGGGCTCACGGTGCAGGAGGGCGTGATCGAAGACGCACGCACCTTCCTCTGGGGCATGTTCGATGCCGAGCACGGGTCCTTCCTCTACAACAAGGAGCCGTCACGCATGGCGTCGGACTGGCGCACGCTGCCAGGGTCCACGCCCGGCGCCGTGTTCTGTCTCCTGCTCACCGGCGCCGACCGCGACGATCCGCGGCTGCGGTCGGCGCTGGCGTGGATCCTGGAGCGTGCCCCGGGACCGTATCGCCGCTACCGCGACGACGACTTCGTGCTGCGTGGCGCCGGCAACGTGTACTTCTGGTACCACGGATCATTGGCGTGCTTCCTCGCCGGCGGCGAGGTGTGGCCGGCCTGGAACGCGGCCCTCAAGGCGTCGCTGCTCCAGGGTCAGGACATCGACGGGTCGTTCCCAATGATCGACGTGTATGCGGAGTACGCCGGGGACACCGACCGCGACCGGGCATACACGACGGCGATGTGCGTGCTGAGCCTCGAGGCCTACTACCGCTACTTCACGCCGCTGGTCCGGCCACGCTGAGGCACCCCCGCAGGACCACGTCGCAAGTCCCCCGGTCGTTTGCGCCGGAACGGGTCGGGGTCGGGCGAAAGCAGGGGGTGAAGGATTGCCAACCGACGCGGAACGCGTAGGCTGCCGACCATGTCAAGGGCCACGATCGGCCTGTTTGTCGTCCTGGGGACCGCCTGCCTTTCGGCCCACGCGCCGGAAGTGTGGCGCTGGGCCACGCTGGAGTCGGCCCTGGCGGTTCGCACCGCCATCGAGGTCCGGTTCGTTGACGAGACGGGGCGACCATGGACGCCGGAGCTATGGCGCCTGCGGATGCGCGGGCCGTCGGCCGTTGCGACGGAAGCCATGCCGCCGGCGCAATTGCCTTGGACGGAAGGGGATTCCTGGCGGCGCTGGGGCGTGGGGCTGTGGACGCCGGCCGCCGAGATCGAGGGAGGCGCGGCGCGGGAGATCGACGGCCGTCTCGACGTGGCGGCGTCGGGGACAGTGGTCGTGAGCGCTGTACTCGGGCACGCGGTGCTGGCGTCGCGGCTCGTACCGCCCGATCAATCGATCGTCGTTTTCGCCCTCACGCGGTCGCAGGTCGAAGCGCGGTTTGCGTACCTGCGGGGACGCGTCGTCGATCAAGCGGCCACCGTGCCGTTCGTGGCGGACGTGGGACTCGCGAACATGACGGAGTGCCCGCTGCTGACCGCAACCGATGCGGACGGATCGTTCCTGCGCGGGCCGGTCCTGGCTGGCCCGGCGACGCTGTGCGTGGAAGGTGAGGGTCGTGAGCGCATCTGGCGCAATCTCGCGTTGCAGCCGGGCGTGAACGACCTGGGTGCCGTCCCGATCACTCCAGCGACGAGGATCACCGGGCGTGTTGCGCACGGCGGGTCCAGCCAGCCGGCGACGGCCGTCTTCGCGTTCGTACCGGAGCACCGGGGGCAGCCCCAGCACCTGGCTCGACGGTCCGTCTTGGTCGAGGGCGACGGCAGATTCGCGATCGCGGATGCGGGACGCCGGCGCGTCGTGCTGGTGGCGCGCGCGGCGAACGATGCGTTGGGTTACGCGGTCGTGGATGCGTCGCGCGGCGATGTCGCCGACGTCGAGATCGCGTTGCGCCCGGCACGGCGCGTCACGATCACCACCGGCAATCCCACAGGCCGTGGTCTGACGGTCACCTTCCTCGCTGACGGCACCGTGCCCGTCGCGGTGGCGCGCCTGGCGGCGCACGTGCGACAGGCGAGTGTCGCCGTTCCGGCGGGTAGCTACCGGCTGCGCGTCGACGGCGACGGCGCGACCCTGGGCCAGCGCGATCTCGTCGTGGGCGAGGTCGCCCTCAGCGTGGACCTGGGCCTCTAGCGGGCGAACCGTTCGCGATCGGTTGGTGGCGCAAGCGGTGCCGCAGCACGAGCCACGGGAACGCCACCAGGTTGTCGAGATACCGCCGCCACAGGCGACGCGGTTCGCGGGACAGCCGCCAGAACCACTCGAGGCCAAGGCGCTGCAGCCAGCGCGGGGCACGGCGCACGGTGCCGGCCACGAACGAGAAGGTGATGCCGACTCCGAGGATCACGCCACGGGGGATGCGTTGCCGCCACTCGACCATCAACCGCTCCTGCTTCGGCGAGCCGAGGCCGAGGCAGACGATGGCGGGACGCGCCGCGGCGATGCGCGCGAGCAACGCGTCGACGTAGGCGCTGTCCTTCTCGAACCCGAGCGGGGGACAGTCGACGCCCACGCAGCCGTCGCGGCCGGCGCGCGCCGCGAGCACCGCCGCCGCTGCCTGCGCGTCGCCGGGGTTGCCGCCGACGAAGTAGTAGGTGAGCCCCCGACGTGCCGCAGCCACGCACAGAGCGGGCATGAGATCGCTGCCCGCCACGCGTTCCGGCAGCGGCTGGCCGAGGATGCGCGATGCCCAGACCACGGGCTGTCCATCGGCGATGACGAAGTCGGCCGCGTCGTACAGCGCACGGAACGCAGGGTCGCGGTGCGCCCGCAGCACGTGGTCGGTGTTGGGCGTCATCACGAGGCTCGGCGTCGCGCCCGCGGCGAGGTGCAGCGCCCACGCCAGCGCCTCGTCGCTGCGCACGCGATGGATGCGGAGTCCCAGCAGCGGGACCACCGGCGGTGCGGTCGGGGCGACGTCGGTCTGGATCGCGTCGCCAGGCGCGGCCGTGACGGGCATGCTGTCTCCGCTTCGACCATCGGCGGTGGCCGAGGTGAGGGCTTCCGGCGACGGAGTCTCGGGTTGAGGGGGCACCGCGCGTAGCCTAGCGGGCACCCGATGTCGACGCGCACGATGTCCCTCGCTGGCCTGTTCGCCGGCAGCCTCACCGCCACCGCGCTCGTCGCCCAGCCAGATGAGCCCGCCCGCCCCGTGAATCGACTCGCGCGAGAGACCTCTCCGTACCTGCAGCAGCACCAGCACAACCCGGTCGACTGGTATCCATGGGGTCCCGAGGCACTGGCGAAGGCCAAGGCCGACGGCCGGCCGATCTTCCTCTCCATCGGCTACGCGGCGTGCCACTGGTGCCACGTGATGGAGCACGAGAGCTTCGAGGACCCGGCCACGGCGAAGCTGATGAACGAGCTGTTCGTGAACGTGAAGGTCGACCGCGAGGAGCGTCCCGATCTCGACGAGATCTACATGGCGGCAACGGTGCGGTTCACCGGGGGACACGGTGGCTGGCCGATGTCGGTGTTCCTCACGCCGGACCTGCAGCCGTTCTTTGCGGGCACCTACTTCCCGCCAGAGGACAAGTGGGGACAGCCGGCCTTCAAGCGGGTGCTCCAACACGTGGCGGGCCTGTGGAAGGACCGCCGCAGCGATGTCGACCGGGCCGCGGCGGAGATGGCCGGTGAGCTGCGCCGGCAGCTCGCTCCCGAACTCGCGGCCGGGGAGCCGACCGCCGCGATGATCGCTGCGGCCGTGGAGAGCGCCCGCGAACGCTTCGATGCCCCGCATGCCGGTTTCGCCTACCCGCCGCGCTTCGCGCCGAAGTTCCCGCACGCGAGCGAACTGCAGGTGTTGTTGCGCGCCGCGTCCGTCGCGCAACCCGATGTGCTCGAGATGGTCGAGACCACGCTGCAGAAGATGGCGTGCGGCGGGATGTACGACCAGCTCGGTGGCGGCTTCCACCGCTACAGTGTCGACCGGCTCTGGGTCGTGCCGCACTTCGAGAAGATGCTGTACGACAACGCGCAGCTCGTGCGCGTGTACCTGGAGGCGCACGCGGTCACCGGCAACGCCTTCTACGCGGAGGTCGCGGCCGACACGCTCGCGTGGCTGCTGCGCGAGATGATCGACCCGCGCGGTGGCGTGTGGTCGACGCAGGACGCCGACAGCGAGGGCGAGGAGGGCAGGTTCTTCGTGTGGGATGTCGCCGAGGTCGCCGACGTCCTGGGCAAGGACGAGGCCGCCCTCGCGGCCAAGGTGTGGGGCCTGACGACGGCCGGAAACTTCGAGGGCAAGAACATCCCCGTGCGGCCGCACGGGACGCAGGCGCCGCCGTGCGACGCGACGAAGGCCAGGGACCTGCGCGCGCGTCTCCTGGCGGCGCGCGGCAGACGCGTGCGCCCGGCCACCGACGACAAGGTGCTCGCCGCATGGAATGGGTTGGCGATCTCCGCCCTTGCGCACGGCTACCGCTCGCTCGGTGATCCGCGCTACCTCGCCACGGCGCAGGCGGCGGCGCGCTTCGTGCTCTCGGCGATGCGGGAGAAGGGCAGACTGCTCCGCACCTGGCGCCGCGGCGAGGCCCGACTCGCCGGCTACCTCGAAGACCATGCCGGCATGGCGGATGCCTTGCTGGACCTGTTCGAGACCGACTTCGATCCGGCGTGGCTGGCGGCGGCGAAGGATCTGCTCGGGGAGCTGGAGGCGCGCTTCCTCGATCCCACCGACGGCGCGTTCTGGTTCACCGCCGACGACCACGAAGCGCTGGTGGCGCGGAGCAAGGCGGTGAGCGAGTCCTCGACGCCGACCGGGGGCGCGCTGGCGGCGCGCGCCTTCCTGCGCGCCGGGCTCCTCCTCGGTGATCCGCGCCTCTACGACATCGGTGCGCGTTCGCTGCGCGCCCACCACGACCTGCTCATCCGCCTGCCGGCCGGCTGCCCGAGTCTCGTGCTCGCCGTGCAGTTCCACCTCGGCGATCCGCGCGAGGTCGTGATCGCCGGCGACCCGTCGGATGCGCGCACCCAGGCATTGCTGGGCGCCGCGCGGATGGCGTGGCCGCCGCATCTGGCGATGCTCTGCGTGCACGCGGGCAACCGTGGCAGTCTCGAGGCGCTCGCGCCGCTGGTCGCGGGCAAGGCGGAGGTCGACGGCGCTCCCGCCGCGTACGTGTGCCGGCGGGGTGTCTGCGAGCGTCCGGTCACCGACGCCGCGGCGCTCGCGGCGGCCCTGCGTCGCTGATCGGCGGCGCGACGCCGGACGCTTCCCTCACCAGATGGTGCGGGTGACCATGCGCTGAGGGTCGTAGTGCGTCACGCTCACCGCGTGTCCGAGGTCGTGCTTGACGAACAGGCCACGCAGCGTCTCGAGCACCTCCATCACGCCGTCGATGTCGAAGTCCAGCTCACCCTCCGCGACGGCCTGCCGCAGGCCGGCCACGGCGGCGTCGAAGAACACCGCGCCGAACCTGGCCGCGCCCAGCCCACCGTAACCCTGCGGCACCACTTCGAGCCGGTCGCGCACTGCCTTGGGCAGCGAAGGCGCGGTCTCCCCGCGCGCCGCGGCAGCCGCAGCGTCGAGGATCTCGCCGAGCCGGGCGCGGCCGCCATCCCCGATGCCGAGCAGGAACAGACGGTCGGTGATCGCCCAGTGGAGCTTGATCCCGACCGCGGGCAGGGTCACCCGGTGCACGTCGGTGTCGCGGTACTTCTCGGACTTGCGCATCTCGAGGACGCCGGCGCGCTCGAGCATGGTCTCGACGGAGCGACCGAACGCGACGCCATCCTTGAGTTCGAGCCCGAAGCACGTGCTGGTGAGCGCGCCGAGGTCGCTGCCGTCCTCAGGGACGGTGTCGTCCGCGGCCGTGAGGATCGCGCCGCCCAGGTGTGCGAGCAGGTCCTCGCGCAGGCGCACGCCGATGTTCTCCACCGCGGCGGCTTCGATGTCGGCGAGCGTCATCGGAGCGTCGGGGACGACGCTCATCACCTTCTCGAGCATCGGCATGAGGATTCCGAGATCGATCGGGGCCACGCTCCAGCTCGGGCTCTGCTGCACGAGGCGTCCCGTCGCGGGGAGCCTGGCGTCGTTGGGCATGATCATGGCGAGGAAGCCCTGGCGCGGGCCGGAGCTGGTGACCGCCATGCTCATGTCGAGGAAGCGTCGGGCGCGACCGATGTCGACCCAGAGCTCCTCGACGTTGCCGAAGCCGACGGCATCCATCACGTCGGCGAAGACCTTGCCTTCGCCGTTCTCGATGTCGACCGCGCGCTCGATCAGGTCGAGCGCCGCGCCCACGTCGACCGTCAGGGCGATGGGGGTCTCGCGCCTGGTGTCCGCCGGAGCCTGGCTCGGGAAGAAGGTCGCCAGCGCTGCGTCGGCATTGTCCGTTCCACCCAGCACCACCACGCGCTCGCCGACCATGCGCGGCAGCGTGACGAACCCCTCGGAGCCGAGATGCTGGGTCAGCCACTTGTGACCCCCGATGCTGCGCTCGGTGAACGGAGCGCCGGAGTCGAGCGCCAGACGCTCGACCTCCTTGCACGCGCCCGGGAGGTCGGTGTGGCCGTCGCCGCCGAGCGCGAGCGCAACCCAGACCTTGGGCTCCTCGTCCTCCAGTTCGAAGCCGACCGTCATCTCGACGCGACCCGCGTAGCGCAGGGTGGCGTCGTACACGGCCTGTGGGTCGAAGGGCGCCTGCCCCTTCATGGCTTCGATCCCCTGCTGGATGGCCTGCGTCACGGGCGCCCACGCGTCGCCGAACTCCTTGCTCGTGAGGAGATCGTGGAAGTTCGTGCCCGCGAAGGCCTCCGCCATCTTGGCGGGGCCATCGAACGCGATGCGAACGAGCGAGCCCGCGGGCTTGGGGTCGAAGTGTTGGGCGAACGACCCCGGCGCGAGGCCGAGGGTGAGGAGGGGAAGGAGGATCTTCATCGTGAGAGGTAGCGGACGCCGCGATCACTGCTCCGTCAGGTAGAGCAGGAGGCGGTCGTGGCAGAGAAACGCGAGGTCCTGGCGGCCATCGCCGTCGAGGTCGCCGACGGCGAACTCGCGCGGCTCGATCGACGCCCGGACCGAAGGCGCGCGTTCGAACATCGGGAAGGACAAGGCACGGGCGAGTTGATCGCCCTGCGCGACGAAGACATGGGCACCGTTGAGGTCGCTGTCCAGCACGAGCAGATCGGACTGCCCGTCGCCATCGAGGTCGGTGCTGACGCCGGCGTAGCAGGCCGACTTGACCGTGGGCGGCTCGGCGCTGCGCACGCGGCGCAACCCGGCGCCGCCCGCGAAGGACAGCCGCACCACGCCGTCGCCGCAGAGGAGCAGCGCCTGGTCACCTTGTGCGACCAGGTGCGTGACTCCGGTCGCGGGCAGCGGGAGGGCGCGCGCGGCGGCCGAGCCGCGCTGCTGGTACAGCTTCTGGCCCTTGGGATCGAGCAGGAGGCGGACGCCTGCCGATCCGTGCGCGCCGAGTCCCAGCGCCTGCGATCCCGCGGGTCCGTTGTCCTGCTCGAGCACGACCGGCTGCCCGGCGGCGTCGAAGCGCACCACGCGCGCGAAGCGCTCGCGGACCACGAGGAGGGCATCGCCCGCGGCACTCGCCACCTGCACGAGGCCGCCGTCGTCCATCCGGCGCGTGAACCCCGGCACATCCTCGGCGCCGCGCAGGCTGCCGTCGGCCTGGGCGAACAGCGTGCGCAACCCGACGCCGGGCACGACGAAGGCCACGTCGCGGCCGTGCGCACCGTCGAACTGACCCACGTGCAGACGCGCCGGATCGCCGGTCATGCGACCGAGCTCGCTGACCTTCGTGGGCTCGCCGCCGCGCGGCAGGCGGTAGAGGGTCGCCTCGCGCCGGTCGTTGCGCGCCAGGAACAGGATGTCGTCGCCGTCGAAAGCCACGGCCGTGGGCCGGTCGCGCACCGGCAGCCGCACCGGAAACGCGGTGATCGGCAGCGCACCGCTGCGCCACGCGAGGGCGTCTTCGTCGGGGCTGGCGACCACCACGTCGAGCTTGCCATCGCCGTCGACGTCGCCGAGGGCCACGCACGTGATGCCCGCCAGGGAGGGGGCCGCCTGCACCTCGAACTCACCGTCACGCTCGAGCAGGAACACGAGTTCGGCGCGGTCCGGCTGCGCGAGGACGAGGTCGAGGTCGCCGTCGCCATCGACGTCGCCGTGCGCGAACGGCCGCCCTGCCGCGCCCGTCACCGCGGGCAGCGAAGTCAGTTGCGCCGCGGGCAGATCGACGTCGGCGCCGCGCGTCACGGCGTACTCGACGATCCGGCGGTGTGGTCCCTCGATGGTCGCGATCCGCGCCCCGCCCGCACCGGTGCCCGGAAACGCCGTTTGCAGGCTGGGCGGATCGAGCACGAGCCAGGGGCCGAAGGCGTGGTTGCCGTGCGCGGCGGCCAGCTTGATGCGCAACGCCATGCGCTCGGTGCGCACGGCGACCAGCACGTCGACGCGGCCGTCACCGTCGAGATCGGTGACCTGGAAGGCGTTGGGGCGCGCGCCACCGAGAGTCGCGGGCGCGCCGACCTTGGGTTCGGCGGCGAGGTGCGTCACGACGCGCAGGCCGTCTTCGGTGAGCACGAGCGCATCGGCGCGGCCGTCGCCGTCGACGTCACCGACGCAGAGGCTGCCGTTGGTCGCGGCCCGACCGACGTCGACGGCCGGTACCACGGCATCGCCCGCGGCGCTCTGCACGAGGAGCCGTCCCTGGAGATCGTGGAGGAAGAGTTCATTCACGCCATCGCCATCGACGTCGGCGAGCGCGAGGCCGGCGATCCCACCCGCCAGCGGGATGTCGATCTTGCGAGCGCCGTCCTCGCGCTCCGCCTCGCGTGTGATCGCCCAGGCCTCGAGGCGCGCCCGGTGGCCGTTGCCCAGGATCGCACGCGAGCTCGTCTCGTCCTTGCTCCAACGGCCGGCGGTGAGCAGCGCGGCGCCTTCGCCGATCTTGACTACCACCGGCCCCAGCAGGCCGAAACGCTGGCGCAGCGCTGGATCGACTGGCGGGGGAGTGGTCTGCGCGCGGACCGCGGGATGTGGCCCGAGCAAGAACGCCAGCAGCGGCAAAAGCGTGAGTCTGGGAGCGCGCATCGGGACGCGTGAGCCTATCGTGGCCGTGATGTCGCTCGCAATCATCCTTCTCGCGGTTGCGTTCGTGCAGACGCCAGCCCTGCCCGAGCCCGCGGTGAAGCCCGCGCCTGTCGTGCGCGAGACCGTGCACCTCACCGACGGCCGTAGCGTCACCGCGCCGATCGTCAAGGCAACGGAGGACGCGCTTTGGGTCGACCTCGGGTTCGACGTGTTGCGAGTGCCGCTCGCCGCGATCGTCCGGCGCGAGGTCGAGGAAGTCGTGCGCAAGGGCTCGGTGCACGAGGACGAGGTCTTCGCCCGCGCGGAGCTGTCCGAGCGCTCGATCACGGAGGGCGCGGCGACCGTCGAGGCGGGGGTCGTGAAGATCGAGAGCCCGGCCGGCCAGGGCTCCGGCTTCATCACCAGCGCGGAGGGCTACGTGGTGACCAACTTCCACGTCGTGGAGGGCGAGACGGAGGTGAACGTCACGCTCTACCTGAAGAGCAAGAACGGTTACGACCTCAAGGTCGTGCGCGGCGTGAAGGTGGTCGCCATCCACCCGGAAGTCGACCTCGCCCTGATCAAGCTCGAGCCACCCGCGGGCGTGCAGCTCACCCGCGTGTTCCTCGGCGACAGCGATCTCGTGCGCGCCGGCGACCGGGTGTACGCGATCGGTACGCCGATCGGGCTCGAGCGCACGGTGAGCAACGGGATCGTGAGCGTCGCCAACCGCACGATGAGCGGCTTCAAGCACTTCCAGATCGACGTGCCGATCAATCCGGGCAACTCCGGAGGGCCGCTGTTCAACCTGCGCGGCGAAGTGGTGGGCGTGAACTGCGCCGGCTACGACGGCCTGCAGGGCCTCAACTTCGCGATCCCGGTGCGGCACGTGATCGACTTCCTGCGCGATCGGGAGGCCTGGGCGCTGGACCCTTCGCGGCCGGAGTTCGGCGTCCACTACCTGGCGGCGCCGCGCAAGCCGAGGGAAGGAGTCGGGTCGGGTTCGCACCGGGAGCAGGAGAAGCGGTAGCAGCCGGGAGCAGCCGAAGGAAGAGGCGGCGCTGCGCGCCGCGTGAGACGACGGAAAGCCGGAAGAGAGAAGAGAAGTGGGAGAGAGAGAGGCCCCTCTCTGGCTTGTCTGGTCTCTGCTCGTCCGTGTTTCCGGTCTTCCGTGGTTCTCCGGGGCGCGTAGCGCCCCGGCGTTCTCTCCGTGCCCTTCTGGTCTGCGGACTAGCGCGCGGTCGTCTTGACGTTCTCGCCGAGCCAGGTCATCAGCCCGCGCAGTTCGTCGTAGTCCTCGTGCTTGAGGCGGAACCAGGTGTTGACGAACCAGCCCTTGGTGAGCGGCTGCGTCGGCGTGCCCGGCGCGGGGAGGGCGTGCTCGTAGATCGCTCCGGCGCAGTGACGGAACGCCGCGTCGGTGCCGGTGTGCGCGTGGATGCGGCCGTCGCGATCGGGGCGGATCTGGATGGAGCCGGCGGCGTAGCGGCGTGACGGACGTTCGCCCGTTGGTCGCCCGAGCACCGTGCGCGCCCACTCGCGATACACGTCGAACTCGTTGGCGACCGCGTACATGTCCCAGATCTTCTCGCCGGCCGGGCGCGCGCCGATCTCCGAGAACTTGAGTCCCTTGGGCCCGAAGAACCACTCCATGTGCGTCGCGGTGTGGCGCAGGCCCACGGCCTCGATGACGCGCCGGCCCACGTCGCGCAGCTCGACGTAGCCGCCGCCGTCGATGCGGTTCGTCACCGCGATCTGCGGCGAGATCCAGCGGTGTTGCGCGGCCTCGAGACAGCCGGGGTAGTAGTGCGATGCGAAGTCGTGACGTACGCCGGCGCCGTCGATGATGGTGTCGTAGAAGCCCTCGTGGCCTTCGACGAACTCCTCGATCGCGAGGGTTCGTCCGTCGCCGAGCTTCAGCTTGCCGAGCAGCGTCTCGAGGTCGGTCTTGCTCTCGACGCGGAACGTGTCCAGCGCGCCGAAGCCGGCGATGGGCTTGACGATGATCGGGAAGCCCTCGCGCTCGGCGAAGGCGTGGATCTCGGCTGCGGTCTTCGCCGCCGTCGACTGCGCGCAGGGGATGCCCGCCCTGCGCAGCACGTCCTTCATCGCCACCTTGTCGCGGCAGATGCGCGCGGTCTCCACCGACAGCCCGGGGAGCTGCAGGCGGGCGCGAAGTTGCGCGGCGGGCTCGATGAGCGGCTCGTCGATGGTCTCGATCCGGTCGATGGTGTGCGCCTTGCCGAGTTCGCGCGCGGCGGCGAGCAGCGGGTCCGGGTCGAACAGCCGGTCACAGGCGCGATAGCCGGCGAGTTGCGCGCGGAGCCCGGCGGGAAGCCTCTCCTGCGGCCCGGGACCGATGGCGGAGACGCGCGCGCCCTCCGCGACGAGGCCCCGCACGAACGCGTGGTTGTAGATGTGGGTGTCGGGGGCCAGGAACAGGACGTGCATCGCCGCCGGCATCATGCCGAGGCGGCGGCGAGGAGAAAACGCCGCGTCGTCGCTCGACGGCACCTTCGTCGTGGAGCTGTCGCCCACCGCCGCCTACCGTGGCCGCGATGCAGACGCGCCGCCTCGGCATCGCCATGAACGGGGTCACCGGCCGCATGGGCCGCAACCAGCACCTGCTGCGCTCGATCACGGCGATCGCGCGCGAGGGCGGTGTCGTCTGCGGTGGCGAGCGCATCCTGCCGGCGCCGATCCTGCTCGGGCGCGACGCCGACCGGCTGCGCGAGCTGGCACACCTCGCCGGGCACGAAGGATGGGGCGAGGCCCTGCCGTGGAGCACGGAGGTCGAGGCCGCCATCGACAACCAGGACTACGAGGTGTTCTTCGACGCCAGCAGCACCCTGCAACGGCCGCGGTTCGTCGAGCGGGCTGCGGCAGCGGGCAAGGCCGTGTACTGCGAGAAGCCGATCGCGACCTCGCTGGCGAAGGCGCTGCAGCTCGCCGCGGCCTGCGAGAAGGCCGGCGTCAAGAACGGCGTCGTGCAGGACAAGCTGTTCCTGCCGGGGATCCGCAAGCTCTGCCTGCTGCGCGACCAGGGGTTCTTCGGTCGCATCCTGTCGGTGCGCGGCGAGTTCGGCTACTGGGTGTTCACCGGCCACGATCGCGACCAACCGGCGCAGCGTCCGAGCTGGAACTACCGGGCGGAGGACGGCGGCGGCATCGTCCTCGACATGTTCTGCCACTGGCGCTACCTCATCGACCACGTGTTCGGCGAGGTTGCCGGCGTGTTCGCGCTCGCGCGCACCGAGCAGCCGGAGCGCGTCGACGAACGCGGCGCGAAGTACGCGTGTACCGCCGACGACGCGGCCTACGCGACCTTCACCACGCGCGATGGTGTCGTCCTGCAGTTCAACTCGTCGTGGAACACCCGTGTCCGCCGCGACGACCTGCTCACCCTGCACGTCGACGGCACGCGCGGCTCGGCGGTTGCCGGCCTGCGCGAGTGCTTCGTGCAGCCGCTCGGCGCGACTCCCAAGCCGGTATGGAACCCGGACCTGCCGCAGGGGATCGACTTCCACGCGGGCTGGGCGCGCATGCCGGAGACCACGGCGTACGACAACGCGTTCAAGGTGCAGTGGGAGATGTTCCTCCGCCACGTGGCTGCCGACAGTCCGTGGCCGTACACCCTGCGCGACGGTGCGAAGGGTGTGCAGCTCGCCGAGCTGGGACTCGCCTCGTCGGCGCAACGTACGTTCCTCGCGGTGCCGCCCCTTGGCTGAGGCGCTCCGCGATCTGACGCGGCTCGCGATCCACACGCGCACGACCGCGACGCTGTCGCTTTCCCAGGCGGCCGACTTGTTCGCGGCGCAAGGCGTCCCGGCCATGAGCGTGTGGCGCGATGTCGTGCACCAGGTCGGTTTCGACGAGGCGCGACGCATCGTGCGGGGCAGCGGGCTCTCGGTGCCGGCGCTCGTGCGGGGCGGGTTCTTCGTCGCCGCTGATCCCGCGCAGCGCGCGCGCTCGCTCGACGACAACCGCCGGTGCGTCGACGAGGCCGCGGCGATCGGCGCCGGCATGGTGGTGCTGGTGGTCGGCAGCGCGGTGGGCGTGGGGCGGACCGCGGCGGTGGCGCAGGTGCGCGATGCGTTGGAACAGCTCCTGCCCCATGCCGCGGCCTGCGGGGTTCGCCTGGCCGTGGAGCCGCTGCACCCGATGTATGCCGCGGACAAGAGCTGGCTGGTGCTGCTGCGCGAGGCCAACGACCTGTGCGACGCGATCGCGGATCCGGCGCTGGGCGTGGTCGTCGACGTGTACCACACGTGGTGGGACGCGAGCCTGGCCGACGAGATCGCGAGGGCCGGCCGCGCCGACCGCCTGTTCGGCTTCCACCTGTGCGACTGGCGGGTCGAGACCCGCGACCTCCTCCTCGACCGCGCCCTGATGGGCGAGGGCTGCATCGACCTGCGCGGCATCCGCGCGATGATGGAGGCGAGCGGGTTTCACGGCTGGCACGAGGTCGAGATCTTCTCCCGCGAACTCTGGGCGCTGGATCCCGCGGAGCTGGTCCGCCGGATCAAGGCCACCTATCTGGAGACATGCTGATGAACGCGTTCCTGTCGCGCACCCTGCTGTGGTGCCTGCCCTTCCTCGCTCCCGTCGCCGCGTGTGCGCAGGGCGGCGCCGGCAAGGTCGAACCCGTCCGCCATCCGTTCCTGTGGCGCATCGAGGGCGAGACCGTGCAGTGGCTCTACGGCACGATCCATCTCCCCGACAAACGGGTGACGACGCTGCCGGAGAGCGTGGACGCAGCGATCGACGCCTGCGACATCCTGCTCACGGAGCTGGAGATGGATGCCAAGACCCAGGCCATGGTCGCCAAGGCCACGCAGCTCCCCAAGGGGACGAAGCTCAGCGACGTCCTGCCGGAGGCGACGTACGAGCGGCTGGCCGCGTACTGCAAGAGCAAGAGCTTCCCGATCGAGACCGTCGCGGGGCAGAAGGCGTGGGTCGTGCTCGCGACCCTGGCGATGCTCGACGATCTGCGGGCGGTGATGGCGGGCAAGGCGTTGGACCTCGTGCTCGTCGACGAGGCGAAGGATCGCCACAAGCAGACCGCGGCCCTCGAGCTGCCGGCCGAGCAGATCGGCGCATTCGAGGTCTTCTCGGCCGCGGAGATGGCGCAGATGGTCGACGCCACCCTCGACATGCTGGAGAAGGCGGCCAAGGAAAAGCGGAGCGTGCTCCGGGAGCTGATCGAGCTCTACGTCGCGGGCGACCTCGACGCCCTGCACGACGCGATGGAGTCGATGTCGGGCCTGAGCGGGCACGCCGAGCTGGAGGCGAAGTTCGAGAAGCACCTGCTGGTCGATCGCAACCACCGGATGGTGGAGCGCATGATCGCGCGCATGACCGCGTCGCCGAAGACAGCGCACTTCTTCGCGGTCGGCGCCGCGCACTATCCGGGACCAGATGGGATCCTGGCGCTGCTCGCGGCCAAGGGCTACCGGATCACCCGCGTCGGGGGCGATCCGCCGAAGAGCGAGCCAGCCGGGAAGGAGCCAGCGAAGAAGGAGCCAGTGTCCACCGGGACCGGCAAGTAGCGCGCGCCGCGGCGGCACGAGGAGTCGCGGCGGTGGTCGGAGCGTGTCTTGCTGGAGTCCCTCCGTCGCCGGGTGCGACGCGATCGCGCCATCGAAGCGATGACCGCCCTCGCGCCGCGAAGTTGCGTTGTGTCCCGTCGCGCTGTCTCATCGGCCGCGGATGTCGATCTACCTCGATCTGACGCGCGAGTTCAACGCCGGGGGCCTCCGAGCGATCATCAGCAGCGGACAGGCCGCGGTGCTCCTGCGTCTGGCGATCGCCAGCAAGGACGGTGATTGGATCCTGCGGGAGGAACAGGACGCGATCGACCACGTGCTCGGTGTGTTGGAGCGGCGTGGTGCGCGCTACCGGTTCGGGGCGCCGCTCGACCTCCGCTGGCTGCGGCATGGCTGGAGTTCGCACCTCGAGTTCGATCACCGCGGCATGCGGGTTCGCACCGACTTCGTGACCCGACCGCCGCGGGTGAACGACTCAGACCTCGCCGCGTTGTGGCGCGAGCAGGAGGGGAGGGACCCGCCGTTCGTCGGGCCGCGCATCCTGCTGGAACTGAAGAAGACGACCCGGGAGAAGGACTGGCCGTTCATCGGCGAGCTCGCGCGCCTGTTGTCGGATCCCCGGGATCGCATGCTCTGCTCGCGCAGCGCGCACGACATCCTGGAACTCGACCGAGCGCAGCCGGGCCTGGCCGCGGCGCTCGAGGCGGTCCGTCCCGCGTTGGCGGCGATCCGGGGTGGACTCGACGACTTGCGGCTCGCACTGGAGCGCGAGCGCTTCGCTGCCATGGACGAAGACGATGCCCGGATCCGCACCTTCCTCGCTGCGGCGTCCGGGCTGGAGTCGGGATGGCCGGAGTTCCAGCGCCGCTCGGCCGGGCTTCCGCTGCGCGCGGCGCACGCGATGCTCGTAGACTCGGCGGTGCGATGTCTGCCGGTGTCCCCGCACCTCCCCCCCGCGACCAGTTCCTGAGCGCCGAGGATCTCGACCTGCGCAACCTGTCGTGGGACGAGTTGCTCGCGTGGTGGGATCACTGGCTACGCGCTGCCCAGGCCTGGAACGATCTCGACGCGGACGAATACTCGCACGGCGTGTTCGCGATGGCGAGGCGCGACTGGCCGGCGGCGGTGCGCGACGCCGGGCGCACGCGACGCTGAGGCTCCGGCCCTCTGTCCGGATCCGCGCCGAACTTGCGTCCGAGTCTGCACCGTGTCGACTCCAGGCTCGCGCAGCTGATCGTGACGGTCGACTCGCCTCATCTCCCCGTCCCACCAGGTGCCTCCATGATCTCGCGCTGCTTCCTCCTCGCCTCCCTCGCCACTCTCGGTGCGCTTTCTCTCGACGCTCGCCGCCGACCCCTCCCCGACCTGGCCGCGCCGCTCGCCGTCGTGGCGCAGAACCCGCAGCAGGGCTGGAGCGAGCGCTCATTGCGCGGCGCGCACGGCTTCACCTACAGCGGGTCGCACCGCACCTGGGGCGCGATCGCCAGCAGCGGCGTCATCCGCTTCGACGGCTTCGGCGGGGCGACGGCAGACTTCGCCACGAGCGTCGGCGGCACCACGTTCACCGGCACCTTCCGCGCGAATTACCGCGTCGACGCCAACGGCGCCGGCTCGATCGTGATCCACCTGCCGTGGCTCAACCTGCAGGGGCACGGCAACTTCGTCCTCGTCGACCGCGGCGAGGGCACGTTCTTCACGAGCACGGATGCCGGGTACTCGGTCACCGGGAGCACGCGCAGGATGGAGTGAGCGCGCGGATCACTCCGCCGGCAGCGCGAACGTCGCGTCCGTCGGGCGCACGACGCGCTTGAGCTCCAGCGGCCGGCGGAGCTTGCCGGCGGCGGGCCGGGCCTTGCCGAGCCACTCGCGGTAGATGGCCATCGACTTGTTGGTGTCGACGAACGTGTCGCCGTAGAGGTCGCCGGGTTGGGCCTTCGTGACGGTCACCTTCTGGTGCCAGCAGTGCATGCCCGACACGGGATCGGGCTGCACCGGGAAGGTGAAGTTCTGGTGCACGCCGCCGTCGCGCCACCACACGCGCTGGCTGTCGGGGTCCTTGCTGTCGAAGGCCTGCACCTGCATGGTGCGGCGGATGAGGTACTGCCCGGGCGCCTGCGCCTGCAGGTCGCTCTCGTGCTGCTGCCAGCGGTTGACGCCGTGCTCCTGGCCCTTCTGGCGAAAGCGCCCCATGTGGTGGCTGCAGGCGACGAGGCCGGGGCGCACGCCTTCCGTGACCCAGGCCTTGTTCACGTAGTAGCCGGTGCGGGTCGTCACGCGCACGAGGTCGCCGGTGTCGACACCCAGGCGCGCGGCGTCGGTCGGATGGATCCACACCGGGTTCGTGTTCGAGAGCTCGCTCAGCCACTTGGAGTTGGCGGAGCGGGTGTGGATGAGGGTCGGCAGTCGGAACGTCGACACCAGCACGCACTCGCCCTTGCTGCGGTCCAGCGTGGAGTCGTGAACGTGGCTCTTCACGTAGCCGGCGAAGGCCAGCTCCGGCCACTGCCACTCGGCGAGCAGCGGGCTGTGCAGTTCGAGGCGCTTGCTGCGGGTGGGGAAGCCCTGGCGCGGCTTGCCGCCGACGATGGGCGCGAGCACCTTGCCGTCCTTCATGACGGCAGCCCGCGCGGCGTCTGACTCGCCGTCGACCTTGACCTCCTTGGCGTGCGTCTCGTACACGCCATCCTCGACGAGGAACGCCCCGTGCCGCTTCATGTACTCGAGCGGCGTGAGCCCTTCCTTCTTCGCGGCCTCCGGCAGGCCGGGCACCGAGTTCTCGAAGATGAAGCGGTAGTACTCGTCCGTCGTGATGCGCTCGCCCTTGCGGTACGGCGACTCGAAGTGCTTGCGGATGCCGAGCGAACCGTCGGGGTCGACCTGCCAGGACAGCGCGATCCAGAACTCGTCCTCCTCCCACACCTCGCCAGGGTTGGCCTGGTACGTCCACTCCACGGTTTCGCCGGCGAGTTCCTTCATGCGGCGCAGCACCGGCTGGCGGAAGCCGATCCAGCGCGCCGCGTGCGTCTCCTGGCTCATGAGGTCGTGGCGCTCGGTGGCGACGCCCATCGGCAGGACGTAGTCGGCGAAGCGCGCGGTCTCGTTCCACACCGGAGTCAGCGCGGCGTGGCAGCCGACGAGCTTCTCGTCGGCGAGCGCCTCCATCCACACCAGCCCATCGGGGTTGGTCCACACCGGGTTGTAGACGCGCGTGAAGTACGTATCGATCCGGCCCTTGCCGTCCTTCAGCAGGTGCGGCAGCAGGAACGACAGCTCGTGGTGCGCGAGCGGCCCCGCGCGCGGGGAGTAGCGCTCGCGCCACACCGCCGGCGGGCGCGGCGTCGTGTGCGGCTTGGGGACGAACTTGTCGTAGCCGTTGGGGCTCGTGCCGCCGACCGTGCCGATCGCGCCGAGCATGGCACCCAGGACCGCGAGCGCGCGCGCGACCTGCCAGCCGCCCAGGTTGCCGCTGGCCGTGTTGCGCCACACGTGCGCGGAGAAGGCGCTGCCGGCGGCGCCGATCTCGCGCGCCACGGTCTCGAGCTGGGCGGCGGGCAGGCCACACTCGGCCGCGGCCTTCTCGGGGGTCGCGAAGGCGAGGTATTGGAGCAGGTCGGCGAGGAACGCATCGATGTCGCCGCCAGCCTTGCCGCGCGCTGCGAGCCAGCCGCGCCAGTCGACCCAGTCGTGTACGAACTGCCGGGCCACGAGCTTGTCGCGGACGAGCACGTGCACGAACGCCAGCAGCATGAGCGCCTCCGTCCCCGGTCGCGGCGCCAGCCAGTGATCCGCCATGCTCGCCGTGTTCGACAACCGGATGTCGCACACCGCGATGCGCGCGCCCTTGAGCTTCGCTTCCTGCACGCGCTGCGCGTGCGGGTTGAAGTAGTGTCCGGTCTCGAGGTGCGCGGAGATCAGCAGGATGAACTTCGCGTTGGCGTAGTCGGGCGACGGCCGGTCGTAGCCGGTCACCAGCGTGTAGCCCACGCGCGCCGACGACGAGCACACGTTGGTGTGCGAGTTGTGGCCGTCGACGCCCCAGGCCTGCAGCACGCGCTCGACGTAGCCGTCGTGGCCGGGCCGCCCGACGTGGTACATGACCTCGGTCTTGCGCCCTTCGACGATCGCGTTACGGATGCGCGCGCCGAGCGTTGCCAGCACCTCGTCCCACGACACCCGCTCGAAGCGGCCGCTGCCCCGCGGGCCCTGGCGCTTCATCGGGTAGAGGATGCGCTCGGGGTCGTTGACCTGGTTGATCGTCGCCGGCCCCTTGGCGCAGTTGCGGCCGCGCGATCCCGGGTGGAACGGGTTGCCCTCGACCTTGCGGATCGAGCCGTCGCTCTGGTCGACGTAGGCGACGAGCCCGCAGGCTGCCTCGCAGTTGAAGCAGATCGTCGGCACCAGCGAGTACTTCCTGGTGACGCGGCGCGGCCAGGCCTTGGCGTCGAGTTCTTCCCAGTCGTCCCACCGCTCCGGCGGCGGGAAGTTCTCGAGCGGCGTGGTGCGCAGCGTGGCGTGGTCCA
>CAYQMF010000032.1:0-54103 GCA_964418595.1 uncultured candidatus Brocadiaceae bacterium
ACGCGCTCGCCATCGCGACCGCGGCCGCGCGTGACCCTGCCCTGCACGCCGACGCGTTGCACGACCGGCTCGTGCTGCGCGCGTGCTTCCGTGGTCCCGATCGACGCGGTGCCTTCGTGCCGCGCCGGGGACCGTTCCTTGGCTACGAGACGCTCGACGACGGGACGCGGGTGCGCGCCGTCAAGGGTCTGTCCGCCTTCGCACCCGTCCACCTGAACGCGACGAGGAACCGACCATGACCCACGACAAGGCCAGCCTCCAAGACCTGCCGCGGAGCGTCCGCATCCGCCTCGACCACCTGATCGAGACGCTGCGGAGCGTGCTCGGCGACGACCTGCACGCCGTCATCGCCTTCGGCAGCGCGGTGCGCGGCGGCTATCGCGAGGACGAGAGCGACGTGGACCTGATGATCGTGTTGCGCCACGAAGACGCGGCGCTGCTCGAGGCCATCGGCCCGGCCCTGCAGCTCGCGCGCTACTCGGCGCGGATCGAGGCGATGCTGGTCAGCGTCGCGGAGATCCCCCGCGCGGCGGACTGCTTCCCGCTGCTGTACGAGGACATCGCGGGCTGCTCCGTGGCCTTGCACGGCACGAGCCCGTTCGCATCGGTGCCCGTGCTGAGCGAGCACCGGCGGCTGCGCATCGAGCAGGAGCTACGCGAGGCGCGCATCCGCCTGCGCCGTGTGGTCACCGACATGGCTGACACGCCGGCCTTCGGTCGCGCCGTCGAACGGAAGCTGAAGCAACTGCGCGGCCCCCTGTTCGCGCTGCTCCGTTTGCGCGGGCAGCAGCAGCCCGACCAGCTCGAGGCGGTGTTCGACGGAGTCGGTCGCCTCTACGGCCTCGACCTGCAGGCGCTGACGCAGGCGCGTCAGGCGCCGCGGCCCGCGTACGCGGCGCTGGTCACCCTTCTGGATCGCGCGCTTGCCGATGTCGACGGGCTGGGTGCGGATGCCGCTGGGTCGAGGGCCCGGTCATGAACCACCTGTTCGACTTCCCGCCGTTCAACCTGCCGCCGTCGGAGGGCTGGGCGGTGCTGTACCTCATCCTTTCGATTGCGACCCTGCTCGTCATGCGCGCCCTCCGTGATGCGTACGGGCGGAGGCTGGACGAGGGGGATGCGGCGGCTGACCCGAGGCTCCCGCGGTCGGCGCCCAAGCGGGGGCTCAGCATCGGGCGGATGCCGACGGAGTCGGATCTGTGGGCGGTGGCGTGGATGCGCGGCGGCCGTGATGCGGTGGCCGAGACGCTCGTCAGTCATGCGATCGCGGCCCGATGGCTCACACCGGCGGAGGACAACAAGACCGTTGCGCTGGCGGTCGGGACGCCGCCGGCGGACCCGCTCGAGCGGGAGTTGTTCGAGGCGCTGCGCAAGCGCGACAAGGTCACCTTCACCGGCGTCTACACGTCGGCGCGGAAGGTGGCAGCGGAGAGCGGGCCGCGCATCGAGGGGACGTTGGCGGAAGCCGGGTTCGAGCGCTCGGGCGCGGTCACATCGCGCATGGTGTGGATCACGCTGCTGACCGGCGCCGTCGTGCTGGCGTTCGGCGCCGTCCGGATCTCCGTGCGCGCCGCTCAGGGCGCGACGCGAACCCCCGCCGTGCTGATCTTCGCCATGATCGTCGTGGGCTTCGTGACGTTGGTCATGCTGCGCAAGGTCGGGCAGAGCAGTCGCCCGCAGCGCTATCTGGAGTGGTTGCGCGATGCGACGCACTCGCTCGGGCAGGACGTCGGCAGCGGCCGGCGTACCTCGCCGCCAGAGGTCGGGCTCGCGGTCGCCGCGGGCGGCATGGCCCTGCTCGCGGCGGTCCCGGTGTATGCGGCGTTCTCGGAGGTGTTCGCGCCGCCGGTCCGACCCGCGAGCAGCGGCGCCTCGTGCAGCACGTCGAGCTGCGGCGGTGGCGGGGGCTGCGGAGGCGGTGGTGGCTGCGGCGGAGGCGGAGGCTGCGGCTGATGGCGGAGGCGGGCGTCGCCTTCGAGGTCATCGACGCGCTCGAAGACCGCGTCGGCCTGGAGCGGCGCTCGCCGACTCTCGACGGCAGCGTGCCGCTGCGCGTGGCGCAGGCTTGCACGCCGCTGGCCGAAGGCAATGCGTTCGGCTTCCAGGTCGTGCTTCGTCGCCGGATCGAGGTGCGCCGGCGGCTCGGCGGGTACCAGGTGGTTGCGATCGAACGCAGCGACGACCTCGCCCGCCGGCATCGCGCCGCCCTGCCGATGCTGGCAGCCGACGATCTCCTGCCGCGCGGGAGCGCGTGGTGGCCGATGCTGCGCCGCGGCGTCGTGCAGGGGCGTCCGCCCGGGCCCGCCCGCGGTCGGCCGGCGCTGCGGCTGTTCACGGGTCTGCTGGTGCGGCCGTGTGCCGGTGTCCGCCTGCGCCTGTCAGGGACGCGCAACCGGCGCTCCCTCGCGTACGACGTGCGCGAAGCCGTGCTCGACGACGCGACCGGGTTCGTGCCGTTGGTGCTGGAGGTCGACAGCGACGCCGACGGGTTCGTCCTCACCGGCGAGATCGCGACGCTCGCTGCGCACCCGGCCGACGTGGAGTTCGCGCGCCATGACCTGGAAGCGGCGCCGGAGGTCGCGCGCGCCCACGTCGCGTTCTACGACGCCGAGTACTTCGCCACGAAGCAGCGCGGCGAGGTGGTGCACAAGTACCGGCGCGAGATCGCCGCGCGGGCGTCGGCGGGTGACAGCGCCGACGTCGCGGCACGTCTCGACGTGATCGAGGCCGGTCCCGTGCGCCTCGACCCCGGTCGACCGGCGCGGTTCCACCGACCCGCGGGGCCGGTCGCGGCGGGTAGCGACGCGCGGAGCGATCGGCTGGTCTTCGCCAACGCGATCGCATTCCGCGCCTGCTTCGACGGGCTCGACCTGCGCGTCGAGCCCGACCCGGACGGTCTCGCTGCGTTCGGCGTGCAGGTGCGCGCCCGCTGGGCGCCGACCCTGGCGCGACTCGCGGCGGAACATCCGGGGGCGCTCCTGTACCTGACGAAGTACTTCACGCCCCACCCTCCGGGCGAGCCGCACCTCTTCGTGAAGCCCGCAGCGCTCGTGCGCACGCCGCCCGGGGTCGCAACCCTCGTCGAGGGCATCCCTGGTGACGGCTACGACGTCTTGCGCGGGGTGATCGCGACGGACGCGTTCCACGCCGTGCCCGCGGTGTTCCAGATGCGAGCGCCGGGACAGCGCATCGCCGTCGCTGCCGGGACGCCGCTCACCGCGCTGTTCCCGATCCCGCGCGCGTTGCTCGCCGCGACGTTTGCGTCGCGTCGCCTCGCGGAGGGCCGGTAGGAAGCGCTAGTACGACGCGGCGAGTCCCGTCACGCCGTACGGCAGGCGCACTCCCGCCGACTGCAGCCCGGTGACCGGATCGATGTGGAGCAGCCGTGGGGTCGTGGCCGACACGCCGAGCAGGGTGCCCTGGGTCGGCTCCCACCCGATCGTCCGCACCGCCTCGTTCATCACGGCCACGATGCGCGTGCCTGCGGTCGCCGGATCGATGGCGAGCAGGAGGTTGTCGGCGACGCCGAACAGAGTGTCCGTGGTCGGGACGTGGGCCAGACCCGTGACCGCGACGCCGAGCGAGCCCACGAGTCTCCGCCCGGCCCCGCTCCAGGCGAGTGCGTACAGGTTGTAGACCGGCGGCAGGCCGCCTTCCGCCGCCACTTCGTAGAGGGTCGCACTCGAGGCCGCGAAGGTGAGCGCATCGATCGAACGCGTGGCGCCGGCCGTCGCCGTCGCCTCTCCCGTCCCGCGCTCGATCGTCACGAGGCCGAGATTCGCGTCGGCCCCGCGCAGTTCGCCGGTGCCGGGGTGCGCGGCCAGGCCGCGCAGGCTCGACGTGCCGAGCGCGCCGACGGAGCGCAGGGCGAACCCTCCCAGATCGATCTCGACGAGCTGACTGCTACGGACGCCGTACACCTTGCTCGCGTCTGGCCCCGCGGCGAGGCCCGTGATGTCGACGACGGGCAGTGTCCCGAGGGTCGCCGTGAGTCCGGTCGTCGGGTCGATGGAGACGATGCGGGGTGCGTCGATGCTGAGGATCGAGGCGGAGGGCGCATGGAACGTCATGGCGACGGACGCCAGGGGACCGAGTGCTCCGATCGGCCGCGTCCCGGCGTTCGTCACGTCGATCTCGACCAGTTGTCGGGTCAGACGATCGCCGCCGTACAACCGGCGCGCGACGGGATCGAAGGCGAGGCCTTCGATCGAGGTCAACGCGAGGCTGCCGATGACGGTGACCGCGCCGGTGTCCGGATCGATCGCGAGCAACTGTCGCGTGTCGATGTCCGACGCATAGATGCGCCGGCCCGCGGCGTCGTAGGTGAGGCCGCGAATCTGCGGGAAGGACACCGGCATCACGCTCAGGATCGCGCCCGTGCGCCGGTCGATGCGCACGATGCGACCGGGGTCGGTGCGGGAGCCGAGCAGCGAGTCGGTGGCGGGGTCGTACGCAAGGCCTTCCATGTTGCGGGTGCCGAGCGTCGCCCGCCGCTGCCCCTGGCCGCTGAGCGGATCGATCGCGACGATCTCGCACGCCTGCGCGTCGAAGCCGATGAGCTGATGCGTGGCCGGATCGAGGGCGAGAGCCGCGACCGTGTCGAACCCGAGACTGCCGACCCGGGTTGCCACCGCCGTGCGCGGGTCGATGCTCAACAGCGCGTCGACGCGGGAGTCGGTTGCGAACAGCCGGCCCGTCGCGCGATCGAACTCGAGGCCGAGCACGGCGTCATACCCGGTGCCACCGATCCGGCGCGTGGTTCCCGTCGTCGGATCGATGGCGAACAGCGTGTCGTCGCCGTACGCGTGGCCATAGAGCACGCCGGCATCCGGATCGCACGCCAGGGCGAACACGTTGGCCACGCCCGTCGCACCGATCGGCGTGGCCGCGCCCGTCACTTTGTCGACCGACAGCAATGTCTGCCCCGAAATGGCGAACAGGGTCTCGGTCAGGGGGTTCCACGCCAGACCTTCGACAGGTGGATGGCCCGGGTCGCCGAGAACCGTCACGGTCCACGACGCGAGCTCGATCGACAGGATGAGGTTCGCAGATGCCTCGCTGGCGAACAGGCGCCGGCGGGTTCCGTCACAGGCCAGCCCCCGGATGTCGTGGAAGCCACGCAGCCCTGGACCGGAGCGTGCCGTCGTCGCTCCGCTGGTGACGTCGATCGAGAGCAGCTTGCCTGACCCGGTCGACACCAGCATGCGCGGCGCGGGCGCCGCAGAGCCGCGGTGGTGGCACGCAGCGTGTCCCAATGACAGCGCGCACAGGCCGAGGAGCACTGCGCCGTGTCTCGATCGGTTCGAAAGCATGAGAGTGCCTCGCGCGGGAACGCCGTCCCGCAACCAGCAACGCGTCGCGGGACCTCGGTCTTTCGCGGGCGGCGGCGGGACGGTCCTTGCCTCGCGCGGCGGCTGGGGACGCCCGGTCAGCCTGACGCGCGCGCCAGCCGGAGGTCGCCGACGCCTGCCGCCGCACAGCGCGCCTGCCACGCCTCGGCGCTGAGCGCGCCTTCGGCGAGCTGTCGCAGATCGTCGAACGGCGCGAAGCGGTGGCCGTCGCGCTCGAGGGTCACCGCCTCGCCCGGCTGGGCGTCGGCGACGAACCCGGCCGCGTGCAGCGCGGCCCCGGCCGACGCGGCGAGCACGAAGTGACCGACGCCGGTGCGCTGGTCGGCCGGCACCTCGCGCGCCGCGCAGGCCTTGCCGATCTCGGCTGCGCGCGCCATCTGCGCGGGAAGGTCGGCGAGCACCGCGTCGGCGAGCGGCTTGCCGGGGAGCGCACTCCACTTGTCGACGTGCTCGCGCCACTGCTGCATCAGCACCTCCTCGCCGACGTCGCGCCACTCGATCGTCGGGAGATCACCGAGCTTGCGCTTGCCGGTCATGAACACGAGCAGCTCGCGCTCGAGGTTCTCGCGGTCGCGCAGCAGCTCGATCGCGGCACGCTCGTCGCGCTCGTCGGTGGCGTGCGCCGGCAGGCTCGCCACGGCGCTGACGCGGCGCGGGGTCGGAGGATGGGTGTCGTACGCGTTCATCTCGTCGCTCTGCATCGCGTGCGCGCTGATCTCGGCGGCCACCTTCGCCATGTCGCGGCTGCGCAGGAAGAGCTGGAAGCCCGAGCTGAGCGGCGGGCGCCGGCCGGCGTCGAGCACGGGTCCGACCTCCTGGTCGAGGTAGTGGCCGTACAGGGTCGCCGCGGCGGGCAGGAGCTGCAGACCGGACGCGAGCGGCTGCGCGCCGACGACGCGCGCAGCGAGGCGATCGGCGGCGTACTCCTGGGCGCGCGAGATCGCGTGGGTCACGCGCAGGAACATGTTGCCGTACCACTGGAACGGGTAGGTGAGCCAGCTCTCGGCGCTGGCGAGGCTCTGCACCGTGCGCACGATCGCGCTGCGCGTCTTGTGGATCCACGGGCCGAGACGCGTGTCGCCGCCGTGGAAGTGGCCGAACTCGTGGGCGAGCACGGCGCGGAGCTGATCCACGTTCATCACGCGCATGAGAGGCAGGCCGAGGCCGAGGACGCGCCGGCTGAAGAAACCCATCACGCCGCCGCGCTGGGCGACGAAGGCGTTCACGTCGGGCACGAGGTAGACCTCGACCGGCATCGCCTGGCCGGTTGCCTTGGCGATGGCCTGGATCGTCGCGAACAGGTCGGGTTGGGCCTTCGGGGTGAGCAGCACGCCCGGCGGCGGGAACTTGTCCCAGCGCGGCAGCACCGACCACACGATCAGCACGGCGCCGATCACGCACACGAGCGCGAGCTTGATGTGTACCCGGTGGATGGCCTGGTACTCCCAGACGGGGATGGCGACCAGGAGCGCCGCCAGGGCCGCTGCCAGCACGTAGAAGCCGATCATGAGGAGCAACGCCAGCAGGGCGCGGCCGGCAAGCGACGGGGTCTGGTCTGTCACGCTCATCCTCCGGGTTCGATGGGCTACAAGAGTCGCGAGTCCTTTCGGCTCGCGCAAGCCCGTGCGAGGTCCGCAACGGCACTGCGCCCGAGGCACTCTCCCGAATCCGTGGCCGGCGACCGGCCGCGGCTAGACTCGTCGGCGTGACCGCGGCCATCGATCCCAGGAGCGTCACCATTGCAACCAACGGGGACAGGCCGCCGACCCGCGCGTTCTCCGGCTGCTGCGCCGGCAGATGCGCAAGCAGAGCTCACTCGACGAGACCATGGTGCTGGCGCTGACCGTGGATCGGCTCGGAGATCCCGGAGTGGTCGAGGTTGCGAAGGACCTCGGTCTGCCCAAGCCGCCGGCGGGGCTCGGGCAGCGCCTGGTCGGGATGCTTCACGACGATTGGCGGCGGTTCGTCCCGGAGCGCGAGGCGCCCCGCGTCCAGGTGGGAACCGTTCGCCGGGAGGCGCCCAAGGTGCAGCGCAATGACCCGTGTCCCTGCGGCAGCGGCCGGAAGTTCAAGAAGTGCTGCGCCGACAAGGGCGTATTCGCGGCACCCGTCGTCGTCGAGCAGTCGCGGGACATCGACGACTACTGGGCCATGCGACCAGCCGAGATCGCGCGCCTGGATCCGTCGCAGCTCGGTCGGCTCGAGCTGGTCACCTGCATGCGCGTCGCATCGCGATTCCACCAGTGGGAATTGGCCGAGCGGCTCATGACGGCGCTGGACGATCACCTGCAGGATCCCGAGGAGGTCGACGGCTTCCGCGAAGAGCTCTGCCAGGAAGCCACAGCCGCCGGTGCTGCCGATGTCGTCGATCGCATCATCGCAGGCGCGCATGATCCGGACGAGCTCGCCGAACGCGTCGGCCTCGGCGTTGGCCTGTTGCGACCGGATGCCGGAACGCTGGCTCGGCTCGAAGCGAAGGCCGCGGCCGGCCTGCGAGGCGACGCGGACGCGCTGTACGAACTGGCCTACGGTCTGCTCGATCACTCACCGGCGCTCGGTATCCTGGTGGCGCGCGGGGCGCTCGATCCCGAACGATCGATCGATTCGTGGCAGCTCGTCGAGGACATCGAGCGGGCACGCGACGTGTTGCTGATGCCTCCCGGCGATCCGGCCGCTGTTGCGTACGAACGCATGATGTCGGAGCATGCCGACGCGGAGACCCAACGCGTCGAGAGTGACGCCGTCGGGGAGTTGACCAGGTCGATCCACGAGAAGCAGCACACCCTCGAAGCAGCCCAGCGCGAGGCCGCCACCCTGCAGCACAAGATGGAGGAGGCGAACAAGCGAATCGCTCGGTTGGAAAAGGCCGCGTCGGCCAAGACCGCTGCAGCCGCGTCTGCGCCGGCCTTGGATCACGCTGCGGCGGCAGCGCATCTCCAGGGGGAGCTGGTTTGTCTGCGCGGTCGCGTCACCGAACTCGAAGGACTGGTGACCGAGAATGCGAGTCGCCGCAGGGCGCTCGAGCGCCAACTCGAAGAGCGGTCAAGCACGGCCGGGCCACGGGTCGTGTCCGATGCGGGAGGTGAGGCTCGAGCCGAGGCCGGCGACCGGGATGCCGAGGTCGAGGTCGACGATGAGCCGCTCGCCCCCCGAACGGTCAGCGTGCCGTCCTTCGACGAGGCCGCAGCACATTCGCTGCGCCGGCTCGACCGCGCGACTGCATCCCGCGTCGTGCGTGCCGTGGGCCTCGTCGCCGCCGCCGACCCCGGCGCCTGGCGGGACGTCAAGGCGCTGCGCGTGGCACCGGGACACCTGCGCTTGCGCGTCGGACAGTACCGCGTCCTGTTTCGTGTGGACGCCGAGCGGAGGGTGCTGGTCGTCGAGCGGATCGTGCCGCGGAACGAGCTCGCAGCCACCGTGCGCAGGGTCGACTGACACCGGATTCGTGGGCCGCGAGGACCGCCGCGGGATGCCGCGCGCGGCCGGGGTCCGCGGTCCGGCATCGGGTATCCTGAGCCCTCCTCATGCGTTGTGCGCGCCTTGCCCTCGTCCTCCTCGCCGCCCCGGTCCTCGCTCAGCGCAGCCCGCTACTCGAGGCCATCCCTCCAACGGGCGCGACACCTCCGCCCGGGTGGCTGATCACGGGCACGGTCACCGCGATCTCCCACGACACACCCAGCGCCGAAACGCTGGCCAGGCCCGACTACGTCCCGCCGGACGGCAGCGAACCCTACGGGCTCGACCTCGGGGGCACGGTGCTCCATCCCGAGCCCGGACTCGATCCGCGCTTGCTCGAGCGCATGCGCGCGGCGCCGGGCGGAGAAAGCCACGCGATGGTGATGTTGAAGGGCAAGCTGGTCCAGGCGCGCGTCGACGAGCTGGCGGCTCGCGGCGCGAGCTTCCTCGGCGTCCATCCGTGGCAATGCGTGAAGGTCCGCGTGCCACACGCCGCCGTGCCCGACCTGTTGCGCCTGACTTCGGTGCGCTGGATCGGTCTGCCGGAGCCGCGGCAGAAGCTCTCGCCGCGCTTCGTTGCCCAAGCCGTCGGCGATGCGCAACACCTGTACGTGCACATCAACCTCTTCGCGAGCGACCTCTCGCCCCTCGCGACGATGGAGCCGATCCGCACGCCCGTCGTGCCGGCACATTCCGGCGCGCACGGTGAGACGCGTGCCGTCCTGCGCTGGCGCACGGGCGGACCTGTTCTCGCGCAGCTCGAGGCACTCGGATTCGCCGAGGAGAGCTGGGACGAGTTCACGCGCGCGTATCGCGGCCGCCTGCCAGTACGCTCGCTCGACGCCGTGCTCGCGCTCGACACGGTGCTCTTCGTCGAACCTGTCGTCACCCATCACGCGGACCACGCGCAGAGCGTGGGAATGATCAACCAGGACCGGGTGCGCGGGACGTATCCGGGTCAGGGCATCGCCGTCGGTGTCATCGACTCCGGGATCAACGGCAACCCGTGGCATCAGGACTACGCGAGCAAGTGGTACTGGTGGTGGGACAACACCGGCGCCGGGGCGACCAACGATCTGGTCGGCCATGGCACGCACGTGTCCGGCACCGTGTTCGGCGACGGGATCGCCGACCAACGTCTGATGGGCGTGGCGCCGGCCGTCGGCCGTGACGCCAACGCGCGCGTGTTCATCGGTCGCTACCTCGGCACGAACGGCAACGGGTCCGGCGACCCCGGTTGGCTGTACAGCGCGTTCGCCAGCCCCCCCGCCGGGCGCAAGCCCAGCGTCGTGAACAACTCGTGGTCCGCGGACCCGCAGGGGTCGAGGTGGTACGGCACCGAAGCCGGTGCGCGACAGATCGATGGTTTCGTCCACGCAACCGACCAGACCTACTGCTACGCCGCCGGGAACAACGGCAACGGCAATGCCAGCCCCGGCGTCGGCTCGCCGGGCTCGGCGAAGAACGTGATCACCGTCGGCTCGGTCGACGTGTTCCCCGACGTCAACGGGCGCGCGGGCTCACGATCGACATTCTCCGATTTCGGCGTCGGTGACGGGCGGCAGAAGCCCGACCTGATGGCGCCGGGAGCAGTGATCACCTCCTGCCTCGCCGGGACGAGCGACGCCTACATCCAGAAGCAGGGCACGAGCATGGCGACGCCGCATGTCACGGGCGTGATCGCGAGCCTCGCCGACAACAACGCGTGGTTCGAGTACAACCCCGCGGCGGTCAAGGCACTCCTGCTCGCGACGACCACCAACGGTGTCGTCAGCGGCACCGTCGGCCACGGCCTCGTCGACTCACACCGCGCCAACTACGGCTGGAACTGGGTCTACGCCGGCACGCTGAGCGCGCCCTTCACATGGTCGTACTTCGACATCGACGTGCCCGCGAACATGGCGACGATGAAGGTCGTCACGACCTGGGTCGAGCCACCGGTGTCCGCGGGCGGCAGCGCCGCCCGAGTGAACGACGTGCAAACGTACCTCGACGTCGAGCCGCTCTCGAATGTCGGAACCGACGGCTGGCCCATCACGAGCCCCGCCGACAACGTCACGACCCTGTTCGGCAGGTCGGCGCTGACCGGCATCGTCCAGAGCTGCGCGGGCAAGCGCGTACGGGTGAAGGTGTACGCCAACTCCATCTTCCCCGGCACGAACGCGAAGTGGAGCGTGGCCGTGGCGCTGGGCTTCGCCGATGGGACCGGTCCGATGCAACTGACGGTGACCCCTTCGGCGACACTGCTGCGCCCGAACACCAACTTCACGGTGCAGACGACGCTGGCGACCGGCGCCGGCAACGTCGACCTCGAGAGCGCGCGCATCGCGCTGGCTGGCTACGGCAGCGCGACGCTCTCCACAATGCAGCGGACGACCGCCGACGGCATCGTCCACGCGTTCGGGGGCACGGGCTACTGGTCCTATCCCTTCCCGACGGTGGGGGACATGACCGTCGGCAGCGGCGCCTCGCGCTCCCTGCTGTTCTCGATGCGCGCACCGACGACGTCGGGCATCGTGAACCTCAGCACGCGAGCGATGGCTCAGGGCCGCAGTTGGGTCGATGTGACGCTGCCGATCTGCGTCGACGGCAGCGCGCCACAGACGGTGACCGGGCTGACCAGTCCGACGCACTCGGTGAACGCCTGGTCGCGCAATCCGGACGTGCGCATCGACTGGAATGCCGCGACCGACGTTGGCTGCGCGGGGATCGCCGGGCTCGCCTGGAGTTTCGACCAGAACGCGAGCAGCGTGCCGACGGTGATGAACGTGACCGGCGACCCACGGACGCAGACCTTCAGCGGGCTCACGAGCAGCAGCAGCGCCTGGTGGTTCGCGATCCGCGCCGTCGACCGCATCGGCAACATCTCGGCGGCGACTGCGCGCCTCGGCGGTTTCCTCATCGACACGCTGCCGCCGAGCCTCCTGTCGATCCAGATCAACGGCGGCGCCACGCACACGTCCTCGACCCGCGCGGACCTCGTGTTCGGTGCGAGCGATGCGCCGAGTGGCGTCGCGACGATCTCGTACTCGCTCGACGGATCGACCTGGAGCACGTTCGACCCCTTCACCGGGTTCGCCACGAATTTCGACCTCGCCAATGCCGCGATCGGTGGCAATTCGAACGAAGGCCAAAAGACCGTCTACGCCCGCGTCGCCGACCGCGCCGGGAATCTCAGCGCCGTGCGCAGCGCGTCGATCACCTTTCTCCGTTGCCCGTCGCTCAGCGGGGCATCGCCGGCGACGATGCCGACGATCTCGACGAGCGCCTTCTACATCCAGGGCGCCGACCTGGGCGACGCAACGGCGCTGCAGTTTGGCACCCACACGATCACCAACCGTGACCTCGCATATCTCGTGGACGGCGTGTTCTTCCCCGCTGGTGACAACGCTGTCTTCGTCCATCCGCCGCAGGGACTCGCACCTGGGCAGTACTCGATCCGCGTTGTCAACGCGGCGTGCACGAGCAATGCCATCACCGTCGCTCTCACCGCGCCGACGACCCCGGCCCTGAGCACTTCGACCTTTCCGCGTGTCGGCGTCGGCCAGACCTGGATGGTCCACCGCGGCTCGTTGCCGGCGACGACGGTGTGCTACCTCGCACTCTCACCGAGCAATGTGCCAAGCGTGATCCAGGGTGTCGTCAGCCTCGGGATCGGCAACGCGTTCACGTCGCTGACGGTCCTCGCCACGCCGTTCCCGACCGACGTCACCACCGGGCTGGCCCGCATCGGCCCGATCGCGCTGCCCACGTCGCTCGTCGGGCAGGTCGTCTATCACCAGATGATCCTCGTCGATCTCGCCAACCCGACGGCGAGGCCGCTCCCGGTCACGGGTGTCGTGCGGAGTCAGTACCTGCTCTGAACTGAACGCGCCGCGTCTGCCCCGTCAGGCGTCGCCGTCCCCGAGGCACCCGCGGCCGAGCAACTACCGGTCGATCTCACGACGCACCGCGACAACGCGGAAGCCATCCTTCATGTCCACGCGCCAAGGATAGCCGCCGTGGTTCGCGGCACAGCGGAAGTAGCTCGTATCGCTCTGCTCCCACGTGCCGCCGCGCCACGGCCGCTTCTGCTCGTCCTCGAACGCTCCGAGGCACCACTCGATGACCCCACCGGCCATCGCCTGCACTCCGAACGGGGACTCATCGCCGGCGGACGGCTCGGGCTTGGGAGGTCGATGCGACCACTCCGCTCCCTCGCGCACGAGGAAGGTGTCCGCGCGGCAGAGCTTCGGGTCGAAGCGGTCTCCCCATGGGAAGGTGCGCCCGTCCACGCCGCGCGCGGCCTTCTCCCACTCGTCCTCGGTCGGAAGGCGGAAGACCCAGGGCTCGTCGCGCTCACGTGCCCGGGTCGTGAGCCAGCGGCAGTACGCGTCGCAGTCGTCGCACGAGATCGAACTCACCGGCGCGACGAGGTCGCGATCCGGCTCGTAGCCTGCGTCCGCGTCTCCGGACCACAATGGATCATGGATCACGCGTGCCTCACGTTCGCCCCAGCGTTTCCGCGGCACACGAATGCACTGGCCCTTCCTGCGGGCTCGTTCGATGTCCGCGCGGGTCCGCCCGTCGCGCAGGAACTCGAGGTACTCTGCGACGCTCACCTCGTTGCGGCCGATCCAATAGCCGTCCATCCAGCGAGCCACAGCCGGCTCACCGCAGAGGAACCAACCCGGCGCCACATGTACGAAGCCGTTCAGGGTCGTTCCTTCCGCGTGCAGATCGAGCCGCAGCATCACCGTCTCACCCGGCTCCCGCACGAGCACCGGCACGCGCAGATCCTCGTGACCCGCACAGCGCGCCAGGACCAGGTACGAGCCGGGCTCGAGCACGATGCGACAATCGGGCAGCGCACCGATCCGGTTGTCGGCAGCACAGGCGAGCGGATAGGCAGTGGCGAGAGCAGCGATCCCGGCCATCGAGCTGCCCTCGAGCCGCACCTCCCGCTCGCGGCCGTCCGAGAGGACCCGGAGTGTGAGGCCGCCGGCAGGCAACGGCTTCTCCAGTCCGGCAGGCAGCTTGCCGTCCACGCTCCGGAGGAGCAGATCGCCCGTCCGAATCCCAGCACGTGCCGCAGGTCCACCCGGGCTCACCTGCGCGACCGCGAGCGCTGGCTCGCCGGATGCGGGCCGATCGCAGATTCCCGCGGCCGGGTGGAATGGCACGGGTCTGAGCATGGTCTGCCCGGGAGAGCTCGCAGCATTGCCTCGATCCGAGTACCGAAACAGGAACAGCTCCGTACCGCCTGGTTCGCCGGATACCACGATGGGCGCCTGCCCCGGTGGTGCCTCCTGCGCACCGATCGGAGCCGGGCGTGTTGCGAGGCTCCGCTCCACCAGCACCTCGCGGAATCTGCGCATCGAGAGCGAGGCGGGAGAGCGCAGCGCGAGCTCGTTCAGTCGGAGCAGTGCATCCCGCGTCAACGCGTCGATCTTGCGGATGTCGCCGCCGACGTCCCGGAGGTGGCGACACTCGGCGAGGATGACGTTGAGCGCGACCGCGGTCTGCAACTCGAGTTGGAACGCCTCGATGTCGTTCAGGAGCTCCCGGCCCGGCTCGTTCTCGGGTGAGAGCTCGTTGGCCCGCCGCAGGAGCTGGCTCGAATCGATGAGGCGCTGCGCCTCGAGGGAGGAGTCTACGACGAGGCTCTCGGCCTTTGCGACGAGCCGCTGTGCCTCCTTCTCGCGCCGGCTCGCGCGCCCCTGCCCCGCGATCAGACCGCCGGAAGCGGCAAGGATCGCCGCACACGCGAGCACCGCAGGCCAGGGATTGCGGCGGACCAGCTTGATCGCACGATCGATCGCACCAGGCGGGCGAGCGCGGATCGGGCGCGAGCTCAGGAAGCCGGCCAGGTCCTCCGCGAAGGCGCGCGCCGACGTGTAGCGTTGACGCGGATCCTTTGCGAGCGCGGTCATGCAGATCGTCTCCAGGTCACGCGGGACCAGGGGATTCAGGCGGCGCGGGCTTGGCGGCTCGCGCTCGAGGATGCACTGAAAGACCTGTTGGCTGGTAGGAGCCGAGAACGGGCGCTGCAGCGTGATCACCTCGTATAGCGTGACACCTAGCGCGTAGATGTCGGTCCACGGGCCGACCGTCGTCGCGCCACGCTCGGCGATCTGCTCCGGCGCCATGTAGGAAGGCGTGCCCGCTCCGAGCAGGGTCTGCGGCGACGTGGCGGTCGTGCTCTCCAGCTCGCGCGCGATCCCGAAGTCCACTAGACGCGCCTCGCCGGAATCGTTCACGAGGATGTTCGCCGGCTTGACGTCCCGGTGCGTGATCCCTTCTTCGTGGGCATGATGCAGCGCCTCGGCAACCTCGCGGACCAGGCACGCTGCGGCCGCCAGGTACGAGCCGCTCGGCGGTCGCTTCGCGGACCTCAGGTGTGCCGCGGTGAGTTCGTCGATGCCCACCTCGACGGCGGCTCGGAGGAGCTGTGCGAGAGAGGCACCTTCCACGAGATCCATCGCGAAGTACGGGACGCCGTCGGCAGTCTCGCCGACGTCGTGGACCACGACGATGTTGGGATGATGGATCTGCGCGAGCGCGCGAGCCTCGCGGCGGAACCGCTCGACCGCGCGTGGGGAGGCGCGGAGTCCCGGGTGCAAGACCTTGAGCGCGACTTCTCTCCGCAGCGCCGGATCGTGCGCGCGGTACACGATGCCCATGCCGCCATGGCCGAGCTGCGCCGTGATGCGAAACCGGCCGATCGTGGCCGGTGTGCGCGCGAGCGCGGCCGCGTTCGCTCCGCCGTCGCCATCGCCGCGCGCCACGTGGATCTCGGCGAGCACGAGTCCGGACGCGCGCACCTCCGCCGCGAGCTCGGGTCGCTCGCGGCAGATGCGTTCGATCTCGGCATGGTCACCGCGTTCCCAGGCGTCGAGGCAGGCCGCAAGGATCTGGTCACGCGGGTGGTTGACAGGATTCGGCATGCTCGGAAGGGAGGATAGCGCGAATGCTCCCGATCACTTCAGCGCGAGCCGCAGGTCGAGCGCCTGCGTCGTGGTCGCCCCGAAGCGGTTGGCGTTCGTATCGAGCACGAGCGATTGCGCGAACACGCGTCCACCGGCAAGGGCCGGTACGAGCGGGATGGCGAGCCGGAACGCCCCTCTGCCGCTCATCACACCAAAGAACGACGCATCGATGCTGACGAGCAGGTCGCAGAGCGGAGCGCCGAGCCATCCGAGGTTCTGCGGCAGCACGAAAACTCCGTAGAGCGTGTTCGATCCGCCGAGCAGGAGCGCGACGGTGGACAGCGGCCGCAGGTTTGCGAGCTCGATGTCGAAGTTCTCGCCGAGCCACGGCAGCTGGCCCGGCACGGCAGAAAGGCTCGGCGTTCCCGCGCTGCCAGGACACGGGGTGCCGAAGGGGACCGCCGTCGCCGGCGTCGGGTGGAAGTACTCCCACGTCTCGTTGAGGCCGACCCGAGACCCATTGGCCCCTGCGGTCCCGCCGAACAGCACCGTGCGTGCGCGCGCCGAGTCGTAGGCCAGCCCGTACAGGCGCCGCGGGGACGGTGCGCTCTGCGGCTGGCGGAGCAGCCACGTCGTCCCGTCCCATTCCCATGTGTCGCCGAGCACCGCGCCGGCGGAGCTGAGACCGCCGAAGAGCACCACCCGACCGCGCAGCTGGTCGAAGCTGAGCGCATGGTGGTGGCGCCCGGCCGGACTGTTCGCCGGGAAGCGCCGCGTCCAGTTGGTGCCGTCCCACTCCCAGGTGTCGGCTGGGTAGCTCGACGCGCCATCACGCCCGCCGAACAGCAGCACCCGCTGCCGCTGAGCGTCGTACGCCATCGCCGTGAGGTAGCGTGGCGATGGACTGGTCGCCGGGCTGCGCTGTGTCCAGTTGGTTCCATCCCAGACCCAGGTGCTGCCCTGGTAGCCGGACGAATTACTGCCACCGAACGAGACGATCTCGCCACGCGCGGCGTCGTAGGCCATCGCGTGGAACGCGCGCGCCGGCGGACTGTTCGCGGGACTGCGCTGGATCCAGGTCGTGCCGTCCCACTCCCAGGTGTCTGCCAAGTAGCCCGACTGATAGGTGATGCCGCCGCAGAGTGTCGTCACCGAGCGCGCAGAATCGAACGCCAACCCGTGCGAGTTGCGCGGCGGCGGGATGCTCGCCGGTGCTCGCTGCGTCCAGCTCGTCCCGTTCCATTCCCAGGTGTCGGAGAGATCGGCGGAGCCGCTGTCCCCCGCGAACAACACGGTCACGCCGCGCGTCGAGTCGAACGCCAATCCGGGGCTGTAGCGCGGGGGAGGCGGGGTCTGCGGCACACGCTGGCTCCAGGTCGGCTGCTGCGTCGTTGCGTTCGGCGCGAGACCTGTGAGCAGCGCGAGCACCGCGAGAGAGCGACATGGGTCGAGGCGGCGGGAGTGGCGGAGCGGGAGAGGATTCATGGTCGGTTCCGTTTCCAGGTGAGGCTTCGGTGCACCGTCACGCGACGGTGCCATGTCATGGAAACGGGGGACTTCGTCCGGAGCGGAATCCGGCAACGTGGGAATCTGCGCGGCCACGCGACCGTGCCCGGATCCGGCGCGACGCGCTAGAGTGCGGGTGTCTTGGCACGTGATGCATCCAGCGCGGCCGGCGACCTCGGGCTCGGCACGCCGCCAGCAGCGGAGTTCACCCGCACGCGGGACGACCTCGAACGTTGGCGGGCGGGCGACTCGCGCGCGTTCGAGGATCTGTGGCGCCGCTACCTGCCGGCTCTCGAGATCCTCGTCCGCGGCCGCATCCGCCGGCGTGTCGAGGCGGCACTGCGCGCGCGCATCGATGCCGAACAAGTGGTTCAGGACGTGGCGCTCACGGTGTTCGGCAAGCTGAGCGGCTTCGACTATCGCGGCCCGGGCTCCCTCCTCGCGTGGATGTCCGCCATCGCCGAACGGACGCTTTCCGATTGGCTCGATTACTGGCGCGCGGGGAAGCGGCATCCAAGCCAGGAGCTCGTGGTGCGCCCTGGAACCAGCGTGGGCGAGACCTCACACGGAACCGGGCCGTTCCCGGCGGACCCCGAGACCGGGCCGGTCACCTCGCTCGCCGCACGCGAAAGCCGCCGGCGGTTGGCAGCAGCCATGGCCACGCTCTCCGAACGCGAACATGTGATCGTGCTGTGGCGCTTCTTCGGTGGTGCGTCGTGGGATGAAATCGCGGCGCACCTTGGTGCGTCGAGCGCGGATGCGGTGCGCAAGGAGTGCTGCCTCCGAGTGTTGCCCGGTCTCGCGGTGGCCCTCAGCGCGGCGAAGGGCGCGCCGGACTCCGAGCCATAGCCAGAACAGGCGCGCGACCAGGAGAACCAGACTCAGCGAGCGACGGTCGTCGAACTGCTCCGGTTGCCCAGGCTTCCCCACTCAAGATCCGCGCTGGCGGCGTCGTCGGGCGCGGGAGTCAATGGGGTTTCCGTCTACTTGTCCGAAACCGTCCATCCGTGGCCGTCACAGGTGAAGCACGGTCTACGGCCCGAGCCGGCAACGCACCCGAGGCACATCCCGCCATCCGCACGCCGGCCGCTCCCGGAACAGCCCTGGCAGGTGACCAGCCCCGCACCGCCGCAGGCCGGACAAGACGCGATCGCGCCGAGCTGGTCCAGCGCGTGGTAGGCGCGGTCCGCGGCGCTGGTGCGCTGGTGGACGATGCGCGCGAGGTCGGCGATCGCCTCCCGCCGCGAGCCCTTGCTCTGCCAGGCCAGGCCGCGCTCGAGGTACGCCTCTGCCTGCCGGCCGTCGATCTGCAGGCTGCGCGAGAGATCGAGGATGGCGCCGTCGAGGTCCTGCATCCGTGCTCGGGTCCGCCCGCGCCGGAAGTAGCTGTAGGCATCGACGGCGTCGAGCCGGATCGCCGACGTCAGCGCGGCGACCGCGCCGTCCGGGTTCCCCGTGTCGTCGCGGGCGCACCCGAGCCACGCGTGGAATAGCCAGGTTCTGGGGTCGGCGTCGACGGCGCGCTGGAACTCCGCGACGGCGTCGGGATGCGCGCCCTTGGCATGGAGCGTCCGTCCGAGTTCGAGGTGCGCCAGCGGCAAGGGATCATCCACCTGCGCGGCAGCGCGCAACTCGGTCAGCGCCGCGTCGTGGTTGCCTTGTTCGCGCAGCGCCTCTGCCAGCCGGATTCGCGCCAGGCCGAAGCCCGGGCCGACGGCAATCGCGCGCTGGAAGTGCTCGATCGCGCGCCCGAGGTCCTTCTCGCGCCGGAACAGGTTGCCGAGGAAGAACCAGGCGGCGGCGTTGCGCGGGTCCGCCTGCGCCCAGGCGCCGACGATCGTCCGCGTGGTCTCGGCCGGTTCGAGCGGGACCGGCGTCGCGACTTCACGCAGCGAAGGATCGATCCGCACGGCGGTCGTGATCGCCGCGATCGCCGCGGCCGAATCGCCCTGGCGCGCCTGCGCGAAGGCCCAAACTGCCAGCGCCCAGCCGCTCGGCGGCGCGATCTCGATCGCCCGAGCGCAGCTCTCGCGGGCACGTTCCGGTTCGCCCATGCGATCGAGCACGGCGCCGAGGATGACGTGGAGCCGTGCGCAACGCGGCATGGCGAGTGCGGCTCGCTCATAGGCAGCTCTCGCGGGCGCGTGCGCCCCCGCCGCTCGATGCATCTCGGCGATGTTCCAATGCGCGGGACCGAAGTCCGGCTTCGCTGCCACGATCGCGCGGTAGTCCGCCAAGGCCTGCGGCTTGCGCCCAGCAGCGAATCTGGCATTGGCGCGCAGGAAGCGCGCGAGGTGATCCGCCGGTTCGGCCGCCAGTCGCTTCGAGTACCTAGCCTCGGCGGCGTCGTGGTCCGCGGCGTCCGTGGTTCGGCCACGCCAGAGGAGGCGACTCGCCTCGGTGGGGTCCCGCTCCACCACCTGCGCAAGCACGGCGCCGGCCGCGTCGAGGTCACCGACTTCGTACTCGGCGAGGCACAACCAACGCCCGAACTCGACGCGATCCGCGGTCAGCCCGATCGCCGCCCGCAGATCCTCGATGGCGCCGCGGATGTTCCCGGCTTGGTAGCGACAGTAGCCGCGATGGCCGCTGGCCAGCGGATGACGCGGGTCCGCTTGGAGGCAGTCGCCGAAGGCGTCCTCGGCTGCGCCCCAGTCACCCTCCGCTTCGCGCATCATGCCCCGGGTGAAGCAGTCCTCGGCTCGCAGCAGGTCGGCGACTTGGCCGCGTTGCGCGGACCCCGACGCGCCGGCCTGCAGCGCGGGAAGCGGATCGCGCTCGCTGCCGCACGCGCCCAGCCCCAGCAAGACGAACGCCAAGATTCCGCCGCCGCCAGACATCGCTAGAGATCCGAGTGCTTCTTGGCGCCGCGGCGCCGGAGCAGGTCTGCGGACGCCAGGTCGCAGTTGGCGAGCGCGCAGTCGAGGGGCGTCTGGTCGTTGCCGGTCAGGTTCACCGCGAGGACGTCGGCGAACTGTGGTGACAGCAGATGCTGGATCACGCGCGATGCTCGCTCCTGCACCGCGACGCAAAGGACCGACGCTCCTGATCCGGTGCCCGCGTTGCAGTCCGCGAAGCCTTCCTGGATGAGGAGCTGCACCATGGCGGTGGCATCGGCGGCGGCGGCAACGTGAAGGGGACGCCAGCCGCGCGCGTCCTCGACCTCCACGTTCACGCCTGCGCCGTGCGCCAGCAGGAGACGTGCCGGCGCAGTGGCGTCGGCCCGCGCCGCGAGGTGCAGGGGAGCCAGCCCGTCCTTGGCCTGCGCCTGGCCGCGCGCGCCGCGCGCGAGGAGGAAACCCGCGACCGCGGGGTCCTCTTGCGCGCACGCGAAGTGCAGCGGTCGGTACCCCTCACCGTCCTGGGCCTCGATGTCGATGCCGGCCTCCACGAGCTGACGGACGACCTCGAAGTGAGCGGCCGCGGCGGCGAGGTGGACCGGCTCCCGCTGCTCGCCGTCGATGGCGCGTAGGTCGGCCTGTCGGGTGATCAGGTCGGCAACGAGGTCGGTGTGCCCGGCGTGGGCAGCGACGTGCAGGATGGTCCTGCCCGCGGCGTCGCGCGCTGCGACTTCTGCGCCGCGCGCGAGGAGCCAAACGAACATCGCGTGGCTGCCCTGGTGTGCCGCGTGGTGGAGGAGACTGGCGCCTCGTCCATCCCTGGCCGCGAGGTCCGCGGGCGCGGGCTCAAGCGCCTGGAGAGAATCCAGCCGACCGGCCTGCACGGCGAGGTGCGCGGGGGTCAAGCCCACGCTTCGACTTCCGCTCTCGCCGGCGAGCGCGTCCGCACTCGACACCGCGGCATGCCGGTCCGCACCGCGCGCCAGCAGTCCGGCGACGAGCGCCGCATCGCCGAAGACGCAAGCGTAGTGGAGAGGCCGCAGGCCGAAGCGATCGCGCGCTTCCACGGTCTCGGCGGCGGATCCTGGATCGAGCCCCGCCAGGAGCTGGTTGACCAGCTCCCGGTGGCCGGCGGCGATCGCCAGGTGCAGCGGCGTGACCATCCGATCCGCGGGCGAGGCCGGGCTGCCCGGCCCCTGCGGATTGCCGGGATCCTCGACTCCCGTGCGCAACGGACGCCCTGACCAGGGCGTGGCCCGCGCGGCACTCGGACTCCCCAGCGCCGTGCCGACTGTCGCTGGCAGCATCTGCAGGAAGCGCGTTCGCCCGGCCCATGCCGCGTGATGGACCAGATGCCAACCCGCACCGTCGCGCGCGCTGAGCAGGCCGGGGATCACGCCGATCCCGCCCGCATCCTCCATGCGGGCGGCGGTGAGGATCCTGGCGGTCGCCTCCGCATCGCCTTCCGCTGCCGCGCGATGCAGAGCCGTCACGCCCGCGTGCCGCGCCGGGTCGAGGGACCGGCGCCACTCGATCAGCTCTCGCGCGCCCGCGGTTGCCCGCGCGGCGTCGGTCTCGATCGCCCGCGCCGACGTCGACGGCTCCGCCGCCGCGGCGGTGGTCACGAAGCTCCAGCGGTGCGCGAACGCGTAGCCGCTGCCGACGCGGTTCGTCGCGCCGACGCGTACCTCGTACCGCCGCTCGGGCCGCAGTGGGTTCAAGGGTCGGAAACGCGCCACGTTCAGTCCCCTCAGGGTGGACGGCGTCACAGGTGAACCGGTTTCGACGCCGATCTCGCGGGTTCCACTCAGTCCCGCCGATGCGCGGCCTTCCACCGCCTCGGTCGGCCCGATCGGAAACACCTCGAGCGACCAGTAGCGCGGGTCCTGGAAGCCCAAGGTCGTGACGACTTCGATCGCGGCATCCAACGGCACGTCTGTGGCACCGGGCGGCGGGTGCAGTGACTTGACGAAGGGATTGAAGTCCGCCTCCACGACCGGCAGGCCGGCGTGGGTCTTGAAGTGGTACGCGAGGTGCTTGCGCCCGCGCGCCTCGAGCCAGCGCGCCACGTGCGGCCACGCGCGCGACGCCTCGAACGAGCCTCCCCTGCGTGCCTCGGCGAAACCACCGGCGAGTTCTGCCAGCAGATACCCCGACACCGCCGGCGCGAAGCGTTCCTCCCACACCGGCTGGTCGGCGGCGATGGCGGCGGCCAGCGATTGGAGGCTCGACCACAGGGCCCGCGCAGCGCGCTCGGATGCGAGTACGCCTTGCTCTCCTGCCTCTTCGGCGGTGGCGAGGGTCTGACGCAACTGGTTCTCGGCCAGCAGGAACGGTGCTTCGTTCCTGCAGTCCGCCGGGGCGGGGCGCAGAGCCAGGAACTGCTGGTGTGCCCCAAGCAGGTGCTGGGTGGCCGCCTCGTGGTCGCCGCGCGCCAGCGCTGCCTTGCCCTGCGCCAGCAGGTCACGGTGGGCGCCGAGGTGCCGGCGGGCATCGGTCCATTGCCGGTACCCCTGTTGGAAGGTCCGCCGTTCCTGCGCCGTGAGAGAACGGAGGTAGCCGGCCTTGTCCCGCTCCGAAAGGCGCTCGTACTGCTCGTAGCCCGTGCCCTGCTGTTCTGCCTGCGTGTCAGGCGACGACTCGGCGGGCAATGCCACAGTCGCGAAACCCAGACACAAGCCGGTCCACACGAGGCCGCGCCACACCCGCGGTGCGAGCCAAGGACACACCGCACCCGGCGAGACCACACCACGCCTGACAGGCAGCATCGTCATCCTCCGCCTTCGGGAAACGCGGACCGCGTGTCCGCAAGAGTCGATCAACGCGCCGCATTCTCCGCTCCGGAGCGAGTGCGGCAAGTCCCGGATTCCAGGCGAACGCCGCCTGGAACAGGGCATCGTGTGGAAGCCACGGGGTAGGTCCCCTGTGGCCAGCGACGTCGGGATGGTTGCACCGATGTCCCGGGCGCGGGAACCGCGGTGGTGAGTGGTTCACCGTCTCCGTTCCCCTCACGACTCATCGGCCCTCGGCGTATGGTGCGCGCCATGATGCGATCGATGCTCCGCTTCACTCGCGCGCTGGTGCTCTTCGGTCTGGTTGCGTCGCTCACGGCGCAGGCGCGCGAGGCAGGCAAATGGACCGGAAGGATCGACATTCCCGGCCAGCCGCTCGACGTGATCGTCGTCCTCGCGGCCGAGGCCGGCGCCCTCTCCGGCACGATCTCGATCCCGTCGCAGAACGCGCGGGATCTGCCGCTGCGCGACCTGGCGCGCGCGGACGGGCGCGTGCGGTTCGCGATCACCGGCCCGCCCGGCAACCCGCGCTTCGATGGCGCGCTGAGTGAGGACGGCAACAAGCTCGAAGGCTGGTTCATGCAGGCGACGATCCGGGCGCCCTTCGCGCTGACGCGCGAAGCTGAGGTCGCAGTCGCGGACGCGCTCGACGGCTTCGCCGAGTTCGTCGACGACGCACGCAAGGCGCACGACGTGGCGGGGCTCGCCGTCGCGATCGTGAAGGACGGCAAGACCATCTTCGCCCAGGGCTTCGGCGTCGCCGACGTCGACACCGGACGGCCGGTGACGGAGCACTCGCTCTTCGCCATCGGCTCGTCGACCAAGGCGTTCACGGCGCTGACGTTGGCGATGCTCCTCGCCGAGGGCAAGCACTCCTGGGAGAGCCCGGTGCGCGCGGTGCTGCCGGAGTTCGATCTCGCCGACCGGGTGGCCGCGGCCCAGTGCACGCTGCGCGACCTCGCGGCGCACCGCTCCGGCCTGCCGCGCCACGACCTCGTGTGGTACCTCGCGCCGGTCGATCGCGCGGATCTCCTGCGCAAGCTTCCGCACCTGCCGCTCAGCCAGCCGGTGCGCGACCGCTTCCAGTACTGCAACCACGGATACGCGGTGCTCGGCGCGGCGGTCGAACGCCTCGGCGGTCGGACCTGGGAGGAAGAGGTGCGCGCGCGGCTGCTCGCGCCCCTGGGCATGGAGCGCACGCGCTTCGGCGTCGAAGACCTCGCCGGCGTCGAGGACGTGGCGAGCGCGCACACCGAGAAGAAGGGCAAGCTCACGGTGATCCCGCGCCGGGCCATCGGCGGCATGGGACCCGCGGGCTGCATCGAGTCGAGCGCGCACGACATGGCGCGCTGGGTGGCCTTCCAGGTCGGCAAGGGCAAGCTCGACGGCAAGGTGCTGTGCGACGGTCCGCTCCTGCGCGTCACGCACACGCCGATCACCGCGTTGGGTCTGCCCGAGTCCGCGGAGCGCGGTGTGATCTCCGCCGGCTACGCGCTCGGCTGGTTCGTCGAGGCGTACCGCGGCCACCTCCACATCCAGCACGGCGGCGCGATCGACGGGTTCATCGCGCACGTGGGCTTCTATCCCTTCGACGGGATCGGCGTGGTCGCGCTCGCCAACCGCGACGACACCGGGTTGCCGGCGCTGATCGACTTCGCCCTGGCCGACCGCCTGCTCGGGCTCGAGCGCACCGACCAGATCGGCAAGGCCGCGCAGCGCCGGCGTGCCGCCAAGGCGGCGGAGTCCGCGGCCAAGGTGGAGCCGGCGGCGACGCACGGCGAAACGAAGCCGGCGCACGAGCTGGCGGCGTACGCGGGTGAGTTCGCGCACCCCGGCTACGGCGTCGCGAAGGTCAGCGTCGACGGCGACCACCTGCGCGTGGCGTTCGCCAGGCTCGACACGGCGCTCACCCACATCCACTACGAGACCTTCGGTCTCGCCGACCAGGACGACTCGCCGCTGCGGGCCCTGAAGCTGCTCTTCGTCACCGGCGTCGGCGGCGAGGTCGATGCGCTGAGCGTCGCGCTCGAACCCGCGGTCGACGCGATCGTGTTCAAACGCCAAGGCGAGGCGGCGCTGAAGACCGCGGAGTACCTGCGGCGCTTCGCCGGGAGCTACGAGGGCGTCGCGGCGGTGCGCGTGGAGATCGCCGAGGGGAGCCTGCGCCTGACGGTGCCCGGCCAGCCGGTCTACACGCTGGTCCCCACGCGCAAGGACGCCTTCGTCTTCGCCGAGCCGAAGGGCTTCGCGGCCCGTTTCGAGGGCGAAGGCGAGCAGGCGGAGGCGCTGATCCTCGAGCAGCCCAACGGCAGGTTCCGCCTGCTGCGCAAGAAGGACTGAGGTCGACGGTGCCCGCCGATCTCCTGGTGCTCACCGGCGCCGGCATCTCCGCGGACTCCGGCGTGCGCACGTTCCGCGACGCGGGCGGTCTGTGGGAAGGCCACCGCCCGGAGGACGTCGCGACGCCGGAGGCGTGGGCGCGCGACCGGTCGCTGGTCTGGCGCTTCTATCAGGCGCGGCGCGCGCAGCTCGCGACCGTGCCCGAGAACGCCGCGCACACGGCGCTGGCGGCGTGCGAGCGGCGCGTCACGGCAGCGGGCCACGCGTTCACGCTGGTGACCCAGAACGTCGACGACGTGCACGACCGCGCCGGGCACGGCGAGGTCCTGCACATGCACGGCGAGATCTCCGTGCTGCGCTGCGAGGTGTGCGGTCACGCCGAGCGCGACCTCGTACGCGTCGATCCGGCGCGCTTCGTGCCGTGTCCTGTGTGCCGGCACCCGCACCTGCGTCCCGATGTCGTCTGGTTCGGCGAGGTGCCGTACCACCTCGACCGGATCGAGCGCGCGCTGCGCACGTGCACGCACTTCGTCGCGATCGGCACCAGTGGACGCGTCTGGCCGGCGGCCGGCATGCTGCACGTCGCGCGGCGGCGGGGAGCATCGATCTGGGTGCAGGCGCTGGAGGAGCCCGACAACCTCGGTCCGGGCGATCGCTTCGTCCGCGGCCGCGCGATCGACGTGGTGCCTGCGATGCTGGCGGAGGTTGCGGCGGCGATGGATGCGTCGTGCGTGTGACGCCGATGTCCCGCATGTCCCCATCGCCTCGTGCGGCACAATCGCATCGCATGCGCATCCCGTTCACGCTCCTGGTCCTTGGTCTTCCGCTGGCTGCGCAAGCCCAGGCGCTGCCCGAGCCGACACGCCTGCCGGCCCGCGACACGACACACACGCTCGAACACGATGGGCGCACGCGCCAGTACCACGTGCACCTGCCGCCGCGCGTGAAGGACCACGCGCCCCTGCCGGTGATGGTGGTCTTCCACGGCGGCGGCGGCAACGGCAAGCAGGTCGCGGAGTCGACGGGGTTCTCGGCGCTCGCCGACCGCGAGGGGTTCGCTGTCGTGTATCCCGACGGCACCGGCCGCCTGCGGCGGATGCTCACCTGGAACAGCGGCGGCATCCCGGTGTACGCGGCCGACGAGAAGGTCGACGACGCGGGCTTCGTACGTGCGCTGCTCGCCGATCTGGGAGCGCGCGAGCGAATCGACAGCAGGCGCGTGTACGCGACCGGCATGAGCAATGGCGGCATGCTCGTGCATCGGCTGGCGCGCGAGTGCCCGGACTTGTTCGCGGCCGTCGCGCCGGTGGCCGGCGCCATGAACTGGACCGACGCGGCGCCCGACGTGCCCATGCCGATCCTGATCGTGCACGGGCGCGCCGACCAGCACGTGTTGTTCGCGGGGGGCAAGCCGAAGCAGGCGGTCGGCCGCGCCGGCGAGCGCGTCGATGCGTCGGTGGCCGACGCGGTCGCCTACTACGTGGCGCGCAACGGCCTGCGCGACGAGCCGGAGGTTGTGCGCGACGGCGCGGTCGAGACCTCGCGGTGGACGCGGCTGCGAAAGGACGGCGCGCCGGTCGCTCCGGTCGTGGTCGTCGCCATCGACGGCGAAGGTCACACGTGGCCGGGCGGCGCGCGCGGCCGACTCCGCGCCGACGCACCGACCAAGGACTTCATCGCCAGCGAAGAGATCTGGCGGTTCTGTCGCGTGTTCGCGCGGTAGGCGAGCGGAGTTCACCCTGGGCGCGGCGCACGTGCTTCCCTATGGTCAGGCGCACGTCGAAGCGCCGGTCGTCCGGCGTTTCCCTTCTCTCCCTGCCCGCAGGGCAGCAACCGTGGCAGCCAAGTACGAACTCGAGCCCGTCGCCGACGGCAGGTTCATGCTCGACCTCGAGCGACAGCGCGATGGCGAACGGGATCGCGTCGGTAGGCAAGAGCGGTCCGGTCGCGGTGCTCAGCGAGAAGAGCGAGACCGACGCCAAGGGTGCTTGATCCGGGCCGCGGCATGAGCGCACCGGTTGCGCCCCCGTCCCAGGACGCCTACGCGCCGAACGAGATCGCGCGGCGCGTGCGCGAGGTCGGCGTGACGAAGGCGCGCGCCGGCGCCATGACCCTGTTCGTCCTCGCCGTGCTGGCGGGGGCATTCATCGCGTTGGGGGGCGCGGCGTACCTGGTGGTCGTCACGGGCAGCTCGCTGGGATTCGGCCCCACGCGCCTGCTCGGCGGGCTTGCCTTCGCCGTGGGGCTGGTGCTCGTCGTGGTCGGCGGCGCGGAGCTGTTCACGGGCAACAACCTGCTCGGGATGGCGTGGGCCGCGCGCCTCGTCACGGGGCGCGAGGTGCTGCGCAACTGGGGAATCGTGTACGCCGGGAACGTGGTGGGGGCGGTGGGCACCGCCGGGCTGGTGGCGCTGGCGGATTTCGGGTCGCTCGGCGGGGGGGCGGTGGGGGAGACGATCGGCGGCGTGGCGGCGACGAAGTGCCTGCTGTCGCCGACTGCAGCGTTCGCGCGCGGTGTGCTGTGCAACGCGCTCGTGTGTCTGGCGGTGTGGTTGTCGTTCGCCTGCCGCTCCGTCACCGACAAGATCCTCGCGGTGCTCCTGCCGATCGCCGCATTCGTCCTCGCCGGGTTCGAGCACTCGATCGCGAACTGGTTCTTCCTGCCGCTGGCCGCCTGCACGGTGGACGTTCCGTACGACCTGCCACGCGCGGCAGCGGCGAACCTGTTGTGGGTGACGCTGGGCAACACGGTTGGCGGGACGGGGCTCGTCGCAGTCGTGTACTGGTTTGCGTACCTGCGCGGCCAGCCGAAGGACACCGCGTAGCCCGTCGTCACCGCAGCCAGTGCGCGAAGTGCTCGAGGAGCACGACGTACGCGTTCTGCTCGAGCGCCGTCGCGCGGAGGAACTCGATGGCGTAGCCCTTCGTGCCGAGGAACGGCCGCAGCACCCAGGCGAGCTGGATGGCGAAGAACACGTAGAGCACGGCCCAGGCGGCGAGGGTCGTGCGGTGGCGACGGTCGCGGGCGAGCAGCGGGCGGTAGTGGCGGCGGAGCACGACCTGGCCGACCACGAGTGCGATGGCGAACAGGACGCCGTCGGCGAGGGTGAGGAAGTAGGGATCGGACGCGCTCAGAGCGAGGAACGCGACCAGGGGCGCGAGCGCACCGAGCGCGATCGCCATCGCGGCCTGTGCGCCCCACAATCCGTGGCAGGCGGCGACGAAGTCGTCGCGGATGCCGAGCACCGCGTGCAGCACGTAGAACGTCGGCAGGGTCACGAGGCTGGACGCGAGCAGGAGGATGGGCACCTTGATCGCGGAGTACACCGCGAGCATCGGTTCGCCGGAGCTGGCGCCGAGTGCGAAGCCGTGCAGGGCACCTCCGGCGGCGAGGAACAGCAGGCAGACGGCGGCGGGCTCTTCCCGCGCTTGCAGGACGCGCTCGAGGCGGGGGATCGCGAGTCCGGTCACGCGCCGCCGCGGAACAGGTCGCCGAGGGTACGGAGCACGGCTTCGAAGAAGCTCGAGTCGCGCTCGCGCAGCCACGCGAAGGCGTGACCCGGTGCGCCGAGAAAGGGGCGCAGGAGCCAGCCCATCTGCGCGCCGACCGCGGCATACATCACGCACCAGAGGGACAGCAAACGGCCGCCACTCGGAGCTGGAGTGCCGGCATGCGCGCGGCGCAGGACCGTGAGGCTGATGAGTCCGCCGGCGACCGCGAATGCCACGTTGAGCAGGAGCAGGAACGGGTAGCTCTTCGTGCTCGCCGCGAAGAACACGAACACCGGCCCGAGGCTCGCGAGCACCGCGGTGTGGACCACCGCCATCACGAACAGCAGGCGCAGCGTGGCACCGCTGCCCAGCGGCGAGCGCAGCAGCGCACCGAACACGTACAGCGAGGGGAAGGTGACCACGAGCGTGAGCAGGAACACGAAGGGCAGCTTCACGGTCGCGCTCAGCAACTGCAGCCATGCCCGGTCACCGCCCTGGAACAGGCCGTAGGCTCCGAGGCTCGCGCCATAGAGCGCGCCCAGCGCGAAGCCCAGCCGCAGCAGCGTGCTCCAGCCGATCGGCCCGGCCGCCGCCCCCGCACTCTCGGTGTGGTGGCCGCGCAGGATGGCGTCGACGTTGTGGAAGGCTGCGGAAAGGCCGCGCCGATCGTGGCCCCTTGGGTGTGCGAGCTCGGACATCGGGCGGCCATCTTCGGACTTTGGATTGCAAAGTCAAGGCAGCCGAAATGACCGCTCGGCCGGTCCGGCTGGCCCGGTCTGGCGGGGCCGTCCGCCTACCTCGCCTTCTCCATCAGCCGCGCGATCGCTCGCGCCAGCCGCGACGGGTCTTCCGGCAGCGTGCCCTCCGCGATGAGCGCCTGGTCGTAGAGGAGCTGCGACCACTCGCGCAGCTCGGCTTCGTCGCCGGCCGACGCCAGGGCGTTCAGCTTCACGACCGCGCCGTGCGCGGGGTTCAGCTCCAGGATGCGCTTCTGCTTGGGCACGTCCTGCCCCTGCGCGCGCAGCAGGCGCTCGACGTGCGGGCTCAGGTTCCATTCCTCGGAGACGAGGCATGCGGGCGAGTCGGTGAGGCGGTGCGTGACGCGCACGTCCTTCACTTCGCCTTCCAGGACCTTCTTCATGCCGTCGATGAGGCCGCCGAACTCGGTGGCCTTCGCCTCGCGCGCCTTCTTGTCCTCGTCCGACTCCGGCAGGTCGAGGGCGCCCTTGGCGGCGGGGATGAACTTCTTCTCCGCGAACGACCCCAGCGCGTCGACCACCCACTCGTCGGCGGGGTCGGTCATGTACAGCACCTCGAACCCGCCCTTGCGCAGCGCCTCGATGTGCGGGCTGTTGCGCGCGGTGTCGAGGCTGTCGGCGGCGATGTAGTAGATGCCGGGCTGGTCGGGCTTCATGCGCTCGACGTAGGCCTGCAGCGACGTGTGCTCGTCCTGCGCCGACGTCGCGTAGCGCAGCAGCGCCGCGATCTGCTCGCGGCACGCCGGCTCGTAGTGCACGCCCTCCTTGAGGATGCGGCCGAAGCAGCGCCAGAACTCCTTGTAGCGGTCGACCTTGACCTTCTCGCCATCGACCTCGCGCTCCGTCTCGCCCTCGCGCGCCAGCTCTTCGAGCAGGCTCAGCACCTGCCTGGTCACCTGCTTGCGGATGAGGCGCGTGGTCTTGTCCTGCTGCAGGATCTCGCGGCTGACGTTGAGCGGCAGGTCCTCGGAGTCCACGATCCCGACCGCGAAGCGCAGCCACTCGGGCAGGATCTCCTCGCAGTCGTCCATGATGAAGACGCGCTTGACGAAGAGGCGCAGCCCCTTGCGCTTGCGCTCCATCATCTCCATCGGCGGCTGGCCCGGCAGGAACAGCAGGCCGGTGAGTTCGTGCGTGCCCTCGACCTTGAAGTGGGTCCATGCCAGGGGCTTGGTCCAGTCGTGGCCGAGGTGCTTGTAGAACTCCTCGTACTGCTCGGCGGTGATCTCGCTCTTCGGTCGCGCCCACAGCGCGCGCGCTGAGTTGAGGGTGTCGACCTCGGTCTTCTCGGTCTCCTTGCCGTCGGCGCCCTTTTCCTTGCGCGTCACCGCCATGCGGATGGGATGGCGCACGTAGTCGGAGTACTTGCGCACCAGCTCGCGCAGCTTCCACGCCTCGAGGAACTCGCCCTCGTCGGCCTTGAGGTGGAGGACGACGTCGGTGCCACGACGGTCGCGGGTGCCGGGCTCGACCTCGAACTCACCCTTCGCCTCGCTGGTCCAGCACCAGGTTTCGGCGCTGCCGGCGGCGCGCGAGACCACGGTCACGCGGTCGGCGACGAGGTACGCGGAGTAGAAGCCCACACCGAACTGACCGATGAGCGACAGGTCCTTCTTCTGCTCCGCGCTGAGCGACTGCACGAGCCGCTTGCTCCCGGAGCGCGCGATGGTGCCGAGATGGCTCACCATCTCGTCGCGGGTCATGCCCACGCCGTTGTCGCGGATGGTGAGCGTGCGCGCGTTCTTGTCGGGGATCAGCTCGATCTGCAGGTCCTTGTCGTCGCCCAGCAGGGCGTGCTCCGTGAGGGCACGGAACGACAGGTGGTCGAGGGCGTCGCTGGCATTGCTGATCAGCTCGCGGAGGAAGATCTCTTTGTGGCTGTAGAGCGAGTTGACGACGATCGAGAGGACCTCGTTGACCTCGGCCTGGAACGTGAACTTCTCGGCGGCGGGAGCGGACATGGGTGTGGGGGAGGACAATGCCTGAACGGGTCGATGCCGGGCGCCACGCGCCGGCACCCCCTTCCGATGGGGGCGCCCGTCTTAGCTCGCGTGTCGGGTTCGGTAAAGGGCGGGGATCGGAGCTATCCTGCCGCCGCGGAGATCCAACGAGGAGATCCTGCGAGGAGACCCATGAGCGAGCCCGGATCGACCCTTGAAGACGCCCTTCCCGACTGGATCGAGGAGCGCGTGCTCACCATCCTGGATGGTCCGTCCGACGCGGTCGAGGCGGACCTCGCCCAGCTCATCGCCGCGCACCCGGAGCACGCGATCGGCATCCGCGCCTGGCAGCGCTCGGTCAAGACCACCTTCGAGCGGTTCGGTTCGCTGCAGGTGGTGGGCCGCCTGGGCCGCGGGGGCATGGGCGTCGTGTATCGCGCCCACGACCCGGGCCTCGGCCGCGACGTCGCGGTGAAGATCCTCCCGCCCGAACTGCTCGCCGAACCCGGTCGCGTCGCGCGGTTCCTGCGCGAGGCACGCATCGCCGCCGGCCTCCGCCACGAGAACATCGTCGCGATCCACCAGGTGGGTGAGCAGGACGGCGTGCCCTTCCTCGCCATGGATCTCGTGGACGGGGCGGGTCTCGACCGCGTGCTCGCCACGCTGCGCGCGGCTGGCAAGAACGCTGCCGCCTGCACCGGTGAGGACTGGGCGCACGCGATCGCGCCCGACGCGGCGGTGCTGCCGGCGATCGGACGCAGCCACGCGGAGGTCGTGGCTCGGCTCGCCGCCGCGCTGGCCGAGGCACTCGCGCACGCGCACGCCAGCGAGGTCGTGCACCGCGATCTCAAGCCGGCGAACGTCATGGTGCGCCGCGACGGCACGCCGATGCTGCTCGACTTCGGGCTCGCGCGCGCGACCAGCGGCACACGCCTCACGCGCGTGGGACAACTGCTCGGCACACCGGAGTACTTCGCGCCGGAGCAGCTCGCCCACGACGGCGGCGAGCCGGACCCGCGCACCGACGTGTGGGCGTTCGGCGTGACGCTCTACGAGATGCTCACCTTCGAGCTGCCGTTCGGGGGATTCGGCCCGCAGCTCATCGGGCGCATCCAGGGCGCTGAGCCGCCGTCGCTGCGCAAGGTCGGCGCGCAGGTGCCGCGCGACCTCGAGACCATCTGCCTGACGTGCCTCGAGAAGGATCCGGCGCGGCGCTACCAGTCGGGTGCGGAGCTGCTCGCCGACCTGCGCGCGTTCCTCGAGTTCCGGCCGGTGCGCGCGCGGCCGATCGGCGTGCTCGGCCGCGCGTGGCGGTGGGGGAAGCGCAACCGGCTCGCGGCAGCGGGAGTGGCGTTCATCGCGCTGGCGTCGGTCGGCACGCCCTCGGGAATCGCGGTGGTGCAGGCTGCGGCGCGTCGCGACATCGAGACCGAGAAGAACGCCAAGGACGCGGCCAACGCCGAACTCGTGGCGGCCAACGGCAAGCTCGCCGCGGAGACCAAGGACAAGGAGGCGGCGTTGCAGGAGGCGCGCCGACGCACGGCGGAGGCGAGCATGCAGCTCGCCCAGCGCCTGCTGCAGCGGGGGCAGTGGAAGGCGGCCCTGGATGCGTTCGAGCAGGCGGAGCAGAACGGTTCGACCGACGCGTTTGCCATTGGCATCGGACGCTTCACTGCGCTCGAGGGATTGAGCGAGATCGACGATGCCCGCGAGATCCTGGTCGAGCTCGATGCGCGCCCACTCGCTCTTCGCGAGCGGGCGAGCCTGGACCTGCTCACGGGGGAGCGCCTGGTGAACCGGGTGGCGGATCCTCGCGAGGGACTCGATCGCGTCGAGCGGGCGCTCGCGAGCGGAGCGCTCGCACCGGCCGATGCCTGCTACGCCCGCGGCCTGCTCGCCGCCAATCTGGTGGATGCGCGCAGGGAATTCGAAGCCGCGCTCGCCATCGACCCTGCGCATCGCTTCGCGACCCTGCAGCTCTTCCCGATCCTGGTCACGGTGGGGACCGTGCAGGATCTGGATGCGCTGGCGGGCAGGGTGCGCGCGCTGTATCCGGACGACCTCTACGCGCCGTCCGTGTCGGCGATGGTCGGCCTCGCACAGGGTGACCAGGTTCGCGTCGATCGGGCGTGCGACACGCTCGACGACCTGGGCGCGGGCGCCGCGGCTGACCTGTTCCGTCGGGTCGCACGGCTGCGTGAGTCGCTCATCAGGCATGAGCGGGAATCGCCGCTCGTGGCCGACGGTGGCGAAGTCCTCGACGTTCTCCTGCGCATGGCTGCCGTCCTGCAGAAGGCGGGCTCGAGCATGGCGGTGCATCCCAAGCTGGCGGAGGTGGTGCGATCGGCGATCCCGATCGGCACTGCGATGTTCGCGCGACGGCTGCCGAGCGAAGCGGCGCTGGCGCGGATCGACGCGATCTGGCCCGACGGGCTGTGGGATCTGCTCCGCTCCCACCAGGAAGGCGCGGACCTTGCCACGCGGACGAGTGCGCTGCGCCGCGCGACGGAGCGCGGATCGATCCTCGGCCGGATGATCAGCGAGCACCAGTGGAATTGGTGCATCGCCACCGGGTGGTGCGCGCTGGCCGTGGACCGCCGGGAAGCCGCGACGCGGGCTGGTCAGACCGCGTCCGGTCCGGAGTTCGACGAGGATCTGCTGTTGTTGGCCGACGCAGCGAATCGCGCGGGGCTCGATTCCTTCACGCTCCTGGGTCTCACGCAGACCGCATTGGCCCTGAACCAACCCGATCTGGCGGTCGAACTGGCTCTGCGTCGATTGCGCATCGTCGACGCGAGTCAGCGCGACGAGTCGAGGTTCTGGATGATCCGGGCCCTGCTCGCGCGCGGCGCCTACCTGTGGGCGCAACCGATGCTCGTCGAGATGAACGCGCGCCTGGACTTCCAACCGCTTCGCGAAGCGCAGCAGTTGTGCGAGGCTGAACTCAAGAAGCTCGGCGTGACCCTGCCGCTGCCGGCGGCCGGGCGCTGACTACGCGAGCTCGAAGCGCCGGAGATCGTGCGCGAGCACGACCCCACCCGAAAACGTCGCCGCCGCCTGCGCGCGCAGGTCGTGGCCCGCGCACTCCGGATAGAAGTGGGTGAGGCAGAGGGTGCGCACGCCCGCTTCCTGCGCGATCGCGCCCGCACGGCCCGGCGTGAGGTGTCCGGGCGTGTAGAGCGCGTCGGGGAACGCCGCGTCACACACGAACAGGTCCGCACCGTGCGCCGCTGCGACCAGTTCCCCGCCCGCGTCGGCGTCGCCGCTGAAGGTCACCACCGGCCCGCCACCGGTCGGCGTGAACCGGTACGCGAGGCTCTGCGCCGTGTGGTTCACCGGGAACGCCGAGACCTCGAGCCCGCCCAGCGGGTGTGTGCCCGGGGCCAGCTCCTTCACCTCGAGCGTGTAGTCGTCGCCACGCGCTGTGAGCCAAGGCCATGCCGCGGTCAGGTGCGCGAGCCACGCGCGCAGCCCCTCCGCCGCCCACAGGCGCAGCGGCGGCCGGCCCCGGTACGTCGGGTTGCGCAGCGCGAAGAGCAGCGCCGCGACATCCGCGCAGTGGTCGGTGTGGAAGTGCGTGAGCAGCACCCCGCTGACGTCTCGCAATCCGACCCCCGTCTGCGCGAGCCGGCGCAGCACGCCCGGGCCGCAGTCGACCAGCACCGTCTCGCCGCGTCCCTGCACGAGGTATCCAGCGGGAAAGCGTTCGAAGTCGGGCACCGCCGTGCCCGAGCCCAGCACCGTGACGGTGAGCGTGCCTGATGCTGTCAGAGCCGCACCCAGGTCGACTGCGTCGTGCCGGAGAATTGGAACGAGAACGGATCGAGCATGAGGGCCTCGAAGCCGAAGTACTGGCCCATGAGCGCGGGGCGCGGCGTCCCAAACAGCGCGATGTCGACGTCGGAGCGCCCGTTGAGGATCGGCGGCGCGAGCTGCGCCAGCGCGACGAGCACCGGGCTCGTGAGGTCGAGTTCGAACATCTGGCCGAGGAACGGGATTCCGCCGAGGAAGCGCGGTCCGAAGTTCAACAGGACGATGGGGATGTCGCCCTCGCGCCCCTGCGAGAACACCGTCAGCCCGACCCGTGCGGGGTTGCGTGAGTCGAGCCAGCCGGGCCAGTTCACGTCGGAGGCCGGGGCGAAGTAGGACTGGTCGCCGAACGCCGTGGCCATGTGGCCGGCCAGATGCTGAGCGTCCGACACGGACCAGTTGGCGCGCAGGTTGAGCGTGGGCTGCTCCTCCGTGAGCCAGATGGAGCTGCGCGCGCCGCCGCGCGCGAAGTGCGTGATCGGGCCGCCCGGGTAGACGAACCCGAAGTACGACTGCGCGAGCGTGTAGGCCTCGTTGGACGCAGACGGCAGGAAGCCGAAGTGCCCGGAGACCGCCGCGCTGGCGCCCTGCGGGTACACGCCGCACACGGCGAAGCTGCCGACGTTGAGCGAGGTGGCCTGGCCGAGCGAGACGGTGACCGACATGAATGCGCTGCCCGCGGTCACCGGCAGCGGTGTGGGGGCCACGGTGTAGAGGGGGGCGACCGTCACGTCGGGGATCACGAGGCCGGCCGTGTCGGTCGTCGTCGGGTAGATCCGGAACTCCGGCGTGGGGATGGTCTGCGGGAAGCTGCCGGTGAGGTTCGATGGCTGCCACCACGTGCCGATGCCGTTGATGCGGCGCGGCTCCTGCCGTTGGTTCGCCTGATCCAGGAACGCACGCCAGTGCATCGTGCCCGCGGCCACGCTCTGACCCGTGGTGGTGTACTCCGGCGGGTTCGTGGTCCACATGGAGGTGTAGAAGGCCCGGTTCGCGCGGTAGACGGGATTGCGCGCCTGAGCGGTGAGGCACGCGCCGCTGGTGACGACGAGGAGCGAGGGCAAGACGAGGAGCTTCATCGGGAGAGTGCGGGGTGTGAAGTGGGCTCGGGGACGGCGGCGCGCGCGCCGTTCTGGTTGTGGGTGACGTGGAGCGTCACGGTCTGGATGGACGACACGCCGTGCTGGTCGGTCACCCGTTGTGGGCGCGAGGTGGTGACCGAGGCGTCGGCGTGCTCGTACCACTCGAAGCCGTCGGCATCGACCAGCACCGCGACCACCGCTGGCAGGGGTCCGCGCTCCGGCTCGCGGATGATCGCTGGCGCCGACGCGACGCCGTTGAGGAGTGGCAGGAAAGTTCCATCCGGGCAACGGATGCCGTGCGCGACCGGCGCCACGCGCATCGGCGTGCGTGTGTTCGCGCGCGCCAGTCGATCACGCCGGCGAAGCTGCGGGGCTTCCAGGTCGAGGTCGACGCTGGTCGCGGGCGGAGCCGCGCTGGTGAGCAACGTTGCGTCCGAACTCGCCACCGCCGCCAGCGGTTCGAGGTGCGCCGGCGCGACAGGGTCGGCCTCTGGTCGCGACGCCCACAGCGTCAGGCCGACCAGGGCGGCGACGACGGCGGCGACCGGACGGCTCGACACGCTGACGCGCCTACTGCTGCCCGCCGACGATCGCGGTGCCGCCGCGGGTCGACACGAGGTCGAGCGCGTTGGCGCCGATGTCGAGCACGAACCACTGGAAGTGGGCGGTGAGTCCGATCCAGGCCGTCGTCGCCGGCAGGCGCATGTGGATCGCCCCGGCGCCGGCCGCGTCGGTGCCGCTGATCACCACGATGTCGTGCGACACGTTGAACCAGCACGGCGTGCCGACGATCGGTGCGGGCAGGGTCAACGAACCCCAGGTCGTGTTCGACGCGCCCACCGCGAGGATCGCGGCCGTGGTGGCACGCGCACCGGTGACGGTCACGCCCCAGTACGCGCCGATGGTGGGCGCCCCGCGCGAACCCATGGCGGGCACGCCTGCGGTGCCGGCGCAGGCCGTGCCGAAGGTCGCGAAGCTGCCGGGCGTGTAACCGAGCGGCGACGCGGTGTGCGCGATCGAGTACTCGATCGGCGCGCCGCCCTCGAGCTGGCTCGCCGAGACCTCGACGGTGTACACGCCGGTCGACGTCGCGGTGAAGGTCACCGCCTCGTACAGCATGCGGGCGTCGTCGGAGAGCGCGACCTGCGTCGCGCCGTTCAGCACGCGCAGGCGCAGGTCGCTCCAGGCGCTGCTGTTGCTCGCCGCGAGCCGGCGCGGCCAGCACAGCACCACGCGGTAGCTCTGGCTCGCGGTCACGCCGATCGAGTGCGTGTTCGGCGTGGTCGTCGAGGCGAGGGTGCGCGTGAACGCCGCGCCCGCGGTGCCGGCCAGCGCCACCGCTCGGTCGTCGCGCAGGTAGCCCTGCCCGTAGGCCTGTCGCGTGAGCGCACCGTTCTGAGCGGCGATGCTTTCCGCCGTCGCCAGCAGGATGGCCTTCGTCTCCTGCGCGTTGAGATCCTGGTTGGCGTTGCGCACCAGCGCTGCCGCGCCGCACACCTGGGGCGAGGCCATCGACGTGCCGGATGCGTTGTAGGAGGCCGACGGGTTGTCGACCATCGGCATGACAGTGTTCACCCCGTTGGCGGAGATGTCGGGCCAGAACTGCTGCGAGTCCGGCGTCGACAGGGGGCCGCGGCCGGAGAAGCCGGCGATCGTGCGCACGGTGGCGTTGGTGGCGGCGACTGCGAGGCCGTTGGCGGCGGGCTGGCTGTAGGTGTTGATCGTGCCCCCGTTGCCGGCGGCGACGACCGCCAGCAAGTCGGCGTTGTAGACCGCGGCGTCGAGCATCTGTTGGATCACGTTCAGCACGCTGTTCGAGTAACCGGTGTAGCTGTTGTTCGCCGCGACGATGTTGTAGCGGACCCGGTCGGCGGCCATCTGCTGCCAGGTGCCCGCCATCACCGACTCGAGCGCCGAGCCGCCGGAGTTGTTGGCGATGGAGTAGCCGACCACCTTGGCCAGCGGCGCGTGGCCGTCGTCGTAGGCCGCGTTGTTGAACCACTTGGCTCCCGCCGCGATGCCGGCGACGCCGGTGCCGTGCGAGTGCGTGTTGTCGGCCGGCCACGCGCCCATCTGCACGTTGGCGAGCATGCGGCTGCCGAAGATGCCGCCACCGGTCGTGTTGTTGACGTCGCCGTTCACGAAGAAGGTCGGGTGCGGCTTGCCGGTGCTGCCCGACAGCGAGTCGAGGCCGGTGTCCATGATCGCCACCGTCACGTTGGCGCCGCGGTTGCCAGCGGCGTTGACTGCGTCGGAATTGTGGTTCGCCGCGTTGGTGGCGGTGAGGATGCACGGCATCGTGGTGTGATCGCCGTCGATCGCCGCGATGTTCGGCAGCGCGCGCAACCCGGCGATCGCCGCGGGCGGCGCCTCGAAGGCGAGCCCGTCGATCAGCCACCAGTGCGCGTGCACGAGCCCGCCCGCGGCCTCGACGGCGGCGGCGAAGCCCGCGTGGTGCGCGCGCGCCCGTCGCTCGAGGTGGGCGACGATCGCGTCGACCTCGGCGGCCGAGCGCTTGGCCAGCACCGCCGCGCGGAACGCCGAGACGTCGAAGGGCCGGGTCGAGAAGGTGACGACGTAGCGGAGGTTGCCGGCCCGATCGCCGGGCGCGTGGATCCCCACGCCGTCCGGTGGGGCGGGCTCCTGGGCAGGGATCGGCGAGAGGCACGAGACCGCGGCGCAGACCGCGAGAGCGAGTTGGGAGCGGATCATCAGACGTTCCGGTCGCGTGGCGACCGTCGAGGAGGACCGAGGAGCGCGGGGAGGCCGGGGGATCATCGAGGCAGCGGATCGAGGCGACAAGGGGCCAAGAACCAAGGCCCGCCGTACACTGCGACCGAGTGTCGTCGTCTCCCTCGCCGCTGCGCGCGCTCGATACGTTCGCAGTCTTCGTCGCCTGCCTGCTCCTGTACCTCGCGCTCGGGCAGGAGACCTTCTACCGGTCGGACGGGCGACACGCCCTGAAGCTGCTGCTGAGCGGGCTGCCCGCGCACCCCAACCACTTCTTCTACCTGCCCGCGTTGCGCGGCGCGCACGCGCTCGGCGGGGCAACGTTCAGCCTGTACCAGTGCGCACTGTTCGTCTCGCAGGCCGGCTGCGCAGTCGGCGTGGCGCTGTTCCACCGCGCGAGCCTCTCCCTGGGGCTGTCGCGCGGCGGCGCGCTGCTGGTCGCGGCGCTGGTCGCCACGACCCCCGGCGTCGTGTTCTTCGCCTCCGTCGTCGAACTGCACGGCTTGTTCCTAGCGTTCGCGGGCGTCGCGGCGTGGTCGGCCGCGCGCTTCGCCGCACGCCCAGGCTGGCGCACGGCCGTGGTCTTCGGGGTCGCCACGGGCCTCGCCGTGGGCGCGCACGCCACCGGGCATCTGTTGCCGTTGGCGTTCCTGCCGTTGGCGTTCCGCGACGCGCAGCGGCCCGTGCTCCCGGTCGCGATCGTGTGCGCTGCGCATGCGGCCACGGCGCTCCTCTTGCCGAGTGCTCTGCGCGCACTCGGCGTGCCCGTGCACGGTGGCGCGGCACTCACCTTCATCCTGACGACGTTCGCGCAGCACGGTCTGCCGCTCGACGCGATCCCGTCGCTGCTGTGGTGCGACTGGATCGCGCCGTTCGCGCCGCTCGCGTTGCTGCCGTGGTTCGCATGGCGGCGCGCTCGCAATGAGACGATCGGGCTCGGCGTCGGCCTCGTCGGCTACCTGGGCGCGACCATGATGCTGCTCGGGAGCGTGTCCGAGAACGGCGCGTACGTCCTGCCGCTGGTGTGGCCGGCCGCGCTGCTGAGCGTGCGCGCGTTGCGGCCCTGGCTTTGTGTCGCTGCGGCGGTCGTCGGGCTCGGCCTTGGCGTGCGGTGGGTCGCGGTCCACGAGGACTCGGAGTTCAGCCGGGCCTTCGCGACTGCCGCGCGCGAGCTCGAGCGCGAGGCGCCGTCGATCTTCTTCGCCGGGGCGCTGCGCGAGTTCGACGCGTTCTTCATCCACGCACCCGAGCTCAAGTGGAAGGACCCCATCGACGACGCCGGCCTGCCGCCGGAGGCGATCCCGGTGGCGATGCGCATGCTCGAGAGCTGGGTCCGCACGCAGAAGGCCGCGGGCGTGCGCGTCTTCCTCACGGAGGGCGTGTTCGAGTACCTGAAGGCCCCGATCGGGCCGCATCCGGAGACCGGGCCGGTGCTCGCGCGCGCGTACGCCGACACGTTCGACCTCGTGCCGGTCGAGCGCGGGGTCCTGCGCGCGCGGCGGGTCGAGCCGCGGTAGCACCCGCGCCCCCAACCCTGCTCCCGCCTTGACCCCCGCGCCGTCGGTCCGTATTCCCCTCAGGCGGTCACGCCCCCGACGTCGATCCACACGAGCAGAGTGACGAGTCCCCGCCGAACCTCGAGACCACGCCTCCTCGCCCAGGTCCTCGCCTGGGTCGCGGTGCTGATCCTGAGTCTCGGGCTGCCGCGCCTGTTCGTGCTGTGCGTCGACGCGCACGGCGACGCGCATGTTGAACTGGTGCACGGCTCGGGCACGTGCTGCGCGCACGATCACGCGGGCGACGACGACGCAGACCCGAGTGACGATCGCGACCTCGCCGGTTGCCCGGATGGCGGATGCACGGACCTTTCGCTCGCCCTCGACACGGCGCCGATGCCGAAGGCCGCTGCCGCGGATCTCGAGGCGACGCCGGCGGCGTTGCTCGACGACGTAGCGCGTCTCGCCGCTTCGAGCTGGCCGACTCCCGCCGAGGGTCCGCCGACCACGGGACCCCCGCGCGTCGATCGACGCACCGTGCTGCGCAAGAGCACGGTCCTGCGGCTCTAGCGCGACGGTCAGCACGTCGGACGCCACGCGTCCGTTCCGTCGACCGTTGTCCTTCGCTGCCGTCCCGATGACCGAACGCCGATTCGCCGTCCTCCTCTTCGCACTCGTTGCCGCGTGCCAGACCTACGCTCCGGCTCCCGTCGACGTCGAGGCGCACGCGCGTGAGTTCGCGGCGCGCGTGCCCGACCCGGTCGCCGTCGCCGCGTTCGCGGCGAGATTGCACCGGGCCGGCGACGCGAAGTTCGACCCCAGCGACGGATGCGGGCTCGACGAGGCGCGACTGCTCACGCTCTTCCTCGACCCGGAGCTGCACCAGGCGCGGCTGCGCGCCGGCGTCGCCGCGGCCGGCGCAGCGCACGCGGGTCTGTGGCCGGATCCGGCGCTGAACGGCGACTTCGCGCGGATCCTCGAGTCCGTCGCGCATCCCTGGATCGCCGGCGGTGCGCTCGCGCTGACCCTGCCGATCACCGGGCGCTTGGGCCTCGAGAAAGACCTCGCCGACAGCGCGCACGCGCAGGCGCTGCTCGAGGCGCGGCTCGCCGAGGCGCACGCGCTCGATGGTCTCGACGCGCGGTGGGTGCGCTGGAGCGCGGCTCGCGTCCGCGTCGACCTGCTGCGCGAACTGGGCATCGAGCTGACCGCGCTCGAGGCGATCGCAACCCGCCTCGCGGCCGCAGAGCTGATCACCAAGGTCGCGGCGCGCACGTTCACGCTGGAGCGAGTGACCCGCGAGGTCGAACTGTTGCGCGTCGAGGCCGAGGTCGCCGCGGCGGAGATCGAAGTGCGGCGGGCGATGGGGCTGCCGCCGGCGGCGACGCTGCGTCTCGTCCCCACGCTCGTCGCCGATGCGCGCGCCCCGGCCGCAGACGTCCGCGCCGCGCGCGTTCTCGCGGGACCGCGCGTCGCCGTGCGCCAGCGCGAACACGCGGTGGCCGAGCGCGCGCTTGCGCTCGCCATCCGCAAGCAGTGGCCGGAGCTGACGCTCCTGCCGGGCTTCTCGGAAGAAGACGCCCAGCCGCGCGTGACCCTGGGATTCACGCTGCCGCTGCCGCTGTGGAATGCCAACGCGCGCGAGATCGAGCAGGCGCGCGCGCAGCGCGACCTGGCGGCACAGGTCGTGCGCACGGAGGTGGAACACGTCCTTCAGGATCTCGCCCGCGCCGAGGTGGCGGCGCAGGCGGCGGCGGCGCAGCGCGCCCTGGTGGATGCGCAGCTCGTGCCGCTCGCCGCGCAGCAGATCGCCGACGCCCGGCGGCTCGCCGAGTTGGGTCAGCTCGATGCCATCCTCGTGCTCGACTCGCACCTGCGTGGCCATCAGGCCAAGACCGCCGCGGTCGACGCGGCGCTGGCGGAGGCCGAGGCCACCGTGCAGATCAACTCCCTGTTCTGGCCGACCCTCTCGGTCGGTGATGCCGGCGAGGTGTCGCGATGAAGCTGATCCGTCCTTCCTTCTTGATCCACGGCCTGATCCTCGGCCTGCTCGTTTCGTGCCAGAAGCCGGCCCCGCCGGCGCCGGACCCCGAGCCGCCCCTCCCGAACAACCGCATCGCCGTGCCGGAAGCCGTACGCCGCAATCTCGGCATCGAGTTTGTGGCGGTGGAACGCCGCCGCGTGGCGCGCACGCTCCGACTGCCGGGACACTTCGAACTCCTGCCGGCCGGCCGGCACGAGCACCGCACGCCGATCGCCGGTCGCGTCGAGGTGCGCGTGCAGCCCTTGCAGGTGGTGGCGGCGGGCGACGTGCTCTACCGCATCGACTCGCCCGACTGGCAACGGATGCAGCGTGAGCTCGGCGAGGTCGCCACCACCGTGCAGGTCGGCGAGGCCAGGATCGAGGCCCTGCGGCCGCTGCTCGCCGCGCTGCAGGTGCACGAGGAGAGCCTGCGCGAGGCGATCGCGGTGATGGAGGCGAACATCGCGGTGCTCGAGGAGACCCGCCAGAGCGTGGGCGGGCAGACGCAGGAGATCGCCAGCGCCCGGGTGCAGGTCGCGCAGGTGCGCGCCAATCTCGCGGAAGGCACGGAGAAGCACGCGGAGACGGAGGCGATGCTCGCGGAGCTGCAGGCCAACCTCGCGGCCGGGCGCGATCGCTTCGATCTTCTCCTGCATGCCGCCGCGACCCTGGTGTCGCGCGCGCCCGACGAACTGCGCGCCAGCGTCGAGGTCGCCGGCCGTTCGCTGCCCGCGTGGCGCGCGATGACCACGCTCGAGGTGCGGGCGATCACCGGAGGCGTCGCCGACCGGTTGCCGGTCGCGACCGGCGTGTGGGTCGACGCGGGCGACGTCGTCGTCACGGTCACCGATCTGCGCAAGGTCCGCTTCCGGGCCCGCGCGCTGCAGGGCGATCTCGCGCGGCTGCAGTCAGGACAGCCCGCCGTCGTCGTGCGCCCGGAGCTCACGACCGCGGACACCGACCGAGTCGTCGGTGCGCTGATGCTCGGCGTCGAGGCCGACCCCGCGCAGCGCACGCTCGACCTCTTCCTGCAACCTGACCGCGCGCTGGCCTGGGCACGCCCGGGCGTGGCCGGCTTCCTCGAGGTCGAGACCGACGGTGGCGGCGAGCCCGAACTCGCGGTGCCGTTGTCGGCGGTGATGCAGGACGGCCTCGACCGCGTGGTCTTCCGGCGCGACCCGGCCGACCCCGACAAGGTCATCCGCCTCGAAGCCGATCTCGGCCGCGACGACGGGCGCTGGATCGAGCTCAAGAGCGGCGTCAAGGACGGCGACAGCGTCGTGCTGGCCGGGGCCTACGAGCTGATGCTCGCGAGTTCGGGCACGGTCACCAAGGGTGGCCACTTCCACGCCGACGGCACCTTCCACGCCGACGACCACAAGTAGGCGCGCGATGTTCCGCTCCCTCATCGTCTTCTCGTTGCGGCAGCCGGTGCTGGTGCTGCTGCTCGCCGCGGTGGTCCTGGCGCTCGCCGTCCATCAGGTGCCGCGGATGCCCGTCGACGTGTTCCCGGAGCTGAACGCGCCGACGGTGGTGGTGCTCACGGAGGCTCCGGGCCTCGCCGCCGACGAGGTGGAGCAGAACGTGACCTTTCCGCTCGAGAACGCGGTCAACGGCCTGCCCGGCCTGCGGCGCGTGCGCAGCTCGAGCGCGATCGGGTTGTCGATCGTGTGGGTCGAGTTCGAGTGGGGCGAGGACATCTATCGCGCCCGCACGCTGGTCGCCGAGAAGCTCGCGAGCGTCCAGGGCGTGCTGCCGGCGAACGCCCACGCCGAGATCACCCCGATCACTTCGATCACCGGCGAGATCATGCTCCTGTCGCTGTCGTCGCCCGCGGGCACGCAGACCGCGATGGAGGTGCGCGCCTACGCCGAGTTCGAGCTGCGCAACCTCCTGCTGGCGGTCCCCGGCGTGGCGCAGGTCGTGGCGCTCGGCGGTGAGCTGCCGGAGTACCAGATCCACGTGCGCCAGGAGCAACTGCAGCTCTTTGACCTCACGATGGAAGACGTGGTCGCGGCTGCGCGCACGGCGCACAGCACCGCGGGTGCGGGCTACCTGCAAGACGTCGACGGCCTGGAACTGCCGGTGCGGCAGACCGGGCGCGTACGTTCCGTCGCCGACATCGCGGGCACCATCGTGCGCTACCGCGACGGCAGCCCGATCACCATCGGTCAGGTCGCCGACGTGGAGTTCGGCGCCGCGCTGCGGCGCGGCACGGCGTCGGAGGGCGGCAAGCCCGCCGTCGTGCTCGCGGTGCAGAAGTCGCCGGGGACCAACACGCTGCAGTTGACCGACGCGATCGACGCCAGGCTCGACCAGCTCGGCCAGGCGATGCCGTCGGGTCTCGTGCTCAACCGCCACGTGATGCGGCAGGCGGACTTCATCCGGCTGTCGGTGCACAACCTCGTGAAGGTCCTGCGCGACGCGGCGATCTTCGTGTTCGTGATCCTGGTGCTGTTCCTGCTCGACGTGCGCACCACGTTCATCACCCTCGCCGCGCTGCCGTTGAGTCTCGGCGCGGGCCTGCTCGTGCTGTGGGCCTTCGGCCTCTCGATCAACGTGATGACGCTCGGCGGGCTCGCGGTGGCGATCGGTGGACTGGTCGACGACGCGATCATCGACGTCGAGAACGTGTTCCGGCGGCTGCGCGAGAACGCGCTCAGGCCTCCGGCCGAGCGGGCCCGTGCCGCCGACGTCGTGTTCTCCGCGAGCAACGAGATCCGGCAACCGATGGTGTTCGCGACGGTGATCATCGTGATGGTGTTCGTGCCGTTGCTCTTCCTGCAAGGGCTGGAAGGACGGTTCTTCCGGCCGTTGGGGATCGCCTACATCGTCTCGACGCTGGCGTCGCTGCTCGTGGCGCTCACCGTCACGCCGGCGCTGTGTCGCTGCCTGCTGGCCAGAGTGGGTGCGCGTGGCCGGCACGGCGAAGGCGTGGTCGTGCGCTGGCTGAAGCGCTGGTACGAACCGTCGCTGCGCTGGGCGACCGGACGTGCCAAGACCGTGCTCGCCGGGGCCGCGCTCATGACCATCGGCAGCCTCGGCCTCGCGTCGACCTACGGCACGAGCTTCCTGCCGGAGTTCAACGAGGGGACCTTCACCGTGTTCTTGATGGCGCCGCCGGGCACGTCGCTCGCGGAGAGCGACCGGCTGGCCCGCGGCGTCGATGTGCAGTTGCAGGCGATCCCGGGCGTGCGCGCGGTCGTGCGCCGCACCGGACGCGCGGAGCGCGACGAGCACGCCGAGCCGGTGAGCAGCTCCGAGATCGAGGTATCGGTCCTGCCCGGCCACGACAAGCTCGCGGTGCGGCGTGCGATCGACGGTGTGCTGGCCGGCGTCCCGGGTATCACCACGAGCGTCGGCCAGCCGATCGAGCATCGCCTGTCGCACGTCCTCTCCGGCACACCCGCGGCGATCGCGATCGTCGTGCAGGGCGACGACCTCTCCGTGCTGCGGCGGCTGGCGAAGGAGATCGAGGCCGTGCTGCACGCGCTGCCGGGCACCCGCGACGTCGCCGCCAACCGCGAGGTGATGATCACTTCGTTGCCGGTGCGCTACCGGCCGCAGGACCTCGCCGCGGTCGGGCTCAGTCCGGCGGCCGCGGCGGAGCAGGTCAAGGACGCGCTGATGGGGGAGACGGTCGCCGAGGTGAGCGAGGGCGTGCGTCGGTACGCGATCACCGTGCGCCTGCACCCGGACGAACGTGCGCGTGTGGACGACGTCGGCAACCTCGTCCTGCGCGGCGCCGGCGGCGCGCAGGTCCGGCTGCGCGACGTCGCCGACATCGGTCGCGAACGGACGTCGAACCTGATCGCGCGCGAGAGCGCGCGCCGCAAGGCGGTGGTCTCCTGCAACGTGGCGGAGGGGCACAACCTCGGCCAGCTCGTGGAAGAGGTGCGCCAGCGGGTCGAGCCGATCGTGACTCGCGCTGGGTGCACGGTGGTCTTCGGTGGGCAGTTCGAGGCGCAGCAGTCGGCGAGCCGCACGATCCTCCTCATGGGCGGCCTCGTGATCCTCGTGATGCTGATGCTGATCCACGGCGCGCTGGGCTCGCTGCGCGCGGCGGTGCTGGTGATGGTGAACCTGCCACTGTCGTTGATCGGGGGCTTCCTCGCCATCTACCTCACCGAGTCGCCCGCGCTGATCGGCAACACGCTCGCGCTCTTTGGCCTGGGCGGGCACCGCTACGAGGCGCCGGTGATCTCGATCGCCAGCATGGTCGGCTTCATCACCTTGTTCGGGGTCGCGGTGCGCAACGGCATCCTGCTCGTGCGCCATTATTTCGATCTGCTGCGCGAGGGCGTGGTGTTCACGGAGGCCGTGATGCGCGGCTCGCTCGAACGCCTCGCGCCGATCCTGATGACGGCGCTGGCCGCCGCACTCGGGCTCGTGCCCCTGGCCCTCGCCGCCGGCGAGCCCGGCAGCGAGATCCTCGCGCCGCTGTCGGTCGTCGTGCTCGGCGGCCTCCTGTCGTCTACCTTCCTCAATCTCCTCGTCGTGCCGGCGGGCTTCTTCCTGATGTTCCGCAACGCGCACGCCGGAAGTCCGACCCTGTCTTCGACCCCGATCCAGTCCCCATGAAGACCACCCTGATCGCATCGTGCTTCGCCGCTCTCGTTCTCGCTGCTTGCAGTGGCGAGACCACGTCTGTCAACAAGCCCGTCGACTCCGGCGGTGCCGCCACCGGGCACGAACGCGAACACGGCGAGCGCCAGGCACTCGGCGGTGTCGTCATCGGCCCGCACACGATCAGTGTGTTCCAACTGGGCGGGGTCCCGGCCGGCAAGGAAGCCGACTTCGACCTCGACTTCCCCGCCGGCAAGCCGTTGCCCGGCACCGTGCGCGGCTGGATCGGCGAGGAGTCCGGCAAGGGCTCGATGAAGGTGCGCTTCGCCAAGGAGACCGACACGCGCATGCACGGTCATCCGGAGGTACCGTCGCCGCTGGCTGCGGGCAGCCGGTTCTGGCTCGAGATCGAGGCAGACGGCAGCGTCGTGAAGGGCTCGGTCGCGATCAAGCCGTGACCGCGGATCAGCGCCGCAGCGTCGCGATCACGGGCACGTGGTCGCTGGGGGTCTTGCCCTCGCGCTGGTCGCGATCGATGGCGACGCCGCTGCAGGTGTCGAGCGCGGCCGGCGTCATGAGCATGTGGTCGATGCGGAGGCCCTGGTCGCGCTGGAAGCCGCCGCCGCGGTAGTCCCACCAGGTGAAGTGGCCAGCCTCCTCGTGGAAGCGGCGGAACGCGTCGTGCAGGCCGTAGCCCATGAGATCCGCAAGGGCCGCGCGTTCCTCGCTCGAGCAGTGCAGGTGCTCGCGCAGGCCGACCGGGTCGAACACGTCGCGGTCGTCGAAGGTGACGTTGAAGTCGCCGCACACGACGAGCCGCTCGCCCTGCGGGTAGCGATCGGCGAGGAAGGCGCGCAGGCGGTCGAACCACGCCAGCTTGGCCGCGAACTTCTCGTGACCAACGGCAGTGCCGTTGGGCGCGTACACGCACACCACGATCAGGTCTTCGACGATGCCCGCGATGACCCGACGCTCCGCGTCGGCGTCGTCGTCGGGCAGGCCCTTCACCACGTCTTCGATCGGCTGCTTGCTGAGGATCGCCACGCCGTTGTAGGTGGGCTGGCCGAAGACCTCGAGGTTGTAGCCCGCGTCTTCGAGCGGCTCGCGCGGGAACTGATGGTCGGCCACCTTGGTCTCCTGCAGGCACGCGATGTCGGGGCTGGCCCGATCGAGCCAGTCGAGCACCCGGGACAGGCGGGCGCGGACCGAGTTGACGTTCCAGGTGGCGAGCTTCATGCGCGCGCCAAGCATGGTCGCTTGGCGGAACGCGGGCAACAGGCTGGCACGGCGTGCGGTCTGCCCGATGCCTTGCAATCGGGGAGAGCGGGGCGTTCAGTGACGCGCATGCGCGCCGTCGCCACCGCCTCCCTCCTCGCCGCCCTCCTGTTCGGAGCCTGCAGCGCTCCCGACACCCCCGCTCCCAAGCCCGACGTCGAACCCAAGGTCGTCGCGCCGACGAACCCGCACGTCGGCGTCGGTGCCGCGGCGCCCGATACGCCGGTCCAGGCCGACCCGGTCGCCGACAACCCGCACGCCGGCTCGCCGGGCATGAACTTCATGCCGGACTACGAGGGCGACGGCACCGGCCTGCGCGTCGCGGAGGTGGGACCTGGCGGCGCCGCCGAGAAGTGCGGGCTGCGCGAGGGCGACGTGATCACCAGGTTCGGCGGGCTGGCCGTGCGCGACGTACACGACTACATGGCGGCGCTCGGCACGACGAAGTCGGGCGACAAGATCAAGATCGAGATCAAGCGCGGCGGCGAGACGATGACGCTGGACGCGCAGGTTGGCGTGAGCAGGCGCTGACGCCGCGCGCGGTGTGCGCGACACCCTCGTGCGCGCGGTGTCCGGGCTCTACGCGAAGGATGCGCGCCGCTCTGCTTCCTGTGCCGCGTCGGCAAGCTCGTCGAGGAACGCACCGTCGAAGACACCGGCGAGCAGGACGGCCTCGATGCGTCGGCGCGCCAACTCCTCGGCGCCGCCGCCGTGCAGGGTCGGCTGCGCCGCCACCGGCTGCCGGTCACCGGCGAGGGCTACTTGCCCCCGCCCTCCACCAGCAGCATCGCCATCCGCTTGTAGACGTCGGGGCCGACCGCGCCGCGCACGGTGCGCCGCACGTGGACCTCGACGACCTCGCCGGGGTCGGTGCCCAGCTCGACGCTGGCGCTGTAGTTGGTGAGGACCGGCAGCACGATCTCGTGCTCGGCGGGCATGACGACGTGCAGCCAGACGCGCGTGGTCCGGCCGTCGAGCTCATGGCCGTCCACCAGGAACTCGTAGCCGTTGGTCGGCGCCGTGAAGCGCGCGCCCACGGTGAACTCCGGCGGGATGCCATCGGTCGATACCAGCTCGGCGCGGAAGGTCGCGTCGATCATGTCGGCGAAGACGTTCTCGAGCGCGACGACGTTGGAGTCGTGCAGTTCGCCCTTCAGTGGATCGAGCAGCACTGCCTCGGCGCTCAGTCCGCTGAGCGCGCGGGGCACGAAGAGCTGTGCGATACTGCCGCCCTCGAACACCCCTAGCGGGACGACGTGGTGCGGGACGACGTCGAGGAAGATGCCGGCGATCGGGATCGGCGGCAGCGACTGCGGCCCGATGGCGAGCGCGACGGCGCCCGGCATGCCGACCTCGACGCGCAGCATCTGTGTGGTCGGGTCGAGGCTCAGGCGGATCGGGTCATCCGGGGCCGCCCGCAGGCCGGGGGCGGCAAGGGTGGCCAGGAGGCAGGAGGTGATCGTTCGGTTCAGGTTCATGTGCACACCTCGCGGGTCGTCCCGACGCCCGACAGCAGCCAGACCGGCCGCTGTCGCGCGCCGGGTCGCTGCGGTCACAACTGCCGCAGCCATCGGTTCCAGAACCCCGCCGATGCCGACGTGCTTTCCCTTCGACCGCGGAAACCGGGTGCATGCACCGGCGCGATTCTGACTCTTGGGATTGGGCCGAGATCGCAGCTCCCCGCGGCAGAGACTCCTACCGGCCGTCCCCGCGCTGCAGGAGGAAGAACAACGCCACGCCCAGCGCGATCACCAGGATCGCGACGGCCGCCCGCGCCAGGCGGGATCGCGTGCGGTGACGACGGGCCTCGGCGGCGGCGGCATCGACCCGCGCCACCTCGGCCTCCGTGCGCGCGCACAGGCTGGCCCAGTGTTCGACCGCGCGTTGCACGCGACCGAGGCGTTCGACGTCGCCGGCGCGAGCCGCAGCGAACTCGGTCAGCGTGCGCAGGGTTCGGCGCGCCAGCTCGACGCGGGCCCGCGGGTCGGTGGTTGCATCGAGGTCGCGCTCGGCCTCCGCGGCTTGTTCCTGTGCGATGCGCACTTCCACGTCGAGCACGTCCTGCGCGTACGCCGACGCCCGCTCGCGCGCGACGCTGTCGGCGAGGAAGCGCAGGATGCGCAGGCGCTCGTCGAGCACGGCGAGGCGGTCCTCGGCGCGACTCGTGGCATCGTCCTCCAGTTCCGCATAGCGCGTGGCCAGGCGATGGTTGTCGCGCTGCGCCGTCTCCACGTCGCGCTTCTTGCGGCGGGCGGCCTCCAGTTCGTCCGCCGGCGCGTCGGCGTAGCGGTCGACGGCGCGCTCCATCTCGTAGAGCGCAGTGGTGAGATGCCCGCGCTCCATCGCCTCGCGCGCGCCGCTCGCGAGGCGATCGCGGGCGGCGCGGGCGCGGTCGAGGTCCATGCGCAGGCGCTCGATCTCGTCGAGGAGTTCGCCGCGCGTGCCGTGCGCGGAGTCGATGAGCGCATCGATCAGGCGCAGGTGGTCCAGGCGGGCGATCAGGTTCTGCAGCGGCCGGATCGGGATCGGCACGGAGGCGAGCTTCTTTCGTGCGTCGTCGAGGCTCAGCCAGGCGTGCTCCGACAGACCGGTCATCGCCGCGCGGACGACCGCGAGGCTGGCGTCGGTCGCGGGGCGTGTCGAAGGGATCTCGTCGGCCAGTTCTTCGAGCGTGCGGGCGAGCGCGCGCAAGCCGATCACGCCGCGTGCCGGTGGGCCACCCACGGTCTGGGCGCGGCAGTGCTGCAGGAGCCGGGCCAGCTCGCTCACGTCGGCGGGCAGGCCGACCGCGGCCAGCTCGTCACCGAGCTGGCGCACGGTGTCTTCCGGCTGCGCCAACCGCTCGACGTAGAACGTGAGCCGATGCACGCGGTCCTTGAGTCCCGCGACCACCTCGCTGGCCCCGCTGTACACGGTTGCCGCGTGTTCGATGGCGCGCGCGGCATCCCCGAGGTCGAGCCCCGCGGCAGCGAGGTCGAGGTCGGTGACGACCGCAGCGTGCTCTCGTGCCGCGGCTTGCAGGTCGTCGCGGCTCAGGGCCAGCAACCGGAGCGGTGAGCGCTGCCACGGCGTCGGCGCGGCGCCCGCTGCCAGCTCCGGGCGTGGGCCGCCCACCGGCTCGAGCATGACGATCGCCGCGGCGGCCTGGTCCAGCAGACGGGTGGCGTCGGCGAAGCGCGCGCTGCGTTTGGCTTCGGCGAGGAGCGCCGGCAGGGTGTCGAGTTCGACGGCGAGGCGGGCGCGCAGGGTTGCGATCACCTCGCGCAGGTGCGGGCTGCTCGGCAGGCGGCGCAGCCATGCGACCGCCGCCGCGGCGGAGCGAGGGAGCGTCGCGAGGTCGAGGGTGCCGGCCGTGTGCGGCAGGCTGCGTCGGCTCAGCGTGCGACGCTGGCGACGCACGAACGATGCGAGCGCCGTGGCGCGCCGCCGGTCGTCGTCGGTTGCGTGGGCGAGGTCCAGTGTGTCGAGGCGTGCGCGCGCGGTGTCGAACTCGCCCGCGATGGCGTGGAAGTGGATGGCGTCGAGAGGCTCGCGTAGCGGCGACGCCGATTGCAGTTGCGTCAAGGTCGCGGCGACTTCGGCGAGGGTGGGGCGCGCGCGCGGATCGGCATCGAGGCAGGCGTGCAGGACATCGCGGAGCGCACCCGGCAAGAGATCGATCGAGCTCCTCGACGGCGCGTCTGGCGGCGTGGCATCGCGCGCGGAGCGCGGGAAGGGCACGGACCCGGTCGCCGCGTACCAGAGGCTCGCGCCGAGGCCGAAGACATCGAACGCCGCCGTCGCCGGTGCGCCGCGGTACGCCTCCGCGGGTGACCAGCCGTGACTCCCGCCCGAGAAGCCGGTGCGCTCGACACGCATCCCGCCGAGGCTCGCGTGTTCCGCGTCGAGAAGAACGACGGTGGGCGTGCGCTCGGGCGCGTCCACCAGCAGGTTGCCTGGCTTGACGTCGCCGTGCACGCCCACCGCATGCACGCGGGTGAGGATCGCGGCGATCGCGACACCGCACGCGGCGACCTGGGCGCTCGGCAGCGGCCCATGCCGGCGGACGAGGCGCTCGAGGTCGACGCCGCGCTCCGCGTGCAGAACCACGCACGGGCGCTGCGTCTCCGGCTCCACGTCGACTCGCAGGTAGCGGGCAAAGCCCGGTCCCGCGAGGCGGCGGCCCGCGGCAAACTCGCGCTCCGCGTCGCGCGCGTCGCCGCGTTCGTAGACCTTGTGGACCACCTCCAGATCGTCGCCTTCCCGACAAAGCCAGAGGGTGCGGTCCGGCGAGAAGGACAGGAGCCGGCGGCCAGGGAGCGCGGGGTCCGCGGCGGAGACTCGCCAAACAGGCTCTGGACCGGCCGACATCAGGGGCGGACTCTACTGGACCTCGCCGGAGCCCGGAAGCTGCGTTCCCACCGCGCCGTCGTCGGAACTCCGCCGCACCTGGACCGAACTGCCCAGTCCTGACGATAATCCGACACCATGTCCGTGCACCTCGAACTCACCGACCGCCGCGGCCGCCGCGAGGCGACCATCGACAAGGATCGCTTCTGGGTCGGCGCGTCGCGCTCCGCCTGCGACCTCGAACTCGACCTGCCCGGTTGCTCCGGCCGCGTGCTCGAAGTGCGCTGCGAGCCGGAGGGTCGGATCCAAGTGCGCACGGAGCCAGGCCTGCCATTCCCGGTGCGCAGCGTGAGCGGCAACATCGGCGCGCGCTTCGAGACCTTCCTCGATGGCGACGTGCTCAACGTCGGCCCCGCGCTCCTCAAGATGCGCTTCCTCACGGCGACGAGCTCTGAGGCGACCGGCGAGGAACTCGATCCCGGTTCGTTGTCGGCGGCGGTCGAGCCGGGGGCGCCGGTGGGCTCGTGGTACGACACCTTCATGGAGCTGGCGGACACGCTCGAAGGCCTCACCGCCGCTGACCGCGTCATCCAGGCCGCGCTCGATGGGATCCTCGGTTCGACCGCGGCCGAACGCGTGTACCTCGAGTTCGACGGCGACGCGTTGGCCGGCGGCGCGGGCAAGTTCTTCGCGGCGAAGGGCGGCGATCGCACGCCGTTCCGCGTGAGCCGTTCGCTCGTGGAGCAGGTGAAGGCCCGCCGTCGCGTCGTGCACGTGCCGCTCGCCAGCGCCGACCCGGTGGCGTCGCGGATCCAGAGCGTGCGCCGCGAGGGGATCTCCGCGAGCATCGCCGTGCCGATCCGTGCGCTCGGCAAGGACCTCGGCGTGCTCTACGCCGACTGCGTGCGCGAAGGCAGCGTGCTCTCGCCCGGCGACCTGCAGCGCGTGGTGTTCATCGGCCGCCTGCTCGCGTCGGCGCTCGGCAACCGCGACCTGCTGTCGACGCTCGTGCGCACGGCGCCGTCGGCGGAGGCCGCGGCGCATCCGGCGCTGCAGACGCGCAGCCCCGCGTGTCGCGAGATGGCGGAGCGCGTCGTGCTCTACGCGCCCACCGACTACACGGTGCTCATCCGCGGCGAGACCGGCAGCGGCAAGGAGGTGATCGCCGGCGCCCTGCACGACCTCAGCCGTCGCAAGAAGGGCCCGTTCGTCCCGGTCAACTGCGCGGCGATCCCGGAGCAGCTCATGGAGAGCATGCTGTTCGGGCACGAGAAGGGCTCGTTCACCGGCGCCTCGCAGGCGCGGCGCGGCCACTTCGAGGAGGCGCACGGCGGCACGATCTTCCTCGACGAGATCGGCGACATGTCCTTCGAGCTGCAGGCCAAGATCCTGCGCGTGCTGCAGGACCGC
>CAYQMF010000033.1:0-53381 GCA_964418595.1 uncultured candidatus Brocadiaceae bacterium
GAGCCGTCGCACGACGGCGCCCGCGCTGCCGACCGCGGCGAACAACTGTGCGGGTCCGACGTCGACCGGCAGGGTCAGCTCGAAGTTGCCTCGCTCACCACCGATCTCCGTCGCACCCACCCGAGCGAACGCCGCCTCCAGCACGCCACGGTCGGCGCCGAGCACCGCGACGACGTAGCGCTTGACCGCCTGGGTCGTCAGCTCGGCCACCGTGCCCGCGGCCAGCACCGCGCCGCGCTCCATGAGCACCACGTGGCTGCACGTGCGCTCGACATCCTGCAGGATGTGCGACGACAACAGCACAGACTTACCCATGTCGCGCGCCAGACGACGGACGAGTTCCAGCATCTCCTGACGGCCGTGCGGGTCGAGTCCGTTGGTGGGCTCGTCGAGGAACAGCACGTCGGGGTCGTGCACGAGCGCTACCGCGAGCTTCACCTTCTGCCGCATGCCCGTCGAGTAGCCGGCCACTGCGCGATAGCGCTGCTCCTCCAGGCCCACCAGCCACAGGACCTCGTGCGCGCGCCGGAACGCGTCGCGTTCCGGCAGGCCGCTCATCTGACCGGCGAGCGCCACCGTCTCGAATCCGTTGAGCGAAGGCACCGCGCACTCGCGCTCGGGCATGTAGCCGACGCGGCGCCGCACCTCGAGCGGGCTCGCGTCGGCGGGCAGGTCGAGGATGCGCATGCTCCCCGACGCGGGCCGCACCAGGCCGAGCAGCGCGCGCAGGATCGAGGTCTTGCCGGCACCGTTGCGCCCCAGCAGACCGACCGCCCCACCCGGCACCTCGAAGGTCGCGCTCTGCACCGCCACCACGTCGCCGTAGCGGATCGTCACACCACGCAGGGAAACACTCACAGTTCGGACTGACCTCCGGGTGTGCTACGCCGGCGCAGTTCGAGTACCCGGAGCGGCAGACGGCGATCTTCGAAGAAGCAGTCCGACTCCGTCAGGGAACATGCGAACCGGCCCTCGGCGGCCCTGGCGAAGGCACCTCCCCCTGCCCGGAAAGGATCGCAGGCCAGCGCCCGCCCGCGCGTGTGCAGACAGCGGTCGAGGGTCGACAGCAGTCCGGCGTGGTTGCGCTCGCTGTACGTGACGTCGGCCAGCAGCACGAGATCGAACTCGGGCAGCGCCGCCTCGGTGTTCCAGTCGAGGGTCAGCGTCTCCACCGCCGGCGCGCCGTTGTGCAACGCGTTGAACCGCGCAAACGCCAGGGCATCGATCTCACGATCCGCGAACCAGACCTGCGCGCCCCGCATGCCGGCCGCGGTGCCGGCGAGCCCCACGCCACAACCCAGGTCCAGGACCCGGCAGCCGGTCAACGCGGGCCCCTTGAGGATGAGCCGCGCCAGCCCGAGCGACGCCGGCCACAACTCCGCCCAGTACGGCTGGCGATCGGGGTCGTCGCCGCCTTCGGCGTGCACCAGGGCACCCATCGACGCCGGGACCACGATGGACACGATGCCGCCGGGCAGTTGCAGCCGCTTGCGACGCAGGTCGAATCGAGCCAGCTCCGGCTGACGCCGGGCCTCCGGGACGGTCATGGCCGGCGGGATGATAGGCGGCCGGGCACTCGAGGGCTCCAACTCGTGCAGGCTTGCGACGAACATGTGCCAGCCCCGCGCGCGTGCACGGAGGACGACCAGCTACCATCCCCGCGTGCGCCGCTCGAACCTGCGCTACCTGCCCGCCGCGCTCGCCATCCTCGTGCCGCTGCTCGCCGTGGCGGCGCTCGGCTGGATCGAGCTGCGCCGGCAATCGGTGCGTGTCGCGGACGCGGTGCAACTCCAGGCGACGACCTTCCTGCAGGGAGCACGCCTGCACTTCGAGCAGCAGGTGAGGGGACGCGCGCTCGAAATCCTCACGCGGGCGTCGCTCCAGTCGGCCAACCTCGTGCAGGCCACTCGCGCGGTGCTCGAAGCAGAGGAACTCGTGCTCGACCTGTTCCTCCTCGACGCGAGCGGACACATCGTCCACCCGCAACTCCCTGACGGCAACGAGACCGTCCTGCCGTTCTCGGCGCCAGCCGTGCACGAGGATCTCAGGCTCGCGGAACACCTGGAGGCGATCGCGGACGAGCCCGGCGCGCTGCTCGCCGCGCGGCGGATCTACGAACGACACCTGCAGCGAAGGCCGGTGACGCTGCCCAACGAGCGGGCCCGCGCCGCCTTCCGCCTCGGCGCCGTGTGTCGCCAGCTCGGCGACACCGCAGCCGCGGAGGAGTGCTACACGCAGGCGCGGCTCGCCGCGACGATGGGGCAGCAGCCGGCGCAGTCCGTCGACCTGCTGTCGCGGCTCGCGGTCGCGGAGATGCTCGGACGCGGGCACGACCTGCTCGAGCTGGCGCGGGAGATCAGCGAGAACGAGTGGCATCCGGTGCCCGACGAACTCCTCGGCGCCGCCTTCGAGCGCGCCCTGGCCGGAGTCCCGCTCGACGATCAGGAACTGCGCAGCGCCGCCAGCGACGCGCGCACCATGGATCGCATCCGACGCGGCGGTCGGCGTTTCGCCACCGACTACGAGCTGTTCGCGGCTGGCGCGATCCAGCGCACGTTGCTCGACGGCCGCCCGGAGGATCTCGTGTTGCGCACCTTCGGCGGGGGCGCCAACTGCGCCCTCCTCGCCATCCGGCCCACCACATCGGAAGAGCAGGACAACGTCGGCAGCCTCTGTCGCTGGGTCGGAATCCGCCTCGACCTGCCCGCGCTCGTGAACGACGCGATGGACGCCTTCCTCACGCCGGGACCGACGGGCCATCGCCTCGGCGTGTTCGACCCGGACGGCGAGCCGATCCTCCCGGCCCCGGATCAGCAGGCGAGCGACGCGAACGCAGCGCCGACGCTCGCCGGCATCGTGCTGCGCGCGATTCCCGTCGATCCCGGCGCGGCGATCCGCGACGAAGAGTCCGCGATCCGTCGCCGTGTCCTCCTCCTCGCCGTGCTCTGCCTCGTCGGCGTCGCCGGCGGAGTCGTGATGGTCCGCTCCGTGGCGCGCGCCGCGGAACTGTCGAGTCTCAAGCTCGAGTTCGTCTCGCGCGTCTCGCACGAGCTCAAGACGCCGCTGGCACTCATCAAGATGTACGGCGAGACGCTCGCGCTCGGACGCACGACGAGTGCGGCGCAGACGGGTGAGTTCGGGGCGATCGTCGCGCGCGAGGCAGACCGGCTCACGCATCAGATCCAGCGGATCCTCGACTTCTCGAAGCAACAGGCCGGCACGCTCGCCTATCGCCCGGTGCGCGTCGACCTGAGTGCCACGCTGGTGGACATCGCGAGCGAAGTGGAGCCGCACGTCGAAGCCAACGGCTGCCTGCTCGTGACGGAAGTGGAGGGTCCCGGCCGCACGGGGATCAGCGTCGACGCCGATGCCGATTCCCTGCACGCCGCGGTCGTCGGCCTTCTCGAGAACGCGGTCAAGTACACGTCCACCGCTCGAGACGACCGGCGCATCGAGATCGAGTTGCGCACGGAGCGCGACCGCGCCGTCATCGAGGTTCGCGACCGCGGCATCGGCATACCGGCGGCCGACCGGACCCGGGTCTTCGAGCCATTCGTGCGCGGCAGCAACGCCGGTGAGATCCGCGGCGCTGGCCTCGGCCTCAGCCTCGTGAAGCATTTCGCCGATGCCCACCGCGGCGGCGTCGAAGCCCTGGCCCGTACGGGCGGAGGCACGGTCATCCGCGTTACCCTGCCACTCTCCAAACCCCTGCCCGCGTCACCATGATCGCTCCCGCACCCAGGCTCCTCGTGATCGAGGACGAGCCCGACCTTCGCACCGGGCTCCAGCACAACCTCACCCTCGACGGCTACGCGATCGACATTGCTGCGGACGGAGCGGAGGGCCTCGCGAAGGCCACGAAGGAGACCTACGACCTCGTGATCCTCGACCTGATGCTCCCCAAGCTCAGCGGCCTCGAAGTCCTGCGTCGGCTGCGCGCAGGAGGCTCGAACACGCCCGTGATCATCCTCTCGGCGAAGAGCCAGGATCACGACAAGGTCACCGGACTCGAGATCGGCGCCGACGACTACGTTACCAAGCCGTTCGGGCTCGCCGAGCTGTCCGCGCGCATCCGCGCCGTTCTGCGCCGCAGCACGCCTCACGTCGAAGCGAAGGCCGAAGCGCACCGCGAAGTCTGGCACTTCGATGGTCTCGTCGCCGACTTCAAGCGATTCTCTGTGCAGCGCGACGGCGAGGAGTTCCAGCTCAGCCGTTTCGAAGCGGAGATCCTGCGCCTGCTCATCGCCCGACGCGGCGAGGTCGTGACGCGCGGCGACCTTCTCACCAAGGTGTGGGGCTACGTCCACCTGCCGACCACGCGCACCGTGGACAACCACATCGCGCGCCTGCGCAAGAAGGTCGAGCGCGATGTCGACGACCCGCGCTACGTGATCACTGTGCACGGGATCGGCTATCGGTTCGATGGTGAACCACGCGAGGTCGGGGCGTGAGGCCGCGGGTCGGAAGGGACGCCATCGCACGCGCCGTGGGCCTGGGTCTCGGCGCGGCGCTGCTTGCAACCGTGGCGACGGCCCAGCCGCCAACCGCACGACCGCCGGCCGACCAGCTGCCCACCTCCCAACTGTCCGAGCGTCCGACCGCAGCCGTGCAAGGCACGGACTCCGGGCGCAGCCCTTCACTCTACACTGCGTGGCTCGAGGAGATGATGCACGCCGATCCGCAGCGCGCCGTCGCTGCGTACCGGAGTGTTGCCGATGACACGACCCTGCCGCGGGAGGAACGCTTGGTCGCGTTGGCGCGCATCCTTCCCTTGGCGGCGCAACGGCAAGACCAGGAACTCGTCGCATCCTCCAAGGAGCGCGTGGTCGCGCTGCTCGGTCGCCCCAACGGAGACACGATCGAGAGCGCCGCTCGCCGCTGCCAGGAGATCGGCGACGCGTTGCGCGCGGCGCTGCGCAGCAGCCCGACGAACCCCGACCTCGACGCGATCACGGCCGCCTATGAACGCACGCGCGGGACCCCGGCACAGGCCCAGGCACTGCGCGGGTTCGGCGGAGCGGACTCGCTTCCGGAGGTGCAGCGCCGGATGTTGCGTGCCGCCGAGGAGAAGGGTGACACCGTCGAGGCTGGTCGGCTGCGCCGGCAGATGGCCGCCAACCAGACCGAGGGGGATGGTCGCTCGCCGCGCATGCGTCAGGTGCAACGTTGGGCTCGCGACGCCATCGAGTCCGAACTCGCTGGCCAGCACGACAAGGCGGCACGCCTTCGGGCCAACCTCGCGTTGCTGCGCACGCCGGGACGGAGCCCGGCGGTCATCGCGGAGCGCTTCGAGCGCGCCCCGGAACGCCTGGCTCGCGTCACGATCGACCGGCTGCAGACGCTGTTCGCGTCAGGGCGCGACCTCGAGCCGGTCAGCGAACGGGAGCGGGATGCCGCGCGGCGCGCGTTGGAGGAGGCCCGGCGTCGATTCGCAGCGGGCGACCTCGACGGCGCGGTCGCGCTGCTGTGGCCGGCCGCGGTCCTCATGCGCACTGCCGATTGACGGCGCGCGCCCCAGGCCGCTCAGCGACGGACGAGGCCCAGCGACTCTTCGCCGCTCTGCGCGTCGGTGCCCGACTTCGCAGTGTCGTCCGCCTTGTCGAAGATCGTGCCGCTGTAGAAGTCGAGCGGCTTGATCTCCGGGCCGTACGGGTGGAGGTCGGCGATGCCGTAGATCGGGAAGAAGCAGAAGTCGATCGCGTGCGCGCCGCAGTAGAGAGTGTGCACGAGGCCCCGCCACAGGAAGGCGAACGGCAGCGTGATGGTCTGCATGACCGGCCCACCGCCCAGCGCCTCGCGCGCCTGGTCGGTGGTGGCGACCGAGTCGGTCGCGGCGCCGTAGAGGATGACGACCGGGCTGGTCGCGGTGATGAGCAGGTCTTTGCCCGCGCGCCGCAAGGAGCCGCAGCTGGTCGTCAGGGACAGGGCGAGGACGGCGAACGTGGCGAGAGTGGCTTTGCGGAGGCTCAAAGGAAACTACCTCGAGTGCAGGGTGCCGAAGGGGCGATGGGTCGGCAGACTTGAGCGCGGCGACCACCCCGGCTCAAGCCCGCGCTGGCCGTTTTTTGACGCAACCCGCCACGGCGTCTCCGGATCCGTGCCTCGCACTCGCGCCGGGGTTGGCGCGCGCCGGGGCTTCGCGCTGGACCCCCGTCCGGGGGCCGTCTACTGTGCGCCGACCGACCACGCAAGGGACCTGAAGCAACCGATGAGCAGTGATTTTGGCGGCGACATTCTCGGCGACGATCTTCCCCCCACCTCGCCACCCAAGCGCGGCTCGCGGTCCAAGGACGCGGCCCCGGCGGTCCAGCGGGTCCAACTGAAGGCCTCCGCCCGCAGCCGGGATGACGCAGACCTGGGGTTCGAAGCACCGGTGGCGGCCATCCCCGCAGCCGCGTCCCCGACGCCCGCGGTCGAGCCCAAGCGCGAGGCGCGCTCCTTCGATGCCCCACCCATCGACGACGCCGCACCGACGGGCCGACGCCCGCGGCAGGACGGTTCGCGCGACCGGGATCCACGCGACCGGGATCCGCGCGACCGTGACACTCGCGATCGTGACACTCGCGACCGGGACCCTCGCGACCGGGAGCCTCGCGACCGTGACACTCGCGACCGGGATCGACGCGGTCACGACGCGGGGGAACGCGAAGCGTCAGACGAGCGGGGTAGCCGCGGGCGCCGGGAGCGCGGGCCGGGCGAGGTGCCGCAGGACCGTGGAGCCGGACCGGATGAGCGCCCCCGTGACGACCGCGGCCCGCGCCGCGACGACCGGAGCTCGCGTTTCGAGGAGCGCGAGCCGCGACGCGAAGACCGTGGTCCGCGCGACGACGAACGCCGGCCTCGCCATGGCGACCGCGGTCCCCGGACCGACGAGCGCCGCGACGAACGCGAGCAGCGGCCCGAGCACCGCGGTCCGCGCGGCGACGACCGCTTCCGCGCGGATGACCGCCCGCGGCGCGACGAGCGCGCGCCGCGCCACGACCCCCGCGGTCCCCGTCGCGACGCCCGCGCACCCCGCGGCGAGCGCGAGCCGGATCGCTTCCCCGGCGAGGCCGGCGGTGAACGCGAGGGTCGGGCACGCCCACCGCGGTTCGAGCGCGGACCGCGCGAGGATCGCCATCCCGAAAGCGCGCGCGTCGAGCCCCAGGTCGCGCCTGGCAAGACCGCGGAACCCACGGCCCCGGATGCACCGGTCGGCGACGCTTCGACCGGCGCGACCGCGCGAACGCCGGCTGCCGCGGCGCAACGCCTCGCGGTCTTCCTCGACGTCGATGCGCTCACCCACGAGGCGCGTGAGTTGGGCGGACAGCTCTCGTTCAGCCGGCTGCTGCGCCAGCTCACGGGGCAGCGGTCGTTGCGCCGCGCCATCGCGTATTGCAGCTCCGGCACCCGCGGCACCGCGGGAGTAGGCGGACTCGAGACGGTGGCGGTCGATCGCCAGGGCGACGCTCCGGTCGCGATCGCCGTCGACGCTCTGGCCACCGCCCAGAAGGTGGACTGCATCGTCGTCGCTCCGGCGGCTGCCGCCGCGGGTCCGCTGGTGCGCGCGCTGCGCGCCCATGGGGTTCGGGTCGAGTCGGCGGGCTTCGCTGCCCGCGCGGCGTCGACGGAGGTCGCCGACCACGTGCGCCTCGGCCGCGAGTCCATCTTCGTCCCGTAGCCGCCCGGGACGGTGCGCACCACCCGGGCCCCCGCGCCTTCCTCAGCAGGGGCAACGCCCCGCCGGGGCAAACGCCTCCGCAGGCCGGCGCCCGCCGTCCGATAATCCCGGCATGAACCTCCGCCCCGCGCCCTGGACCCTGCTGCTCGCGTGCGTGCCCGCGGTCGCGCAGACGCCGCCCGCGGAGCCCAAGCTGCCGGTCATCGAGCTGACGACCTACAGCGAGGGAGACAGCCGGCGTTGCTTTGCCGCGCTGGATGCCAACGCCGACGACCGACTCAGCGTGTTCGAACTGGCGCACGGGTTCGAGGACGGCGCCGACCCGCGCGACGTCTCCTTCCTGCGCAGTCTCGATCACAACCGCGACGGATACGTCGACTGGGCCGAGTTCGACCAGCGGGTGCGCAGCATGCTTCGCCTGCACGGCACGTTCCGATGCCAGCCAGCCCGCGCGCCGCTGACGGTCCCGGCCGAGGCCCAGAAGCGCAACGCACCCACGGACCCCGCGATGCGGAAGCTGCTGGATCTCACGGACACCGACGGATCCGACTCGCTCTCACGCGCCGAGTTCCGCGCGCTGGTGCTCAGCGTGGGCCTGCCCGCGTCCGTGGCGGATCAGTTCCAGACCATGGACCGCGATGCGAGCCGCGCGCTGGAGCCGGAGGAACTCGCCCCGCTCGTGCCGATCCTCGTCCCGCTGCTCACGCGGCCCACGGCACCGTCGCCGGGGCGCGCGTTCCCCGGCGGCTGGGCGAAGGCCGATCGCAACCGCGATGGCGAGGTGGATGCGGCGGAACTGGAGTTGGCGTTGCGCCGCCACGACCCGTTCCTGAGCCGATGGGCGCGCGCGGTGATCGGCGATGCTGATCGCAGTGGCAATGGCCGTCTCGGGCCCGCGGAGGTGCTAGCCGAGGAGCAGCGCCGCGGGCGCGGCGCTGCGCCACGCTGATCGGGCGGCGCAGCACCGACGAGCGGGCGAACCCGCCGTAGCCACGCCGGCGCGTGCGGCCCTTTCTCGTGTGTCCCTCGTGCGCTGCGCGAGCGCCCCGTATACCGGGGACCCCTCCCGCAACTCCCGCGCATGAACCGACTCCTGTTCCCATCGCTCGCCGTCGCCGTGGCGCTCGGCACCGCCGCGACCGCCCAGACGCCGGCCGACTTCCTCCCCGCCGAGGCCAACGCGATGGCGCTGCACGAGACAGGCAACTTCGGCGCGGCCCGCGATGCGCTGCTCGCTCTGGTTGCAGCTTCGCCCCTGGAGTCCGCGCGCGATCGCGCGATGGTCGACTACCTGGCGGCGCGCGCCGCGCACATCGCGTCGAGCTGCGGCGGGCACGCCGCGGTCCGCCAGACGCTGACCGCGACGCTCGCTCGCGCCGCGCGCTACCCGATGCTGGTCGACGCCCTCACGCGGATCGATCTGGAGGTTGCCCGCGCCGTCGGCGACACGGCGGCGGTCGCGCGCGCCACGCAGGCACTGGGCTTCGTATCGGCGTGGTGGATCGTCGGTCCCTTCGACAACGAGCGCGGCGGTGGCTTCGCGACCAGCTACGGTCCGGAGAGCAAGATCGACCTGGATGCGACCTACGACGGCAAGAAGCGGTCCGTGCGCTGGCGTGAAGTGCCGGCGCCGGGTGCACCCGACGCCATCGTCGACGTGGACGCGCTGGTGCGGCCCAACGATCAGGTGCTGTGCTACCTGTTGACGCTGGTCCACAGCGATGCCGACCAACCGGCGCTGCTCCGGCTCGGTTCGGACGAGGCCGTCGCGGTCTTCCACAACGGACTCTCGGTCCACGCCCGCGATGTGCGACGGCCGTTCGCCTACGACCAGGACACGGTCGCGCTGCGCCTGCGTCGCGGAGCCAACCTGATCCTCGTGAAGGTGTGCGACCAGGAGGGCGAGTTCGCGGTCGCCGCGCGACTGACCCGCGCGGACGGCGGACCGCTGGCGGGAATCCGCGTCACCACGGCCGCCGACGAACTCCGCGCCGCCGCGAGCGTGTGGAACGATGGCCATACCGCGCGCGCGACCGCCGCGGAGCAAGCCGAGCCCGGGGCGCGCGGGTTCTTCGGCACGGCGTTGGCCGCCAACGCCAGCGGCCCCGATGCCTACCGCCTCGGAGTCCTCTACAGCCTCACGAAGCCCGACGACCCCAACGGACGTCGCGATCGCACGCTGGCCACGCAGGCGGTCGCCGCGATGCCGGACAACGCGAGCGCGCGCATGCTGCTCGCGCACACGCGAGTGCAGCCGGTCCTGCACGCCGCGGAGCGCGAGGAGAGTGCGCGCCGCTTCGACTACGAGGCGATCCTGGCCCGCGAGCCGCGCCATGCGCGGGCCCTGTGGCAACTCGCGGTGATGGATCTCGACAGCGTCGGCGCCGCGGAGGCGGCGGAGGCGCGTCTCCGCACCGTGCTGGCGAACGCCCCCGACTTCGCCCTGGCGCGCGCCGAGCTGGCACGTGCGCTGCGCATGAGCCGCCTCGACACCCTCGCCGACCGCGAACTGCTGGCGGCGGCGCGCGCTCCCGATGGCGCCAACGCCACGCTCCTCGCGCAGGTCGCGGAGATCCAACGCCGGCGCGAGGATCACGCCGGCGCTGCCGAGACCCTGCAACGCGCGCTCCGCCTCGACGCCGCGGACGCCAACCGGGCGGTGGCGGCGGCCGACGAGTTGCTCCGCGCGGGTCAGCGCGACGCAGCGGTCGCGCTCCTGACGCTCTACCAGGCGACCCAGCCCTTCGCGCGCGAACCGCGCCTGCGCCTCGCCCGTCTGCTCCGCGCCGAGGGCGCGTTGGATGCCGCCGTCGCGACCCTGGACGCGTGGCTCGCGATCTGTCCGGAGGACGATTCCGCGATCGTCGAACTCGCCACCGTGCACGGCATCGCGGGCCGCGTCGAGGCGCAGCGCGAACTCTTGCGCCGCGCCCTCGAGTTGAACAAGAACCTGCGCAACGAACGCCGCCTCCTCGACTTCCTCGAGTCGGAGGCCAAGCCGTTCTTCGAGGCTCACCGCATCGATGGCGATGCGGTGATCACTGCCGATGCCGGTCCGCCGGCGGACGCCGCCGAGAAGAATGATGCCCTGCACTACCTGCTCGACCAGACGATGGTGCGCGCGTACCGCAACGGCACGACCAGCGAGTACCAGCACGTCGTCGTGCGCATCCTCAACGAGGAAGGTGCCAAGCAGATGGCACGTCACTTCGTGCGGCACTACTACGGCGAGCAGCGCGCGCGCCTGCTGCAGGCGCGGATCGTCAAGCGCGACGGCGCGGTCGTGCGTCCGAAGCTGAACGAGTACTACGTCGATCTGCCCTCGCTCGCCGCAGGTGACGTCGTCGACATCGAACAGCGAGTCGACGACCTCGCGCCTTCGTTCTTCGGCGACTACTTCGGGCTCGAGCACCACTTCAGCCGCGGCGAGCCCGCGGCGCGCTCGCAGCTCACCGTGGAACTCGAGCCCGGCCGCGAGTACCGCTTCCAGGAGCGCGGCGGGGCCCCGGGCGGGGCGCGCGAGAACCTCGCCGACGGGACCGTCGTCGTGCGCTGGGACATGCGCAACGTGCCGCGCATCGAGTTCGAGGAGATGCAGCCTGGCTGGAAGGAGGTCGCGCCGCTCGTGCGCGTCACGACCTACACGGACTGGGACCAGTTCAGCAGCTGGTGGTGGAACCTCATCCGCAAGCAGTCGGAGGTGACGCCCGCCATGCGCGACAAGGTCCGCGAGCTGACCGCTGGCGCGACCTCTCCGGCGGCGAAGCTCGCCGCCATCTATCGCTTCGTCACGACCGACGTGCGCTACACGGCCTGGGAGTTCGGCGTGCACGGCTACAAGCCGTACTCGACGCCGGCGATCTTCGAGCGCCGCCACGGCGACTGCAAAGACAAGGCCTTGCTCCTCAACGCACTGCTCGGCGAGGCTGGCATCGAAGCCTTCCCGGTGCTGATCTTCGCCGACGAACGGCGCAGCGCCGACGATCTCTCGCTGCCGCTGGTCGGCCACTTCAACCACTGCATCAGTTTCCTCCCGGAGCAGCAGGGTCTGCCGGAGATGTTCCTGGACGGCACTGCCATCTACCACCCGACCGACACGCTGCCGGAGATGGATCGCGGCGCCCAGGTGCTGGTGATCCGGAGCGGCAAGGCCGATCTGCGCGCCGTGCCATGGACCGACGCAACAGCCAACGCCGACGTCGAGTCCTACACGATCGACCTCTCCGCCAACGGCGACGCGAGGATCCAGCATCGCCACGCGCCGTTGCAGAACCACGCCGTGTACGTGCGCCAGGAGCTGGGCAACGAGCCTGCGAAGCAACGCGAGAAGCTCGAACGCGAGCTCACTCGGACGCTCGGCAAGGCGCGCATCGAAGAGATCAAGACCAGCGACCTCCTCGATCTGGCCGCGCCGGTCGAGGTCGTGGTCGATGCGACGGCCACGGAGTTCGTGGGGCGCCAAGGTGGCGGACTGATCCTGCGCGCCACCCTCGAGAAGAGTGACCTCATGCGTCTCGCCGGCAAGCCGGAGCGCGACTACCCGCTCGTGCTCGGAACCCCCTCCAGCACGAAGACCAGGATCCGCTACCGCCTCCCCACCGGCTTCTCTCCCACCAGCATCCCGGAGCCGACGGACATGCAGACGCGCTTCGGCACGTTCTCGCTGCGCTGGACGCTCGCCGACGGGGAGCTGATCGTCGACCGCGAACTCCGCTACGCCACGCCGCGCATCGAGCCACCGGAGTACCCGGCGTTCCGCGACTTCGCCGCCGGCGTCGATCGCGCCGAGAACGAAGTGGTCCTCGTGATGCCGAACGGAGGTCGCCGATGAGCCGCACCCGTTGCGCGCCGGCGTTGCTCGCGCTGGCCCCCCTGTTCGTGGCGGCCGCGGCGGCCGCGCAGGACGCCGTCGCCGTCACGCTCGCCAAGGCGTACGTGCGCGCCCGCACGGCCGCCGACCACGACGCCGATGCGCAGGCGCTCGCGCTGATCGGGCTCGCCCGCCAGCATGCCGGCAACCCCGCCGCCACGATCCTGGTGCGCGCCGTGGGCGAACGCATCGAGGATCTGCGCGCCCCCCAGGCCGTCGCCGACGCGCTCGCCCCGTTGCTGGCCCGTGGCGACGTGCATGGACTCTGCGCCGCCGACGCCGGGCGCGTCCGCGCGGCGGTCCTCGAACGCGCCAACCGGCACGGCGAGGCCGACGCGCTGCGCGCCGGCACCGACCACGCGCAGCAGATGCTCGTGTTCGGACCGTTCGGCGACGACGGCGACAACTACCTCGGCGTGGCGTTCCCGCCGGAGTTCGGCCTCGACGCGCGCGCTGCCTTGCCGGGACGCTACGGCCAGGTCACGCCGCGGGTCGCTTCGCGCGCCGCCCGCGCCGAGTACGGGACGATCCGACTCCGCGATCCGCGGACCCTGCGTCAGGGTTGCTACTACGCGCTGCACCAGGTTGCGAGCGACACCGCCCGCGCCTGCTACGTCGAGCTGTACACGCCGGGGTCCTTCGAGGTGTTCGTGAACGGCGAGCCCACCGCTCGCCACGACGGCTTCGCTGCCTCGAGCTGGTTCCTGCACTGGCTGCCGGTGCGCTTGCGCGCCGGACACAACCACGTGCTCGTGAAGACCGCGCTCAATGGGTTCGACGAGATCGCCCTGCGCTACGTCGACGGCGCCGGTCGCCCCGTGCCGGTCCGCGCAACCGCGCCCGACCGGATCGAGCCGTGCGCGCCGGCGCGCGCCGACGATCCGGAGTTGCCCGGCCCGTTCACCACGCCGCTGTTGGCGCTGGCCCGGGCAGCGCAGGCGGGCGCCGGCGAGGCAGCCCGCGCGCTGCACCTCGCCGCGAGCCTCCTGGCCAGCGAACAGCGCGAGAACAGCGCTGCGTTGGGTCACCTCCTGGCCCTCGACGCGATGGGTCCCGGGGCGACCGACGACGCGCTGGCGATGGCCGCGGCCCTCGAGGCCGCCGAGGCCCTGCCGGAGGAGGTGCGGCGCAGTCGGGCCCGTGCTCTTCTCGAGCCGCTCTTCCCCGAGCTTGCGGATCACACCTGGGCGCGGCTGCAGCGCGCGACCTACCTGGCCGACGAAGACAAGGTCGAGGACGCGATCCGGCTCCTCCTCCCGACCGTGGCCGCCGGTACCGCGGACGGCGCGACCTTCGCCCGCCTGCACGAGCTGTACACGCGCCTCGAGTTCGCGGCGGAGGCCGCACGGCTGCGCACCGCGTGGCGCGCCGTCGCCTCGGGTGATTCGCGCCCGGCGCTCGCGGAAGCGCACGAGCGCCAGCGCGCCGGCGACCACCGAGGCGCCTTGGCGGTCCTGCAGGGGGCGCGCTCCGTCGCCGGCGATCGCGAAGTCAGCCGTCGCGCCATGTTCCTGGCCGCCGAGCTCGGCGATCGCGCCGCTGCGCTCGCGGCGCACGCGGAACTGCACGGCGCGGAGCCACGCGGTCTGCAGGCCCTGCTCGACCTCGCGGAGCTGACCGAACGAGGCGACGATCGTCAAGGCGCCACATCCGCGTGGCAGGCGCTTGCGGCGCACCCGGAGGCCAGCGCCTCGCTGATCACGCGCGCGGGGCGCGCCCTGCTCGCCCTCGGCGAGGAAGCCGCGGGTCGCGCGGCACTGACGGCCTCGCTCGAGTTGGACCTCGCGCAACACGACGTGCGGCGGCTCCTCGCCCACCTCGACGGTGCCGAACCCGATGCTTCGGCGCTGGCACGGTTCCGCCGCGACGGCAACGCGATCGTGGCTGGCTATCAGCCTGGCGCGCAGGACAAGGACGCGCCGTCGACCCTCCTGCTCGACCAGATGCTCGTCGAGATCTTCGCGGATGGATCGCGGGTCGAGGAGACCCACCAGGTGCGCCGGATCAACGATCTGGCCGGAGTCGAACGGCACCAGCAGGCCAACGAGGCAGCGCGCGCCAGCGATGTCCTGCACTTGCACACGCGTGCGACCGACGGGCTGACATACGTCCCCAACCGTGTCGACCGCAGTTTCGCCATGCCGCGCCTCGAACCCGGCGCAGTCGTCGACGGCGCGTGGCGCAACTACCAGCGCGCACCGGGCGCGGACCCGTGGCGTGGGCCGGACTTCCACTTCCAGTCGGTGGACGAGCCCTACGTGCTGTCAGAACTCGTGGTCGTGCTGCCCGCCAGCCACCCAGGCACCTTCCGCGTGCGCAACTTCACGGGGGAGCCGGAGGTGATCCGCCTCGAGGACGGTCGCAGCGCGCACGTCTTCGTGCGCAAGGACCAGCCCCGGCTCACGCCGGAGAAGTTTGCGCCGGCGGTGGAGGAGATCGTCCCGGTGGTAGCGTTCGGTACCGATCGCAGCCCGGGCGCCCGCGCGCGTCGCGCCCGCGATCACCTGGCCTTCCGCACGCGCTCGTCCCCCTTGGTCACGGCGAAGGCGCTGGAGCTGACCGCCAGCGTCGACGGTCACGCGGCCAAGGCCGCGGCCATCCATCGTTTCGTGCACTCGGAGATCCCGACCTCGCAGGGATCGAGCGACCCGACTTCCGTCCTCGTGCGACGGCAGGGCGCGCGCTTCTGGCTCGAGGTCGCGCTGCTGCGTGAAGCAGGAGTCCCGCTCCGCTTCGCGGCCGTCGCACCGCAAGCCGACGCGCTGGATCGGAGTGCTCCCTCGCTCTTCACCGGCGACGAGCAGCACACCCTGGACGCCGTGCGCATCGAGCCGAGCGACGGGCCGCCGGTCTGGATCTTCGCGGACTCACCGCGCTACTGGCCGCTGGGGAGGATTCCCTCCGAACGCCTCGGCGCGGCGGCGCTCCTCCTCGATGTCGGCACGTGGCAGGCCGTGCGCATCCCCGGCGGCGATCCCGCCGCGGACGAAGGCATCGCGGTCCGTGGCACGCTGACGCTGGACGCCGAGGGCAACGCAAGCTGCTCCATGGTGCTGACCTTCCGTGGTGTCGATGGCTTCGGCGCGGCCGATCAGCTGCGCGACCGCGATGCCAACGTGCGTCAGCTCGCCGCGCGACAGGTCGCGGGCCAGGTCTTCCCCGGCTGGCGCCCACAGGACGTGCAGCTCGATCTCGAGCCCGCGGGTCAGCCCTTGCTGGCACGGGGCAAGCTCACCAAGGCGCGTGCGACGTCGGCGGCGGGTGATGCGAGCCTGCTCGACCTGCCGTTGCCGAAGGGCAACTGGTTCGCGCGATTCGGCGATCGGGCGGAGCGCTCCCAGCCACTGGCGCTGTCGATGCTCACCGCCGCCTCCGTCGAGGTCGCGATCGACGCCGGGCCGGCGCTGCGCATCGCCGAGCTGCCGGCCGACGTACACGTGGAACACCCCTTGCTCGACTACGCGCTCACCTTCGCCCGCGATGGCGCACGGATCGTCGTGCGCCGAGAGTACCTGCAGCGCCCCGGTAGGCTGCCTGCCGCGCAGTTCGGCGAGTGGCTGGGGCTGCTGCGGACCCTCGACCTCGCCGAGGACACGAAGCTGCGGCTGTTGCCGAGATAGCGCCGCGCCGGCGCCCACGCCTGCTGCCGGACCCAGGCGAGCAACGCCGGACGTGGCTGGCCCACGGTGCGTATGGTGCCCGGCCGCTGCCTTCCCGCCACGTCCCATGCGCACCCATCACCACGCGTCCATCGCTCTCCTCCTGATCGCCACCGCATCCGCCGCGCAGGAGCGCGAGAACTGGCGGCGCGAGAGTGCGGGGCGACCCGATCGCACGATCTTCGGCCCGCTGGATCTGCCGACTCCTGAACGGGTGCGGAGCGCGTCGGGCGCCCCCGGGCCCGACTACTGCAGCAGCAGGTCGACTACCGGATCGACGTGACGCTCACGCCGGAGACGCGCCTGATCCGCGGCCAGGAACACGTCACGTACACCAACAACTCGCTGGAGCCGGTGGAGTACGTCTGGGTGCACCTCGAGCAGAACGTGCTGCGCAAGGACAGCATCGGCGCTCTCGTCGGCGGCGGGCACGAGGTGGGCGGCGACTCGGAGTCGACCAACGGCGTCCGCCTCCTCGCCGTGTCTGCCTCCGGCTCACCCCTCGCGCATCAGGTCTACGAAACGATGTGCCGCATCGTGCTTGCGACGCCGGTCGCCGCGGGCGGCGGCAAGGTCGAGTTCGACGTCGCCTGGGAGTTCGTCGTCCCGGAGCGGGTGTTCCGGCGCTACGGCATCCAGAAGGTGAAGAAGGGGACCGTCTGGGAGCTGGCGCAGTGGTTCCCCGCGGTCGCGGTCTACGACGACGTGCACGGCTGGAACACCCTGCCGTACATCGGCAGCGGCGAGTTCTACACCACCTTCGGAACCTACGACGTGCTCATCACCGCGCCGCGCGACCACCTCGTGGTCGCCACCGGCGTCCTGCAGAACGAGGCCGACGTGTACACGGTGCCGGCCTGCAGTTGCTGCGCGAGCACATCCTCGGCGCCGAGCGGTTCGACTTCGCGTTCCGCACCTACATCGGCGCTGGGCGTTCAAGTCCCGCAGCCCGCCGACATCGTCCGGACCATGGAGGCCGCCGCGGGCGCCGACCTCGCCTGGATCTGGCGCGGCTGGTTCGTGGAGAGCACGAGCCTCGACCAGGCGGTGGATTCCGTGCAGCAGCCGAGCAACCAGCAGCCGGGACTCGTGACCATCACCAACCTCGATCGCATGGTGATGCCGCTGACCTTCCGCGTCACCTACGCCGACGACACGACCGAGACCTTCGACCTGCCCGTGCAGATCTGGTTCACCAGCGACCGTGTTCAGCGCCGCGTGTCGGAGACCAAGCCGATCAAGAAGGTCGAGGTCGATCCGGCGCCGGTCTGGCCCGACGCCCGTCGCTCGAACAACGTCTGGACCTCGGACTGATCGGCAACGGGTCAGAGGCCGCGGAGGCGGCCACCAGGGACATGCTGAGAGGCTGTACCCTGGTCTCTCTCACAGCCTCTCAGCCCAGCTGGTCGCGGATCAGGAGGTCGAGGCGCCGGCGCGCATCGGCGGTGATCCGATCGGGTGCGGTCATGATCGCGTGCTGCATCTCGCCCGCCGCGCTGATCTGTGCGGGGGCCTGCGCCACGAGCCGCGCGCAGTTGGCAACCACCTGCTTGGCACGCTCGACGTTTCGCCGGATGACCTCGAGCACGGTCTGTACGTTGACGTCCCCCGCGCTCTCGTGCCAACAGTCGTAGTCGGTGGCCAGCGCTACCGTGCAGTAGGCGATCTCTGCCTCGCGCGCGAGCTTCGCCTCCTGCAGGTTGGTCATGCCGATCACGGCCGCGCCCCAGCTCCGATAGAGGTGCGACTCGGCGCGCGTCGAAAAGTGCGGCCCCTCCATGCACACGTAGGTGCCGCGGTCGTGGACGTTGGCTCCGGTCGCGCGCGCCGCCTGCAGCACGAGCTGGCGCAACGGCTCCCACACCGGATCGGCGAAGTGCGCGTGTGCGACGCAACCATCGCCGAAGAACGTCGCCTCGTGGGTCCGGGCGCGGGTGCGATCGATGAACTGGTCGATGATCACGAGGTCGCCGGGCACGATCTCCGCGCGCAAACTGCCCACCGCCGACACGCCGACGACCGCCTGCATGCCGAGCTGCTTCATCGCGTGCAGGTTGGCGCGGAAGGGCAACTCGTGCGGGGCGAGCCGGTGGCCGCGGCCGTGGCGAGGCAGGAACGCCATCTCGACCCCGTGCAGGGTGCCGACCATCAGCGCATCCGACGGCTCCCCGAACGGCGTGCTGACCCTGACCTCGCGGGCTCCTTGCAGGCCCGGCAGGTCGTACAGCCCGGATCCTCCGATCACTCCCAAGGTACGCTTGCTGCTCATGATTCGTCGTCGTCGCTGCCCCGGCTGCGCGAACCCGGGCGGCGGGGCGCCGGGCTCCAGCGGTTCGCGGTGAGGCACTTGATCAACATGGTCGCGTAGGCGCCGCGCGGCAGCGCGAACGCCAGGGTCGCAGCCAGGGCGCGCGAGCCACGGTCGCGCTTGACCTGTGCGACCCGGGGATCGTCCGGCTTCACCACCGTCGACCGCAGTTCGGTGCGCAGCTCGAGCCCGGGCAGTGCGTGCTCCTCGCATGCCTGCACGCCGACTTCCTCGCGTCGCAGCACCGCGTCCAACGCGGCGCGGTAGCTCGGCTCGCCGCCGGTGAGGCCGACGCCGAACATCGGCGCGTCGATGCCGGCGATGCGCGCAGCGGCAGCCGGAGTGAGGCGGCGCCACGCGCGCAGGCGACCGAGTTCCGTCCAGATCTCGGCGGTCTCGTCGGCCGGCACCTCGCGGCGCAGCCAACGGCTGAGCGCGCGGTTCCAGAGGTAGCTCTGGTAGGCGAAGGCGTGGATCAGCTTCTGCCGCTCCGGCAGGCCGGCCAGCGCGCCGGCGAAGTCGCGCCCGTCGCGGAGGAGGGCTCCGAACACGCGACGCCACTGCGGCCCGCGCGCGATCGCCGCGCACGCGTCCCAGTCGCCCCACTTCTCGCGCAGGATGCGCTTGAGCTTCACGTCGCCGCTGATCGCGCGCGGCGACGGCGTGGCGATGAGCGTGCGCAGCGCCGCCTCGTAGTCGCCGTGCAGGACGTCGCGCATGATGAAACCCTGGCCGTGCTTCACGCAGCCGAAGCGCTGGTCGTCGAAGTAGTTGACGAAGCCCGTGGCGCGCACGTCCGCCAACCGCTCCTGCAGGCGGTCGAGTTCGGCGTCGTCCAGTTCGCGCAGCACGATCTCGAATGCGTTGCCCCGGCTCTGCTTGCTGCTGATCGGTTCGCGCGCGCGACCGTCGAAGGTCACCTGCAGGTCGGGCCGGTCGAACTCGAGCCGCCGCCCGCGCACGCTGATCCACTGCTCGGTCACGCCCTGCCGGTCCTTCAGGCCTGCGAACGCGATGTCGCGGCGGCTGACGCCGGTGATGCGGGCCAGCTCCGTGAGCGCTTGCAGCGTGTCGAGCTTCTCCTTGCGCAGCCGGTGCACGTAGTGCTGGCCGCGCGGATCCTGCTCGTAGTCGAGCAGTTCGCGGACACGGAAGTCGTCGGGCTTGACCTTGAGTCGCATCGGGGCACGCCCGGCATCGACCGCGGCGGGCGGACATTCTGGCGCCCCCGGCGGTGGTCGCAACCCGACAAATGGCGAGTTCGCGGTCGCTACCGCTCCGCGCGCCGCAGGGTCGTGAGCGTGACCTCCAGGTCGCGCGGCAGCGGGACTTCCACCTTCAGCTCGGGCTCGCCAGGGCGCTCGAGCCGGACGAGATCGGCGTGCAGGAAGAGCCTGGCCAACAGCGGGCGCTCGACGACGCCCTCGCGGGCCTTGTAGCGACGCTTGAGGTCGGACACGCGCAACTCCGCATTCGCCCCGTAGTCGAGATCGCCGACGATCGGGTGCCGGGCGCCGGCAAGGTGGGCGCGGAGCTGGTGACCGCGCTCGGTGCGGGGTCGCGCCCGCACCAAGGTGTGGCGGCGGAAGCGCTCGACGACCGCGACCTCGGTCGTGGCCGCCCGCGCCCCCTTGGCATCGGCATCGACCGCGCGTACGAACCCGCGCCGCCGGCGATCGGGACCGAGCGGACGCTCGATGCGCGTGGCGTCCCCGGCGACGACGCCCTCGACCAGGGCGAGCCACTCGACGATCAGGTCGCCGGCCGCGAACGACGCCTCCAGGGCGGCGATCGGCCCCCGAGCGAAGACGACCGCCCCCGACGCTTCCGCCTCGACCCGCAGCACCGGTCGCAGCTCCGGGCCCACGCCGAGCGCCTCGACCGCGGCCGCGTCGAAGCGGGCGCCGTGCGCCTTCGCCGCGACCACGAGCTCGGCGTCGACGTGGATCGCGCGCCAGGCCGTCTCCGCCGGCGGCGCGTGCCGGCGCGGTGCGTCTTCGGAGTGCCGCACCTCGACGATGTCGCCGGGCTTCAGCCGCCGCCGCGCATCGCCAGGCAGGAAGTTCACGCGCACGCCACCGGCCTGGATCAGGCGGCGCCAGTACGTGCGGTGGATCTCCGGCCAACGGCGCTCGAGAAAGTCGCCGAGCGTGATCGGAGCTTCGCCTTCGGCGACTTCGAGCTGTTCGCGGGCGGGCAAGGGCCGGACAGGATAGCGCGGTCGCGACCCGATCAGAGGGCCTGGGTCGCGGCGTGCGGGAGACGCAGGCGCTGATCCGCGAGCACGTCCTGCACCAGTTCGTCGAGGCCGGTCGCGGGGCGGAAGCCCGTCAGCGCCTCCAGCCGCCGGAGGTCGGGCACGCGGCGCCGCACGTCGTCGGCCCGCGCGGCCACGTGGCGGATCGGCGCACCAGTGCCCGCCAGCGCGCTCACCCGCTCGGCGAGGTCGCGCACGCTGATCTCGCCGTCGCTGCCGATGTTGACGACGGCGCCCGCCGCGGCGGGCGCCCGCAGCAGGCGATGCACCGCCTCCACCGCATCGCGCACATGGCAGAAGCAACGCGTCTGCGAGCCATCGCCGTGGACGCGCAGCGGCTTGCCCAGCAGCGCGCGCCGCGCGAAGCGCGGCAGCACCATCCCGTAGCGGCCGCGCTGGCGCGGTCCGGCCACGTTGAAGAAGCGCACGATGCGAACGTCGAGGCCGCGCTCCTGCGCGTGGGCCAGCGCCAACCATTCGTCCAGCGCCTTCGCCGCCGCGTAGCCCCAGCGGGGTTCCTGGGTGGGGCCGAGCCGCAGGGGATCGCCCTCCCGGCTCGGTCGGTCGGTGGAGGTGCCATACAGCTCGGAGCTCGACGCCAGAAGGACCGGGCAACCGCGGTCGGTGGCGGCGCGCAGCACGTGCAGCGAGCCCTCGACGTTGGTCAGCAGGGCCTGCAGGGGCCGCTGGGTCACGAGATCGACGCCGACGGCGGCCGCCAGGTGGATCACGGCGTGGACCGATCCCATGGCCGCGCGCACCTGGCGGGCGGAGCGTACCGAAGCGACGTGCACGGCGAGCGCCGGGTGGTCGGCGACCGCGCGCAGGTTCTGGCGTCGCCCGGTCGACAGGTCGTCGAACACGGTGACGCGCGCTCCCTCGGAGAGGAGTCGCTCCGTCAGGTGCGAGCCGATGAAGCCGGCGCCGCCGGTGATCAGGTAGTGCATGCGGGCCTGTGGCTCCTACGCTGTCCGCGTCCCCCGATCTCATAGCGCCGGACGCACCCCAAGACCAACGTCGGCCTCGAGACCGTCCCCCGCCGTGCCGCCTCGCCCACCTCGATCCGCGCGCGATCCGCGCTCCCCCAAGTCGGCCGCCTTGCGCGGTGGCGGCGAGCGCACGGCGGGCTGGCAACGGGAAGCGGGGTCGTCATCGCGGGCCGAGAGACGCTCCCCGGAGCTGTTTCTTGCGTGCCTTCCCGGGCTCGAGCCGTGGCTCGACCGCGAACTCGCGGAGCTGGACCTGCCAAGGCCCCTCGGGACCGAACCCGGCGGCGTGACCCTGCCCGGAGACGAGCGCACGATCGTGCGCGCCAACCTCGAACTCGGCCTCGCGTCGCGCGCCCTGCTCCGGGTCGGCGACATGCACTGCCGCAGTCTCGGCGAACTGATCCGCAAGACCGCGCGCCTGCCGTGGGGCGAGTGGCTGGCGCCTGGACCGGTGCGCGTGCGCGCGGAGAGCCGCCGCTCCCGCCTCTACCACCGCGACGCCATCGCGGAGCGCGTCGCCGCGGGCATCGCGCTGGCGCTCGGCACTGCGCCCGACGCGGCGGCGGACGACACGGCACCCAGTGTGCTCGCGCGCTTCGTCGATGACCACTGCACCCTGTCGATCGACACGTCCGGGCGTCCGCTCCACGAGCGCGGCTACCGGCTCGAGCCCGGCCATGCCCCGCTGCGGGAAGACGTCGCGCGCGCCCTCGTGTTGGCGTCGGGGTGGGACCGGGTTTCGCCCCTGCTCGATCCGTTCGCCGGGTCCGGCACGATCGTCATCGAGGCCGCGCTGCTGGCACGGCGCATGCCGCCGGGCGCGACGCGCGCGTTCGCCTACGAAGCGACGCGCCTCTGCCGGCCCGACGTGGTGGCCGAGGTGCGCGCCGCGGCCCTGGCGCGCGTTGCTGTCGGCGCCCCACCCTTGTTCGGCTCCGATCGCAGCGAAGAGGCGACGGCGATCGCCGCGCGCAACGCCGCTCGCGCCGGCGTCGCGGATGCCGTCCGGTTCGTTGCCGCGCCGCTGTCGCGCACGCCGCTCGCCGCGGAGCTGCCGCGAGCCGGTGCCGTGGCGAGCAATCCGCCGCTGGGTCGGAGGCTCGGGTCGCCGGAGGCGCTGGCGAACCTCTACCGCGCGCTCGGGCGCTGGCTCGAGGCAGCGCCGGCGACCTGCGGAATCGCGATCCTCAGTGCCGACCGCCGGCTCACCCTGAAGACCGGGATCCCGCTGACGACCGCGTTCCTCGTCGACCCGGGCGGGATGAAGGTGCGCGCGCTCGTGCGCGGGGTCAGCGGCGCGACTCCCCGTCCTTCCCCTTCTCCTTGACGAGTTCGCGCAGGACTTCGCGCAGTGCGCGGATCTCCTCGCGCAGAGCGCGCACCTCGTTCTCGAGGTCGCGCTCACCCGACTTGGCCTTCGCTTCCGGCTTCGGCTCCGGCCTGGTCTTCGCCTCCGGCTTCGCCTCGGCGATCGGCGGCCTCGCCACCTCGATCACCCGAGTGGGCGCGGCCTGGCTCGCGGCACCGCGAGCGGCCATCGCCTTGGCGCGCATCGCGTCGAACCGCTCCACCAACACCTCCGGCGGCTGGTAGCCCTCGATCGCGCCGAGCTTCTTGCCCTGCGGATCGAGCCCGACCAGGTGCGGGATCTGCTGCACGTTGAACTCGTCGGCGATCCGACCGTCGCGATCGGTGTCGACCCAGATCACGGCGACGTCGTGCAGCGCTTTCTTGACACGCTCGTCGTCGAGGCTGCGGCGCAGGGCCTTGGTGCCGGAGTCCCAGTCGGCGCCGAAGACGAGGAGCACGGGCTGCTTGCCACGGGCCGCGCGGAGGGCGCTGCCCACATCGCCGCGGGCGCTCGCCTCAACCGCCGCGGCTTTGCGCGGCGCGGCTTGCTCGCGGACGACGATCCGATCCGGACCCGGCTTCGCCACGCTCTCCGGCGCGCGGTCGCGCGCCTCTCCGGGTGCGGAGCCGAGCACGACGTCGACGGAGCGCGTCTTGCCATCCGACCGCACCTGGATGGTGATCTTCTGACCGGCGCGCAAACGAGTCATCGCTGCGTCGATGTCGTCGAGACTCGAGATCTTCGCGTCGCCGATCGCGGCGATGACGCTGCCCGCGGTCAGACCGGCTTTGGCGGCGGGACTGTCGGCGAGCACTTCGCCGATGCGGACGCCCGCGTCCGCGGCCTCGAGGGCGACACCGAGGAACGGACGCCCTCCGGTGTGGGGCTTCTCGGCGTGCTCGCGTTCCTTCGCTTTCTCCGCGGCCTCGGCCTTGGCCTTCTCGGCCTTGGCCTTCTCGGCGGCGGCCGCCTTGGCCGCCCGCTCCGCGTCGAGCCTCGCCTTCTCGGCCTGCTCCGTTTCCTCGCTGCGACTGCGCGCCGCCTCGGCGTCCGCCGGACGCGTACCGAGCTTGACCTCGATCACCTGGTTCTTCCCGTCGCGACGAACCGTGAGCTTCACCTTGCTCCCCGCCTCCTTGCCGCCAACTGCCTCGACCACGCCTTCGACCGTGGTCAGCTCCTGACCATCGATCGCCAGAAGCACGTCGCCGGCGCGAACACCTGCCTTGTCGGCAGGCGAGTCGGCGACCACCTCGGTGACGGCCGGGCGACCGTCCTCCGACTCGCCGAGAAACACACCCAGCCAACCGGGGGCGATGCCGGCGGCGAGGAGAAGGAACGGAAGAAGGAGAGTCTTGCAGAGGGTCATGGCGATGGCTCCTTGGACAGGCTCGAACGCAGCGGGCGCCCGGTGCGAGAGAAGGGACGGAATATACGTCGGCGCTCCGGGCCCGGCGGGGACTCCGTCAGGGGCGTGTTTTCCGACGCAGCACGGGCGACGGGCGAACTTTTGCGCCGGCGGCTTGCAGCCCGTGCGGCCAGCCGCTACAGAAGGCGCCCCTTGGACGCCCCCTTCGTCTAGCGGTCCAGGATACGTGGTTCTCAGCCATGTGACACGGGTTCGAGTCCCGTAGGGGGTACCAGACGCACGGCCCGGTGCCATCGGCACCGGGCCCGTCGCTTCCCGCTCGAGCCGCATGCCGATCGTCCCGATCGGTCGATGATGACCCATGGCGTGGCGTCGCCGCGAGGACCTCGAAGACCAAGAACTCCGCGACCTCTCGCACCTCGCTGCGCAGAGCCGCAACTCGGGTGGTCGACGAAGTCCGGAGCCGGAAGACCCGCTGCGCACGGCCTTCCAGCGCGACCGCGATCGGATCATCCACTCCGCGGCATTCCGCCGCCTGCAGCACAAGACCCAGGTCGTCGCCGCGTTCGAGGGCGATCACTACCGGACACGCATGGCGCACACCCTCGAGGTCGCGCAGATGTCGCGTTCCGTGGCCGGTGCGCTCCTCGTCAACGGCGACCTGTGCGAGGCCATCGCGCTCGCGCACGACCTCGGCCATCCGCCGTTCGGGCATGTCGGCGAGGAAGCGCTCGACGAACTGATGCAGGGGCACGGCGGGTTCCGCCACAACGCGCAAGGTGCGCGCATCGTGGATGTGCTCGAGGACCGCTACGGCACCGGCTACGGTCTGAACCTCACGCTCGCGACGCGCCGCTCGCTGCTCAAGGGCGCCATCCCCGCCGGCTTCCCGCTCAGCGGCGATCTCGTACCCAAGCAACCGCCGCCGTTCGAGGCGCATCTCGTCGACCTCTGCGACAAGATCGCCTACCTGTGCCACGACCTCGACGACGGCGTGCGCGCCGGAGCCTTTCCGATCGGCGCCGCCGACGAACTACGACTGTGGCGACTTGCGGCGAGCCGCGCCCGCCCAGGCTCGCGGCACCGCGTGGTCAGCGAGATGGTCCACCTCCTCATCCATGATCTCGTCGAGACGACCTCGGCGGCGATGGAGCGCGCCCGACCGACGGACGCGATCCGACCGGCGCACAGCCCGGACATGACCGTGCTGGCGCAGGACGTGCTCGCCTTCCTGCGCGAACGGTTCTACCGCTCTGCGGCGGTGTTGGCGGTGATGCACGACGGTGGCGCTCGCATCCGCACCGCCTTCTCACGACTCTGCCACAGCCCGGATCGACTGCCGAGCGGAGCCGTCGAGCGCATCGCCCGCGATGGGATCGAGCGTGCCGTGTGCGATCACATCGCCGGCATGACCGATCGCTTCCTGCTGCGCTTCACGTCGACGCCCTGACCCGGAGCAGGCGGACGAACAGATCCTCCATGCCCTGCGCCATGCGCGCGGCGGTGAACAAGCGTGCGGTGCGCGATGCCCCCGCCTCCCCCATCGAATCGCGGAGCGCCGCGTCGGCGAGAAGGCGCCCGAGACTCGCCGCGATCGCGGCGGCATCGCCCGGTGGCACGACCTCACCGGTTGCGCCGTGTTCGACGATCTCCGGCAACCCGCCGACGTCGCTCACCACGAGCGGCAGACCCGCGGCGCTGGCTTCCAGGCAGGCGTTGCTCAGGCCTTCATGGAACGACGGCATGCAGAACACGTCGGTCGCCGCATACAGCTGCTGCACGGGGCGGATCGCCCCGGGCACACGGACCCGCGCCTGCAACCCGAGCGCGTGGATCCTGGCCAGCAGTTCCTCGCGCTGGTCGCCCTCGCCGGCAAGGACGAGGATCGCGTGCGGGAACCGTGCGGCGAGCGCGACGAAGGCGTCGAGGAGCACCATCAGCCCCTTGCGCGGGCGCAGGCTCGCAGCGCAGCTAACGACCAGGGCATCCTCGGGGAGGCCGAGGGCAGCGCGCGCGCCACGACGATCTGCACGCAGTCCCTGCCAGGGGGCGAGGTCGATGCCCTCGTGCACGAGCGTCACGTTCGCCTCTGCCACGCCCGCCGCGAGCACCCGGCGTCGCACCGACTCACAGTTCGCAACCACGTGATCGACGAGGCGCCGGTATCGGCCGCCGCGCCAGAAACCCGGGCCGATCGGGTAGTCGATGCGTCGCGTCGTGATCCGCAGCGGGACGCGAAGGCCGCGCGCGGCCAGGCCGGCCCACAACAGTGAGCGCCCGCATCCGAAGTGCAGCACATCGGGCGCGCTGAGTCTGATCGCGCGGCGGATGCCACGCCACATGCCGATCGACCACGGCGAACGCAACGGGGCATGCAGCACGGTGGCGCCGAGGCGCCGGGCCACCGGATCGAACTTCGCCCCCGGCAGCAGGAGCAACGTGTTCCGATGGCCGCGCGTCTGCAGGTGTGCGACGAGATGCTCGAGTTGCACTTCGCCGCCGGAGTATCCACGCTCGGCGAGAACGTGGAGCAGGCGCACGCTCACCTACCGGTGCTTCGCGTGACCGTTGTGCGTGCCGTTCGCCACCGGCATCACACCGGCGCCGTTCGTGCCGCTGGGTCTCCGCGCCACACCGGCCTGCGGGATGACCCCCTCGACGCGCTTCTCCCACTCGTCCGGCGATGCCTCGCCGCGCTGGTATGCGAGGATGCGGCCGATGCGGTTGTAGTACTGGTGCTCGTCGTGCGCGAGGCGGCAGCCAGCCTCCGCGATGCGCACGCGCTCTCTCTCGTGCCCGAGGAAGTACCCGATGCGCTCGATGCACTCGTCCGCGTCGTGGTACCACGCGAGGTGCTCGCCGTTCTGCAGCACCGTCTCGAGCCCCGGGATGTAGTGCGTGAGGTGGAACCCACGGCACGCCAGCGACAACCAGGTGCGGTTGCTGAAGTACAGCGGGTCGTCATTGAACTGGTTGAGGCCGAGCACGATGCGCGACGATGCGCACAGTTTGCGGAAGCCGCGCGCGCGCACCGGCTCACGCACCCGCAACTGCGGGTTGGCGGCCAGCCAGGGCTCCCAGCCCAGACCGTAGATCTCGGTGTCGAACTTCGCACTCACCTGCGTGAGCAACTCGACGCGCTGACCATGCGCGCCGGGCCCCCCGATGAACACGACGTCGCGCTTGCACGCGGCAGCGGGCTCCGGGTGATGGAAGCGGGACGAGAACCCGCTCATCAAGAACGTCACGTTCGAAACGCCGTGCTCGCGCAGCAGCGGGATGCGCGCCGGGTTGCTGGTGCAGACCAGATCCGCGTGCCGCATGTACTGGATGTGTTCGTCCGTGATGTCGTGCATGGCCTCCTCCACCCACAACACGACGGGTACTTCGCGGCGCATCTCGATCAGCAGGTCGAGCGGCAGGTCGCGGCAGAACACGAGCACGAGGTCGGGACGGAACCGACGGAAGGTCCGGCGCACCCAGGCATGGGCCATGCCCGGACGCTTCAGCCAACGGCGCAGGGTGGCGTAGTTCTGCCACTTGACCGCGAGCCCGTGCCGCTGGATCCCATCGACGAGGGCGCCCGTGCAGCGGGTGCGCGACATGTTCTTCCCGAAGAACAGCACGCGCTCGATCGGACGATGGAGCCTCGGAGATGACGCCTGGGCCGCCACCGGAGTTGGAGACCCCACTCGGCCAGGTCCCGCGTCTGCTGCAAGCATCGTCATACCTCCCGACGAACCGACCAGGACAGAGGTGCCTCCGCGTCCGCAGGCACCCCACGGATCGCCCCACATCCATCCTTCTCGTAGCGCCGCAGCGCATCGAGCCAACGTTGGGCTTTCTCGTGAAACAACGCTACTCCGCTTGGGTCGGCAATATAGACCGCGCCGCGACCGGGAAGCCACCACGAGTTCCAGAACACGGCGGAGACCAGCGGGCGCTCATCGGCCAACACTTCCGCAACACGCTGACCGAGCCAGATCCGTCTCGTGGGTTTTCCGGTCTCGATCCACCGCCCGCCGGCGGGCAAGCGACGGCGCTGGGCGAACCAGCCGAGACCGCGACGCTGCACGACGAAGTCGCTCGACTCGGTCAGGCACCGCCGGATGCGCCGTTGCAGAGCGCGCCACCGCCATCGGTGTGCCGCGGCCAGAGCTCCCGGGAGGGCGGCGACCTCGATGAGGCCTGCCTCGACGACCGCGACCGGCCGCGCCGGAGTGGTCCAATCGTGGGCCAGGAGTCGGGCGGCCAGCCGGCGACGCGCCGCCTTCGAGACGCCCATCCATCGCCGGCGCACCGATTGCAGATCCAGCACCGAGACGCCGCCGTCCGCGCGCACGAGGAAGTTGCCGCCGTGCAGGTCCCCGTGCAGCAAGCCGGCGTCCGCCATGCGGCGCGCGACTTCGGCACACGCGTGGAGCTCCGGCGCGCGCGACGGGTCGTGCTCGACCGCGCGCGTGACGAGCAAGGAGACGTGCGGACGACCGAGGCCCATGCGCACGCCACACGCGTGCAGTACCTCGGGGCACGGCACACCCGCCGCCGCGACGGCCTGCAGCATCGCCGCCTCGTGCAGCGCCGGCAGCGGCCGCAGCCAGTAGCGCAGCCGATCGCGACCGCGGGGAAACCCCATCGTCTTCACGAACACGTCGCCGACGTCCGGCAGTCGACCGCGAGCCACGGCCCGGATCAGACGCGTCTGCACCGGCTCGAGTCCCGAAGGCAGCACGCCCGGTGCCCGCGTCAGCGCTGCCTGCCACTCGGCGATCACCGCGGCATCGCGCGAGGATAGGGACGACGCGGTCAGCACGGCGCGGCCGACAGCGCGGCATAGAAGTCGGCGACCCGACGCGCCGCGTGCGTCGGATCCATGTCACCCTCCACCTTGGCGCGGGCCGCCGCCCCCATCGCGCGACGGCGCCCTTCGTCGCGCACCAGGTCGACCAGGGCCATCGCCATCGCCGCCGGATCCGCGGGAACGATCAGGCCCGGGAGCCCCGCCGTGGGCGTCGTTGGCGCGAGGATCTGGGGGAGCATGCCGCGCGGCGTGGCGACCACCGGCAGCCCCATCGCCATCGCCTCTCGCACGGCCCGACACGTGCCGTCGCTGCCCGGCACCAGGAACAGGAAGACGTCGAGACTCCGCAGCGCCTGGGTGTACGCGGGTTCGTACAGATACCCCGGCAGCAGGACGTGGGCGCCGAGACCGAGCCGCTCGATCGGCTCGTGTACGAGCGTGCGCGTGTCGACCTCGTTGCCGCGCCCCAGCAGCACGAAGCGCGCGTTGCCGACCTCACGCACGACCGCTGCGGCCACTTCCCACAGCAGATCGAAGCGCCGGTGCGGTTGGATGCGCGCCGTGATCCCGATGAGCACGTGTTCCGGTCCGACTCCCCACGCAGCGCGCAGGTCACCGCCCGGCGCGGCGCGCGTGAGCAGAGTCGTCGGCTCCTGCACGAGCACACGGGAGGGAGGCAGCCCGAAGTTCGCAGCGACGCCCGCGGCGACCGCCGCCGACGGCGCGATGACGCCATCCGTGCGCGCAAACGCGTGGCGCGTGCGCCAGGTGCTCGCCGGCGCCTCAGCGTCGTACAGCGTGCGCACGACGACAGTGCGTCGACCGCCGAGACGGCGCGCCCGCGCACTGGCGAGGACCGACACGAGGTGGTCGGTGGGCTGGTGTGCGTGCAGGATGTCGAAGTCGCCACGCAGGAGACGCGCAGCGAGGACACGCCGGTCGCGCAGCAGCAGCCAGGGCTTGAAGTGCTTCGGCAGCGCAAGCCCCGCGACGACCGGCATGTGCGCGCGCGCCAGCTCCATGTCCATCCGGTGCTCCGCGCCCGGCAGGGTCCACCCGGCGCGCGCGAAGACGACGTCGAGCCCGCGCCGCCGCAGGTCGGCCGCGGCGCGGATCGCCGGATCGGCCGGGCCGGTCCACTTGTAGTTCGCGAACAGGTGCAGGATGCGCACGTCGCAGAGATCGTGCGTCACGACGTGCGCGCGTCCTTGGCGAGGCGCCACTCGCCGCGCAGTCGCCAGTACTTGAGCCAGTCGTAGTAGAACGCCATCGCCGCGATCAGCACGCCGCGCCAGCCGTCGCGCACACCGAGCTTGAGGATCAGGCTCTTGAGGAAGACCGCGGGTGGGCGCAGCAGCAGATCCCGCCAGCGGAACCTTCGCCCCTCCGCGCACAGGCTGCGGGCCGCGATGGCGGTGAACTTGTCGATCGTGCTCAGGTGATCGCGCAGGTCGCGGTAGCTGAAGTGTTCCAGCGGCTCGTCCAGCCGCACCGGCGCACCCGCGGCGGCGGCGACGATCACCTTGTCGTGCGGGTTGCGGCCGCCCCAGCGCGCGTGGGCGCGATGGAACAGGCGCACCTTGCGATCCGGCACGAAGATCCCGCCGCGCACCACGCGTCCGAGGTAGTGGTTGCGCCGTGGCATCTCGTACGCGGGCAAGATGAGCCCCGAGGCCTTCAGCCGCAGGATCCGTGCCGCCAGCTCCGGCGTGACGCGTTCGTCGGCGTCGACGCTGAGCACCCAGTCATGCGCGGCCAGTTCGGCGGCGAGTTGCTTCTGCTCGACGTGCCCCGGGAACGGCGCGTTGACGACCACGCGCGCGCCGGCCGCCGTGGCCAGTTCGCGGGTCCGGTCGCTGCTGCCGCTGTCCACCACGAGCACCTCGTCGCAGCAGGCGCGCAGCGACTGCACGCACGCCGCGATGTGCTCCTGCTCCTGGTAGGCGATGATGCAGCCGGAGATCGCCGCCGGCGCTGGCGGATCGTCAGCCATCGTCGCTCGCCGCAGCCTCGGCCGCGCCTGCCCGTCGCTCGCGTCGCACCTCGCGCTTGATCGACAACACCTCGCCCTTGAGCCGGGCGAGACGGGTCCGCCAGCGTTCGAGCCGCGCGTCCTTGTCGACGGCCCGCGTTGCGGCCTCCAGGATCGCGTCGCGCTCGGCGTCGGTCATCTTGACCTTCTGGGCGAGTGCGAACTGGTTGGCGAAACCGAGGACCTGCAGCCACCGGTGCGCCTCGAGCAGCTCCTCCACCAGCTCGAGCAGTTCGAGTTCAGGCACGTTCAGGCCGCGCGCCGCCGCGGCCTTCTTGCGCTTGCGCAGGGACGTCATCCGATGGGGATGATAGCCAGCGTCCCGCGATTCCCCACTTGCTCGTCGCCGCCTGCATCGCGTTCGATGCGCGCCATGCGCCGGCGCACCTTCGCCCTCACCTGCCTCCTCGCGCTCGCGGCCTGCGCGGACGATCCCGCGCCGAGCGGCTTGTCGGAGGCGGGTCGCGCCGGTTGGCGCGCCTACCGCATGTTCTGCGCCGCCTGCCACGCGCCCGACCCCAACGACGACACCGCGCTCGGTCCGCCCATCGCCGGTTCGGATCGTGCCTTGATCGAGGCACGGATCCTGCGCGGCGGGTATCCGGAGGGCTACCGGCCGAAGCGCGACACGCGGATCATGCCCGCGCATCCACACCTGGCCCGCGACATCGACGCGCTCGCGGCGTACCTCGCGGAGGTCAAGAGGCGCTGAGCATCGCCGTCAGCACCACTACGACGACGGTGACGAGGAGCCCCAGGTGGATCGCGCCGGGCACGGTGGTGAGCAGCTTCTGCGTCGGCTTGCCGGGCTTGGCCAGCGCGTTCAGCTCGAGCAGCAGAAGGAGCGCGCCGAACGCGATCCAGTAGGGCAACGTCGACCCACGGCCCGCGAGCGGCGTGAGGTGGCTTGCGGCCCCCATCAGGAAGAGCATCGGGAACGAGAAGACCACGTTCGTGCGCGACGCCATCCCGGCGCGCGCACCCAGGGCCGCGGCCGTGGCGATCGGCTGACCGCCGGCGGCAACCTGCTCCGCCGAGGCGATGACGACCTTCTGCGCCGGCCAGATGACGAACCACACGTTGGCCCACATGAAGGTGCCGAACAGCGCGCCGCTGCCGATCAAGGTCATGTACGGCGAAGACCACGGCGTGCTCCCGCTGTGCGCCTTGCCGGTGAGGATGACGACCCCGGTGAGGAACGTGAACATCGCCCCCCAGCGGAACCACCACAACGCCTTGGGCACGAGCCCGCGGATCATCGCGCTCTTCACGCTCCCCTCGGCGCCCGCGAAGAACGGCGTCTGCAGGAAGTTGAAGTAGTAGAGGATGCCGATCCAGGTGACTCCCGCGAGGAAGTGGAACCACCGAAGGATCATGTAGACGCCGTCCGACGTGAGCAGCAGTTTGAGTTGGTCCATGCGAGGTCTCCTGGCGGAGTCGTAGCGCCAGGGCCCGGCGAAGTCCAAACCCGCACGGCCTTCCTTCCCGGCGCCGCGCGCGGATACTGCCGCCATGACCGACCGTCGCGCCGACCCGGGCGCCCTCGCCCGACTGCGCGGGGTGATCGATGCCCTCCGCACCCCGGGAACCGGGTGCCCCTGGGACCTCCAGCAGACGGCGCGCTCGATGGCGCCGCACTTGCTCGAAGAGGCCTTCGAGGCCGTCGAGGCGATCGAAGCCGGTGACACGACGAAGATCCGCGAGGAACTCGGCGACGTGCTGATGAACGTGTTCCTGATCGCCCGCATCGCCGCGGACGCCGGCGAGTTCGACCTCGACGCCGTCGCGTCCAGCGTCGCCGACAAGCTGGTGCGGCGCCACCCGCACGTGTTCGGCGGGCGACAGGAGCGCGACGCCGCCGCAGTCCTGCGTTCGTGGGAGGCGATCAAGCTCACCGAGCGCGGCCCCGATGCACCCGCCGCCCAGCGCGGGTTGCTGGCGGGCGTGCCGCGCACCCTGCCGGCGTTGCTGAAGGCTCTGCGCGTCGGCGAGAAGGCGGCGCGTGTCGGCTTCGACTGGCCCGACGCCAGCGGCCCACGCGCGAAGGTGACGGAGGAACTCGCCGAGTTGGACGCCGCCTGCCGCACCGGCGATCGTGGCAGCATCGAGCGCGAGTTCGGCGACGTGCTCTTCTCGCTGGCCAACCTCGCGCGCCACCTCGGGGTCGAGCCGGAGACCGCCCTGCGCGGCACCATCGACACGTTCATGCGCCGCTTCGCCCACGTCGAGGCGAGCCTGGGCTCGCGTCTCGCCGGCGCGCCGCTCGCCGAGATGGAGGCCGCGTGGCAGGACGCCAAGCGGCGGGAGGAGACCCGCGAGGTCTGATGCCGCGCCCGCGCACGCTCGCCCTCGCGCTCCTCGCCGCCCACGCGCTCACGCTGATCGTGCTGTGCTTCGTGGCGAAGCTGACCGTCGACGAGAACAGCTACCTCCGCGCCGGGCGCTATCTCGCGCAGCACCTCGCCTGGGACCCGATCAACACCGTGTTGCACGGGCCGGTCGCGTTCTTCCCCAACCAGCTCTTCGCCCTGATCGCGGACTCGAGCGACATCGCCGCCTACCTCCCGTGGGGTCGGCTCGGCATGGTGCCCTTCTCGGTGCTCGCCGGCCTCGGCGTGTTCGTGTTGGGGCGGCGCGCGTTCGGCCCTGCGGCCGGCAGCGCGGCGCTCCTGGTGTGGAGCACGAACCCCATCGTGCTGGCCAACGGTTGCCTCGTCACCGCCGACATGGCCCTGGCGTGCGGCGCGGTGTGGACGCTCGAACGCGCGTGGGCATGGCTGCAGGCGCCGGCGTGGCCGCGGGCGCTGGGACTCGGCGCCGCGTTGGGCGCGACGCTCGCAACGAAGTACCTGGCGCTGTTCCTGGTGCCGGCCCTCGGCGTCGTCCTCCTCGGGAAGGTCCTGGTCGGCGGCCGGCACGGACTGTCGCGCCGGATGGCCACCGGCTGCGTGGCGTTCGCGACGGTCACCGTCGTCGCCTTGGTGACGCTGCACACCTGCTACCTGTGGCGACCCGGCGGCTACGCCATCACCCAGACTGCGAGCCACCTCCCCGCCGAAGACCCGGCCGCGGGTCCGCAGAGCGCGGCGCTGCGCGCCGTGCTGCGCACGGCGCCGGGCCGCGCCCTCCTGCCGACCCTGCCCGCACCCTTCGTGCGCGGCGCCGACTACCAGCAACTCGTCGCCGACCATCAGGTCTCGTCCTTCGGCGACCGGATCAGCAAGGGGTTCGTCGGCTACTACGGCCTCGCCCTCGCGCTGAAGTTGCCCCTGGCGTTCCTCGCGCTCCTGGTTGCGGGCTGCCTGGCGCGCACGCCGCGCGGCGCACCCGGGACCCGCCTCGTGCTGGGCGCGGGCGTCGCGGTGCCGCTGGTACTCCTCTCGGGGTTCACGACCCTGCAGATCGGAGTGCGCTACGCGCTCTCCGTCGTGCCGTTGCTCTGCGTCGTCGCGGGGCGCGGGCTCGCGGGACTCATCGACACGACGCACACCAAGGTCCGGCGCGGGGTGGGTCTCGGCCTCGGCGCCGCACTCCTGGTCGGGGTGGCCTGGGACTGGCCGGCGTACCTCACGTCGTTCAACCTGCTGGTCTCCCGCCCCTACCTGTGGTTCCGCGACAGCACGCTCGACTGGCGCGTGCCGACGGAGCCCGCGCCGGAACGCGACGCGCTCCTCGCGCGGCATCCGGGCGCGATCCTCGCCACCGCCCGCACCGGGCCGCTCCTCGGCCAGATCGTCGTGCATGGCGACCAGCTCGGTCCCCAGGACCCGCGCGACGCGACGCGCGTGCACCACTGGCTGCGTCGGTTCGCGCCTGCCGACCGGATGGGTGCGTGGTTCGCCTTCGCCATCGACAGCGCCGGGTTCGACGCCCTCACGCGCGACGAGGCGTCGCCGCGCGGCCGCAGCGAGTTCGCCGCGGCCCTGCTCGGCGCCAACGACATCGACGGCGCGCGCCGGGTCGTCGCCGGCCTCGACGATCCGCTGGCCGAACGCGTACGGGCCGGGCTCGACGTGCTCGCGGGCACCGACGCAGCGGCCAGAGCGCGGCTGTGGGGTGAGCTGGGTCGGCCCGACCTCGTGGTCGCGATGGGTGGCACCGCGCCGCTCGCCGTCCGGGCGCAGGCCCTGTTCCAGGCGGGCGACGCCGCCGGGGTCATCGAGGTGCTCGGCCGCCCGGCGGCGGAGGGCCGTCTGGCGCCGGCAGAGGTCTACCTCCTGGCGACGGCACTCCGCGACGTCGGCCGCGGTCAGGACGGTCTCGACCTGCTGTTGCGGCTCACGCCAGCACCTGCCGATCGCGCGCTTCACGATCGGCTCGTCGAGCGCTTGCGCCAGGAGCTCGATGCCGCCGCCCGGCTCGACCGTCGACCCTGATCCGGCGCGAAGCGCCGACTCAACCCTCGGTTGCGGCCGCAGGCAACGCTGAGCGTCGGACCGCCGACGGGGCGACGACGGCACAGCGGCGGTCCCGAAGCGGGACCCGATCAGGAACCCGCGGTGTGACGGGGATCCTCGATCGCGGCCACGTTGGCACGCTTCGTGCTCATGGCAGGCCGGTGGAAAGAAACGCAACGGGCGTCTGAAGCCCAGGCAGGGACAACCCCGGCGGCCCGCGAGGGCCGCCGGGGATCCTTTTTTTTGGGGGGCCCCCGGCAAAGGAGACCTACCGCGACCCGACCGCCCGCTCCGGCACGTTGCCGTCCGCGTCCGGCGCCCCGAGGAACAGGGCGCGCGCGCCCTGTGGCGCGTAGCTCGCGAGCAGCGGCTGCGCGCCATCCGGGCCGAGCACCATGCACGCCGTCGACAGCGCGTCGGCGAGCATCGCGTTGTCCGCCCACACCGTGACCGAGGCCCAGGCGTGGCGCACGTTCGTCCCGGTGCGCGGGTCGAGGATGTGGTGCACGATCTCGCCGTCGACCCAACGGAAGTTGCGGTAGTCGCCGCTGGTGGACAAGCCGCCGGAGAGGCTGCTCACCGTGTGCATGCGGGGCTCCGCACCCGGGGGCGTGGGCCGCTCGATGCCGATCTGCCACGGCTCGCCGCCAGGCTTGGTCCCCCGGCACCGGAACTCGCCCCCCATGTCGACCATGCTGGCGACCACGCCAGCCGCGGAGAGCGCGTCGCTGAGGATGTCGGCAGCGGCGCCTGCCGCCAGTGCGTTCACGTTGATCTGAAGCGCCGGGTCGTGTTTCTGCAGGCGCCCGTCGGGCAGGATCCGCAGCTTGCTCCACCCCACGTGCGCGAGCGCCGCAGCGCGTTCGGCTTCGGTCGGCGGCGTGCTGCGCTGCGTCTTGGCGAAGCCGAGCACCGCGAGCAGGGGCTCCAACGTCGGATCGAACGCCCCGTCGGAGCGCTCCGCGACCTCCAGTGCCTGGCGCAGCACGCGCAGCAGGAGTTCGCGGTGCTCCGTCGGAACTTCGAACGGCTCCACGCTCGCGTGCGCGTTGAACGCGCTGATCGCGCTGTCGTCGCGCCAGGTGCTGAGCGCCGCGTCGAAGCGAGCCAGCTCGACGCCGACGAGGCGCTCGATCGCGGCGCGTCCCGTCGCCGGACCCACCCACTTCACCTCGAAAGCCGTGCCCATCGTCGGGCCCGTCAGGCGCTGCACCACGAGCGCGTCGTCGCAACCCGCGAGCACGAGCGCGAGCGCGGCGGCGAACACCCGCCGCCGACCGCGCGCCCGGCCTCTCACGACCCGAAGTCGTCGAACGCGATCTGGCTGGGCTCGACGCCGAGGTCGGCGAGCATCTTCTGCACGGCCGAGTTCATCATCGGCGGGCCGCACAGATAGAACTCCAGCTCGTCCACGTCGGGATGCTTGGCGAGGTAGTTGTCGAGGACGACTTGATGGATGAAGCCCTTGAAGCCCGTCCAGTTGTCCTCCGGCAGCGGCTCGGAGAGCGCGACGTGGTACTTGAAGTTGGGGAAGTCGCGCTCGATCGCCTCGAATTCCTCCGTGTAGAACATCTCGCGCTTGCTGCGCGCGCCGTACCAGTAGCTCACCTTGCGATCGGTCTCGAGCGTGTGGAACAGGTGGAAGATGTGGCTCCGCAGCGGGGCCATGCCGGCGCCACCACCGATGTAGATCATCTCCTTCTTGGTGTCCTTGATGTGGAACTCACCGTATGGCCCGGAGATGGTGATCTTGTCGCCCGGCTTCAGCCCGAACACGTAGCTCGAGCACACGCCGGGATTGATGCCGGTCGTGCGCGGCGGTGGCGTCGCGATGCGGATGTTCAGCATCACGCGGTTGCCCTCCGCCGGGTGGTTCGCCATCGAGTAGGCGCGGAAGCAGGGCTCCGGGTTGTTGGTGACCAGATCGAAGAGCTTGAACTTCTCCCAGTCCTCGCGGAACTTCGGCTCGATGTCGAAGGTGCTGAACTTCAGCCCCTGGTAGGCCGGCACGTCGATCTGGATGTAGCCGCCGGATTCGAAGTGCAGGATCTCCCCGGGGGGCAGCTCGAGGTCGAGCTCCTTGATGAACGTGGCGACGTTGCGGTTGCTGCGGACCGTGCACTCCCACTTGCGGATCGAGAACACCTCGGGCGGCACCTGCACCTTCAGTTCCTCGCGCACCTTGACCTGACACGCCAAGCGCCAATGGTCCTTTGCCTCCGAACGGGAAAGGTGCGTCATTTCCGAAGGCAGTGGATTGCCACCACCCTCCAGGATCTGGCACTTGCACATGGCGCACGACCCCTTGCCGCCGCACGCTGAGGGGAGGAACACTTTCTGGTCGCTGAGCGCCTTCAGCAGGTTGCTGCCGATGTCCACCATGGGCGAACGCTCAGCGTCGTCGTTGATCAGCACGCGCACCTGGCCCTTCCGGACCAGCCGTCGCTCACAGAACATCAGCACGACGACGAGGATGACGATGACCACGGTGAGCGCCGCCACGCCCAGGAGCACGGTGCCGATGAATCCCACGGTCACACTCCGCTGAAGGTCATGAATGCCATCGCCACGAGGCCCGTGGTGATGAAAGTGATACCCAGACCACGTAGCGGCGCGGGCACGTTGCTCGTGCGCATCTTCCAGCGGATCGCCGACATGCTGACGATCGCTACCGCCCAACCCATCCCCGACGCCACGCCGTACACCAGCGTGTGCGGGAGGTCATAGTCATTCTGCACCATGAACAACGAACCCCCCAGGATCGCACAGTTGACCGCAATCAGCGGCAGGAATATCCCGAGCGATGCGTAGAGCTTGGGGCTGAACTTGTCGACGGCCATCTCCACGATCTGCGTCACCGCGGCGATGCTGGCAATGAACGTCAGGAACTGGAGATAAGAAAGATCGGTGTCCGGAAGTCCGGCCCAGGCCAACGCGCCCGGCGCCAGCACGTAGTGCTGCAACGCCCAGTTCATCGGCACGGTGATGGACTGGACGAAGATCACGGCGATGCCGAGGCCGATCGAACTGTCGACCCGCTTGCTCACCGCCAGGTACGAACACATCCCGAGGAAATACGCGAGCAGGATGTTCTCGACGAAGATCTGTCGCAGCCCGAACAGGAGGAGATTGGGGCCTTCAGCTAGAAGCATGTTCGAATCTCACTTTTCCGAGTAACCGGACAGGGCGCGCTGCACCCACACGATCACGCCGAGCAACACAAAGGCCCCGGGAGCCAGGACCATGAGTCCGTTGTTGGTGTAGCCAGCGTCGTACATCGCCTGGGGCACCACCTGGAAGCCGAGCAGAGTCCCCGAGCCGAAGACTTCGCGCACGGACCCGATGACGGCGAGGATCCAGAAATAGCCGAGACCGTTGCCGATCCCGTCGAGGAGACTGCGCCACGGCGGGTTGCTCATGGCGTATGCCTCGAGGCGTCCCATGACGATGCAGTTCGTGATGATGAGGCCCACGAACACCGAGAGCTGCTTGCTCAGGTCGTACATGAACGCTTGCAGGATCTGGTCGAAGGCGATCACCACGCCGGATACCACCACCAGCTGGACGATGATGCGGATCTTGCTCGGGATCCAGTTCCGCAGTAGCGAGATCATCACGTTGGACAGGGCCGTGACCAGCGTCACACCGGCGCCCATCACCAGGGCCTTGTCGAGGCGGGTGGTCACCGCCAGCGACGAACAGATGCCGAGGACCTGGAATGCGATCGGGTTGTTCACCCACATCGGATCGACCAGTGCCTTCATCTCCGGCTTGCCGAACACTGGCGGCTTCGGTGCAGCCGGTGCGGGGGTCTCGAGGGTCGCAGTCATCTCCGGGTCTCCTCAGTTGCTGCTCTTCAGTCGATCCAGGAACGGCTTGAAAGTATCGAGGTCCTTCTTCACGAACGCAGTCACACCGGTGCCTGTGATCGTCGCCCCCGAAATGCCGTCCACGTAGTGTTGCTTCTCGACGGCGACAGCAGGGTCGACCTTGCCCTTCTTGACGCGCACGCCGTAGATCAGGCCCTTGGCGTCGTAGATCGATTTCCCGATCCAGTTGGCCTTCCATTTGGGGTTGTCGACCTCGCCGCCGAGCCCGGGCGTCTCCCCGTGTTTGTAGAACGTGATCCCCTTGACCGTAGCGCCCTTGGCGTCGAGCGCGAGGAAGCCGTACAGGATGCTCCAGAGCCCCTTGCCCGACACCGGCAGCACCCAGGCGCTCGACTTGCCCTGCTCGTCGCGGGCCTCGAACACCTCCCGGTAGCGGGCCCGCTCCGTGGGGTTCTTGATCCCCGGAAGGTCGGCCGGCTTGTAGCGGTCGTCGACGAACTGACCGGTGGTCAGGTCGACGACGTGCTCCGTGAAACGTGCGGCATAGATCGCCTCGATTTCCCGGCGCGGACGCGGATCGGCTTCGGCCAGCAGACCGGCCGCCAGCATGATATTCTTCTGCCGGTCGTACAGCTGCGCCGCCTCCTGAATCGGCTTGAGCGCCGTCGCCGCCACCGCGAGCAGCGCACTCACAGCGGCGGTGACCGTCACGGCGAAGCCGAGGACGTAGCTGTTTCTACTGGTGTCCATGCCGGGTCAGTCTCCGCTTGATGTTGGCCCGAACGACGAAGTGATCGATGGTCGGCGCAAACGCGTTCATGAGCAGGATCGACAGCATGGTGCCCTCGGGGTAGGCGGGATTGATCGTGCGCACCAGCACCGTCACCACGCCCACGCCCGCGCCGTAGATCCACTTGGCCCGCTGCGTCTCCGGACTCGATACCGGATCCGTCGCCATGAACACGATGCCGAACAGGAAGCCCCCGACCAGGATGTGGTCGAAGGGGTTGTCGAAGTAGCAGCCCTGCCAGCGATCGCCGAGCGCCAGGTTCATGAGGAATCCGGTCACGAGCAGACCGCCCACGCCCGACGCCATCACCCGCCACGACCCGATGCGGGTCAGAATGAGGATCGCGGCGCCGAGCAGGATGCACAGCTTGCTGGTCTCCCCGGCACTCCCGGGGATGAGGCCCAGGAACATGTCGCCGGTCGAGAATGCGTCGTGCAGGGCCTCGCTCGCCTGGCCGGCCGGGGCCATCTTCGCTACAGCGAGGCACGTCGGAGCGGCGAACCCGTCGATCACGTGTTGCGGGCTGTTGCCCGCCACCCAAACGCTATCCCCCGACATCTGGGCAGGGAAGGCGAAGAAGAGAAACGCACGTGTCACCAACGCCGGGTTGAAGACGTTCATCCCGGTCCCGCCGAACGCCTCCTTGGCCAGGACCACCGAGAACGCAACTGCGACTGCGAGCTGCCAAAGCGGGATCGACGGCGGCACGATCAGCGCATTGAGCAGGCCCGTGACGAGGTAACCCTCGCTGACCTCCTCCTTGCGGATGATCGAGAAGATCGCCTCGATGTTGAGCCCCACGAAGTAGCTCACGAACACGATCGGCAGCATCCGCTGCAGGCCGAAGACCACCTCGTCGCCCATTCCGACGGAAGCGGCGGCCGGTGCGTAGTCGATCCCGAACAGCAGCCCTTGCATCCAGCCGACAGCGTAGGGCGTTGCACCGTCACCCGCGCGGGACCCCAGCGCCAGGAAGTGCTGGTGCCCGGTGTTCCAGATCGCCCACAACAGGCACGGCAACAGCGCCACGATCACGATCCACATCGTCCGCTTGAGGTCGATGTAGTCGCGCACGTGCGGGCCGTGCTTGGGCGCCGTGGTCGACGGCGAGTAGAGAAACGTCTCCGCCGCGTCGAAGAGGGGCCACAGCTTGTGGAGCCTCGAGCCCGGCGCGTGGTACAGCTTGCGAGCGCTTTCGATGAGGCGACGCATCAGGATCCGCCCTCCTTCTCGTACATGTCGAGCCCGGCGCGAATGACGTTGCCGACGTCGATCTTGCAGGGGTCGGCGAACGTGCAGAGCGCGACGTCCTCCTCCGTGACCTCGAGCAGGCCCAGCGAGATCGCCTCCTCCAGGTCGTTGGCCTGGATCGCACGCACGAGGAAGGTCGGCAGGATGTCGAGCGGCGTCACCGCCTCCCAGGCGCCGATGTTCACGATCGGCCTCGCGCCGCCGTTCAGGCGAGCGTCGAGGTCGTATTCCTTCTTCGGCGCCAACCACGAGAGCACCGCGCGCGAGGTGCTGTGCCGGCCGAACTGCGGCAGGGCCCAGCCGAACATGTCCCGCCGGTCCGCCCCCTCGAGGATGCAGGTGAGCGTGGTCGCGTGGTAGCCGAGGAACCCGGCGCCCCCGACGGCACGCCCGGTGAGCACGGTGCCGCTGATCACCCGCACGTCGTCACCGAGCGGCTTGCCCGCGGTCAGCGTGAGCGCCGCGGCGTGCCGGCGGACGCGGAAGTATCCGCGTCTGGGCGCCGCGGTCCCGGCGACCGCTATGACGGTGTGGGTCGGAAAGCGACCGGTCGTCACCCACTGGCCGAGCGCAACGACGTCCTGCGCGCGCAGCGCGTAGGCGATCTCGTGGGCCCCGAGCGCGCGGATGCGCGCGATGTGCGTGCCCACCAGCCCCGCGGGGTGCGGACCGCCGAACGAGTGGACCTCGACACCCTTCGCGTGCAGGAACTCCTGCGGCTGCACGACCGCGTCGCGCACGGTCAGGAACACCTTGCCGTCCGTGAGCTTGCGCAGCAAGTCGATGCCCGCCTGGAAAGCGGTGCCCTGCCCCTTCACTGCGACGGCCGGATCGCAAGCCAGCGGTTCCGTGTCCATGCCGTTGACGAAGATGGCGACCGGGGTCTCGTCGCTCCGCACGAGCCGCCCGATCGGGCGCTGCCGCAGCAGCGGCCAGAGTCCAGCCAGCTTCAGGCGCGTGACGATCGTCCGGCGGTCGAGCTTGCCAACCTCGGCGGCGGAGAGCGTCGCGCCGGGCGCGTGCTCTTCGCCCGCCTCCGGTGTGATCTCGACCCGCTGCAGCGCCCGCCCCGGCCCCAGCGCAACCTTCGTCACCTTGCCCGTCACCGGCGAACAGAACTGCAGTTCGGGGTCGAGCTTGTCACGTACGACCGGCTGGCCGGTGAGGACGCGGTCTCCCTCCTTGGCAAGCAGCTTCGGCTTGATACCTGCGAACTCCGTCGGGTCGAGTGCGACGAGGAGAGGCTCAGCCGCGTCCGTGATCACGGGCTCGGCACCGCCGGCGAGGCGGATGTCGAAACCCCTGGTGATGCGGTGGGTGGTGGTCATGCTGGGAGGAACTGGACGCGACCTGAAACGGACCCTCGGGGACGTCTCGCTCGTGGATCAGGGACAGCTCGCGCCGCCGCCTTGCGCGCGGATACGGTCGACTTCGGCGCCGGGCGCGCCGCAGCGCCCACACTTGCCATCGGGACCACTCGCGCCACACGAACCCGACAACCGGCGCCCGCCGAGCACGGCGAGTAGCACGATGGCGAGGATCGGCACGGTGAGGACGATGACGGGGAGAAGGAGGTTCACGGAGCTACGAGGCGAAGCCTCGCAACGTTAGCCAAGGGTGCGCCGCAGTCGACAACCGGGGCCAAAAAAAAGCGCCGCGGCCGCAACGGGGCGCTGGCGGCGCGAATTCCGGCCCGCGCGCCCCCGGGGAGCGTGGCGGGAGCGCATGGGAATCGAACCCACCGAGACCACCTCCAGGGCAGCCCCCACTGGTTTTGAAGACCAGGCCAGACACCAGCCCAGATGCGCTCCCGCAGTGGTCTCGCGCCGCTGCTGCCGGCGCGAGCGAGAGGCTAGCGTCCACGGCCGACACCGGTGCGTCAAGACAACGGTGGCTTGTCCACACCCGTGGCGCGACCCAACAAGGTACCATGCATCGATCCACGAGCGAGATGGAGTTCGGGGTTCACAGCGGGCCGTGGCGAGGCTTCTACCTCGATCCCCGGCAGCCCGGTCGGCACGGCATGCGGGTCAGCCTGACCTTCCACGGCGGGCGCATCCTGGGTGACGGGATCGACGACGTCGGCACCTTCACGATCGAAGGGCGCTACACGGTCGAGTCGCGGGAGTGCACCTGGAGCAAACGCTACGCGACGCACGAGGTCGTGTACCGCGGCTTCGCCGAGGGCGACTCGATCTGGGGGGTATGGCGGATCCGCGACACGAGCCTGCGCGGCGGCTTCCGGTTGTGGCCCGTGGCTTCGTCCGAAGGCATGGCGACGCGCGCGGAAGTGCACGCCGACATCGGCTCTACCTGAGCCAGCGACCCTGACCGTGAGCTAGCTGCGACGGGGGGGGCTACGACGCACCGGGTGCCGACGCGTCCTCGTCGCCCGTATCCACGATCGCTTCCCACGTCGCTTCGTCCATCGCCGCACCCGCCGCGCGCGACTCGACCAGCGCCTGCCGCGCCTCCTCCAACCGATCGCTCATCACCTGCACGCTCACCCCGCCGATCCCCATCAGGCGCTGGCTGGCTGCGAACTCGTCGGCCAGCATCGCGCCGCCGACGTACACCGCCACGCCGGCGTCGCGCAGGATCGCCGCGATCACCTGCGCCTCCAAGGGGTTCTTCGCGGTCTCTACCACGACCAGCCTCGGCTCACTTCGTCGGTCGCTCATGTGGTTGCTCCACGCGCAGTCTAACGAGAAGTCATGGGTCTTGCCGGGCTTGCCCTACGCCGCCGGCACGAGTTCGTGCCGCATCGACCAGCGTCGCGCCAGGTAGAACACCACCGGGTACACGAGCAGCTCCATGAGGAAGCTCACCGTCAGCCCACCGATCATCGGCGCCGCCAGCCGCCGCATGACGTCGGCGCCCGAGCCCGTCGCCCACAGCAGCGGCACGAGGCCCACGAAGGTCGACGCCACGGTCATCGCCTTGGGTCGGATGCGCTTGACGGCGCCGTCGTGCACCGCGAACCACAGGTCCCGCACCGAGTTCAGCCTGCCCTCGGCCCGGAACCGCGCGAGGCTGGTGTCCAGGTAGAGCAGCATCACCATCCCCGTCTCGGCATCGAGTCCGGCCAGCGCGATCATGCCGATGATCACCGCCACGGAGATGTTGAAGTCCAGCGCGTGCAGGAACCAGAGCGCGCCGATGAGCGAGAAGGGCACCGCCATCAGCACGAAGGCGACGCGGAACCAGCTCCGCGCGCTCAGGTACAGGAGCAGCACGATCACCACGAGCGCCAGCGCGCTGGCCGCGTACAGCCGCGGCAGCGCCTTGGTCCACAGCTCGTACTGGCCCGCGAACACCAGCGAGTAGCGCGCGGGCAGCGGCACGGCCTTGGCCACCGCGGCGCGCGCCGCGGCGACGTAGCCACCGAGGTCGCTGTCGCTCGTCTCCACCACGACCCAGGCGCTGCGCTGCGCGTTCTCGGAGCGGACCATCGGCGGCCCGGAGGAGACGCGCAGTTCGGCGAGCTGACCGAGCGGGACCTGGGCCCCGCCCGGGGTCGGCACCAGCACCTCGCGCAGCGCCGGCACGTCGTCGCGCAGGTCGCGCGCGTAGCGAAGGTTGATTCCGTAGCGTTCGAGCCCGGACACGTACGTGCTCACGTCCATGCCGCCGATGGCGGTGGCGATCACGTCCTGCACGTCGCCGACCGTGAGTCCGTAGCGCGCGGCGGCGAGGCGATCGACGTCGATGTCGAGGTAGTAGCCGCCCACGGCCTTCTCGGCGTACGCGGAGACCGTGCCGGGCAACGCCCGCAGTGCGACCGCCGCCCGCTCCGCCAGCCCGTCGAGCACCGCGAGATCGGGCCCGAGGAACTTCAGGCCCACCGCGGTCTTGATCCCGGTGGCCAGCATCGTGATGCGGTTCTCGATCGGATAGGGCCAGGCGTTGGCGATCCCGGGCAGGCGCACGATGTCGTTGATCCCCGCGTGCATGGTGCCGTCCGCGTCCTGCCAGCCGAACTTCAGCTCGCGCATCGTGATCGGCCGTTCGCCCGGCCACAGCCACTGCAGCGGCGCGCGCACGAACGCCGGCCATCCGTCGAAGAAGCGCGCCACCTTGCGCGTGCGCCACTTGCTGCGATCGGTCTCGAGCTGCACCACCGTCTCCACCATCGACAGCGGCGCCGGATCGGTGGCGGTGTCGGCGCGCCCCATCTTGCCGTGCACGCTGCGCACCTCCGGCACGCTGCGGATCAGCTTGTCGGTCTGCTGCAGGATCTCCCGCGCCTTGGTCACGCTCACGCTCGGGTCGGTCGTGGGCATGTACAGGAGATCGCCCTCGTCGAGCGGCGGCATGAACTCGGTGCCGAGCCGGGTCGCCGGGTACCACGTCGATGCGAACGCCACGATGGTGAGCACGAGCGTCGCCACAGGGTGGCGCATCGCCAGCCGGAAGGCCGGCTCGTACAGCCACTGCAACAGCCGACTGAGCGGGCTGTGCTCCTCGTGCACGATCTTCTGCGGCACGAGCAGCATCGCCGCGAACACCATCCAGCCGAGCGCCCACCAGCGAGCGATGGCCTCGTGGCCGGGCACCCGCGACAACCCGATCCACAAGGCGAGCGCCGGCAGCGTCATCGCCGCCAGGGTCAGCGCCGTGTTGCGCCGCCAACCCCACTGCTTCGGCAGCACGCGCGCCGAGATGAACGACACCATCAGCACCGGGATGACGGTGATCGACAGCAGCGCCGCCGCAGCCATGGCGAAGGTCTTGGTCCACGCCAGCGGCTGGAACAGCCGCCCCGACTCGCCGGTGAGGGCGAACACCGGCAGGAAGCTCACCGTGATGATCAGCAGCGAGAAGAACAACTGCGGGCCGACCTCGACTGCCGCCTCGTACATGAGCTGCAGCCGCGGACGTGGTTCCTCCCCCGCGGCCACGCGCTCCCCGTCGCGGTCGAGGTGCTTGTGGGCGTTCTCCACCATCACGATCGACGAATCGACGATCACGCCGATGGCGATCGCGATCCCGCCCAGCGACATGATGTTGGCGGTGAACCCGCACCAGTGCATCGCGAGCAGCGCGAGGATCACGCTCGCCGGCACCACGCACACCGCAACGAGTTCGGAGCGCGCATGCACGAGGAACAGGATGCACACGATCCCGACCACCAGGATCTCCTCGAGCAACGTCAGCCGCAGGGTCTCCACGGCGCGGCCGATGAGCGCGGAGCGGTCGTACGTGGTGCGGATCTCGACCCCCGGCGGCAGCCCGGCTTCGAGGTCCAGCAGGCGCGCCTTGCTGTCCTGGATCACCTGCCATGCGTTGCTGCCGTGGCGGGCGACGATGATCCCGCCCACCGCGTCGCCGCGCCCGTCGTAGTCGCCGAGACCGCGGCGCGCCTGCCCGCCGACCTGTACGGTCGCAACGTCACCCAGCAGGATCGGCGCGTCGTTCGGCCCCACGCCGAGCGGCACCTTGGCGAGGTCGTCGAGCCCACGCAGGTAGCCGCGCGCGCGCACCATGAGTTCGTTCTCGGCCTGCTCGATCACCGAGCCGCCGATGTCGTCGTTCGAGCGCTGGATCGCCATGCGCACGTCGGCGAGGCGCAGCGCATGGGCCTGCAGCCGCTGCGGATCGACGACGACCTGGTACTGCTGCACGAAGCCGCCGAAGGCCGCGACCTCGGACACGCCTTCGACGGCGGCCAGCGGGAAGCGCAGGTACCAGTCCTGCAGGCTGCGCAACTGACCGAGGTCCTGGTTGGCGGCGACGGTGTCGTGGTCGTGACCCTCGTGATCGGACAGCGGGCAGCGGCCGGCGGGCAGCGCGCGCACCCGCGTGAGCCGGTCGCGGCGGTCGGGCGGCGCGTGCGCGCGTTCCGCGTACCAGGCGTGCGAGTCCGGGTCCTGGAAGATGCCCGCGGGGTGCTCGGGACAGAAGTGCCCCGGGTGCAGCGCGTACTGCAGCACCCAGCCCACGCCGCTCGCATCGGGGCCGAGCGCCGGCTCCACGCCCGAAGGCAGGCGCTTGCGCGCGAAGTTCAGGTACTCGAGCACGCGGCTCCGCGCCCAGTACAGGTCGGTGCCGTCCGCGAAGAGCACGTACACGAACGACAGCTCGAACATGCTGATCCCGCGCACCACCGTCGCCCCCGGCACCGAGAGCAGGGCGCTGGTCAGCGGGTAGGTCACCTGGTCTTCGACGACCTCCGGGTTCTGGCCGGGGTAGTCGGTCACCACGATCACCTGCACGTCGGAGAGGTCGGGGATCGCGTCGAGCTGCAGGCGCGGGATCGACACCACACCGAGCCCCACCAGCGCTGCCGCGAGCAGCAGCACCAGCACCCGGTTGTGCATCGACCAGTGGATGATCCGCGCGATCATCGCTTCGCCTCGATCGTCCTGATCACGTCGCCGCACTCCTTCATGTCGGTGGCGTAGTACGGGTTGGCGAGGGTCCCGGGCTGCTGCAGCCACGTGCCCGGCGCCATCGGGCAGTGCACGACCACGATCGTGTCCGCGACCGCCGCGCTCGGCGCGCACACGTCGAGCAGCGCCACCAGCGCATCGCTCAACGCCTTGAAGCGCTCGCGTTGCGTCTCGATCCCGACGTCGCGCAGACGCTCCGCCGCGGTCGCGACCGCAGCAGTCGACGCATCGCCTGGCGTGCCGGCCCCGGTCACGCGCAGCGCCGCGGCGGCCGCGATCAACGCCTCCGGCGCGATGGGCGCCGTGCGGTCCGCCTCCTTGCCCAGCTCCGCCGACAACACCAGGTACTCGCGTACGACCGCGTCGACGTGCGGGCGTAACGTCGCCTGCGTCGCCTCCGCGAGCCCGGGGCCGGGCGGCGGCTCGCCTTTGCGCTCGGCCTCCGCCTGCGGCCGCAGCTTGAGGTGCACCTCCTGCAGGCGGCTCTCGGTGTCGAGCAGGAACTGGCCGCTCACCACCACCACGTCGCCGGCGACGAGGCCTTCGCGCACCTCAACCACGCCGCCGTCGCCGCTGCGTCCCAGGCGCAGGGCACGCGGCTCGAACCGCCCCTCTCCCTTGGCCACGTACGCGACCTGCACGCGCCCGCTGTCGATCACCGCCTCGCGCGGCGCCAACACCACGTCATCGCGGCTGCCGATCTCCAGGTAGGCGGTGCCGTACATCCCCGGCTTCAGGCGCAGGTCCTGGTTGTCGACTTCGATGCGCACGAGCGCGGTGCGCGACGCGGGATCGACGTTGGGATGCACGAACACGACGTTGCCCGCGACCGGCTCGCCCGGGAACGCACCCAGTTCGACCCGCGCCGCCTGCCCGGGTGCGAGCAGGGCCACGTGCTGCTCGAACGCGCGCACGTCCAGCCACAGCCGGGTCAGGTCGGCGATGCGCAGCGCGCGGTCGCCCGCGCGCACCATCGCGCCTTCGACGATCGCGCGTTCCGCCACGACTCCGGCGAACGGGCTGGCGAAGGTCACCGTCTCCGGCGCCACCGGCGCCTGCGCCAGCGCGTCGACCTGGGCGGCGCCGAGCCCCCAGAGCAGCAGCTTCTTGCGCGCCGCCGCGCGCAGCGCTTCGGCCGCGCCGCCGCCGCCGTTCGCCACCGCCGTCCCCGCGGCGATCAGCTCCTCGATCGCCACCTGCAGATCGGGGCTGTACAGCTCGAAGAGCGGGTCGCCGGCGGCCACCGCCATGCCGTCCGTGTGCGCGTGCAGCTTGCGCACCCAGCCGGAGACCAGCAGGTTCACGTCGCGCACCCGCGGCTCCGCCTCGACCAGCGTGCCCACGGCGCGCACCGACTGCACGAGCGGGCCGCTCGTCACGCGCGCCAGACGCAGCCCCATGTTCTGGACCAGCACCGGATCGATGCGGACGAGGCCCGCCTCGTCGGCCTCGCTGCCGCCAGCGCGCATCGGCGTCAGCTCCATGTGGCAGATCGGGCACAGGCCCGGCGTCGACTGCTTCACCTGCGGGTGCATGCTGCACGTGTAGACGACGCCGGCATCGGCCTCGTCGCGGCCGCCCGCGCGCGCCGCGTGGCCGAACCACGCACCCAGCGAGTCCGGCCAGCGGGTGCCCGCCCACAGCCCTGCCACCATCCCCGCGACCAGAAGCAACGCTCCGCGCCACGGGCTGCGCCGCCGCGCGAAGGGGTCGTACTCGTTCCTTGGGTTCGCCTCGCTCATGACTTCACCTCGTCGTCCCAGTCGTTGCCCATCGCTTCGTCCAACACCGCCACCGCTCGCGTCCGCGCCGCGTGCGCATCCACCAGGCGCCGCTCCAGATCGAGGCGCGCCATCTCCACGGCGAGCAGCTCCATCACCGTCGTGCCGCCCGCCGCGTAGGCGCGGCGCTGCACCGCGAGCGTCTGCGCAATGGCCCGCCGCAACGGACCGTCGAGCACCGCGAGCAGCGCGTCGGCGGCGCGCGCCAGCGCCAACGCCGCCGCCGCCGTCGCCGCGAGGTCGGCCTGCGCCTGCAGCAGGCGGGCCTCCGCGGCAGCCTGCATCGCCGTCGCCGCCGCGATCCCGGCGCGGATCTCGACGATCGTCGTCGGCAGCATCACGCCGAACCCGACCATCTGCGCCACGCTCCCCGTGAAGCCGACGCTCGGATTGAAGTCCGGCCACCACTCCAGCCGCGCGCGGGCCAGGGCAGCGAGCGCGGCCGCGTCGTCGTGTCCGGTCGCGAGCAGGGTCGGGTTGGCGGCCGCCACCGCCGCCGCCGCGGTCGCGTCGTCGGGCAGACCCTGCGGCGTCTCCGGCGCGGGTGGCAGCGGCGCCTCCGGTGCCCGCGCGAGCACGCCGTTCAGTCCGACGCGCATCGCGACCAGTTCGCCGTCCATGCGCGCGAGATCGGCCGCCGCGCGCGCGACCGCGGTCGACGCCCGCAACAGCGGCGTCTGTCCGCCGCCGGCCCGCACCATCGCCGTCGCCGCGTCTTCCTCCAGCCGGCGCAAGGCGAGTTCCTCCGCCATCAGCCGCCGCTGCCCCGCCATCGCCGCGTACTCCGCCCACCGCGTGCGCACATCGCGCTGGAGGTCGGCCCGCCGCTGCACGAACCGCGCGCCGGCGGCCCGCGCCTTCGCCAGCGCCACTGCCGCCGCCGCCGCGGTCTTCTGCGGCACCTGCAGGTTCTCCATCGCGTCGATGCCCGCCATGAAGGTCGTGCGGTCGAACACGCTCATCCCGCCGCCCGCGAACATGGTCTGCAGGCCGACCATCGCGCGCCCGTTCGGCCACGACGCCGCCACGTCGACCTCGTGCAACGCGGCGCGCCACTCGAAGAACGCCGCCTCGAGGTCGCCGTTGGCGAGCACCGCGCGCCGCACGAGTGCCCGCGCGTCGGGCTGCGCCGGCAGGTTCTCGAGCACGCGCTCGCCGAAAGGAGCTGCGTAGCGCGGCGCAAACCGCTCGGCGCGACCCAGTTCGTCGGTGGTACCGTCCGGGCGCAGGACGCACCCGGGCGCGAGCGCGCTCATCGCCAGCGCGAGGCAGGAAAGGAGGCGGGCCGGGCACGGCACGCCGGGAAGCCTGGAATCCATGGGTCTCTCTCGTTCAGCAGCTCGACCGGGTCCCCCACCGCACGGCGCGGTGAGTACAGACCATCCCCATCGGGGTCGGCGCTAGCAGAGGAAGACGCAGAGCGCGACGTGCCGCGCACGCGCAGCAAGCGCGTGGCACACCATCGTGTCCTGCCAGGTCGGTCGGGCCACCGGCGGCAGCGGCACGAACACGACCGGCTCCGTGTCCGGAGGCGTGGCGAGTTCGACCAGCGAGGGTGGAGCGACCCCCGGGGCGGCGGGAGCCTTCGGTGGCGTGGACGGCGCTTCGCACAGACAGGCGAGTTCGCACCCGCGGTCGTTCCCGCAGCAGCAAGCATGCGCGGTCGCGCACCCGCCGCCGCTCGCCGTCGTCGCCGGCATCCGCAACCCGCCGGTCAGCGCGAGCACCACGCACAACAGCGCACAGAGCGCGCGGTGCAACGGGTGCTGCGAGTGGAGGCGACGCATGAATGGCCCAAGTGTAGATCGACCGTGGACGGGAGGCAACCGGAGCGGGTTGCGCCGCGCGCCGGGCCGCGTCGTTGTCGCCGCTCCGGCCGGCGCTTAAGGTCCGCCCCACCCCATGTCCGACCGACGCCCGACCGGCGCCCGCCGTCGCCGCCGCTGGCGACGCCTGCTCTTTTGGGCCGTGGCTGCTGCGGCCGTGTACCTCCTCCTCGAGGTGCTGGCCTTCGGCGCCTATTGGCTCGTGCGCGGCCGGATGTACTCGCCCGACTTCGTGCACACGGCCCAGGCGCGCATCGCGCGCGCGGTCGACGCGCAGGCCGACGCGCCGACCCTCGCCATGCAGGACAGCGGCGGCGACATGACCATCCATCCCTACCTCGGCTTCGTGGCCAACCGCGACACCGACGACCAGATGATGCTGCCGCCGTGGGGCGCCGAGATCACGACCTGGGGGTTCGTCGACCACGCCGGCATCGTGCGCAAGCGCGGCGCCGACCGCGTGCTCATCGGGATCTTCGGCGGCTCCGTCGCCGAGTTCTTCGGGGCCGAAGGCGCCGCCGAGCTGGAGCGTCGCCTGCGCACGCATCCGGCGTATGCCGACAAGCGCGTCGAGTTCGTGCGCATGGGGCTCGGCGGCTACAAGCAGCCGCAGCAGCTCTTCGCGCTCACCTGGCTGCTGGCGATGGGCGGCGAGCTCGACTTCGCGATCAACCTCGACGGCTTCAACGACACGACGCTCGGCCTGCTCGAGAACGAGCCGCGCGGCGTGCCCATGTTCTTTCCGCGCAACTGGGCGGTGCTCGCCGAGCACGCGCTCGATCCCGCGCAGCGCCGGCACATGGGCCAGGCCACGCTGCTGCAGGACGCGCGCGCGTGGCTCGCGGGATGCTTCGGCAGCCGACCGCTGCGCTGGTCGGTCACCGCTTCGCTCGGCTGGGAGCTGCTCGACCAGTGGCTGGCGAAGAGTCACGCGAGCCACCTGCTCGCGCTGCAGACGCACGCGCGCACCGACGCGCCGTTCCACATCACCGGCCCCGGGCCGACGCCGACGCCCCTCGACCTCGACGACCCGAACCACCGCCCCGACGCGCTCGCCGCCGCCGCCTGCGACCTCTGGCAACGCTGCTCGCGCGCGATGGCCCGCGTGTGCGCCGCGCACGGCATCGGCTACTTCCACTTCCTGCAGCCCAACCAGTACTTCGCCGGCAGCAAGACCCTCACCGCCGAGGAGCACCGCATCGCCATCGAGCCCGGCAGCCGCTACGAGCCGTGGATCGCGCGCGGCTACCCGCGCCTGCGCCTCGCCGGCGCGCAGCTCGCCCGCGACGGCATCCGCTTCACGGATCTCACCCAGATCTACACCGACGTCGCCGCGCCGGTGTACATCGACAACTGCTGCCACGTGAACGCGCTCGGCAACGAGATCCTCGGCCGCGCGCTCGCGGCCGAGATCCTGCGCGACGCGCCCGGCGATCCCGCGCGCCCGGCGGTGCTGGGTCGCCCCCTGCGCGTCGAACCGGCGACGCTGTCCTTCACCCGGTCGTTCACCCACCGCGAGCTGCGCGTCTTCGCCGCCGCCGACGACGTGACCTACTTCGCGACCACGTTCACGAGCGCCGACCCGGCCATCGCGCGCGTCGACCAGTACGGCCTCGTCACCGCCGTCCGGGCCGGCGCGACCACCCTGACCATCCGCCACGGCGGCGTCGACCTCGTGCTGCCGGTGCGGGTCGAACTGCCCCCGGTTCTCGACCTGGGCGGCGCCTCGGCGCCCGCCGGCTTCGTGCGCCCCGCGCTCGCGGCCGACGCCGCGGCTGCCGGGCTCCGCCTGCGCGTGCTGCGCCCCGGCGGCGCCCT
>CAYQMF010000034.1:0-52967 GCA_964418595.1 uncultured candidatus Brocadiaceae bacterium
GTGCGCAAGCGCCCGGCGATGTACATCGGCGACACCGGGCCGCGCGGCCTGCACCACCTGGTGTGGGAGGTCGTCGACAACTCCGTCGACGAAGCGCTCGCCGGCCACTGCAACCGCATCGACGTGCGCGTGCACAAGGACGGCTCGTGCTCCGTGCGCGACGACGGCCGTGGCATCCCGGTCGACATGCACGAAACCGGCGTGCCGGCGGTCGAGGTGATCCTCACGACGCTGCACTCCGGCGGCAAGTTCGACAAGGACAGCTACCAGGTGTCCGGCGGCCTGCACGGCGTGGGAGTCTCCGTGGTGAACGCGGTGGCGGAATGGCTCGATGTCGAGGTCTACCGCGACGGCAAGATCCACCGCCAGAGCTTCCAGCGTGGTCATCGCGCGAGCGAACTCAAGGTGATGGGCGACACCGACCAGCGCGGGACGATGGTCCGCTTCCGCGCCGACGCGCAGATCTTCGAGACCACCGAACTCAGCTTCGAAGTGCTGCGCAAGCGCCTCCGCGAACTGGGCTACCTGATGGGATCGGGGGGGCTGCGCCTGACCCTCACCGACGAGCGCACCGACCAGACGGAGGAGTTCTGCTACCCCGACGGCCTGCGCGAGTTCATCAAGCACCTCAACCGTGCCCGCGACGTCATCCACCCGCAGCCGGTGTACCTCAACAAGGACGTCCCGGGGGAGGACGACCCGCGCAAGGTCTACGGCGTCGAGATCGCCCTGCAGTACAACGACGGCTACAACGAGAGCGTCTTCTCGTTCGTCAACAACATCAACACGAGCGAGGGCGGCACCCACCTCGTGGGGTTCCGTGCGGCGCTCACCCGCGCGCTCAACAACTACGCCCGCCAGGAGAAGCTGGTCAAGCCGAAGGAAGAGCCGCCGACCGGCGAGGACTACCGCGAAGGCCTCACCGCGGTGATCTCCGTGAAGGTTCCGGAACCGCAGTTCGAATCGCAGACCAAGATCAAGCTCGGCAACCGCGAGGTGCAGTCGATCGTCGAGACCGTGGTCGGTGAGAGCCTCCGCGTGTTGTTCGAGGAGCAGCCGGCGCTGCCCAAGGCGATCTTCGGCAAGGCGATCTCGGCGGCGCGCGCGCGCGAGGCGGCGCGCAAGGCGCGCGAACTCGTGCGCCGCAAGTCCGCGCTCGAAGGGAGCGGCCTGCCGACGAAGCTCGCCGACTGCCACAAGGGCACGAGCCCCGAGGACGCCGAGCTGTACCTGGTGGAAGGTGACTCCGCAGGCGGCACTGCCAAGCAGGGCCGCACGTCGTTCCAGGCGATCCTGCCGCTGCGCGGCAAGCTGCTGAACGTCGAGAAGGCCTCCGCGGACAGCGTGCTCGGCCACGAGGAGATCAAGACCATCGTCGCGGCGATCGGCACCGGGTTCACCGACGAGGTGTTCGAGGCGGAGAAGCTTCGCTACGGCAAGATCATCATCATGACCGACGCCGATGTGGACGGCTCCCACATCCGCACGCTCCTGCTCACGCTCTTCTATCGGAAGATGCCGGAGCTGATCGAGCGCGGCCACATCTACATCGCGCAGCCGCCGCTCTACAAGCTCACCAAGGGCAAGGACGTGCGCTACGCCCTCTCCGATCGCGAGAAGGAGCGGCTCACCGCCGAGATGGGACTGGGCCAGACGAAGCTGATCGCGCCGCTGCTGGCGGGCGGCGAGCGGCAGTTCGACACCAAGGCCCTGCGCGAGGTCCTCGACCTCACCACCAAGGTCACCGCGACGGAGACCGAACTGCCGGCGGGCACCGACCTCACCCTCGAACACTACCTCGCGGCGATGGCCTACCCGGACCTGCGGTTGCCGCAGTTCTGGGTGGTCGAAGCCGGCACCGGGACGCTCGTCGATTCGCAGGAACAACTCGCCGCTCGCGTCGAGGCGTGGCGTGCCGCGGGCAAGGTCCGGATCTACGAGGGCCCGGAGTCGTCGTGCTCGCGCGAGGATGCCGATGCCGAGGTGCACACAGTGCACGCGAGTCCCGAGCTGATCGCGACCCTTCGTTCGCTGCAGGCGCGTGGCCTCGACCCCAACGTGTTCGCCACCAACGCCCGTGGCCAGACGTACCGCGTTCAGGTCGGCAACCAGACCACCGAGCACGCCTCGCTGCTCGCGGCATGCCAGCACATCCTCACGGTGTGCGAGAAGGACGTCGCGACCCAGCGCTACAAGGGGCTCGGCGAGATGAATGCTTCGGAGCTGTTCGAGACCGCGATGGACCCCGCGCGGCGCGCCATCTACCGGGTGTCGATCAACGACGCGGTCGAGGCCGACGACATCTTCACGATCCTGATGGGACCTGCGGTCGAGCCGCGTCGCGAGTTCATCGAGCGCCACGCGCTCGAAGTCACCAACCTCGACGTCTGATCGGCCGGTCCCGATGAACCGTGCCCGCTACCTGGTTGGTCTGGCCACCCTGGCGGTCGCGATCGGGGGCGGCTACTGGCTCGTGGGCCTGCTCCGCAGCAGCCAGAACGCCGAGTTCCACGCGCTGCAGGTCGAGTTCCGCGACTCGCGTTCGCTGAAGCCGGGGGCCGACGTGAGATTCCGCGGCGTGCGGGTCGGGTCGGTGCGGCGCGTGGCGCTGCGCGAGGACGGCGAGCGTGCGGTGATCGACCTCGCCCTGGAGCCGAGCGCACGGCACCTGATCCGCTACGGCAGCCGGTTCTGGATCGTGACGCCGCGCTTCCTCGGCTTGACCCAAGGGGCGTCGGGTCTCGACACGCTCATCCGGGACACGTACGTCAGCTTCGTGAGTGGGCCGGAGACAGCGCCGGAACTGCCGAGCGGCAGCCAGCTCGTGGGCATGGAGCGACCGCCTGCCAGCAGCGATGCGGTGCTCGAGCCGGTCGATCGCGGCGACCTGCTCATGACCTTGCTGGTGCCGGAGAGCCACGACCTCGCACCGGGCGCCCGCGTCCTGTTCCGCGGCATGCAGACCGGCGAGCTGCGCTCGCTGGCGCTGGCCGCCGACGGGACCCACGTGCGCATGGAGCTGCGCATCCGGCGCGAGCAGCGACACACGGTCACCGACAAGACCCAGTTCTGGGTGGCCCGGCCGCGACTGTCTGGCGCCTTCCTCACCGGCCTGGCCCTGGAGGACGCGGCGGCGCTCCTCAGTCCGTTCATCGGCTACCACACCGAGCCTGGTCCCGGCGTGCCGGTGGCCGACGGTCACCGCGCCGTCGCGTCGCCGGAGCGCCCGGAGTTCAAGGCAGGCAACGTTCCGGCAGCGGCGCTCGCTCGTTCCGCCGACGCGACCCCACCGCCGGCGGAAGGCGAAGTTCGCCTCGTGCGCGTGTTCTACGAGGCCGTCGAGCGCGACTGGTTCAGTCCGGACGATCCCATCGATCGCACCAGCACCGGCGTGCTCGTCGAAGACGGCAACGGGCGCGTCGTCGTGGTCACGACCCGCACCGCCTGCGAGGGCAACTACTTCGTGCGCGACTCGCTGGGCGTGATGCCCGACATCGACAAGGAGCGGATCCGGGTGGCGCTGCCGGAAGGAACGGTCCTCCAGGCTGCGCGGACCTGGACCGATGCCGGCCAATCCGACCTGGCGGTGCTCGTGCTGCAGGACGCACCGCCGACGCTGCGCGGTACGCGCGTCGAGCAGTTGAGCTTCGCCACCGACGTACCGGGTGAGAGCGTACGCGCGCTCGATGCGCAGGGGGCGGAGCAGACCGCCGCGCCCGTCGCCGCCAGCGATGGCCCGGCGGCCCGCCTCGATCTCCATCGCGGCGGCGCCGTGCTGGCCGCGGGCAAGGTGGTGGGCATACTCGGCCAGGCGGCGGGGACCGATGAACGGGCGACGGTCATTCCCCTCGCCCGACTGCCGGAGGCATTGAGGCCGCGTCGGTGAGCACCAAGGACCCCGCGTCGCTCGCCCTCGACCTGCGCGGGTTCTCGCTGGCGTATCGCGTGAGCGGCGGCCGGCTGCACACTGTGTTCCAAGACGTCGACCTGCAGCTCGAAGTCGGCAAGCGCTACGTCGTCGTCGGGCCCAGTGGTTCCGGCAAGTCGACGCTGATCCGGCTGCTGACCGGCTTGTGGGAGAGTCGCGAACCCGCGCCGCGCATGAGCGGGCAAGCGTCGATCTTCGGGCACGGGATCGTGGCGGGTCATCCCGGTGCGTTGCACGGGATGACCACCGCCGTGCTCCAGGACGAAGGACTGCTCGACGAGTTGAGTCCGCGCGCGAACGTGCGTCTCGGCCTGCGCGCCGCCGGACGCTCGCCGCGCCTGGATCTCGCGCTCCTCGCGCAGGCGGGGCTACCCGAACCGCCCCTCGATGTGGCGTCGCTGTCGGGCGGGATGCGCAAGCGCGTCGCCGTCGCGCGGGCCCTCGCCGCGCAGCCGCGGCTGTGCCTCTTCGACGAACCGACCGCGGGCCTCGACCCGGCCTCGGCCCGCGACATCGCCGCGCTCCTACGCGAGACGCACGACACCGCCGACCCGCCGCGCACGACCCTGGTGGTCACGCACGACCTCGCGACCTTCGCGCCCTTCGCCGACGCCGTGCTCTGCCTCGATCCGGAGCGCCGGCAGTTGCGCCTGGAGGAACCGGCCATGGCGCTGGCTCGGGTCGAGGCCGAAGGCTCGTCGACGCCGCCGAAGCGGCACGGCACGGAATCCGACGACGAAGACGTGCCCGGCCTCGAGCCGCTGCGCAACCTGTTGCTGGGTGTCGCGGGCGGTGCTACCACCCTGGCCGAAGCCGTCTGTCGCCTGCCCCCGGTCTACCCGGAGCTGGTGGCGCGCACGACCCTGCGCTTCGTGCTCGAATCGATCGGCTTCGCGAGTCTCGGCAGCGCAGTGATCGGTGGTCTCGCCACCTACTTCGCGCTGCGCAACAACCCGCTGGAGGGCGCCTTCTTGAGCCAGGTGCTCACCGGCTCCGGCAAGGTCCTCGCTGCGGTCCTCGTGCCGCTGCTGGTCGGCTTCTTCTTCACCGCGCGCATCGCGGCCGGCGCGGCCGCTCGCGTCGGCACGATGACGCGCACCAACCAGGTCACCGCCTTGCGCCTGATGGGGATCCGCCCCGCCGACTTCCTGCTCACTCCCATGCTCTGGGCGATGGTGCTGGCGATGCCCCTGGTCACCGCCGCCGGCGTCGTGTTCGCGTCGCTCGCGTCGCTGGCGGCGGCGACCCTCGTCGCGGGCACCTCCCTGCACGGCTGGGCCACGGCCTTCTTCGCCACCGTCGACGTGCGCGACCTCCAGTTCGGCCTGCTGAAGACCGTCCTGGCCGGGTTCCTGGTGGCCGTGCTGACCTACCACCTGGGCACCGGCCCCAAGCGTTCGGGCCAGGATGTCGGGACGGCGGTCAACGGCGCGATCGTCGGCGGCATGGTGCTCGTGCTGCTGGTGCATGGGACGGTGACCCTGCTGCAGTTCTGACGTTGCCGGCGGCCGCCGGCCGTCCTGGACCGGGACAGCCATCGCGCCAGCACGGTCTCAACCCGGGAGCCCCGTCCAGCCGATGAGGACCTCCGTGAAGGGTCTCGAGAAACTCACACCCATCCGTCTGGCCGAGGTGTTGACGCAGAAGGGGCTGATCGAAGCCGACGCGATCGCGGACGCGCTCTACGCCAACGATCGCTATCGCGAGCCCTTCACCGACCTCCTGATCTCCTCCGGCCATATCACCGAGTGGGATCTGGCGAAGCTCGTCGTCGAGCACTTCCAGCTGCCCTTCATCATGTCCGGCAGTTACGAGGTGACCGACGCCGTGAAGACCCGGCTGTCCACGGAGACGCTGTTCACCAACCTGATGGTGCCGCTCGACGTCTTCGACAACACGATGCTGGTGGCGATGCCCATCCTCGTGCCCTTCGAGACGCTGCAGACGGTCCAGCGCGAGAACCAGATCATCCTGTATCCGTACGTCGCGCTCCCCTCGGAGAACCGCACGGTGCTCAGCGAGATGTTCCCGGACTTCAAGGACTGGTACACCAAGTACCAGCGCGAGATCGAGAACCGGCGGCGGAACAAGGTGAGCAAGGCCACCGAGAACCAGGACGACTGGACGCAGCTGTTCGATTCGGCCGACGCGGCGGTGCGCACGAACCTGAAGAAGAGTTAGGCGGCCGCGCGGAGCGCCTGGGCAGAGACAGAGCCGAGCTTCGGCTCCGCCTACGACTGTTCGCTCGGCTTCGCCGCGGCACCGTCGCCGAGGGCACCGAGAAACGAGCCGTCCGTGGGCTTCTCTACGATCGCCACGGGCCCTGGCGTGGCCTGGTCTTCCCGCGTGAGGCGATCGAACACCTGCACCGGGTTGCCGAGGGAGCGCATCGCTTCGCGCGGCGAGTCGATCTCGCGGCGGAAGTCGTCCATGGCGCGTCGCGCGTCGCGCACCGTCTGCTCGCTGTTCAGCTCGCGCTTGAAGTCCTGGTACTTGCGGCGGAGGTCCGCCACCGTCCGCCCGACCTGCTTGCCGACCTCGGGCAGGTTCTTGCCGAACAGGAGCAGGCCGACGAAGAGGACCAGGGCAGCCTCCCAAGGGCCGATGGGGCCGATGAAGGCCAGCGGAGGCGCTGCCGCGAACATGACCGGGATCATAGCCAGAGGCTGCCTGCGGTCTTTCGTTCGAACGACCGGCGTGCCATCCTTCTCGCCCCTTCCAACGGCCCGCCTGCCATGACCACCACCAAGCCCGTTTTTTCACTCGAGCGACTGAGCAAGTCGTACGGACGCCGGCCGATCCTCAAGGACGTCAGCCTCGTGTTCCTGGAGGGCGCCAAGATCGGTGTCATCGGCGCCAACGGCGCCGGCAAGTCCACGCTGCTGCGCATCATGGCCGGGCAGGACAGGGAGTACGACGGGGTGGCCCGTGCGCGCGACGGCGTCACCGTCGGCTTCGTCCCGCAGGAGCCGACGCTCGCGGAGGGCAAGACCGTGCGCGAGAACGTCGAACTCGCGGTGGCCCCGATCCGCGCGCTGTTGCACAAGCAGGAGACCCTGAGCGAACAGCTCGGCCATGACATCTCCGCCGACGAGATGGAGCGGATCATGGAGGAGTTGAGCCGGGTGCAGGCAGACATCGAGGCACGCGACGCGTGGGAGCTCGACCGTCACGTCGAGGTCGCCATGACCAAGCTGCACCTTCCGCCGCCGGACAAGAACGTCTCGCAGTGCTCCGGTGGCGAACGACGTCGCGTCGCGCTGTGTCGCACCCTGCTCGAGCACCCCGACATCCTCCTGCTCGACGAGCCCACCAACCACCTCGACGTCGAGACCGTGGCCTGGCTCGAGTCGACGCTGGCCGAGTACAAGGGCACCGTCGTCGTGATCACCCACGACCGGTTCTTCCTCGACCGCGTCGTCGGCTGGATGCTGGAGATCTGGCACGGCCGCGCGATCCCGTACGAGGGCAACTACTCGGCGTACCTGGACGCGCGCGCCAAGCGGATGGCCGTGGCGGAGAAGCAGGAGGCGTCGCGTAGCAAGTTCCTGGAGCGCGAGCTCGAGTGGATCCGCATGAACCCCAAGGCGCGGACCACGAAGAACAAGGCGCGCATCAACAACTACGAGAAGATGCTCGCCACCGAGATCGAGGAGACCGACGGCTCGGTGGACCTGCACATCCCGGCCGGCAAGCGCCTGGGCGACACCGTCGTGCGGTTCGAGAAGGTCTCGTTCTCGTACGGCGACAACGAGGTCCTGAAGGACCTGTCGTTCGACATGCAGCCGGGCGACATCCTCGGCGTCGTCGGCCCCAACGGAACCGGCAAGACCACGATGCTCAAGCTGATCACGGGGCAGCTCCAGCCGGCCAAGGGGCGCGTCGTGATCGGGCAGTCGGTGGACCTCTGCTACAGCGACCAGGAGCGCGAGGGGCTCGACCCGAACAACACCGTCTGGCAGGAGATCTCCGGCGGTGCCGACATCCTCAAGCTGGGCAACAAGATGGAGGTGAACAGCCGCAGCTACGTGGCCAAGTTCAACTTCACGGGGCCCGACCAGCAGCAGCTCGTCGGCAGCCTGTCGGGCGGGCAGCGCAACCGCGTCCAGCTCGCCAAGATGCTCACCCGCGGCGGCAACGTGATCCTCCTCGACGAGCCCACCAACGATCTCGACCTCGACACGCTGCGCGTGCTCGAAGAGGCTATCCAGAACTTTCCCGGCTGCATGGTCGTCGTGAGCCACGATCGCTACTTCCTCGACCGCATCTGCTCGAAGATCATCGACCTCGGCAACTACGAGCCGGGCAAGTACCTCGACAACCTGTGAGCCAGGCTCAGCCGCGTCGCACGCGTCGCATGCGCAGGTAGCGCCGCACGCGCTGGTGGCGCAGGGCGATCGAGCGGTAGCATCGCCACCGACGTCGAAGCCACCGATGCAGCGTGTGCTTGGCTTCGATGTCGACGAGGCCGAGGCCCAGCACGATCATGACCACGCCCTGCAGGATGGGCAGGAACAGACCCACGACGCCGAGCAGGAGCAGCAGCACGCCGCCGGCATTCCGGACCACGCGGAGCCAGGTCGGTCGATGGGGGCGGCGGCGGGTCACGCGGTATGCGCATTCCACCCGCATCGGGGGCCGGATCCAGTGATGGTCGCGTCGATCCCGGACCCGATGGCGTGGCAGGAGCAGGCCGTGGCGACGCCTTCCGCGTTGCCGTGGGCGTTGCTCATCGCCGTCCTCGGCGAGGCGCTGGGCGTCGTGTTCGTGACGCGCGTCCTGCGGCGCGGCGGCAACCCGGCGGTGACTCTCAACTGGGTCTTCATCATCCTGGCTGCCCCCTACGTGGGAGTCGTCCTGTACTACCTGCTGCCTCATCGCCTGCACCGGCGCCGGCTCCGTCGCCGGGTCGAGCGCCTGGCCGGAATCGAGCCGGCGTTGCCGGCGGGCGCAACGCATCCCGAAGCGGTGCCGCGCGATGATCTGCATCGGCTGCTGGGCAGCTTCGATCCGGATGCCGTGCACCACGGCGGGCATCTGCGGCTCCTGCCCTCGGGCTCCGACATGCTGGAGGCGGCCCGTACGGCCATCGCCGGCGCCGAACGGTTCGTGCACCTGCAGACGTACATCCTGCGGCCGGACGAAGCGGGTCGGCGCGTGCTCGAACTCCTGGCCGCTGCGGCGCGCCGCGGTGTCGAGGTCCGCGTGCTCTACGACAGCTTCGGCAGCTGGTCGCTGGGGAGCCGCGACCTGGCGCCGCTGTTGGCGGCGGGCGGCAAGGCGACGGCGTTCCTGCCGCTCTTCTGGCGGCGCCGCCCCTTCACCCTCAACTTCCGCAACCACCGCAAGATGCTCGTGGTCGACGGGCAGGTGGCGATCCTCGGGGGTCGCAACATCGGGTCGGAGTACCTCAACGACCGGATCGAGGGCACGACCATCCCATGGCTCGACGTCATGGTGGAGGTGCGGGGTGCACCGGTCGCCCGCCTGCACCGGGTGTTCGTCGAGGACTGGTACCACGCGGCCGAGGAAGACCTCAGCGATGCGAGGTACTTCCCGCCGGCGGAGACGCGCGGGTCCGGCACGACGGTGGGCGTAGTGGACACCGGACCCGACGCGCCGACCCAGTTGCCGCTCGTGCTCCTGCAACTCATCGGCTGCGCGCACACACGTCTCGACATCAGTTCGCCGTACCTGATCCCGTCCCCGATCGTGGGAGCGGCGTTGCAGCTCGCGGCGCGCCGCGGCGTGCGGGTTCGCATCCACACCAACGGCCGGGACGTGGAGAACTGGCTCCTCTATCGCGCCCAGCGCAGCCAGTACCCGTTGCTCACCCAGGCGGGCATCGAGGTGTACGAGAGCCGCGAGGCCTACAACCACAGCAAGCTGATCGTCGTCGACGAGCGTTACGCGTTCGTGGGCAGTCCGAATCTGGACTGGCGCAGCGCGGCCCTGAACTTCGAGGTGGCCATCACCACGGACGACGCGACGTTCATCCGATCGGTGCGCGAGCTGTTCGAGACACGGGTGGCCGCGGGGCATCGCGTGCGCGTCGCCGGCACCAGGCTGAGCCTGCTCGACGCGCTCTGCCGGCTGGCCTCGCCCCTGCTCTGACGCGCCGTCGCCGGGGATCAGTACCCGAGCGACGTCGGGCCCACCGATTGGTAGTTGCGGGTGAGCACCCGGTTGCGACTCTCGACGAAGCCGCCCAGCGTGGGCTCGAAGCGCACGAAGAACGAGGTCTCCGCGTTCAGGTTGTCGTAGTTCGCGCCGATCATCACCGTCCAGTCGAGGTCGCGGCGGGTGAGCACCGCCTGGTACCACAGCACGTCGTCCCCCTCGAGGTCGTAGCCGCTCCCGCCGGACACCAGCCAGCGGCGCCAGAGATCCGTCGAGCCTCCTGCCATGAGGATCCCCTTGCGCGTCCGATCCTCGCGGTACTCCACCGTCCAGTCGATGCCGGCGACCTTGCCGAACTGGGTGCCGACGTTGAAGGTGCGCTCCTCGCCCCGCCTCCAGTCGTGCTCGCCCTCTGTGAACAGCATGAGGTTGGGCAGCGGCCAGTCGATCCCCGGGCGCAGCACGAGCTCGTACTCGCCGAGGCCGAGCACTTCGCCGCCGTTGTCGCGCTCCGAGATCGGCTTGAAGTTCTGGGCGAGGTCGAGCGAGATCGGCTCCTTGCGCTCGGCGGCGCGATCACCGCTTCGGTTCGAGGTGAGGATGCGATTCAGCACGCCGACGCGCAGGGTCACGTCCTCGTCGAGCGTGTCGACGGCGTCGAACTGGAAGAGCTGGCCCGGCGCCTTCGAGACGCTGGCGCGGTGCACGAAGCCGATCTCCGGGTTGATGGTGTGACGCACGCCGCGGGAGGTCGTGCCATCCATCCAGCGCCACGTCCGCTGCAGTTCGAAACCGGCGCGCACGCCGGCGCCCGCGATCCAGCGCGTCATCTCTTCGCGCTGTGGCGAGTCGGAGTACCACGTCGCCCGGCCGAAACCGAAGGGGCGCACCCAGAACATGCCCAGGTCGAACGGTGCGGCCAGTTCGAACTCCTGGTCGACGCGAAGCGCGTCCTCGCGCCGCAGCGGGTTGCTCGCGCGGTCGTAGTCCCAGCGCAGGAGGCCGACGCTGGTCGACGACGTGAGCAGGAGCGGCACGCCCCCAGGCAGGCCGAGGATCGGCTCGGAGAACAGGTCGAGCGTGCCGAACGGGAGCTGCTCGAGGAAGCGGGGCGACAGGCGACGCGCGTCGTCGTAGGCCACGCCATCGAGATCGAAGCGCCCCGACAGCGTCGTCAGCCAGTTGTTGCGGCCGTGCCGCAGCATGACGTGCGTCTCCGGCAGCTCGCTCTGCAGCCAGTCGCCCTGGTCGAACTCGGGATGCACGCTGGCATCCGAGGCGCTGTACAGCTCGAGGTCGAGGCGGGTGTCGTCGCCGAGGAACACCCGGTTCTGGCTGCGCACCAGGTGCCGGTTGGTGGTCGAGACGCGTTGCCCGTCGAGGTCGAGCTGCACGGGGCCGCGGTCCCGGCCCTGGTCGTCGAGCAGGAGCGCGCGGGTGTGGCCGGTGTAGAGGTCGCCGCCGCGGTAGTGCAGGTCGGGCTCGAGCGACACGCCGCGGTCGTTGTTGTAGCCAACGCCCAGGCGCCACTCGCCGCGGAACTCCTGGGCCAGGTCGCCGGTGAGCAACTCGTGCAGGCTGCCACCGAGGTCGTTCCACGTCCCGCCGACCGCGACCTTGACGTGCGGCCCTTCCAGCGAGCTGTAGCCGCCGCTGATCGACCTGATCGGGATCGGTGGCGGCTGGGAGGTGAAGAAGTGCACGTCGGGCAGCCGCGTGAGCATGCTCCCGAACACGAGCAGGCGATTGCCGGCGCCGCGGATCTCGAACTCCGTGCCGCGCTCGATCACCTCGACTTCGCCGGAGACGATCTCGAAGTGTGGTTCCCCGGCGCGGGAGCTGGTGATCGAAACGTCGCGGCCGGTGAGACGGACGCCCTGCCGCACGAGCTCGGCACCGCGCAGCACCACGAACCGTGGAGTGCCCGTCACGGGGTCGGGACTCGGCAACCGCAGCTCGACGCCGCGCAGCACGACGCGGTCGTCGGCCGCCGACGCGTACATCGCATCGGCGCGGAGCATCTCGATCCCAGCGGTGACGATCGAGACGTCGCCCTCGAGGTAGATGGAGCGGTTGAGGCTGATCAGCGTGTCGCTGGCCCGCGCCTCCGCGACGTCCGCCCGGGGCGGGGGCGCTTGCCCGGTCGCGGCGAGGAAGGTCCGCAGCCTTCGCTCCAGTTCGTACCCATCGAAGACGCGGCGCGAAGCCGCGGCCGGCGCCGGCCGCCGCGGCACGGCGCCCTGCCCCGTGGGTACCAGCGCTCGTTCGACGTCGATGTCGTTCTGGATGACCGCGCTGCGAGCGCGGATCTCGGAGTCCCCACGCTGCAGCATGATGCCCCGGGTCACGACCAGTACCGCGAAGTCGTCCTGGCTGCCGACCCGCTCGATGTAGCCGTGGCTGAGGCGCCAGCCGCCGCCGTCGGCGCGCGGCAGGCGCGAGTCCTGCGCCGCGAGCGCGAGGCACAGGGTTGCAGCGCAGCCTGACGCGGCGATCGCGCGCGCGGCCCGTGAGCTCATCGTGCGTCCCCGCCCCCGAAGTCGCCGTACCAGGCGCGCACGGTGTACGACGCGTAGTCGACCTCGATCCGGTTGCCGCGCCAGGAGGTGCCGTCGTCGAGCGTGAGCCGGGCGTCGCCGCGCGGATGATCGAACGTGCAAAGCGTGCGTCGGAGCTGGAGCGACAGCGTTTCGCCGGCGCCGCGCAGCCGTGGCGACGCGACCCGCACGTCTCCGCTCGCCGTCATGGCGACCACCGCGCCGGTCGCGTCGCGCGCCAGTTGCATCCCGTTGGCGGACAGCTCGAACCCGGGTGCCCGTTGCTCACTGCCGTTTGGAGTGCCTTCGCCCACGACCTTCACCGGACCGTCGAACGCGACGCTGCGCTCCTCGACGAGGATCGGCCCGGCGCAGCTGATGGAGAGCGCACGGACGTCGGCGGTGGGGAGACCGGCGAGGCGCGTGCCATCGGGATCGGTGAGGCGCAGGCGCGGCGAGTCCGGGCCGGTCCGCAGCAACGACAACCGGCCGCGACCGCCCTGCTGGGCGAAGAGGATGGTCGATGCCTCGCCGATCGTGCGTTGGCCGTCCTGCTGGACGCGGACGCTCGCGGGTGCGCCGGTCAGGCGTCCGCGCGCCGCGCCCGCGTCGGCAGCGAGCCACAGCTCGCGACCCTCTGCGTGCGTGTCTTCCCGGTGGTCGCCGCTGCCGGGCATGTCGAGGGTCACGCTTCCCGTGGCGTGTACGTGCGGCGTCCGCCACGCGGCCGCGAACACGACGGCTGCGGAAGGGGGCAGGAAGCTGGCGTGCCAGAGGAGCGCTGCCGGTGGGGCACGCCAGGGCTGGACGACGATGACGTCGGCGCGGAGGTCGGCGGTCGCCGCGGCGGGCGCGGTGTGATCGATCGAGGTCGCGAGCTGTGCGTCACCTTCTGCACGCAGCGACACACCGCGTCGCGCGCGGCGCACCCGGATGCTGCGACCCAGCACCTTGCCTTCGCCGGCGCGCACGACGCTGGCGGGGGCACCTTCGAGCCGGAACTCGGAGGCATCGTCGCTGCGGATCTGCGTCGCCTCGCCGGTGACGCGCGTGCCGTCGGCCAGCGCCGCGTCGAGTTCGCAGGAATCGCCCTCGGCGAAGAAGCTGCGCAGCCCGCCGGCATCGGTGGTCGCGTCGAGGGCGCGGATCCGACGCAGGGTTCCCGTGGGCAGGACGGCGATCGCATCCTGTGCCGGGCTGCGCAGCTCGACCCGGCCTTCGGTCCCGCCTTCGCGCATGGTCTGCTGCAACTCACAGCGCCCGGTGCCCGAGACGTGCAGCTCGCTGCCACGCCGCACGTCGAAGCGCGGCGGCGCCGACCTCGGAGCGCCGAGCGTCAGGCGGATCTCACGCACACCGGCGGTCTGCGCATCGTGGAGGACGAAGCCATCGTCGCCCGCGACATGGAGGTCATCGCCCGCGATGTCCGCGGTCACCGCTCCGAGCCCGACCAGGGTGGTGGGACTGCCGGGGGTCGTGCCACGCAGGATGCGCAGGCCCGCCGCGGCGGTCAACGCCAGCCGGCCCGTGGCCTGGGCGAGGTCGACCGTGGTCGAACCCTCGAAGATCACCAGTTGGCCGAAGCGTGCGCCGAGCGTGCCGCGACCAAAGCCATAGGCGCGCACGACGTCGTCGTGCAGTTGCCCCAGGGGCACGATGTGGATGCGGCGCTCCGCCGCCATCTGGCTGCGCTCGCCGTCGCGGCCGAGCAGCTCGAGGCGCGCCGGCTGGCCCGTCGCGGTCAGCAGGCGTGCACCGCCGGACAGGCTCGGCAGCACGTCGAGGCGATCGCCCTCCACCGCGAACTGACCGCCGTCGACGCGCGCCGGCGCGCCGGTGAGCACGAGGTTCGCCCACTGCGCTTCCTGCTTGCCGGCCCCACCGCGGCTCCGGCGCATCGAGCCGTGCAGGTGCTCGCCGCGCGCCGTCAGCGGCGTCGAGCCGACCAGCGTGCTCTGCATGGTCACGTCGTCGCGCAGGTCGAGGGTGCTCGAATGATCGGGCTGCTCGAGGAAGTGCAGCTCGCCGCGGGCGCGCAGCACCGTGGCACCGTCGTCCATCGTGAGCGCGGGGTCGTGCAGGACGCGGATGTCGAGGGGACCCGTCGTCGGGTCGGCAGGGATGCTCGCGGCGAGGCCGGCGCCGACGAGGGTCAGCGGTCGATCCCCACCGATGGTCAGGGTGAAGCGCTGGTCTGGGGCGGTGGTGAGGGTACTACCCGAGGTCCCGCTGCGCAGGCGGGCGCGCGCCACGACCAGGGTCATCGGCGGCACGCCCGCGGCGGCGCGACTGGTGAACGTAGCCTCGCGCACGTCCATGTCGCGGTCTTCCTGCAGCGACGGCCGACCCTGCGCGTCGCGCTCGATCTCGATCAACACCGACGCGGCATCGAGCGTGCCGGAGGGCTCGGCGATCGGCTCGGCGCCGGGCCGCGTCACGATGCGGAACATCTCGACGGTGACCCCATCCAGTTCGACCAGGTTGTCGCGCTCCGGGCGGGGTCGACTGTCCTTGGCCTTGATGCGATAGGTCGGCAGGACGAGGCGACTGCCGCCCTCGAGCGGCATCTCGCGCGTGCGCTGCAGTTCGATCGCACCTGCGACGGAGAACGTCACTCCGCCACGATCCTGGCCGGATTGCAGGCCGATCCCACCACCCGCCGGTCGGTCCTGAGCGGGGGGAGGCGGCGCGCCGCCCTGGGTCTTGGCAGTGAACGCCGTCTCGCCGAGGAACAGGCGCAAGAGCAGGAAGCCCGCGGCGACGAGGACCAGGAAGACCAGCGCGCGCCGGATCACGGGCGACCGCCTCCGGCGACGACGGCGTCCCAGACGCCACGCGCCTGCAGCAGCATCTCGATGACCTCGCGCAGCGCGCCGTCGCCGCCGCGTGCCGTCGTCACATGGTCCACGGCGCGCCGCACCTCGACGCGCGCGTTCGGCACGCTCACCGCGAACCCGACGCGCCGCAAGACCGGCAGGTCGAGGAGATCGTCGCCGACGTAGGCGACCGCTCTCTCGGGCAGACCGCGCCGGCGGAGGATGTCTTCGAGCACGGTGAGTTTGTCGAGTCGATCGAGATGGAGTTCGTGCACGCCGAGCTCGCGAGCCCGGTCGGCGACGATCGGGCTGCCGCGCCCGGAGATGAACCCCGAGAGTCCGCCGCTGCGATGCCAGTACACGATGCCGGCGGCGTCGTGCACATGGAACGACTTCAGCTCGCAGCCGTTCGCATCGAAGTGGATACGCCCGTCGGTGAGGACCCCGTCCACGTCGGTGAGGAGCAACGCGATCGCGCTCAAGTCGACTTCGCGACGCCCCGCGCTCATCCGATCTTGAGATCGAGGAGATCCTGCACGTCGAGCAGACCGAGCAGCGTGCCCCCGGCATCGACGACCGGGAGCTGATCGATGTGGGCCTGGTGCAGGAACGCCAACGCCTCCAGGGCGAACATGTCCGGGCCGATCGACCGGGGGTTCTTGGTCATCACCGAGACGATCGGGATCGAGTTGACCGAGTCGCGGCCTTGCTCGAGGAGGCGGCGCAGGTCGCCGTCCGTGAAGAAGCCCTGCAGTCGCCCGCGATCGTCGACGATGCTCGTGGCGCCCGGCCGCCCCGGGGTCTTGGTCATCACCTGGATCGCGTGCAGGACGGTGACCTGCGCGCCGGCCTGCAGCACCGGGTTGCGCTCGTTGCGCCGCATGAGATCGCCGACCGTCATCAGCTGACGCCCCAGGTTGCCGCCCGGATGGAAGCGCGCGAAGTCGGCGGGCCCGAAGTTGCGCCCCTCCTGCACCACCAGGGCAAGCGCATCGCCCAGCGCCAGCATGGCCGTGGTCGACGCGCTGGGGGCGAGCTTGAAGGAACCCGCTTCGGTGATCCGACCCGTCTCCAGCACGAGGTTGGCGTGGCGACCGAGACTGCACGACCGGGTCTGGGTCAGCGCCACGATGGGCACGTTGACCGCCTTGACCGGGCCGAGCAGGCGCAGCAGCTCTTCGGTCTCGCCCGACTTGGAGAGCGCGAGGAGCAGGTCGCCCTCGACCACGCGGCCGAGGTCGCCGTGGATGGCCTCGGCCGGGTGGAGGAAGATCGAGGGGGTCCCGGTGGAGGCCAGCGTCGCCGAGATCTTCTCAGCCACGATTCCGGCCTTGCCCATGCCCGCGGTGACGACACGCCCGCGCAACGAGAGGATCGCCTCGACCGCCGCGAGGAAGTCGCCGTCGAGCTGGTCCGCCACGCTGCGCACCGCCGCCGCCTCCTGCTCGAGGATCTCGCGCGCGCGTTGCAGCCGTTGGTCCATGGCGGCGCAGATTAGCGAAAGGTCCGAGCCATCGTGAGCGGCAGCCCGCCCGCCGGCTAGACTCTCGCCCTCGATGTCGTTCCGCGTCGACCTGCCGGTCTACTCCGGCCCGATGGATCTCCTGCTCCACCTCATCCGCGAGCACGAGGTGGACGTGCACGAGATCGCCATCGCCGCGATCCTCGACGACTATCTCCGTCACATCGCCGTGCTGCAGGCACTCGATCTCGGCGACATCGGCGAGTTCCTGGTGATGGCGAGCACGCTCATGGAGATCAAGTCGCGCGAGCTGCTGCCGCGCGAGGAGATCTCGATCGAGGAGGAGTTCGATCCGCGCGACGACCTGATCCGCCAGCTCCTGGAGTACAAGCGCTACCGCGACCTGTCCCGGCGTCTCGATCGCATGGCGCATCGACGCAGCCGGCAGCTCAATCCGTGGGTGCCGCTGACGCCGGCCGCGGCCGCGCGCGAGGCGACCGACGTCGACGAGGGCATCGATCTCGGCGACGTCGACATCTGGTCGCTGACCGCGGCGTTCGCCCGGCTCCTCGAGGACACCGGGCAGGACCTGACCCTGCACTTCGGCGTGGAGCGGAAGGACATCCGCTACTACGCCGGCAAGTTGCTCGACGCGACCAGGGACAAGGGCGAGGTCCGCTTCGAGACGCTGTTCGACAAGGGCGAGGGCCGCATGGGCCTGATCGGGACCTTCACCGCGATGCTGGAGCTGATGAAGCAGGGGTTCCTGCGCGCGCACCAGGAGAAGTGTCTGGGGGAGATCGTGGTCGTCTACGTCGGCGACGCGGATGCCTCGGTCGAGGACATCCTGCCCCCGGAGGTGACCGTGTCGGCCGAGTCGGCACCGAACGCGCCGATCCCGGAGGACACGATCCCCGAGAACACGATCCCCGAGAACAACTGACGGGCGCGCCCCGGCCAGGCGTCAGGCCGGCTGCGGCAGGAGCGCGTCGGTGAGCGCGTGGAGCAGGGATGCCTCGGTCGCGGTCTGGAACCCGGTCCGCTCCTCGAAGCAGAACCGGCCCCACAGCTCGGCGCAGCCCAGGGGCGTGGCGAAGTGGGGCGCGGGAGTCTCGCAGGCCCGCGGGGCGACCCACGTGGTCTCGCCGTCGCTGATCAGGTTCACCGCGGGGGTTGCTCGCAGCTCCAGGAGCCGAGCCGCGGCGCGCGCCCGCGCCGCGCGCTCACCGCGCACACCGAGCACGAATCCGGGGAACGGCGGCGCCAGTTGCACGCATTGCACGGCGGCGAGCGCGGGGTCGCTCGCCGCGAGGCCTACGGTCGCCGGCGCGACCGGGCGACAGGGCAGGCGCGACAGGAATGTGAGCCGCTCGGCGGTGAGATGGAGGTGGGCGCGCGGCAGCGTGGCGGCCGCCCCGATGGTGTTCATGAGGACGGAGCCGCCGCGTGGTTCGGCAAGCGCGAGCGCCAGGGCGATGAGGTCGGCGTGCGCTTCGCGCTCGACCAGCTCACTCCAGAGGATCGAAGCCGCCGCGGCGAAGGGGTAGCGGTTGGGGGTCAGCACCGCGGGCGGCATGTCGCTCCGCCACAGCGCTTCCTGCGCGAGGATGGTCGGGGCGCGATCGGGTCGCATCGCGCAGTGCGACGCTGCGCGGCGCGCGGCGCGGTCGGGGAAGAGCACGAGCTCGACCGGGACGCCGCAGACGTGGAGCTCGCGCCGCTCCGCGACCGCCGGGCTCGGCAGGAGCCACGTCTGGAACGGATCGGGGAGATGGTCTCGCGTCGGCCGCTGCTGCACGCGTCGATTATGCGGCACGTGCGCTGGCTCGACGCACGCGCGTTTGCACGCCTGAGTGCGCGTCGCTACCGTTCTGCGTCCGCGGCCGTGCCGTCGCCCCGGATCCTCGCCCAACGACCCTGACCCCACGCCCGCTTTGAAGATCGTCTTCTTCGGTAGCAACGAGTTCGCCATCCCCACGCTGAAGGCGCTCGACGCCGCGGGGATGTCCCCGGTGCAGGTGGTCACCCGGCCCGATTCGCCGCGCGGACGCGGCCGCAAGATCTATCCCGCGGAGGTCAGGCTGGCCGCGGAGGAGCTGAAGCTGAAGTGCGTGCAGCCGGAGGACGTGAACTCGGAGGAGTTCCGCACGGCGCTCGCCAAGGTCAAGCCCGACGTCGCCGTCGTCGTCTCGTTCGGCGTCAAGTTCTCGCCGGAGCTGCTCGGCGTGCCGGTGCACGGGTGCGTGAACGCGCATGCCTCGCTCCTGCCGCTCTATCGCGGCGCGGCTCCCATCGAGCACGCGATCCGCGATGGGCACAAGAAGACGGGCATCTCGATCATGCGCATGAACGAGGAGCTGGACGCGGGCGACGTGATGTACATCAAGGAGACGGAGATCGGCACGCGCGAGACGGCGGGCGAGCTTCGCATCCGGCTGGCCGAGCTGGCAGGCGCGACGATGGTCGATGCGCTCAAGCAGCTGGCCGCGGGCAAGGCGAAGTTCAAGAAGCAGGTCGAGGCGAATGCGACGCGGGCCCCGGCGATCCAGAAGCCGGACGGCGTCATCGTCTGGTCGAAGCCCGCGGCCGAGATCGACCTGCTGGTGCGGGCCATGACGCCCAAGCCCGGTGCGCAGACCCGACTCGGCGCCAAGCGGTTCATCGTGATGATGGGCGAGGTGGAGCAGGATCTGTACGGGCTCGGCGTACCGGGCCTCGTGCAGTCCGCGGGCGAAGAGGGCATTCGCGTGTGCACCGGCAAGGAGCTGTATCGGATCATCCGCATCAAGCCGGAGAACGGCCGCAACATGACGGCGGGTGAGTTCGTGCGCGGCCACGCCATGCCGCCCGACGCGCGGTTCGGCTAGCCTCGGCGTGGCACGCCGCGACACAGCCGGGAGCGCCGGCCCGGCGCGCTGGCGGGCGTTCCAGGCGCTGACCGCCTTCGAGCGCGGTCGCGTCGAGCGCGTGCACGACGCCCTGCGGGTCGACGACCTCGACGCGCGTGATCGGGCGCTGGCACTCGAGCTGACGATGGGGACGGAGCGGCGGCGGATCACGCTCGACGCCGCCTTGCTCGCCTTCGCCACCCAGCGCGCGCTGCCGCGCGACCCGTTCGTGCGCACCGCGGTGCGCCTCGGCGCTCTGCAGCTCCTGTTCCTGCCGCGCATCCCGGTGCACGCGGCCGTGCACGGCACAGTGGCGCTGCTGCGCGCGCAACAGGGCTTCGTCAACGGCATCCTGCGACGCATGGCCGCTGCGATCGTCCCACGGCCGGCGGACGCGCAGCATGCGCGCCGGGAACTCGACCTGCCGCCGGATGTCGATGGCGCGCGACGCACGCTTGTCCTGCCGGTCGAGGGCCTGCCCGATCCGAGCACGGATCCGGCGGCGGCGCTCGCGGTTCGGCATGGCCTTCCCGACTTCCTGGTGCGCCGCTGGCTCGACGCGCATGGACTCGATGCGACCCAGGCGATTGCCGCGGCGTCGGCCCAGGCCCCGGGGGTCACCCTGCGACTCAACCCGACGCGCATCGACATGGCGGGGCTCGTGGCGGAACTCGGCAGCGAAGGCGTGACCGTCGCGCCCGGCACGTCGACGCGGACGCTGCGCCTCCTGGAGGCGCGCGGCGTCTCGCCCTTCGAGACGCGTGCGCACGCGGCCGGATTGTTCTCCGTGCAGGATGGCACGGCCCTCGCCGCGGCCGAGGCGGTGGGGGCGCGGCCGGGCGAACGCATCCTCGATCTGTGCGCGGCACCCGGCGGCAAGGCCACAGCGATGGCCGAGAGCATGCTGGGGCAGGGGACCGTGTACGCGCACGACGTCTCGGCGACCCGCCTCGAACGCGTGCGTGAGACCGTGGCCCGCCTCGGGCTCGGGGCCACGGTCGTGGTCGTCGGCCGGCTCGACGACGTCCCGGCGCAGGTCGACGCGGTGCTGGCCGACGTGCCCTGTTCGAACACGGGGGTGATGGCGCGTCGCGTCGAGGTGCGCCGGCGCGTGACCGCGGACGCCCTGGTCGAGCTGACGCAGCGGCAGGGCGAACTCGCGCGCATCGCCGCCGCGCGGGTCAGGCCAGGGGGACGGCTCGTCTACTCGACGTGCAGCGTCGAGCCGGAGGAGAACCGCGGCGTCGTCGATGCCCTGCTCGCGCGCGAGCCGGCGTTCCGGCTGCAGGCCGAGCGGCTGACCCTGCCGCGAGCGCAGGAGTGCGACGGCGGCTACTTTGCGGTCCTGGTCAAGGCCGGCCCCTGACCGGCGGCTCCTTTCCTTCCGTGCGCCTCGGCTACAACACCAACGGCCTGCAGAACCACCGGCTCGAGGACGCGCTGCGTTTGTTGGCCGAGCACGGCTATGCGACCGTCGCGCTCACCCCCGACGTGTGTCATCTCGATCCTTTCCGGGCGACGCCGCGCGAGGTCGAGGCGATCGGCAGCCTGATCCGGCAACTGGGCCTGTCGGTCGCGATCGAGACCGGGGCGCGCTTCGTGCTCGATGCGGCGCGCAAGCACGCGCCGACGCTCATGGCGCGCGACCGGAACGAGCGCGCGCGCCGGATCAGGTACTACGAGCACTGTGCGGCGATGGGGCGCGACCTGGGTGCGTCGGTCTTGTCGTTCTGGGCGGGCACCGATCCCGTGCCCGACGCCGACTCGTTCGCGTGGCTGTGCGAGGGTGTCGCGAAGACCTCGGCGATGGTGCGCGCGACCGGCCTGCGGCCGGCCTTCGAACCGGAGCCGGGCATGGCCATCGAGACCTGCGCGCAGTACGCGACCATCGTCGATGCGCTGGGCAGCGACGCCCCCGACCTGTGTCTGGACATCGGTCACCTCTACGTGACCCGCGAAGGTGCGCCGGAGTCGATCATCGCGCGGTTCCGGCCGCGCCTGGCGCAGGTGCACCTGGAAGACATGCGCTCCGGGATCCACGAGCACCTTCCCCCGGGCGAGGGCGACGTCGACTTCAAGGCCGTCGCCGACGCGCTTCGCGCGGCGGGCTATGCCGGAAGCGTGTGCTTCGAGCTGTCGCGCTCGTCACACGCGGCACCGGAGATGCTGCGCCGCTGTCGCGACGCGTGGGCGCGCGCAACCGGAGTCCCCGCCGGCCGTCGCTCGGGTCAGGACAGGCCCTTCACGAACTGACGCAGCGCGTCGTTTGCGTCGGCCAGGTTCTTGCGCAACTGGACGACGCGATCCGGGATGCCGTCGACGTCATGCGACCGACAGGCATTCTGGATCGACTCGCAGTCCTGCATCACGAGTTGCGCGCCCAGACTGCCGGACGTGCCCTTCATCGCATGGGCCGCATGTTCGACCTTCGTCCAGTCCTTGGCGGCGAGCCCCTCGAGGATCGACGTGACCTTGCTCGGCGCGTCCGTGAGGAACATGTCGACGAGATCCATGAGCAACTCCGGATCCCCGCCGTCGGAGAGCGCCAGCAGCTCGTCGAGAACTTGTGTGTCCAGAATCGCAGTCAAGTTGACTCCCCTTGTCGCCCGGGATCTGCCGGACGTTTCGGTATCGACCTCTCGACCCGCGGCGCTTGGCACCGGCCCGGAAGCGCCGATGGGAGCGCGGGTTCGTCGTGGCCGCGAATCAGTTCTCGCCGAGCGCGATGGCCTTGACCTCGGCGTCGGTGAACAGGCGCTTGCTGGCCTTGCCGGCCTCGAGCACCCGCTGCACGCGGGCGTCGGTGACCTCGACGCCCATCTTCTCGAGGACCCACGCGACGTTGCTCCGGCCGCTCATCGGGCCGACGGCGATCCTCTGCTCGAGCCCCACCATGTGCGCGGGCACACCGGAGTACACGCTGTCGGCGAGGGCGACGTCGCCCTTGCGGAAGGCCTTGATCACGGCGGCCGCGTGCACGCCGGTGCCGGTCTCGAAGGCGTCGTCGCCGAACACCGGGTAGTTGTGTGGCACCTCCACGCCGAGAGCGGCGCCAGCCTTGGTCACGTACTCGGGGAGCCGCGACAGGTCGTTGTCGATCCAGCCCTGCAGCTTGCAGTTGACGAGCAGCAGGTCCATCGGCGCGTTGCCGGCGCGCTCGCCGACGCCGAGCGCGGTTCCGTGCACGCGGTCGGCGCCCGCCTCGATCGCCGCCAGGCAGTTCGCGATGCCGAGGTCCCGGTCGCGATGGCCGTGCCAGTCGACCTTGATCGTGGGATCGACGCGGTCGGCGAGGGCGCGCACGAAGCCCACCAGGGCCCGCGTGCCGGCTGGCGTGGCGTGGCCCACCGTGTCGCACACGCACAGGCGTCGCGCGCCGAGTTCCATGGCGAGCGAGTAGAGCGCGGTCACCGTGTCGGGATGCGCGCGCGTCGTGTCTTCCGTGACGTACATCACCGGCAGGCTGTGGTCGCGGGCGAAGGTCAACGCCTTGCGGGTGTGCTCGAGCATCTGCTGGAGCGTCCAGTCCTCCGCGTACTGACGGATGTAGCTGCTGCCGATGAACGCGGACACCTCGATCGGGATGCCGGCGGCCTGCGAGATCTCGACCACGGGGTGGATGTCGGTGACCACCGTGCGGCAGGCGACGTTGGCTTCGATCCGGAGCCGGTTGTCGCCGATCTCCTTCGCCATCCGCAGGATGTCGGCGCGCGGTCGGCCACCGGCGCCCGGCAACCCGAGGTTGACCGAGTGGATGCCGAGGCCGTCCATGAGGTGCACCAGTTCCAGCTTCTGCTCGATCGCCGGATCCTGCACCGACGGCGACTGCAGGCCGTCGCGAAGGGTTTCGTCGTCGAACTCCAGCGTCCGCCGAGGGCGGGCGACGCCCGACTGGCGGTTCCAGTCGTAGATGAGGTCCTCGATCTGCATGCAGCGTTCCTGATCCAGGCGGCGTGGGGGGGCCGCGAAAACGTGGGCCGCACAGGATACGACTTCCACCCACCATGATCGTGATGAAGTTCGGAGGCACCTCCGTCGGGAGTGCCCAGTCGATCCGGGACGTGCTCGCGCTGGTGCGGGCGCATGCGGCGCGACGACCCGTCGTCGTCGTGTCGGCCCACAGCGGCGTCACCAATGCGCTGGTGGAGCTGGCGGCCAAGGCGCCGCGCGGACAGGCAGACCCCGGCCCCGTGCTCGAGCGGCACCGGGCGATCCTCGCGGAGCTGGATCTCCCCGGTGACCTGCACGAGCCGCTCGTGCGCGAGCTGCGCGACCTGCTGCGCGGCATGAAGCTCGTGGGGGAAGCCAGCCCGCGCGCGACCGACTACCTGCTCTCCTTCGGCGAGCGCCTCTCGGCGCGGACCATCGCGGCGTTCTTCACGCACCAGGGCACCAAGGCCACCGCGATCGATGCGTTCGATGCCGGACTCGTGACCGACAGCAACTTCGGGCGCGCGCGGCCCTTGCCGGACGAGGGGCGGATCGCGCCGCAGCTCGCCCGCGTCGAGGGGATCCCGATCGTCACGGGGTACCTCGCCAAGGATCGCGCGGGCAACATCACCACCCTCGGGCGCAACGGCTCGGACTACTCGGCGGCCATCTTCGGCGCGGCGCTCGGCTGCGAGGAGATCCAGATCTGGACCGATGTCGACGGCGTGATGACCGCCGATCCGCGTCTGGTCCCCGGCGCGAAGCCGATCGCGGCGATGAGCTTGGACGAGGCGAGCGAGCTCGCCTACTACGGCGGCAAGGTCCTGCACCCGGCGACCATCCAACCGGCGATGGAGAAGGCGATCCCGGTGCGCGTGCTGAACACGAAGCGGCCGCAGTCGAAGGGCACGGTCATCCTGCCGTCGTTCGATGAGCCGGAGGTCGTCGTGCGCGCCATCGTGCACAAGCAGGACATCCACATGGTGACGGTCACCACGCCGCGGATGCTGCAGCAGCCTGGCTACCTGGCGCGCGTGTTCCAGGCCTGTGCCGACCACGCGGTGGACGTCGATCTCGTGGCGACCTCGGAGGTGTCGGTGACGATGACCACCGACCGGGGCGAGGCGCTCGATGCCCTTCGCCAGGATCTCAGCCGGCTGGGGACGGTGACGATCGAATCCGAGCAGGCGATCGTGTGCGTCGTCGGTCAGGGGATCGCCCGCACGCCCGGGGTGCCGCGGCAGGTGTTCACGGCCCTCGCCGAGGCCAAGGTTCGCGTGCGCGTGATCTCGCAGGGCGCGATCAAGGTCAACATCGCACTCGTGGTGGCGAACGCCGACGCGCATGCCGCAGTGCGTGCGCTGCATGCGTGTTTCTTCGAGAGCTGAGCGGGCCTGGCGCGGCGCTCACTTTGAGAATCGCCCCGGGAGCGGTCGCGGCTCGTGCCTCGCCGCGCCCGCTGCCGTGGCGGTCGCAGCCGACGACAGGTAGGCACCTGCGCTGGCCGAGCAGGCTCGGCCAGCGCTCGCCTAGTTCGAATCGAGGTCGCGGAAGAACTTCTCCGACTCGCGCAGGCCCTGCAGGTAGAGGTGCCAGTCGAGCTTCTCGTCGGGCTGGATGGTGCGCCCCGACGCGTTGGCGGGCGGGCCGAACATCGCGAGCACGACCCAGTCGGCGAGGTGGACCTCGCTGGTCAGGTCGCGACCCTCGATCATCGCCTCGACGTTGAGGATCTCGGCCCGGCGCAGCGCGCCGTGCGGCGCGATCAGCTTGCGGTTGTCGATGAGCTGCGCCTCGTCGGCGCTCACCAGCCGGACCAGCTCGACGGCATCGGCGTACGCCGATCCCTCGTAGAGTTCCTTGAAGAGCAGATGGACCACCATCACCATCTCCGGCTCGGTGAGCATGTACTCCACCATGAAGCGCACGGCCGGAAACCGGGCACGGTCCTCGCTGTGATCCAGGCGGGTGCGCACCCGACGCCACATCGCTTCGATGCGGCGGGTGAGCCCTCGGCCAGGCGACAGCGGCGTGCTGTGCAGCCGATCCCAACGGTCCGGGTGGAAGACGCGCTCGCTGCGCTCCTTGTAGAGGTTGTGCAGGATGCGCAGGTCGATGAGGAACTCGCGGTTGCTGAGGTAGCAGTTGACCCCGGAACGGCGCAGGTCCTCGGGGACGAACCCGATCGCCTCGTCGCGGAACGCGTTGAGCGCCTCCTCGGACACGCGGAAGCGCGCGTCGAGCAGGTCGTCGGGGTGCTCCTCGTCGTCGTCGACGACCACCAGCCCGCTCGCCCGCAGCGGGCTGCCGTCGCGCAGGAGGTCGAGGCCGGTGAGCACCTCGAAGCTGGTCTCGAACACGTTGCTCAGCAACACGCGTCCCTGCACCGCCGGGTCCTCCGCACGCAGGTGGCGCTGCAGCAGGTTGGCGAGGACGAGGAAGTCCCGCGGCGTCAGTCGGTACTGCCGCATCAACTGCGCCAGCGGCCCGCGATGGCGGATCGCGCGGAGGTCGCGCGTGAGCGATGCGATCTTGCGTCGCGACAGCGACCGCAGCTTGCTGCGCTGCTCGCGACCCAGCTCCGGATCGCGCATCCGCGCGCTGAGGCGCTGCAGATCGTCGCAGAGATTCAACAACCTCTCGACCTGCGAAGAACGCGTCGACCTTCTCATAAGTCTATGATAATGCTAGGATTACGGTTTGGCGGTGGGGGGGACCCCTCACTTATCCACACCTGCGCGCGCCCGCAAGACCGGGCTTGGCGGACCCTGGCTCCGACGCACCCCCGAGAGCTTCCGAACCCCTTGCGGCACAAGGCCGACGCCGCGGGAATCCCTCCGGCCGGAACCGTCGCGATCGAGGAAATAATCCCACCCCGGCACGGGTGCCGGAGGGCCCGGTGACCGGGCGTCACCCTCGGTCGGGTGCGGCGCGGGTGGGACGGATCTGCGCCGTCGGCGCGGTCGCCCTGCTCGTGTTCCACCTGCTCCGGACCTGGGTCGCAGAGCGCTACCTGGTTCCCACCGAGAGCATGGAACCGACGCTGCACGGCGATCGCCTCCGCGGTGACCTCGTGCTCGTCGACAAGCTCGGTCTCTTTCGCAGTCACGCAGTTGCGTCGCTGCACCGGTTCGACCTCGTGGTGGTGCGGGACCCCGACACACCCGACGGACACCTCGTCAAGCGCCTCGCGTCGGCAGGCGACGAGGAGCTCGCGATCCAGGATGGCGATCTGTTCGCGCGACCCCTGGGAGCGACGAGCGGCTTCGTCCGCATCCAGAAGCAACCGATCGATCACGGTGACATGCGCGTCACCTTCTACGAGTACCCACGCGAAGGCGCGGTCAGACCGGGGGAGTACCTCAGCTTCGACGTGGTCGAGGGGGGAACGGAGATCGCGGTTCCCTTCGGCGCCGCGCAACCCGAGCACCTCGGTGAGCCGTACGAACAGGAACAGCGACGACGTGCCGCCGGCGGCACGCCCGCGGGATGGCGGCCGCCTCCGCACGCCCTGCGCACCACGACCCCGATCGACGTGTCGTTCCTCGACACCGATGGCCGCCGCATCGCGGTCGGGCGCGGCTTCGACCGCGACGTGGGCATCGAGATCGGGCTCGCGTTCCACGACGCCATCTCCGGCGTGTGCTTCGCGCTCGAACACGGCGAACGCATGAGCTGCGTGACCTACGCGCGCGACGGGCTCGCGCGGTTGCGCACCGGCGTCGAGGCCGTGACGGAAGCGCGCGGTCCGGCGCTCGCGGGCGACCACGTCGATTTCGCGTTCGGGTACCTCGACGGCCGGCTGTTCCTCGTCGTCGATGGGCAGCTCGTGCTCCTGCACGACGCGATCGAGAGCGGCGACGAGCCGGACGGCTGGCCGGAGAATGCGCTGCACTTCGCGGTGGGCGGAGACGGCGCCCCGGCGCGGATCACGCGGGTGCGTCTGTTCCACGACGTCGTCTATCGTGCCGACGCGATCGCGTTCGCGGCGCCGCGCTACCGGGTCGAGCCCGACAGCGTCTTCCTGCTCGGTGACAACAGCGCGTACAGCGTCGACTCGCGGCGGCGCGGCGCGTTCCCCGTCAGTGTCCTGGCGGGTCGCCCCCTGGCCGTGATCGGTCCCACCCGGCGCATTCGCTGGCTGCCGCGATGACCGACGTCGACCCGCCCGAACAGGATCCGCTCCCGGAGCTCCGCACGATGATCCCGGTGCTGGTGGGCGTCTACGGCGTCCTGCTGGCGCTCGGGTGGCTGTGGCTGGTGCTGCGCGACCGGGGCAGCGTCGTGGCGCTCGCCGCCGTGGGAACGCACGGACCGGCGGTGGCTGCCGGTGTCGGGCTCGGCGCGGCGCTCGGGCTGTATGCCCTCGGACGACTGCTCGTGCGTTACGTGCCCGCCCTTGCGGGGCTAGACGCCAGGCTCGCAACCATGGTCGGTCCGCTCTCCGAGAACCAGGTCATCATCGTCGCGCTGGCGTCCGGCGTCGGTGAGGAGTTCTTCTTCCGGTGCGCGATGCAGGACCACCTCGGCGTGTGGCTGACCGCGGCGTGCTTCGGGCTCGCTCACCTGGGTGGCGGCCCGGCGCTGCGCTGGTGGGCACCGCTGGCGGCGGCGTTCGGTCTGGCGATGGGCTGGTTGGTCGAGGCCGGGTTCGGCGTACTGTCGGCGGCGATCGCCCACGCGTTGTTCAACTTCTTCTCGTTGCGAAGGCTCGGTCGATGATGCTCGCTCCCCTGTTGTCGTTGTGTCTGGCGGCGGTTGCGCAGGGCGACGACCCGCCGAAGCCGCAGGAGCGCATGCCGGCCGAACCCATGCCGATTCCCGTCGGCATGGCGCGCGCCCTCGGCGAGCGGAGGATCGTCATCGACGGCGGGCTCGAGGACTGGCCGGCGACGTCGCCGGTGCTGTTGCTGGACACGCGCCAGTTGAGCGGCACCGCGATGCAGGCCTACCGCGGACCCTCGGACCTCGCGACGCAACTCTTCTTCGCCTGGGACGCCGAGGACCTGTACGTCGCCGCGAAGGTACGCGACGACTGGCATCGTCCACTCGGCGCGCGCGTCCAGGGCGTGGCCGAGATCCCGCCGGCGGACAGCATCCTCCTGACCTTCGACCCCAAGCGGGACACGCGCGCGCTGGGACGTGATCTGGGGCGCGAGGACGACCGGGAGTTCTGGTTGGCGCAGGTCGACGGCGCAGGGGCCGGCCGCGTCGTGCTGTGGGACCGCTTCCGCGGCAAGGCTCGCGAGTGCGAGGGTGGGCGGCTCGCGCTGGTTCGCGACGACAAGCTCGGCGTCACGACGTACGAAGCGCGCCTGCCGTGGGCCGAGATCCTCCCACCCGGCAGCAAGTCGATGGCGAACCTTCCTCTCGACATGCAAGTTGTCGTCAATGACCTCGACGAGGTCACCGACATCATGCCGCAGACTCGCATCGGCTGGACCTTCGGCACCGGGCCGCGCATCGACCCGGGCGTGTTCGGCACGCTCTTCCTGCTGCCGGATGCGGAGGAGGGGGAGATCCATCTGCCGCCCGTGCCGCCGCGAACCCGCCTCGCCGACGACCCGGTGCCGGGCCCGCGCTACTGGGTCGAGTTCCACGACCGGCTGCGGGAGACGGCGCCGCAGATCTTCCACGCAGAGCAGGGTGACCCGCGGGCCGCGCTGTCGGAGCCGCGGCGTCGGGTCCTCACGACCCTGGATGAACATCTCGGGGGCTTCCCCCGCGTCGACTTCCTCGAGTTCCAGTACCGCATCCACCGCCGCATGCGCCGGGAGACCGCCGGCATTGTCGCCACGGGGCTTCCCTACTTCTGGGACCACGCCATGGCCGACGTGCGCCGGCGCCTGGACGCGCCGCCGCCGGAGCACGGCTTCCGTCTCCTGCGGCTGCCGCAGAGCGGCTGGGTCGTCGTCAGCAGGCAGGCGGTGTTTGCGATCGACCCGGCCGGGCACGGTCTCGAGCAGCTCCTGTTCGAGAAGCTCGACTTCGTCCTGCTCACCGATCCGCTCGACGCGTGCAAGCGCAACGATCAGCTCCTGATCCGGATGCTCGCGACCGGACGGGCGTTCGTGACCCACATCGCCTTCCACCTCCCGGCGCTCGATACCGGCAAGCTCAATCTCGCGGAGCCGGGCAGGGAATATCCGCAGAAGGACCTGCGCATCGCGGTGCTCGGCGATCGGGACGACAAGGGCAATGTGACCACGTCGATTGGCTACGTCGTGCGCTGGCCGGATGGGACGACGCTCGCACTCGCCGGGCTGTTCGCGCGCGCCGACCAGATCCCTCAGGACCTGCGTGACGTGGACGCCCTGATCCTGTCGGCAGAGCACATCACGCCGCCGCTGGCGGGGCAGCGGGTCGCAGCGAAGCTCACGATCCTCGACGACATCCTGCAGTGCGCGCGTCGCGCCGGCGGCGAAGGCCGGGTCGATCTGGAGGGCGCGTTCGAGCTGCAGGGCAACCTGCGACCGCACGATTCTGTCATCCTCGCCCCGGGTGACGCCCTCGATATCCACCGCTGAGCGTCCTGACACGTGGACGCGGCCAGGACCGGGATGGCCGCATTCCCCGAGAAACCCTTTGCATATCAGGTCGATCGGGCCGATGGTTCAGCCATCATTGACAAGCCGGTGCCCGCCGGTTCTCGTTTTCACCTGTGTTCCCGTCAGGGAGGAGTACGCCAAATGGCAGCCAAGATGACCCCGATGGACTTCATCGTCGAAGCCCTCAAGAAGGACAAGAACGCCGTGTACGCGGACATTCATGCCGCCGCCGACAAGAGGGGCATGAAGATCTACCCCATCATGTTCGGGCGCGCGAAGGCGCTGCTCGGGCTGGTGCCCGTGAAGCCCCGCGGCCAGGGCAAGGCGCGCGCAGCCAAGACCGCCTCGGCGCCCAGCGCCGGCAAGCGTGGGCCAGGCCGGCCGCGCAAGACCGCGGTCGCCGCGAGCGCCGTGGGTTCGCTCGAGGCGGTGATCACCGCGCTGCGTGATGGCGAGCGCGAGCGCGACCGCTACCGCCGCGCCCTCGATCAGATCCGCAACATCCTCGGCGCGATCTGATCCGCCGGGCGGCGACGGTCGTCATCCGTTGTCCGTCAGCGCCGCCCAGCCGGGGGCGTAGCGTGTGACCAGGAGCTCCTCGCAGTAGGTCTCGAACGCGCGGCAGAGCCGCGCGACGACCGAGTCCTGGCCTCCTGGTCGAAGCGCCGTTCCGTCCAGCGTGACGACGGGCCAGATGTCGCGCAGGGTGGACGAGAGGAACACTTCGTCCGCGCTGCGCAGCTCGTCGCCCGTGACGGGCCGTTCATGCGCGCCGATCCCTTCGCGCGCGCAGACCTCGAGCACGAGACGCCGGGTGATGCCCGCGAGGATCCCCGCGCGCAGCGGCGGGGTGATCACTTCCCCGCGCCGCACGACGAACACGTTCGAGGTCGAGGCCTCGGTCAGTTCGCCGGCGGCGTTGAGGAACACGCAGTCGTCGGCGCCGGCCGTTCGCGCCTCCATGAGGCCGAGCACGTTGTTCAGGTAGTTGCCGCTCTTGATCGCGGGATCGAGAGCGCGGCGATCGACGCGCAACCGGTCCACCAGGGCCAGGTGGGCGCCGTGGGTCGGCGGCGCCGGCGCGGCGCGCACGATCAGCACGCACCGGCTCGGCCCGGGCGCGCTCGCCACGTCGATGTTCGGGGCCGATCCGGTGCCTCGCGTGACGATGACCCGCACGTAGGCTTCGCGGTCGCCGGGCTCGTGCGCCGCGGCGAGCGTTGCGTGAACCCGGCGGGCGAGCTCGTCCGGCGGCGGCGCCAACGGGATCGCGAGCGCGGCCGCGGATGCCTCCAGCCGCTCCATGTGCTCCCGCCACGCGAAGGGCACGCCCCGGCGTGTGCGGGCCACTTCGTACACCGAGTCACCGAACAGGAATCCCCGATCCATCACCGGCACGGTGGCCGCGCGGAGCGGCGAGATCCGGCCGTCGACGTTGCAGAGCTCGAGCATCGTGTTGTCGCGGATGGCGCGCCGGCCGTGGATCCGCGGGCGCGGATGGTAAGCTGCCGACTCGCGTTTTCCGGTGTAGAGCGCGAGCAACCCCCCCATGTGCGGCTTCATCTCGATCTACGGTCCCGAGGGTAGCGACGTCATCGGCGACGTCCTCTCGGGCCTCCTTGCCATCCAGCACCGCGGCCAGGACGCCGCGGGGGTCGTCACCTACGGCGAGAAGTTCGAGGCGAAGAAGGGGCTCGGCCTCGTGCGCGAAGTCTTCCAGCAGAAGCACATGCACCGCCTGCGGGGCCATCTGGCGGTGGGACACGTGCGCTATCCCACGGTCGGCGGTGGCGAAGACACCGACGTGCAGCCGTTCTGGCTCGACTTCCCGATCAGCGTCGCGATGGCGCACAACGGCAACGTCACCAACTTCCAGGAGCTGCGCCGCAACTACTTCACCAACAAGCTGGCCAGCAACTGCGATCTGGAGGCGGTGCTCTACGTGTTCGCGCAGAGCCTCATCCAGCAGAACGTCGGCCGGAGCGTCGAGCCTCGCCACATCGACAAGGCCGTCGGCGAGACGTTCCGGGTCGTGAAGGGTGCGTACTCCGTCGTCGGCATCATCGCGGACGCGGGGATGTTCGCGTTCCGCGACCCCTTCGGCATCAAGCCCATCATCGTCGGTCGTCGCACCGCGCCGGGCGGCGGCTGGTTCTACGCCGTGGCGAGCGAGTCGGTCGTGCTCGACGTGGCGGGCTACGAGATCGTGCGCGACCTTGCTGCCGGCGAAGCGCTCTGGATCGGCAAGGACCGCCAGCCGCACTTCATCCAGGTCGGCAAGGAACCGCACCGCCCGTGCATCTTCGAGTACATCTACTTCGCGCGTCCGGACTCGGTGCTCGACGGGGCGTCGGTCTACCACTCGCGCCTCGTGCTCGGCCGCGAACTCGCGAAGGCCTGGCAGGCAACCGGGATCGAAGTCGACGCGGTGATCCCGGTGCCCGAGTCGTCGTGTCCCGCCGCGCAGGCGATGGCCGAGGCACTGGGTGTCCCGTACCGCGAGGGGTTCGTGAAGAACCGCTACGTCGGTCGGACCTTCATCATGGCCAGTGACGGTGCTCGCCGGGACTCGGTGCGGCAGAAGCTCAACCCCATCCGCATGGAGTTCGAGGGCCGGCGCGTGCTCATCGTCGACGATTCGATCGTGCGCGGGCACACCAGCCGGCAGATCGTCAAGATCGCCCGCCAGATGGGCGCCAAGAAGGTCCACCTCGCGTCGTACTCCCCGCCGCTCCTGCACCCGTGCCCGTACGGAATCGACATGTCCACGCGCCGTGAGTTCATCGCGCGGGGACGAAGCGTCGAGGCCATCGCGAAGGAGATCGGTTGCGATCACCTGCTCTTCCAGACGGTCGAGGATCTGCTCGGTGCCGTGCGCCCGCTGCACCCCGAGGGCCGCGGGTTCTGCACGGCCTGCTTCGACGGCCACTATCCGACCGGCGACGTGACGGAGCGGATGCTCAGCGACATCGAGAACGAGCGTCTCACCGCCGCCGGCAAGGCCTGAGAGCCCGCCCGCGGCTCGCTCGTTCAGCCGCGTGGCACGCGGAAGCGCAGCGTCGGCACCAGCAGCAGGGCTTCCCGCGCGACGCCGCCGCTCATCTTGCTCTGCCCGACGCGGCGATCGACGAAGTGGATCGGGACCTCGGTGATCCTGGCGCCGATGCGCTTCATCCGGAACACCATCTCGATCTGGAACGCGTAGCCCTGCGCGGCCACCTGACCGAGGTCGACACGACGCAGCGACGCGACGTCGTAGCAGCGAAAGCCCGCGGTCATGTCGCGCACGCCGGTGCCGAGGATCGTCCGGGCGTACAGGTTCGCGCTCCGCGACAGCAGTCGCCGCTTGAGGTCCCAGCCGACGGTGCTCCCGCCCTTCACGTAGCGGCTGCCGATGACGAGATCCGCGCGCAGCGAAGCCATCGCCAGGCGGGGCAGGTCCCATGGCGGATGGCTGAAGTCCGCGTCCATCTCGAACACGCGCTCGTAGCCGCGCGCGATCGCGTCGCGGAAGCCGGCGATGTAGGCCGTGCCGAGCCCTTGCTTGCCGGCGCGGTGCAGCACGCGCACGCGCGCGTCGGCGGCCGCGAGTTCGTCGGCGACGGCGCCGGTGCCGTCCGGCGAACCGTCGTCGACGACGAGCACATCCGTGGCGAGGTAGGCGAGGACGTCCGCGACGATCCGCGGCAGGTTCTCCCGCTCGTTGTAGGTCGGGATCACCACGAGGCAGCGCTTGCCGCAGTCGTAGGGCGAGAGCGGCAAGGGGCCGCGGCCCTCGGCCAGCCCATCGCTTGCGGCAGCGAGCGCCGCCGCCCGGTGCGCGTCGTCCGCCACTGCGATGGTGCGGCTGTCCACGCCGGCCCGCACGCGGGCATCGGCGTCGGCCCAGGTCGGAACCAGCGTGAGGTCCGATTCCAACCGGATCATGGGCTCGCCTCGCGCGCGCCTCGGGCGGGCTTTTCCGTGTCGGCGCTGCGGTTGCCAGCCATACGATCGCGGATGTTATCAGCCGTCCGAGGAGACCCTTGCCTGCGATCTTCGATCCCGCTGCCGCGCGCGCCCGGCTCGTCCAACTGGTGCGCGAGCGCGCCTTCCGCGACGGTCTCGACATCGTGCTCGCCTCCGGGAAGCGCTCGTCGTTCTACATCAACGGCAAGGCGGTAACCCTCCATCCGGAGGGGCTTTGGCTGCTGGCGCGCCTGATGCTCGAAGAACTCCGCCGGCTGCCGGAGATCACCGCCGTCGGTGGCCTCACCCTCGGCGCCGACCCCATGGCCGCCGCGGTCTGTGCACTCAGCCACGAGACCGGCCAGCGGCTCGATGCGTTCCTCGTGCGCAAGGAGCAGAAGGGCCATGGCACCGGCTCGCGGATCGAAGGCTCGCTGGCCCGCGGCCAGAAGGTCGCAATCCTCGAAGACACGGTCACCACCGGCGGCTCGGCGCGCAAGGCGATCGACGCCGTGCGCGAGGTCGGTGCCGTTCCCGTGGTGGTGCTCGCCCTTGCCGATCGCGAGGATCCCGACGCCGACGCGTTCCGCGCCGAGTTCGACGTGCGGAGCCTGGTCAAGCTGCACGAGCTCCGCGGCCATGGCTGAGCTGCCGGGGCACGCCCGCGCGCTGGCCTGCATTCCGGGCGGCCTCTTCGTCCTCACGGTGGGGTCCGGTGCCGCGCGCGCCGCCGCGCTGCTCTCGTTCGTCCAGCAGGTGGGGTTCGACCCGCCGACGGTGGCGTTCGCGATCAAGAAGGGTCGCGATCACCTGCTGCAGCTCCTGCGCGCCGAGCGCAGGTTCTGCCTCGCGGTCGTCCCCGCCGACGGGAAGGCCATGCTCGGTCACTTCGCGGCGGGGTTCGCTCCCGGCGTCGATCCCCTGGCCGGCGTTGCGCACGCGACATCGCGGCATGGCGTGCCCTATCCGAGCGCGGGTTGCGCGCACCTCGCGTGCGAACTCGTCGGCGAGGTCGACTGGACCGACCACCTGCTCCTCTGCGGCAAGGTCGTCGACGGCGACGCCGTGTCCGAGCCACGCCCATGGGTTCACCTGCGCAAGAACGGCCTGAGTTACTGACCGCCGGCGCGATCGTGCTCGCCGCCGGCGCGGGCCGACGCATGGGCGCGGACAAGGCGCTGCTCGAACTGCATGGTCGCACCGCGATCGAACGCGTCGTGGCTGCGTGCCGCGCCGGAGGGATCGAACACGTCGTGGTCGTGCGGGCGCGAGGTGCTGGGCCGCTGCCAGCGGACCTCGATGTCCGGGTGGCCGAGGTGGAGCCGGGGGTGGAGATGATCGACAGCCTGCGCGCCGGCGCCGCGCTGGTCGCCGACCTCGCCGCGGTCGCCATATGGCCGGTCGACATCCCGCTGGCGCACCCCTCGACCGTGCGCAGCCTGCTCACCGCGATCGACCGCAGCCAAGGCCCCGGCATCGCGCTCCCGGTCCACGCGGGGCGCCCGGGACACCCGGTCCTGTTGTCGGCGGCGTCACTCCGCCGCGCCACTGCGCCGGACGTGACCAGTCTGCGCGACGTCGTGCGTGCCGGGCCCGTGACGCCGGTGACCGTGGTCGATCCCTGGGTCCATCGCGATCTCGATACTCCGGCCGACCTCGAGAGCGCGCGCGAGCACCTGCGCGTCGCGACCGCGCCACTGCTCTCGCTCATGCGTGCCCACCGGTCGCGGCGCGCCTTCCATCCGGACCCGATCGCCGAGGAACTGCTCGTCGAGCTGGTCGACGCCGCCCGCCACGCCTCCACGTCGAGCTTCATGCAGGCCTACGCGGTCGTGGCGGTGCGCGACATCGCCCGCAAGGCCGAAGTCGCGCGCCTGTGCGCGGACTACGAACACATCCGGCAGGCGCCCGTCTTCTTCGCGATCTGCGCCGACCTCACCAAGCTCGACGCTTGTTGTCGCAGGCACGGCCTGACCCTCGATTCGCGCACGACCGAAGTGTTCCTGCAGGCGACCATCGACGCCGCGCTGCTCGGTCAGAACCTGCTGCTGGCGGCAGAAGGCCTCGGCCTCGGCGGCTGCATGATCGGAGCCGCTCGCAACCATCCGGTCGAACTGGCGCGCCTGCTCGGGTTGCCGCCGATGGTCTACGTCGTGTTCGGGCTGGTGCTCGGCCGGCCGGCCGACGACCCGGTGCCGCGCGAACGCATGCCGTTGTCGGGCGTGTTGTCCTTCGAACGCTACGACGAGGCCGCCGCGGCCGCGGTCGTCGATCCCGCCGACGAGGCGATGCGTGCGTGGGCCCGTGAAGTGAACCGTCGCGCGCCCACGGGTACGCGTCCCGTGCACGAGGGGAAGGGTTGGAGCGACCGCATGGCGGCGATCTGGGCCCGCGAGAAGTCCCGCGCGTCCACGCGCGCCGCGCTCCGTGCCCGACTCGCCGACCTCGGCTTCCCGCTCGAGGGCTGATCCGAGTCCGGGTCGCACGAGTTTTGATGCACCGGCGTCCGTGTCGGCCGACGCATGCGGTAACTTCGCGCCGTCATGAGACTCGGGATCCTCGCTGTCCTGTCCTGCCTGATTCCCGCTTGTGCGTCGTTGCACGCCCGTGCCTACGGAGGACTCACGCAGGCGACTCTCGACGGCAGCATGGCATTGCAGTCGAGCACCGGCAACCTGCCCCTCGGCCAGAACGGCGTGAATCTCGAGAACGAGGGCGGCGTCGAGAACAGCGAAGTGTTGCCCTACTTGCGTGGCGAGCTGGGCATGCCGATCGGCTCGGTCACCGTTTCGGGTTTCGCCTTCAGCGAGACCGGCGGCGGGCAGCTTGCCAGCAACCACCAGTTCGGCGACATCCTCCCGGGCTCGCTGATCTCGTCGCGCGTCGAGTTCCTCAACATCAAGACCGCGGTTCACTTCGATCTGCTCAGCCTCGGCGTGTTCCGGTTCTCACCCGGCCTCGGTCTCGACGTCTTCGATCTCGATGCGCAGATCTCCCAGGTCGGCACGAGCAACTACGAGCGCATCGACAACGTCGCGTTCGTGCCGATGCTGTTCGGGCAGGCCGAGGTCGATCTCGGCGTGGTCGCGGGCACCCTGGACGTCGGCTGGATCGACGTCGATCTCGAGGACGCCGACGGCTCGTATCTCGATCTCGAGGCGCTCGTGCGGGTGAACCCGCTGAAGCACCTCGAGCTGTTTGCCGGCTACCGCTTCATCAACATCGATGCGAAGGGCACCGCGGACAGCCGGCGATTCGAAGCGGAGTTCGATCTGCACGGCTGGATGGTGGGCGGGGGTGTGACCTTCTGAGCGGCGTCCCTTTGGGCGCCGACCGAGACTCGCCGCGATCGCAGGTTTTGCCCGCTCGGCGCGATGCCGTGGGGGCTGTTTTGACGATGGAGGCAACATGAACAGGCTCTGCGTCCTCTTTCTCGGTGGGTTGGCCAGCGTCGGCGCGACCGGCTGTGTCACCGGCTCCGTCGACGGCGGAGTCATGCTGCTCGAGATGGATGGCAGCATCGGGTTCGCCACCAACGCGAACGTCGCGGGCACCGTGGACATCGCCAACGGGTTCGGTCAGGGCGATCGGGTCGGCGCCCCGTACGGCCGGGTGGAGCTGGCCAGCGACACGGGGATGTTCGGAGCGGGCGTGCTCGCGTCGGGATTCCTCTACGACCAGAGGGGCAACGGCACCGTCTCCGTGACCTTCGGCAACATCCCGGCGAACACGGCCGTCGCGACCGACTTCTCGATCCTCAACGCCAAGATCGGCGCGTTCCTGAGCATCGACCTTGCGGACACGGTCTTCATCCGCCCCGGCCTCGCCGTCGACCTGTTCCTTCCCGACATGAAGGTGACGGCGAGCCAGGTCGGCGTGACGGAGACGATCGACGACATCGGCGGCGTGCCGCTGCCGTTCGTGCAGGTCGGCGCGGATCTCGGCGTGGTCTCGGGCTTCCTGGAGGTCGGTTACCTCCCGCTCGACAGCAAGGACCTCAACCTCGGCAGCGACTACGACGTGCGCTCGAGAACTCTCGACATCGAGGCGATGGTGCGCGTGCGTCCGGCCACGGCGTTGGATCTCTTCGTCGGCTATCGGCTGTTCGCGCTGGACCTTCGCGGCCGCGTCGACACCGACTCTGTCGACTTCGACGTGGACCTGAGCGGGTTCATGGTCGGCGGCGGCCTCTACTGGTAGGCCGCCCCACGCACGCCGCGGTCACCGCGGCGCTGCGGCCACCGGCGCGGCGGACAGGGCCACGTCGAGCGATGTCGACTCCAACCACGCCATCCGCGCCGCGTCGCGCGCGAGCACCCGCACCGGGGTCGCGAACGGGTACAGTCCGGCGAGGTGGGTCGAGACATCGGGCGCGACGGCGTTCACCGTCAGCACGCGGACGTTCGCCCGGCGCGCCGCCGCGAGACTGCAGAGACCCAGCGCGTTGATGTCGCCCGCGACCAGCGTGGCCACGGCGTCGTCGTCGGCGAGCCGGCGCGTCGAGGGCGTCAGCCGATCGCCGAGCATCGCGAGCGCGGAGGCCTGATCCGAGAAGGCGTTCTCCTCGACGGCGACGACGTCGATGCGCGCGCGCCGCAGGCTGCCGAGGTGGCTCCAGTCATCGTCGGCGCCGGTCAGGGCGCGGAGCAGGGATCCACTCGTCAGGCCCCTGACGTCGCACGAGGCGTGCACGATCGGCACCAGGACGTGGTAGCCGATGGTCCTGGCGACCACACCGCGCGGGATCTCGATCGGGGCAGCTTCGCCGGCGACCAGGGCCAGATCGTCGAGGCCGCGTGCAACGCGAGCCGCGGCGCCGAGGTTCGACTCGAGGTGGGTGTCGAGGTGCGCGCCGCGGTTCGCGAACAGGGCGTGCACCTTCGGGCCGAGCAGGCGCTTCGCCGTCGGCGACCAGCACACGGACACGGCGACCGGCACCGGCGCGTTCCGGACGGTAGGTGCGCCGTCGAGCGCTTTGCGCGCGTCGACGCGCACGGGTTCGGGGGAGACGGACGGCGCCGCCGAGACGATCAGTTCCCGCGCCGGAAGCTCGAAGACCGGGTCTGGCCCGTGTTCGAAGGCGAGCGGCGGCTGGATGGGCGCAGTCGGTGCGCCGACGAGCGCGAGCGCGCCCCCGGTGAGGGCTGCGGCCAGGATCCAGACGACCTGAGCTTGTCGTTCCATCGATGCTCCCCCGTGCCGCGACCAGGACCGTACATCGGCCCGACAGTCGACACTGCGAGTGTCGAAGCATCGAACACCTCCCCCCACTCCCCTTGAGGCGGCGCGCCTGCCCACGATGGCAGGGCGCGTTCGCGCCTACCAGCCGAGACGGAAGACCATGCCCTCGCCGCGGCGGATGAAGCCGATGCGACCCTGGGCCAGGTTCCCGTTCGCGGACACGATCGACATCGGAATCGAGTACTGCCCGACGTTCGGGCCGAGCGTGAAGCGCAGGCCGTCGGAGGTCGCCAGCCGCACGTTGGGATTCACGCGGTCATCGCGCGCGACCCACTGGCCGAAGAGCACGGACCCGACGAGGTCGACCGTCGCCGGCACGGCCACGCGCACCGACGACACGCCGGCGATGTTGATCGGGGCCGGGAACGACACGAGCAGGTCCGTGTACACGCTGCAGCCGCCGAGGCCGAGCACCGACAAGTCGACGGGCAACGGGATGCCGCCCCACGTCGTGCTGCTCGCGCCGAGGTACGCCGCGGCCGCCGCGTTGGGCTGCCCACCGTAGAGGTAGAACTCGAGCGAGCCGCCGCCGGGGTTCGGCGCGAAGCCCTCGGCCCGGTTCTCACCGGCGGGGCACCCGACCGAGGTGGGGCTGATCCGCTCTACGTGGCCGACCGTGCTCGGCGAGGTCACCGCGTCCATGTAGTAGACGGTCGTGCCGCCGGTCGTCTCGTACGCGTAGTGCCCGATGCCGAGCGAGCCACCGCTGTAGAGGAAGGGGCGGTCCAGCGCGAAGGTCAGGTCGAAGTTCGCCGTCGGGCCCGGGCCGCGCGCGAGGTTCGGGAAGTTGATGAGCAGCGGCGTCATCACGTTGGTCCACCCGGTGAACGGCGTCAGCGCGTTGGATGGGTTGAGCACCGGGCCGGCGTGGTTGACCATCCAGATCTCCCAGATCGCGGTGGCGGGCAGGTTGCGGATGAGCCGGCTCATGGTGGCGGCGGTGATCAGGTTCCAGTCGCGGCGGTACGCGAGCGAGTTGATCATCGCGCCGTTCGGGACGCCGCCGAGGAGCGACGCGTCCACGTACTGGCGGTGCGCGATCTGCTGGTACGCAAAGGGCTCGGGGTCGAGCAGGTCGCCCTCCACCGTGGCGTAGGCGGGTGGGACCACCGCGGTGTTCTGCGCGCCGAGCGCGGCGCAGGCGAAGGTCAGAGAGGCGGCGATCGCAAGGTGACTCATGCGTGGGCTCCGGGGAGAAGGCCGACGGGGAGGGAGAGACGTGGCCAGGGACCGAGCAAGCTAGCGATGAGTGCCGGGTCGGGAAGGCGAGGCCGGCCCCACCTTGGTAACCGATGTGTATCGCGCGTGTGGCGCACGGCCCGGGAGCCGGCGCTTGCGGCAGGCCGTGGCGGACCACGCACTTGACCGGGACAAATTGTCCCGGACAATTACGCACCGTGCGCGCCCCCTTCCCCCGCCTGCGCGGATCCACCCCTGCCGACGAGCAGATCGAAGCCCACTTCGCGGCGACGATCGCGGACGGGCATCTCGGCACCGGCGCGCGTCTGCCCACCATCCGCGCGGTCGCGGAGCGATGCGGCGTGGCGCGGACCGTGGTGCACGCGGCGTACCGTCGCCTGCAGGAGCGCGGTCTGGTGGAGGCGGTGGTGGGGCGAGGCACCATCGTCGCCGACGCGGCGGTCGCCGGTGCTGCCGCGCGCGACCCGGTCGCCCCGTCGGCGCGCGCCGCGCTGCAGGCCTGCGAGCGCAGCGGCGCCGCCATCGCGTTGCCCGCCGGCGTCGAACTGGTCGCCGACATGGCGCAGTTCCTGCCGGACTCGGCCGGGTTCGCCGTCGACGAGTTCCGGGCTTCGCTGCAGCGCGTCCTGAGCGAGCGTGGCGCCGAACTCCTCGGCTACGGCAACCCGGCGGGCGACGACGACCTGCGTCGCTGCCTCGTCCAGCGCGCGCTGCCGATCGATCCCACCGCGCGGCCCGACGAGTTGCTCATCACGAGCGGCGCGCAGCAGGGCATCGACCTCGTCCTGCGCACGTTCACCTCGCCTGGCGACGCGGTGATCGTGCCGGTACCCGCCTACCACCACCTCTTCGGATTGCTGGCGTGCCACGGCCTCGAGGTGCTCCCGGTGCGGTGGGACGATGAAGGCCTCGACCTCGATGCGCTCGGCGCCGCGTTGCGCGAAGCGAACGCGCGCCTGCTCTACCTGATGCCGACCTTCCAGAACCCGACCGGGCGCAGTCTCGATGCGCGCGCACGGCGGGAGCTGATGGCGATGCTCGCGCGCACGCAGATCCCCGTCCTCGAAGACGACTGCGCTGGCGAGCTGCGCTTCCGCGGCGAGCCGCAGCCGTCGCTGCGCAGTCTCGATCGCCGCGGGCTCACCGTCTCGGTGCGCAGCTTCAGCAAGGAGCTGTTTCCGGGGGTGCGCGTGGGTTGGGTGCAGGCCGGGTCGAGCGTGCTGCCGGCGATGGCTGCGCTCAAGCGCTACAGCGACCTCGAGACCACGCCGCTCCTGCAGGCCGCCCTCGTCGACTTCATCGCCGGCGGTGGGCTCGATCGCCACCTCGACGCGCTGCGCGACGTCCTGCGCACGCGGCACGCCGCTGCGCAGCGCGCGCTCGCCGATTCGCCTCCGCCGCGGACCACCTGGACGCAGCCGGAGGGCGGCTTCGCCCTGTGGGTCACGGCGCCGCCCGGCGTCGCCGCCGAGACGGTGGCGCAGGCCGCGGCCGCGCGCGGAGTAGTCGTCACGCCCGGTGGTGTGTTCGCCACCGACGCGCAGCCGTGCAGCTCCGTGCGACTGTCGCTGTCGCGCGCCGACGCGGCGCAGATCACCGCCGGCATCGAGATCCTCAAATCCGTCATCGCGGGCGAGCGCGCCCTGCGCGACCCGTCTTCCCGCCTCCCGCTCCTTCTCTAGTTCCGTCCGCAACCAGAACCACGTCCTCCCATGACCAAGCCCGTCCCCGGTTTCACTCCTGAAGAAGTCCGCAGCAAGATCGGCTTCTGCGAACAGCTCAAGGGCGGCGTCATCATGGACGTCGTCGATGCCGAGCAGGCCCGGATCGCGGAGGCCGCCGGCGCCGCCGCGGTGATGGCGCTCGAGCGCGTGCCCGCCGACATCCGCCGCGACGGTGGCGTCGCGCGCGCTTCCGACCCGGGCATGATCAAGGCCATCCAGAAGGCCGTGTCGATCCCGGTGATGGCCAAGTGCCGCATCGGCCACTTCGTCGAGGCGCAGATCCTCGAGGCGCTCGAGGTCGACTGCATCGACGAGAGCGAGGTGCTGACCCCTGCCGACGAGGAGTTCCACGTCGACAAACGTCGCTTCAAGACGCCGTTCGTGTGCGGCTGCCGCGACCTCGGCGAGGCGCTGCGTCGCGTCCACGAAGGGGCCGCGATGATCCGCACCAAGGGCGAGGCGGGCACCGGCAACATCGTCGAAGCCGTGCGGCACATGCGCACGCTGATCGGCGGCATCCGCGCGCTGGCCGGCCTCGACGAGCGCGGCCTGCAGAAGAAGGCCACCGAGTACCGCGTGCCGGTCGAACTGGTCGCGTGGGTCGCGGAGGCGCAGCGGCTGCCCGTCCCCAACTTCTCCGCCGGCGGCGTCGCCACGCCCGCCGACGCCGCACTGATGATGCAGCTCGGTGCGGAGTCGGTGTTCGTGGGCTCCGGGATCTTCAAGGCCACCGACCCCGCGATGCGCGCGCGCGCGATCGTCGCCGCGGTGACCAACTTCGAGGACCCCAAGGTGCTCGCCGAGGTGAGCACGGGGCTTGGTGAACCGATGCGCGGCATGGACGTCGCGTCGATGGCGCCGAGCGAGCGCCTCGCCTCGCGCGGATGGTGAACCGATGACGATGGTCGGCGTGCTCGCGCTGCAGGGCGACTTCGCCGACCACGAGGCGGCGCTGCAGAGGCTCGGCGTCGCGACCTGCCAGGTGCGACGACCGGCGCAGCTCGAAGGCCTCGCCGGCCTCGTGCTCCCGGGTGGCGAGAGCACGACCATGCTCCTGCTCCTCCAGCAGCAGGGCCTCGAAGCTCCCCTGCGCGCGTACCTGGCGACCGACCCGCCCGTGCTCGCGACCTGCGCCGGCATGATCCTGCTCGCGCGCGAGGTCACCGCGCCGGCGCAGCATTCGTTCGGCACGCTCGACATCGCGGTGGCGCGCAATGGCTACGGCCGCCAGATCGCGAGCGGGACGTTCCCCCTCACGGGGTCCGGCGTGCCCGAGGGCACGACCGGCATCTTCATCCGCGCGCCGCGCATTCTCCGCGTCGGCTCCCGGGTCGAGGTGCTGGCGCGGCGCGGCGACGACCCCGTGCTCGTGCGCTCCGGCCGGACGCTGGCGGCCTGCTTCCATCCCGAACTCGACGCCGACCACGTCGTGATGCGCAGCTTCCGGGCCCTCCTCGCCGGCGGCTGACCGCCTGCGTGCAATTCCCGTGGGCGCTCGGCATTGTGCCGGCCCGCCCATGAGCAAGATCCGCGTCGTCTCCTTCGGTCTCGGTCCGATCGGCGTCCGCGCCGCGCAGTTGGCGCACCAGCGCAAGAACATCGACATCGTCGGCGCCATCGACATCGATCCCGCCAAGGCCGGCAAGGACCTCGGCGAGTTCTTCTCGCCGTCGAGCAAGACCGGCATCCGCGTCGAAAGCGACATCGCCGCGCTCGATCGGCTGAAGCCCGACGCCGTCCTGCACTGCACGTCATCGTTCATGCCGGTGGTGAAGGACCAGCTCATCGCGATCGCGAAGCGCGGCATCGACATCATCTCGTCCACGGAGGAACTGCTCCTCCCCGACCTGCAGCACCCCGACATCGCCAAGGTCGTCGACGAGGCGGCGCGCGCCGGTGGCGCGACGGTGCTCGGCACCGGCGTCAACCCGGGCTTCGCGATGGACTTCGTCGCCATCGTCGCGTCCGCGGTCACCTACAGCGTGCGGCGCGTGCGCTGCGTGCGCGTGGTCGACGCCGCGACGCGTCGCCTGCCGCTGCAGAAGAAGGTCGGCGCCAGTCTCACCGCCGCCGAGTTCGAGACCCAGAAGAAGACCGGACGCTTCGGCCACATCGGCATGCGCGAGTCGGTCGCGCTCATCGCGCGCGCCCTCGGCTTCCAGCTCGACGAGATCACCCAAACCCTCGAGCCGGTGCTCGCCACCGAGCAGCGCAAGACGCCCTTCCTCACCGTCGGCAACGGGCAGGTCGCCGGCATCCGCAACATCGGCCGCGGCACCCGCAAGGGCGAGGTGCTGATCGAGCTGGACCTCAGCATGTACGTGGGGGCACCGAACCCGCGCGACGAGATCCACCTCGAAGGCGAGCCCGGCGTCGACGTCGTGTTCCAGGGCGGCATCGCCGGCGACAGCGCCACCGCCGCCATCCTGGTCAACTCGATCGCCCAGGTCGTGGCCGCGCCGCCCGGGCTGAAGACGGTGCTCGACATCGCTCCGCCGCGCGGCACGGTCGCCTAGCTTCGCGGCGGTCGCAGCTGCCCCGTCAGGTTGGCGGCGACGAGCCCCAGGTGCCGCAACGCCACGCGCAGCACGCGCATCTTGCTCTGGCCCCCCTGGCGCAACCGCAGCACCGCCGCCACTTCCACCACGCGCGCGCCGGCGCGGAGTGCGCGCAGGAGCCACTCGGTGACGCCCACGAAACCCCCGCGGGTCGGTTCGGTGGCGAGCAGGATCGCCCGCCGCTGCACCCGCACCATGCAGGTGAAGGTGTGCAGGCGCGAGCCGCTGCTCAGCCGGTGCAGTCGCGACGCGCCCTGCGACAGCCACAGGCGCCAGCGCGGCACGTCCTGCACGGCGCCGGCCGGGTGGTAGCAAGACGCGGTCGCGAGGTCGGCGCCGGCGTCGCAGGCCTTCGCGAGTTCCGCCAGCACCTCCGGCGGGTAGGTGAGGTCGGCGTCCAGCCAGCCGACGAGGTCGGTGGTCGCGGCCCGCGAGCCGGTGCGCAGGGCCGCAGTCAGGCCGAGGTTCGCCGCGTGCGTGAGCACGCGTGCCGGCACCCCCGGCGCGTGCTCGGCGAGCAGCGCCGCGGTCGCGTCGCGCGAGCCGTCGTCGACCAGCACGATTTCCACCGGACGCACGGCTCGCTCTGCCGATGAGAAGGCGCGCAGAGCCGCGCACAGAGCAGGCACGTTGGCGGCCTCCTCGAAGAGTGGCACCACCACCGTGAGCGCGGCCCTCGCGGGTCCCAGTTGGCCGGGATTCTGCACGCGCCTGCTATCATCCGAGACCTCGTCCGCAACGACCATCACGGACTCGCCATGAACCGACCCTCACACTGGATCCTCGCCCTGTTCGCGGTCATCGGGCCGGCGCTCTGGATCTGGGGCCTGAGCGAGGGCTTCCCGAACAACGCCGACGCCAGCGCCACGAGTGCGCAGGCGGTCGCCGTCCGGCTACGCATCACGCCGCCGCCCGCGCCGGTGCCGCAGGGCACGCTCACCGGCCTCATCGTCGACGAGCTTGGCGCGCCCATCGACCTCGCACGCATCCGCGTGCTCGGCGGCCGCGGCGCGGCGGTCACGCGCCAGGGTGGCTTCGAAGTCCCGGTGCAGCTGGCCGAGCCGTACCTGCGCGTCGAGGTCGCCGCCGACGGCTTCGCACCGGCGGTCGCCCGCTGCGCCAGCAGCGATGCCGCCAACCTCGTCGTGTCGCTGAACAAGGCGTTGCCGTTCGCGCCGATGCAATCGCTCTCCGCCGCACCGAAGCGCCCCGCGCTCGCCGGCGACGGCTTCGTCTTCGACGCCGACCGCCGCCCGGTCGAAGGCGCGGCCGTCGTGGTCCTCGAGACCGGCGACAGCACGTTCACCGACATCGGCGGCAAGTACCGCATCCCCATCCCGCTCGCGGGGTGCACGCTGGCGATCACGCACGCCGACGGCCGCGCCGTCGTGACGGAGACGTTCGCGTACGCGCAGACGGTGGGGATGGTCAGCCTCGGCGAGCGCATGCTCACCATGGGCGCCCGTGTGCAGGGCCGCGTGCAGATGCCGGACGGCTCGCCCGCGGTTGCGGCCGCGGTGGTGCTCGCGCACCAGGGGCTCGAGCGACGGGTCATCACGGGTGCCGACGGCTCGTTCGTCGTCGCGGGTCTCATCGCCGTCGACTACGAACTCCGCGTGCTCCCCGTCGCCGGCTGCGTCCCGCTCGTGCACACCCTCGCTGTGGCCGGCAGCGGCCAGATCGCTTCTGAGCTGCGTCTCGTCGCCGAGGTGCCGCTGCGCGTCCGCGTCGTCGACGAGCAGGACGCCGGGCGCGCGGGCGCGTTCGTCGTCGCCCGCGACCCCGACGATCACATCGCCTGGGCGCAGGCCGACGCCGAGGGCGTCGCCACGCTGCGCGGCTTCGCCAACGCCGACGTGACCTTCGACGAGGTGCGCAGCGCGCAGCACGCGCGCCTCGAAGTGCTGCGCGTCGAGACCGTCGCCGGCGCGCCGAAGGTCGTCACGAAGCTGTAGAGCGACCCGTCGCGTGCCGTCCGCCCGGACGGCGAGCGCTCAGCCGTGCACGAACGGCGCCGGCGTGCGCGGACCGTTGCGCAGGAAGTTCTCGACGCCGATGCGCATGTCCTTGGTGCCGCAGACTTCGCCGAAGCACTGCGCCTCGAAGGCGATGGCGCCGCGCAGCGGGCGGCGGGCACCTTCGAGGATCGCCTTGCACAGGATCGCGTCGACGGCGCGGCTGCGATGGCCGATGTCGACCGACGGCAGCGCGGCCGGCACGTCGGTCATCGGCTCGCGGCGCACGCCCGGCGGCGGGGTCTTGCCCCGCGCCAGCTCGCGGGCGAGCTGGATCGCGCGCTCGACGAGGTCGCCCTCGACCTCTTCCTGGATGAGGCCGAGCGACAGCGCCTCCGCGGAGCCGATCGGCCGGCAGGTGCGCAGCAGCTCGGCGGCCTTCGCGAGGCCGATGAGCCGCGGCAGGCGCTGCGAGCCGCCGGCGCCGGGGATGATGCCGAGGTTCGCCTCCGGCTGCGCGGCGAGCGGCTTCAGGCCCTTCTTGGCGATGCGGACGTTGCAGGCCATCGCCAGCTCGATGCCGCCGCCGAAGGCCAGCCCGTTGAGCGCACACACCGACGGCTTCTTGCAGTCCTCGATGGCGTCGAGCACGAGCTGCGAGCCACGCGAGGTGGCCTCGCCCTGCGCTGGCGTCTCGATGCGCGCCAGGAAGTGCACGTCGGCGCCGGACACGAACGCCTTGCGGCCGAAGCCGGTGAGCACGACCGCCTTCACCTTCGGGTCGGCATCGGCGGCGGCGAAGCGCGCCTTCAGCTCGTCGAACACCGCCTCGTTGAGCGCGTTGAGCACCTTGGGGCGGCGGACGGTCAGCACGCGCACGCCGTCCACGTCGCGCTGCTGCACCACCGGCACGTCGAACGCCTTGGCCGTGCGCCCGTGCTCCGCGATGCACCGCGGCACCGGGAAGCCCGGGTTCTCCTTGGCGAATGCCAGAACCAGCGCGAGCGCCTGGTCGGTGCCGAGGTCGTTCATGAACCGGAACGCTGGCCGCATGTCGAGCGCCAGCTCCAGCGCCATGTCGAAGTCGGCGATGCTGATGAGTCCGGCGTCGACGATCTCGCCGACCAGCCCGAAGTAGGCGCCGCGCAGCGCCGCGGTGACCTTCGCCTCGACCGCGGCGGGCACGTCGACCGTCTCGCCGCGGCCCGGTACGTCCCACGCCGCGCCCTGCGCGACCTTGTCCTGCAGGCTCTTCGGCGACTTGAACCACGCGTGGACCTTGGTCGTGTAGTGATCGAGCCCGACGTTGGTGAGCGGGTTGCCGCCGGTCAGGTTCATGGCGGTGAACGAACCCACCGTCATGCCGAGCGCCTTGCGCTGCACCTGGTCGATCTGCTTCGTGGTGGCGACACCGCGTTCCGCGAGCTGCGCCGCGGCCTGGAACAGGCCCTCGAAGATCGGGTCGAGCGCGTAGCCGTAACGCGATTTCACGCGCACCGGCACCTTGCCGATCGTCTCGTAGAACGACAGCAGCCAGTCGACCAGCGGACCATCGGTCTGCGCCGACGGCACGATCTCGACCACGAGGTTGCGCTCCGCGGGGAAGAAGTAGTGGATCACCAGCGTGCGCGACGGCTTCTTGCTGGCCGCGAAGATCACCTCCGGTTCCAGGTGCGAGCTGTTGCTGGCGAGGATCGCGTCTTCGCCGACGAGGCCTTCGACCTGCGCGAAGATCTTGCCCTTGAGCGCCCCGTTCTCGGTCGCGGCCTCGACCACGAAGTCGGCCCCGGCGATCGCGCCGTAGTCGCTGGTGAAGGTGAGGCTTGCGAGCATCTCCGCCTGCTGCTGCGGCGTGAACGCCTTGCTCTCGACGCCCTTCGCGACCTTCTTCTCGAGCTTGGCGCGACCCTTGGTCAGCGCGTCCTGTGACACGTCGACGACCACCGTCTGCACGCCGTCGGGCGCGAGGGTCTTGGCGAAGTAGAGCGCGATGTCGGGACCGATCTGACCCGAGCCGATGACGGCGATCTTGCGGAGCGTGCGCCCGCGGTGCTGGAAGGCCATGGTGCTGCGTGGAAAAGGGCGCGCGAGGGTAGCCCGCGCTCACCCTCGCGTCCACGCGGCGCCGTGCGCAGGATGGCGCAGATCAGGGGGTGATGAAGCCGGTGACCAGCCCGTAGCCAACGCTCGAACCCGTCGCCGTCGTCGCCAGCTCGAAGCCAGCGCCGCCCTGGTACGGGCACGCGTACAGGCGGCACATGTAGCCCGTTCCGCCCATCGCGGTGCGCACGAACGACATGTCGGAGAAGCCCAGCCCGGTGGGCTGGAGTCCGTCGAGCCACACGTACTGGCCGAGGATCTCCACCTGCGGGCCGTTGCGGAAGTCAGGGGTCGTGAGCGTCATGTCCCACATCCCGGCAGCGTCGGTGGCGCCGGAGAGGAACACGAGCGGGTTCAACAGCAGCGGGGCGCACTGCCCGGGGAAGGAGATGTTCACGCGTTGGGAGCCGAGCGCAAAGACGCCGGGGGCATTGGCCGCCGCGCGGTCGAGGACCGACCGGTAGGTCTGTGCCGACAAGCCGAGCGATCGCGTCGTGATCGACGACGGCAGCGTCTGCCCCGACGTGAGGCATCCCGTGCCCTCGAGGCCGGCCGAGTAGGAGCCTGTCGAGTCCGCGTCCATCGACGAGTTGAGGTTCGACGAGGCGTTCATGTGCCGCCACTCCCAGCACAGGTTGAAGCCCGGGGCGGGCACGTACACGAACGGCGTGGTGAAAGGGATGATGAACCCCGCCGGGTTGGGCACGGAGATCTGTGTGAGCGGCGGGAGGTTGACCAGGCCGTACGGCAACACGACCGTGGGGCTCGACCCAAGGTTGGTGGCGAACGTCGTCGACGGTGAGCGCGCCGACACCGGCGTCGCGCCGAGCGTCAACTGCAGGTCGAGTGTGCGTCCGGTGGTCGGCGTGCCCGAGTTGTCCTTGCGCAGCATCAGGCCGAGCAGCGGAGTCGCCGAGTGGCCGAGCACAGGGCCCATGTTCTCGTAGTCGTGGATCTGCTGGTACGTGGCGGACAACGACCAGAACGGGATCGTGTTGTTGGAGTTGCCTTCCTGCGTGGCGCTGCCCCGGGGGCTCCACACGTGGGTCTGCGCGGGAAGGACGGCGGCGAGAGCCGCGAGGACACAGAGCAGTGGGGTTCGCATGGGTTCGACGACAGGCGTGGGGACGGGGAACAGGCGGGGAGAAGGATAGCGAGCGGCGGCGCGAACGCGGCGGCCCCGCGAGCCGACTCAGGACCCGTCGCTGCTCGACTTCGCACGCTGGTCCGCCGCGTGCTTCGCCAGCGCGTAATCGAGGTAGCGCAGTTGCACCATGAGGTCGGTGCTCTCCGAGCGCAGGGCCGCCTGATAGAAGGTCGTCAGCGTCGTGCGCCGGGCCACCAGCTCCTCGGCCACTCGCAGCATGCGCGCGGGTGGAGTGCGCAGGACGTAGGACTCCCACCACGACGTGGCGAGCATGCTCTTGGGCACGGTGTCCGTGAGCTGCGGCATCAGCTCGCGCAGGCGCCGCGTGATGCGCGCCTCCGACCACCCCGACGTGTTGGTGGTGGTCGCGCGCGGCACATCGACCCAGTCCTTGGACTGCGAAGGCTGGAGCAGCGCGCGCTCGCGGAGCCCGTCGGACGTGCGCATGTCCGGCGCATCGTCGTAGAAGAACAGCGTCGGCCGCGCCCCGTGCTCGACGACGCCTTCGGTCACGCGCACGCGCTCGACGTGCCGGTCGTGGGTGAGCACCGACCACGTGATCGGCTCGAGCACGTCGGCCATCGTGCGTTCGAGGCCACGCGCGCCGGTGCCCAGCGCCGCGGCCTTGCGGGCAACCGCGCGCACCGCGCCGCGGGCGAACTCGAGCTGCACGCCGTGCGACTCGAGGAACGTCTCGCACCGACGCAGCGCCGAGTTCTCGGTGTTGGTGAGGATGGCGACGAGGTCGACTTCGCTGAGGGCGTCGAACGTGGTCAGCACCGCGAAGCGACCCACGAACTCCGGGATGAGGCCGAAGGCCACCAGGTCGTCGGTCGTGACCAGGGACAGGTCCTGCGGGCCGGTGGGATCACCGCCGTCGCAAAACCCGATCGCGGTCGCTCCGCCCAGGCGCCGGCGCAGGATCTCCTCGAGCCCGACGAACGCGCCCGTGCACAGGAACAGCACACCGTGCGTGTGCACCGTCTGCGCGAGTTCGTTGCGACCCACGGTCACGCCCACGCCGTCGAGGAGCGAGAGCAGCCCGTTCTGCACGCCCTCGCCCGACACGTCGCGCACGCCCGGCGATCGCCGGATCTTGTCGATCTCGTCGATCACGATGATGCCCCGTTCGGCCCGCGCGAGATCTCCTCCCGCCGCGTTCAGCAGCGCTGCGGCGAGGCTCGAGACCTGTTCGCCCACGTAGCCGGCCTCGACGAGCGAGGTCGCCGTGCAGAACGCGACCGGCACCGATACGAGCTTGGCGAGTTCGCGCACGAGGAAGGTCTTGCCCGAACCCGTCGGTCCGAGCAGCAACGCGTGCTGGCGTCCGAAGGCCGGGGTCGGCTGGTCGCCGCCGCCGGCCGCGACGCCGAGGAGGTGACGGTAGACAGCGAGAGAGAGCGCACGCTTGGCGCGGGCCTGACCGTAGAGGACGCGGTCGAGGCCCCGTACGAGTTCGTGAGGCGTCGGTAGCATGGGCGAGTCCGGGACGAGCCGCGCGAATGTACCGAGCCGACGAGGTTTGTCTTGGCCCCCCGGAAGCCATGGCGCGACGCGGAGTTGCGCGTGCGCGCTTCGCGGCGGGGTCGCGCGCGCACGACATCGTCGCGTCCGCGCAGATGTCGCTCGGTGCGTCGCCATAATGCCGGCATGAGCGACCCGAAGGCGGCGTCAGGCGGACCCGACTCCGGTTCGTCGTCGACTGAACTGCTCGCCGAAGTGGATCGCGAACTGCACGCGATCGCGGCGCGCCTGCTGCGCGGGGAGCGCCGCGGCCACACGCTCCAGGCCACGGCGCTCATGCACGAGGCGTGGCTGCGCCTCGCCCAGGTGCACGCCCCCTGGCAGGATCGCGCCCACTTCGTACGGGCCGCTGCCGGAACGATGCGGCGGGTGCTGGTCGAACACGGGCGCGCGCGGCTGCGCGACAAGCGTGGCGGTGCCGCCGAGCGGCTGACCCTGTCGACGGAGCTGCACGGTCGCTCGGCGCCACCCGACGACGTGGTCGCGATCGACGAGGCGCTGCGCCGGTTGGCCGAGGTGGATCCGACGCTCGTGCAGATCGCCGAGCTGCGGGTGTTCGGCGGCCTGTCGCACCAGGAGATCGCCGACGTGACCGGTTCGTCGTTGCGCACCGTCGAGCGCGGCTGGCGCCTCGCGCGCGCGTTCCTCCGCCGTGAGCTTCAGGGCGACGCCGATGGCTGAGCGGTGGGCTGAGATCCGCCGCGTGTTCGACGCGGCGCTGGACCTCGCGCCCGACGAACGCGAGGCGTTCCTCGAACGCATGTGCGCGGGCGACGCCGCGTTGCGCTCCGAGGTGGAAGCTCTCTTGCACGCCGACCAGGAGGAAGGGCCGGCCGCGCTGGACGGCGAGCCGGGAGTCCTCCTCGCAGAGCACGATCTGGTCGGCCGCGACATCGGCGCGTTCCGCATCGTGCGCGCGATCGGCGCGGGCGGGATGGGCACGGTCTACGAGGCGGAGCAGCAGCGACCGCAGCGCCGGGTCGCGCTGAAGACCCTCGCCGTCGGCCTCCCCAGCGATCGTGCCCGCCAGCGGTTCGAGGACGAGGCCGACATCCTCGCGCGCCTGCGCCACCCAGGCATCGCGCAGGTGCTGGCGGCGGGCACGGCGACGATCGGGGGTCGCGACGTGCCCTGGTTCGCCCTCGAGCTGGTCGAAGACCCGCGTCCGATCGATCGCTTCGCACGCGAGCGCGGACTCGACACGAGCGTCGTCGTCGGCCTGCTCGCGACGGTCTGCGACGCGGTCCACTTCGCACACCAGCGTGGCGTGATCCACCGCGACCTCAAACCGCCGGGATCAATATTCGCCGGGCGTATCTATGGAGTCGTTTAAAAATCTAT
>CAYQMF010000035.1:0-52746 GCA_964418595.1 uncultured candidatus Brocadiaceae bacterium
GGCAGGTGCGCCGCGCCGCCGGCGCCGGCGATGATCACCTGGATGCCGCGCGCCGCCGCGCCGCCGACGAACTCGAAGAGGAGGTCGGGCGTGCGATGCGCCGAGACGACCTTCGCCTCGAAGGGCACGCCCAGCTCCGTGAGCATCGCCGCGGCGTGCTGCATGGTCGCCCAATCGCTCTTGCTGCCCATGATGATCGCGACCTTGGGGTTCTGCGAAGTTGGGTGAGCCATGGTGGGCGGGGGCAGGATACGGGGATCGTGGGATGCGGAGAACGACGTGTGGGGCAGATCGACGGTCGCTCGACGCACGCTGCCGGTGATCCGCCGGCGACGGTCGACGTTCTGGGTCGAGGATCACGAGGCGGAGCCCACGGCATCGGGATTGCGGCTAGGCTGGCGCCCCGCTCGCCCGTGTACGGAGTCGTCATGTCCAAGCTCGTGGTTCGTCCGCTCGTGCTGCCCTTGTTCTCGTGCGCAGCCGGGCTCGCCGCCCAGATCGGTGGGAACGGGGCCGATGGCATCCTGGTCGTCACGCAGGGCATCGTGACCCTCGACACGTCGGCGCGGCCCAATGGCTTCGACTACGCGTCGATCACGATCGCCGCTGGCGCCGAGTTGCGCCTCACGGGCAGCAACCCGGCGCGCCTGCGCTCGCAGGGCGCGGTGATCATCGATGGCTGGCTCAACGCCGACGGGTTCGTGCCCGTCGCCGTCTCGGATGGGGGCCTCGGCGGGCCCGGCGGGTTCGCGGGCGGCACCGGTGGGCGCGGCGCGGGGGGCCTCGGGCAGGGGCCCGGAGGCGGGTGCGCGGGTTGGGCCAGTGGCAACCTGTTCGGTTCGCCGGGGCCTGCGTCGCATGCGACCCCCGCACAGGCGTTCCAGTGGTGTGGTCAGTCCTTCGGCTCGGCGCCGCCGACCTACGGCTCCGCGTGGCCCTTCGACCTGCGCGGGGGCAGCGGCAGCGGGGGCGGTGCCTACCCGGTCAGCTACGGTTTCGCCGGGCCCGGCGGCAATGGCGGCGGCGGCACGACCCTCCTCGCCGCCGATGGGCCGGTGCTCGTGCGCGGGCGCATCAGCGTCAAGCCGCCGCTCGGGGTGACGCCCGCGTCGTCGGGTTCGATCCTCATCCAGACCTCGGCCTCGCTGCGGGTGGAGGGCGACGTCGACGCGAGCGAGACGGGGAACTTTCTCATGGCCGGCGGCGCCGGTTGGATCCGCCTCGACACGCACGGCGACCCGGCCTCGATCGTCGGTGCGGTGACTCCGAATCCGATGCAGGTCGTGCTGCCGCGCTTCCGCGGCGTGGGTTCCCCCGTTCTCGGGACGGCGTGGCAGATCCAGATGGACGCATGGCCCCAGGACGTGGTGGCCGTGTGGCTGTCGGGGGCGGCGACATCGCTGCCCTTCCCACCCTTCGGGGTCCTGCGCCTCGATCCGGCCGCGGGCCTCACGTACGTCGGCGCCCGCGCCACGACCGCGTCTGCGACCGGGCTCGAGGCGACGGCGACCCTCGGCGTGGCGGTTCCCAGCGACACCGGTCTGCGCGGCGTGACCATCCACGTGCAGGCGCTCAATGCGATCACGCGCGCGGCGACACCGCGCTTCTCGGAGCTGCTGACGCGGACGATCCAGTAGCGCCGCGTAGGATCGCACGAGTGAGTGCCTCGCCGCTGCGCGTCACCCTCCTGTCGGTTGCCTGCGCGTTCGGCGCGTGTACCGCGTCGCCGGCGCCTCCGCCCGTCGCCGAGAGCGCCGCCGTAGCCGTTCCTCCGACCGGCCTGCCCGATGGCACGGCCACGGTGTGCGCCGACATCCTCGGCACCGAGCTCGAGCTGTTCACCTACAAGCCGGCGAGCTACCGCGGCGAGAAGATGCTGGTCGTGCTGCACGGCGTGCTGCGCAACGCCGACGAGTACCGCGACCACGCGTGCGCGCTCGCCGACCGCCACGGGATGCTCGTCGTCGCGCCTCGCTTCGACAACGAGCGCTTCCCGAGCCGGCGCTACCAGCGCGGTGGCCTGCTCGACGCCGCCGGCCGCGCGCAGGCGCCCGCGCAGTGGACCTACGCGTTCCTGCCCGCGATCGCCGCCGAGATCCGCGCGCGCGAGGGCCGCCCGACGCTGCCGTTCTGGATCATCGGCCACTCCGCCGGCGGCCAGTTCGTCGCGCGCATGAGCGCGTTCCAGGTGACCGGCGCGGTGCGCCACATCGCCGCCAACGCGGGCTCGCACCTCTTTCCCACGCGCGGCATGAAGTTCGGCTACGGGTTCGGTGGCCTGCCCGACGAGCTGGCCGACGACGCGATGCTGAAGCGGTACCTCGCCGCGCCGCTCACGCTCTACCAGGGCACTGCGGACGCGGGCCCAGACGACTACTTCGACGCCAGCGAGACGGCGATGCAGCAGGGTGCGGGCCGCTACCAGCGCGGCAAGGCGTGCTTCGAGCAGGCACGCGCGCTGGCGGCGGCGAAGGGTTGGACCTTCGCGTGGCGCTTCGTCGAGGCCGATGGCGTCGGGCACGACCACGAGAGGATGTTCGACCACGCGGCCAGCGCCGACGCGCTGTTCGGCGGCTGATCTACTACTCCCGCGAATCCTCCCGTGGCGCGAGGATTCAGCAGTCGCGAGCGGGAGTAGTAGTCGCCTTCAGAGACAACAGCGCCTGCGGCCCCTTCCGGTCGGCGCGAAGCGCCGACTCAACCTTTGGTTGCGGCCGCAGGCAGCGCTGACGCGATGGAAGCGCCGCCTTCCTAGCGGCCTGGCGTGCGAGGCCGCGCGCGGCGCTAAGCTGCTCGCCCTCGTGCCGACCATGACCCTTCCGTCTGCCACACTGTTCGTGCTCGGGGCGCTCGTGCCTGCGCTTCTCGCCCAGGCCACCAACCAAGGCTTGAAGCCCGGTCCTTGGAGCGCGCGGCACGCGCCGGAGGGCTGGCTCATCCACGAGACCGAGCACTACCAGGTGCAGTCGCAGGCCGGCGTCGACAAGGCGAAGCGGCTGGCGGCGCACATGGAGGCGATGCTCACCGTGTATCGCCAGCTGTTCCCCACCGACCGCTCGCTGAAGCAGTTCGCCATCAAGCTCTTCGCGGACAAGGCGGCCTTCGTCGCCTACGGCGGCAAGCCGGGGGCCGGGGCGTACTACTCGGCGACGGCGCGCGAGATGGTCTGCTACGACAGCGGCAAGTGGATGGACGATGCGCCGAAGGCGGCGGAGACCGCGCCGAGTGACGCCGACCAGGCGCCGTCGCGCATGCAGCGCATGCAGGCGCTGTACGGCCTCGATGTGCTCGGTGCCGCCGCGCACGAAGGCTGGCACCAGTACTTCCACCGCTACATCACTTCGTGGGTCGAGATCCCGTCGTGGATCAACGAGGGCATGGGTGACTACTTCTACTGCGCGGTCCCCAAGGAGCAGGCGAGTCGCAAGGCGCCGGCGGCGGAACTCGGCCTCATGAATCCGATGCGACTGCCGATCATCCGCGCCGCGGTGAAGGGCGAGCAGCACGTGTCGATCGCGGAGCTGCTCGGCTATTCGCAGCAGCAGTACTACGCCAAGGCGAGCCTCTGCTACGCCGAGGGCTGGGCGCTCTGCCAGTTCCTCCTGCACAGCGACAACCCGCGCTATCGCCAGGTGATCCCCACCTTCGTGCGCCTCGTGAAGGACGACACCAACATGAAGAAGGTGACCGAGCGGGCCTTCGCCGGCATCGACCTCGTCCAACTGGAGGGCGACTGGAAGGCGTGGGTCCTCGCCGCGAAGCTGCCGTGGGAGGGGAGTGGCGCGAAGGTGGTGGCGCCGGAGGAGCCGGACAAGAAGGGCGCGGGCCGGTAGACGCGGGCAGCCGCCAGCCCGCCGCCCCTCAGGGCGTGATCACGAACCCCAGGCCGTCGGAAGCGAACAGGCTGGTGGCACACGTCGGCTCCGCCCAGATCGTCTGGCCGAAGAGGAGCGTGTTGCGCAGTGAGTTGTTGGCGGGGATCGGCAGTGGCGCGCGGGCGAACGCGAGCGGGCCGCCGGGGATCGATGCCTGCACGCTCGGGCTCCCCGGGTCGATCCAGAGATCGACGCCGAGGATCCGCAGCGGCGACGCGAGGTTGCGCGTGCCCAGCCACAGGATGCCGGAGCCGGTCGTCGTCGCGCGGATGGTGCCGATCGCGAACGCAGCGTTGCCGACGCGCGCCAGCGACGTGATCGCCGCGCGCGGTGCGCCGCTGCAACCCGGGGTCGCGGTGCCGAAGTTGAGCGCGCCCGTACTCGGCAGCGGCGTGAGCGTGAGCGTGTTGGGTGAGATCGTCGGTGCGTTCACCGCCGCGCCGTGGTTGCTGCCGGACGAGTCCTGCAGCGAGTTCGTGAAGTTCCAGGTGCTGACCTCGCTGGGGACGCCGCCGAGTTCGAACGCCATCGTCGCCGCGATCTCCGCCGCAGTGCGCGCGAACGGCCATAGCCGCACCTCGTCGATCTGACCGTTCCACTCCTCGATGCCCGGTGCCGAGATGTCGCCGTTGCCGATGCGCAGGGTGTTGCCGGTGTCGACCAGCACGCCGCCATGCGCGATCGACCCCGCCGCCTGGCCGTTGATGAACAGGCGGAGGCTCGTGCCGTCGTAGGTCGCCGCCACGTGCGTCCAGGCGTTGAGCTGGCCCGGCGTGAACGTCCAGGTCAGCGAGCGCGTCCCGGCGGTTGTCCGCACCGTCCACCCCAGCACCGTGCTGTTGTTGGTGGCCGCCTCGACGCGGAGCATGTAGTCGACGACCTGGGGCGTCGAGTTCTGGCGCACGATGGTCGGCCAGCGCCAGCCGGAGCCGAGGCTCGCGTCGTCGTAGGTGACCCACGCCTCGAGAGTGATCCCGCTGCGCGGCACGAGGGTCGACGCGTGTGGGACGTCGACGTAGGAGTCGATGCCGTTCGTCAGGCGGAGGCCGGTGTTCTGCGCGCCGAGCGCGGACGCGGCGATGGCGGTGAGGAAGGCGCAGGTGGCTGGCGACATGTCGATGCGAAGGTGGAGGTCGACGGAGCATACGCACGGGGCGATACGGCACGGCGAGCGCCGGCGCCTCGTCCGGGGCTTGCGGAAGCGACCGTGGGCGTCTCCTCTTCCCGGGTCGGTCGCACGATCCTCGTCCCGGATGGGACGGAGTGCGTCCGGGGTCCCGTTCCCAGCCCCACCCATGTTGCGAAGCTTCCTGCTCGCCGCCCTCCTCCTCGCGCCCGTTGCGTCCGCCCAGACCATCGGCGCACCGTTCCTCAACGACATCGAGGTACTCATGCCGCCCACTCTGCCGCTCCCCGCCGGCTCGGGCAGCACCTCGTGCGCGTTCAACGCCGGCCTGCACTCACCGTTCAACGCCGGGATCCTGCAGTACCGTGTGTCGAGCAGCGCGACGTCGCTGGCGTGCGTCGTCTTCCTGAGCTGGTGTCCACCATGCGGCGGTCCGAACACGATCAACCTGGGGTCGACGACCCCCGTGGCGTGCGGCGGCGGCAACGCGGGCGCGTGTCCGTTCGGGCCTGCGAACGCGAACCTGTGCTGGCAGATCAGCCTGGCCGGCGGCTGCTCCGTCAACGCGTTCATGATCAACGCGGGCGCGGGCTTCTATCACATCCGCATCCCGATCCCGCCGACGACGCCGTTCGGCTTCACGTTGTGGGCCCAGGGGCTCATCCTCGATCCGTGCTCGACCGGCAACTTCCACATGACGCCGGCCATCGGGATCATGTAGCGCGCCCGCGTCAGAACGTGATCGCCGACCGCAGCGTGAACACGAGCGCGTCGTCGGCGCCCGACCCGCCGGGGTCGTGCACGTACTGCAGGTCGGGCTTCAGGCGCAGCCACGGCGTCACGAGCGCGCTGTAGAAGACCTCGACCGCGAGTTCGCCTTCGCCGCGCAGGCCGGCGCCGGGCTCGTCGCTGAACGCAGCCCAGCTCACGCCGACGCCGATCGCATCCTCGGCGCGCATCTCGAACGGTCCGACCCATTCGAGCCCCACGCCCAGATGGCGCGCGACGGCGCTCACGTCGTCGTCGGCGAGACCGAACTGGAGCGAGCCGCCGATGCCGCGCTCGCTGTCCGCGTCGGGTCGCCACAGCTTCTGGTCGAGCACCACGTAGAGGCCTTCGGTGCCGTCGTCCGTGCCGCCACCGAAGCGCGCGAAGTCGCCGGTGTGCCGCCACAGACCCGCGCCCGCGCGGCCGCCGAGGCCACGCTCGCCGCCCGACCAGCGCACGCCCGCCTCCGCGACGACGAACAGGTCGGAGGGTCCGTCGAATACCGTGCGCGGCCCGCGCGGTCCGGTCGCTATGCCGGCCTGCGTCGCGCCATCGAAGACGCCTGCGCCCGCATACACCCCGCCGCCCGGCCGCAAGAAGGCCAGCGCCCCGAACGACGGGTCGGGATAGGTCGGCAGGCCCAGCACCGTCGGGCTGTAGCCGGACGAAGAGTTGAGGAAGCGGAAGCCGTGCTCGACGTACGCGAAGTCGGTGTTCGCGTCGACCTTGCCTAGCTTGACGCGCAGCAACCGGTCGAAGAGCACCTGCTCGTACCAGATCTTCGCGAGCTGCGTGCGGTGCGGCCCGTCGATGTTGGAGAAGCCCTGCAGGTCGCCGGCGTCGGTGCTGCCGTCGGTGCCGCGCTGCAACTGGAAGTCGACGAAGAAGCGCGCGCCCGGCAGGCCGACGAGCTCGTTGGCATCGATCGTCACGGTCACATCGAGCAGCGTGCGCAGCGCGGTCCCGCCGCGGTGCGCGCCGCCGCTCGCCACCCACGAGGCATCGTTGGTGAGGAACACCTCGGGGTCGACGCCGTGCTCGCCGAGCCAGTCGCGCACGCCGCCCCAATCGCCAGTCGCGTGCCGCCACTCGAGGATGGGCCAGCGGCCGCCGGCGATCTGCTCGCGGGGGACGCCCGGCGCGTGGCGCGCCGGCTCCTGCGCGCGGTTCTCGCGCCCGGTCTGCGACTCCAGCGTGGACGGTTCCTGGCAGGGCGCGAGGTGCATGAGGCACAGCGACGCGATGACGAAGGGGAGGGCGCGCATGGGGCGGGCGCGATGTTCGGGTCCGGGGCGGCCCTTGCAAGGCTCGCGGTCGGCCCCCGCGCCCCGTCAACCGCGCTCCATGGTCGCGCGCTCGAGCAGCGCGACGTTGGCGGTCTTGCCTGCCTCGCGCGCCCAGTGTGCGGGCCGGTTGCCGGCGCGGTCGCTCGCCGTCGGGTCCGCGCCCGCCGCCAGCAGAGCCTGCACCGTCGCTGCGTCGGCGTTGTAGGCGGCGAGGTGCAGGGGGGTCCAGCCGAACGCGTTGCGCCAGTCCAGCGGGACACCACGTCGGGCGAGAGCGACCACGACGTCGGTGCGGCCGGCGTTGGCCGCCTCGCACAGCGCGGCGGGACCTTCGAGCCGGAGGTCGATGTCCTGGGTGAGCAACCACTCGACCATCGCGATCTGGCCCGCGCGCGCCGTGGCCTCGAGCACGCGCGCGGCGCGCGGCGCGAGCCCGGCGTCGCGGCAGAGTTCGGCGAGGTCGACGCGGCCGAGCCGGCACGCCTCTTCGAGTGCCCGGGCGGTCGCCTTGGCGCCGGCCGCGACGAACTGGCGGATGACGTCGACGTGGCCCGCCGCGATCGCGGCGGCGAACGCGTCGAGGCCGGCTCGACCGTCTCCGAGGGCGGGGGATGCGCCGGCGGCGACCAGCGCCGCGACGATGGCAGAGTCGCCCTGGGCGGCTGCAACGAAGAGGGCGGTGCGACCCGTGGCGGGGTCGCGTGCGTCCACCGCGGCGCGATGTTCGAGCAGGAGGGCGACGAGGTCGCCGTGACCGCCGCGCGTCGCGAGCAGCAACGCCGGCTCGGCGCCCTCGATGCGCTCGCGTTCGCCAGCCATGGAGTAGACGCGCGTGGCGTCGGGGTCGGCGCCGGCGGCGAGCGCGGCGCGCGCGCCCGCGAGGTCGCCCGCGGCCACCGCGGTCAGCAGGGCATCGTCAGCGCGCATCGGAGGCGACGGCATCGAAGAGCTTGACGTCGCGCAACAACAGCTCGGTGAGGTCGAGCGCGCGCGTGATCCCGTCGGGCGCCGCAGTGACGCGCACGGCGAGCACGTTCGTGTCCGTCGCCTCGCGTAGCAGGTAGGCCTGCTCGAGCGCCTCGCCGTCGACGACCAGATCGCGCACTCCGAGGCACTCCATCTCGCCCAGGCGCACCCGCAGGAAGCGCGCCGCCGGCGACTGTCTCGCCAGATCGTCCTGCAGTTCGGCGAGGAGGGCGTCGTGGCTCTGACCGCGGTGCTGGCGCCGGTCGAAGTTGATCTGCACGGCGCCGTCGGGGTGGTACACGAGGAGGCGGCGTCCGTCGTCGAGCGCGAACCAGCCGAACGGCAGCCGAAGCGAGGCGAGGATCGCGCCGGAGGCCACCTCCACCCAGCGAGCGTCCGTGTCGGTCGCGTGCACGCGCGGCGCAAAGCCGATGCCCCGCTCGCGCATGCGCACGTTCTGCGGGTGATCGGGGTCGAGGGTCGCGGCGTCGTCGGCGAGGGCGAAGGCGGCGTGGGGCGAGGACGGGGCCTCGGGTGCGCTCGGCCCGGCGTCTGTCGCCGCGGGTTCGGGCGTCGGATCGACAACAGGTGTGGGGGCAGGTTCCGGCGTCGGTGCCGGCGCGACCCGGGGACCGGCCAGGAACGACGACGGCGGCAGCGTCGTGCCGGGTGCCGTCAGGGGCGCGCGCGCGCCGAGCGGCGTCGTGAGCGTGAACGACCGCAGCATCGTGCGGAGCATGTCGTTTGCGCCGAGCCACATCGCCTGCGGCGCCATCACCGAGACCTGGATCAGCCGCCCACCGTCCTCGACCATGGCGAGCCGCGCGCGCAGCACCGTCTCGCCGGCGCGCTGCATGCCCCAGCACGCCACGGCGGCGTGCGGGCCGAGTTGCTCCTGCTCGACCTCGCCGGGGTCGCAGCCTTCTTCGCCTGCCGCCCACGCAAGCCACTGCGCGACGGCGCCGTCCTCATACGCCGGTCGCGCCGCGACCGCGAACACCAGCGCCCCGTAGCTCGCGACCGCAACGCAGAGGGGAGCGAACGCAGTGGGCTTGTCGAAGTCGATGTCCTCCGCCGGCAGGTCCGCGAGCTGCCAGTCGGTCGGCTTGAGGAACGAGAACTCGATTCCGGCGAGGCGGGCGGGGACCCGCGTGGGCACGAAACCGGTGGGCGTGGGGTCGCTCATGGTCGATGAGGATGGCGCCAGGGTCGTTGGCGAGCGGACAGGATCCGAAAGGGGTGGGCGACTCGCGCGGTCCCAACGGTGTCGCGGTAGCCACCGGATGCCGAGGATCCGCCCGACGCCGATTGCGGTTCACGCGCCGGCTGCTAGCGTCCCGCTGCCCTCCTGCCCCGGAGACAAGATGCCCCAGACTGCCCTCGCGCCCGGCCGCGGCTACATCGACTACATCGACCACGGCAACGACACGCTCATCGTCGTCGGTTGGATGGTGGTGCCCGACCGCCGCATCAGCGGCTTTCGCATCGAGATCGACGGCGTCGAGCCGATGTGGTCCCCAGCGCGCGTCCTGACGTGGTTCGGCGATTTTTATGGCCACCTGAAGGACACGGAGGGCGGTGGCTTCTCGGCGCACGTGCCCTACCCGCACGAACTCACCCATGAGTTCCGCAACCTGCGCGTGGTCGGGATCGACTCGGCGGGCCAGGATTGCGGCTACATCGAGATGATGCTCCGCGTCGCGGGCACGATCGCCATCCCGTTGCCGCCGGAGCCGCTGCGCGTGCGCGTCTCGCAGCAGGCGAGCGAGCGCTTCTACCGCGTCAACGGGATGAAGCAGGCCGGCGAGTTCTACGGCGCGATGCGCAAACACTGTGACATGGCGACGACGCGCAAGCTGCTGGACTGGGGCTGCGGGTGCGGCCGCATCGCGTCGGTGTACTTGGCGTTCATGCCGTCGCTCGAGGTGTACGGCTGCGACATCGACGCCGAGGCCATCGCCTGGTGCGAGGACAACCTCGCCAGGGGCCGCTTCACCACGGTGCCGCTCCTGCCGCCGACGTCGTACGCCGACGACTCGTTCGACGTCGTGATCGGCTACTCCGTGTGCACGCACCTGTCCCGCCAGAACCAGGCCAAGTGGCTCGACGAGCTGCGCCGCATCACGCGGCCCGGGGGGACGGTGTTCCTCTCGGTGCACGGCGAGTTCGCCGCGAAGTTCATCGCCCCGGAGAGTGGGATCCACGCCGAGATGGAGCGGGACGGCATCTCCGACCGGGTCTACGACCCCTACCTCGGTGACGTCGCGCCGGAGGGCTACTACCTGGGCGTGTTCCAGACCGAGGCGTACACCCGGCGCGTGTGGTCCGAGTTCTTCGACGTGATCGACTACCTCGAGCGCGGGTCGGGCAACTACCATGACCTCGTGGTGCTGCGGAACCGGAAGTGAGGCAGTGGCCGCCCAAGGGGCGGTCAGGGCTCGCAGGTTTTCTCGGGATTCGCACTAAGGTCCGACGGGGGGCGTGAGTACGGGCCCCCGAGCGCGTCGAGACCGTCCCTGAGCCTCGATCCGTCCTGCCCAGGGTCCTGTTGTCGCGAATCGGGTCGGTATCCGGCACGCTGGAGTCTCCGAGCGCAGTTGCCATGTCCGATGCCTCGTCCGTCCCCGGCGCAGAACCGCGTCGCGCGCGCAGCAACCAGGGGTTTCCGTTCGGCAACCCGGACGGATCGCGAGCCGACATCGCGGACGTCCTGCGTGACTTCGTGGAGTTCGATGCGGCGCGCTACGGGATGGGCGTGGGGATGCCGGAGTCGGACCTGTCCTGGCGGGTCGTGGCAGGGCCCAAGGGATCGGGCAAGACCGTCTACCTGCGGCGAATGCGGGCGGCAGCTCTCGCCAACAACTCGCTGTACGTCGACGACGTGCAGAACGATGCGCCGGCCACGGAGCGGGTGTTCGAGTTCACGCAGCTCTGGGGCCAGAGCGTCCGCACGGAGCGGTGGACGCGCGCCTGGACCTGCGCGATCTACCGATCACTGACGACACACATCCTCGGAGTCCAGGCACTCTCCGAGCAGCTGTCGCGATCCCAGGTCGACGCCCTGCTGGCCTTCCGCGAGGAGCTGGTTCCTCGGCCGCGTGCGCGCACCTCGATCTACAGCCAGATGATGGAGATCCTGAACGCTGCGAGCACCCAGCACCGCGGCGCCCAACTCCTCGACGACCCGGCGTGGGCGGCGCTCGAGACCACGCTGGCCGACATCCTGAAGTCCCTGCCGCCGGTGTACTTCCTGATCGACTCTCTGGACGAGCGCTACGAGAACGCACCCTCGGTCTGGCTCCAGTGTCAGCGTGGTCTGTTCTACGCCACCATGGCACTGCTGCGGGACTCGCGCCTCGGTGGCCGCCTTCATGTGTGCGTGTCCGTGCGCGACCACGTGTACTCCTCGGTACTGCGGAGCGAGCACGCCGATCGGTACCGGGGCTCGCCCCATATCCGGCTGTTGCAGTGGAACGGCCAGAATCTGAACAGCCTGCTCACCGAGAAGGCCAACCGGCTGGTCGACAGCGCTTGTCTCGTACCGGGTGCCGCGCTGCCCATGGAGCGGTGGTTGGGGACATCGCGGATGGTGGACGCGCACCAGACGGCGTTCGGCATCGCGGACTACATCACGGGCCACACGCGCATGACGCCGCGCGACATCGTGCAGGTCGGCAACCGACTGTGTGAGGTGGTGAAGGACGTGAAGGCCCAGGGGCTGGCTCCCGCGGCTGCCGTGCGGACGATCAAGCGCGCGATCCAGGACCACGCGCGCGAGATCGGCGTGGATCAGCTTCGTGTCTGTGCCAACCAGATCCTGTCGGACGGCGCGCCGCCAGACTCCGGGCGCAAGGAGTACCTCGACGCCTACCTGCCCAACCCCTCGTACGACGTCGGGCACGAGGACACTCTGCGGAAGGTCCTGCGCGTCGTGAACCGCTCGCGCCTGAGGCGGTCGGATCTCGATCGGCTGAACGACCTCGGTCGCCAGGAGTTCGGCGCGACCACCGACCTCGGCCAGGTCCTGTGGCAGAATCACCTTCTCGGCATGCGCGTGCGCGATGGCCGGAAGAAGGTCGACGTGTACTTCAGCGGCAGCATCGGCGACTGGCGACTTCCCGACGACGAGCAGATCTACGTCCTGCATCCGATCGCCTGCGCGGGCGCGAAGCTCGCCGGCCGTCAGCGGGGCAGGCGCAACGATCCGTGACCGCCATCCGCGAGGTCCGCTACCCCACGTGGTGGGAGTTCAAGCGCGACATGGTGCGCGACCTCTTCGGCGGAGAGACCTTCGTCAAGAACCGCTACCTCTTCCGCGGTCAGGCGAGCGCCGACTGGTCGCTGACATCGTCCTTCGACCGTCGCTTCGAGCGGCTGCCGGTCGAGCGTCGGGCGGACGTGGCGCAGAGCATGCTCGCGTGTTTCCGGGAGGAGTGTGCCCGCACCGGTGACCGCGGCACCGCGTGGTCGAACCACGACGCTGCGCAGATCGCGCAGCACTACGGCATGCCGACCCGGCTGCTGGACTGGAGCACGAGCCCGTACGTCGCCGCCTTCTTCGCGTTCGCCGACGTCGTGAAGCTCGGCACGAAGGGCAAGGTCGCCGTGTGGGTGATAGGTCGCGAGAGCGTGTGGCTCCGCGCGCAGGACGTCGCGGTGATCCCGGCCAACCACGGCATCGACGTGCGCATGCGGAATCAGAACGGTTGGTTCACTTTCATGCGCGAGGGCCACACCTCGCTCGACGGCCTCGCACGGGCGGCGGGCACGGGCGACACCAGCCTGATCCGGATGCTGATCCCGTGCGAGGAGTGCGTCGGGGCGCTTGCCGACCTCGACGCGATGGGGATCAACCACGCCGCGTTGTTTCCGGGGTTCGAGGGCTTTGCCAAGACCGCGGAGCTTCGCGCCCTGCTTGCCTCACGCGACTGAGTCGCCGCCACGCGTGCCTCGAACCCGCGCCGTCGAGGAGCTATGGTCCGCGGGCCGATGCCTGCCACCCGTCGCCCCAAACGTCGCCTGCGCGCGCTCCTCCTGGGGATCGGCGGTGGCCTCGTCGCTGCGGAGGTGCTGCTGCAGATCGCAGCCCTGGTGCTGGCGGGCAGCGCTTCGGCGACGGGCGCGGGTGCGGCGACGATCCTGTGCTGCGGGGATTCGTTCACCTTCGGTCTCGGCTCGTCGGCGCCGGCGCACGCCTACCCGGCGCAGTTGGAGGCGATCCTGCGCGAGGGCGGCAAGACCGACATCGTCGTCGCCAACGCCGGCTGGCCGGCGCAGACCTCGCGCGAAGTCCTCGCCAACCTGGCGAAGGACCTCGCGGCGCGCTCGCCGCGCCTCGTGTACGTGCTGATCGGGATCAACGACGTGGGCTGGGCGCCGGCGCGCCTCACTGCCGCCGAGGAGAGCGCCGGCGGCGCGGGCCAGGGCTGGCGCTTCGAGCTGCGGCTGCCGCGGCTGTTCCACACCTTCACGCAGTGGCTCGGCGGTGGTCCGAGCTACTCGCGGCACGGCCGCGAGGGCGTGCCGTTCCTCGGCGTCTGGCACCGCGAGGATCTGGAACTCGCCTTCGAGCGCGGCGGGCAGTTGCGGCTGGGGACGGCGGTGTGCGCGTGGCGGATGGAGGGTGAGCGCTTGTTCGTGCGCAGTGGCCTCGACGTCGAGGTCCCGGTCGCGTGGCACCTCGACGACGCCCGGCTCGAGATCACGCTGCCTGGCACCCCCGTGCCGTTGCAGTTCACGCGCGGCGGGGCGCCGCGTCGCGCGCCGTTGCAGGCGTCGCGCGATGCACTCGGCGCCGGGAACCCCGACGCGGCCCGCACGGCGATCGTGCCGCTGCTCCACGACCCGGTGCTCGGTGGCGAAGCGCTGCGCCTGTGGTTCGCCGCGTCGGCGGAGCTCGGCGACGAGGAGGCGGTCACCGCCAAGGTGCGCGAACTCGAAGCGGCGGCGGCGGGCGGCGAAAGGGCGGCGTGCGACGCGTGGCTCGCGGCGTTGCTGATCGTCGGTCGCGTCGACGAGGCGTTGCGCCAGGAAGAGCGCCTCTTCCACGCGGGCGTCGACCACGCACCACTCGCCGGCATGCTCCTCGACCTGTCACTCCTGCCGGCGCGGCACCGGCTCGTGCACGAGCGGATCGCGGCCCTGCTCGGGGCCGGCGAGGTCCTGCCGCGGCTGCGCCCGTGGCTGCTGCGCTGGCATGCGTTGAGCCTGCGCGATCGCGAGCCGCGGCGGGCGCTTGCGGCGATCGTCGAGGCCGAGATCCTCGAACCGCACGCGCCGTTCTCCAGCGTGACCCTCCGCCACCCGGCCTTCGATCGCGCGCTGCTCGACGAGGTGCTCGGAGCGCTGGCGGCGTCGGCCGAGGCGGGGGATCGCGTGCGCGCGCTCTGGGGCGAAGGCGCCACCAACACGAGCGCGGTAGCCGCGACCATGCGCGATCATCTCGTGCGCGTCGCGGCGCGGTGTGCAGCCAGCGGCGCGCAGTGCGTGGTGCTCGGCTACCCGTTCCTGGAGCGGACCGTCGATCGCGTCCTGGTCGAACTCGCGCGCGACGATGGCGTCGCCACGCTCGCATTGGCGCCGGTCTTCGACGCGGCGCTGCGCACACGGCGATGGGACGAACTCTTCGTGATCGACGGCCACTGCGGCGACGCGGGCTATCGGTTGATGGCCGAGGCCGTGGCCGAAGACGCCGCGCGTCGCCTCGGCGGCAAGTGATCGGGAGCGCACGCGCGGTGTGCGGGATGGCACACGCAGCCATGCGCAGGCACTTCGCTCGCCCTGGTCCGTTACGCATCGATCGGGCGTGGATATGCCTGTGCATGCGCGATCCCTGCAACCTCGTGCGCACCACATCGGGCGCGATCCTCCTCCTCCTGGCCGCTTGCGGCAGTTCGAACTCGCGGCGACCGCCGAATGTCGGCACCGGCAGCGACCTCGTCGACTTCGTGCAGCCGCGCGTGTACGGCGCGCGGCAGGTCGAAGTCGTCGGTGTCGACCCCGGCGTGCCGCCTCGAATCGAGGGCGACACCACGCAGGCGACGGGCCTCATGCCCCCGCGCGTCGGCGCCGACCTGCACGTCGATGGCGTGCGCGTCACGGCGATCGATGGCCTCGACGTCGCCCTGGCGACCCGCACCGACGACCCCGACTTCGAGGTGCTCACGCATCGCAACAGCATCGACGGCAATGGCGTCGCCTTCGAACTCGACCGGCGCAGCCGGCACGGCGACGCGACCGGCTCGCACCTGCAACTCGCCCTGCAGCCTGACGGCGCCGGCAACCTCGTCGGCATGCTGCGCTACCGCCGCAGCGACGAGAAGGCCGGCGTGGACGAAGGCGCCACCTACCGGATCGTGTTCGCGCCGCGAGGCCTCGACGGCGGGCGGTGACCGTTCAAGTGGCGCCCGGGGCGTGATCCGGACGGTTGCATCAGCCGGCCGCAGTGGCCTCGGGTCGGTCACACGGTCCGAGTCCTGATGGACCTCGTGTTCGTTCGCGGGGTACATGCGCGCCGGCACTTGTTGACCGAGCGGTTCTTGGCGAGGATCCTCCGGCCCACGACGGGTCGGCACGCGGTGTGTCGGACAACGGGGGGGGAGTCGGATGGATCCTCTACTTTCCTCGTCTGCCTGGTGGCGTCTCTTGCGATGGGCGATTCCGGCGACCGTCGGTTCGGTCGCGATCTTCGTGCCAGCCCTGGCGGCGCAGACGGAGTGGGACATGCGCGTCTGGAACGGTCGGGCGGGGCACGCTCTCGCCTTCGACAGCGTGCGCGGGAAGGCGGTGTTGTTCGGCGGTTCCCGGCACAGTCTTCTCCGCGGCGTCCCCTACTCCACCCTCTCCGACACGTGGGAGTGGGACGGCACCGTCTGGAACCCGCGGAATCCGACCACGGTGCCGTTCTCGCGCTCCGGCCACGCTCTGGCGTTTGACAGCGCACGAGGAAAGACGGTTCTCTTCGGAGGGAACAGCGGCGGATCCTCCACGTGTCTGAACGACACCTGGGAATGGGACGGTATCGCTTGGTCGCTGCGCTTCATCGCCAACGGGCCGACCTGTCGGCGCGGGCACGCGCTCGCGTACGACAGTGCGCGCGGCGTGATGGTCGTGTTCGGAGGCATCAGTCACCCCAGTCGGGGCAACGGTGAGCCATTGTCCGACACGTGGGAATACGGTCCGGTCAACCCGGCGCGTTACTCGGCTTTCGGCCATGGATGCCAGGGCACCGCTGGGGTGCCTGCACTCGCTGCTGCGACGGGCCAGCTTCCATGGATAGGAGGCACGTTCTCCCTACGGCTCACCGGCATCCCGAACAACGCTCCGGCGGTGGTCTGCTTCGGTGCCTCGCGGACGGTGTGGCCGCCGCTGGCGCTGCCCTTCCCGCTCGATCCGCTGGGCATGGCCGGCTGTGTGCTTTTTGCCAGCGGCGAGTTCCTAGCGACGATGCCGACTTGCGGCAACGCCGGTGCGCTGAGCGTTGTCCTCCCCAACGATTCAGGGCTGCTGGGAGGAGAGTTCTTCAACCAAGCGCTCATCGTGGATCTTGTTGCCAACGCTGCAGGGCTCACCGCTTCCAACGCGGCAGAGGCAACCATCGGCGCGAGGTAGCGGGCTGAACAGGGTCCGTGACCGGCCCGCAGGGATCCCCCGCCGCGTCTTGACGACGCCATCCGCGCAGAGACCATCCGGCGCGTGCCAGCCCTCGATCTGCAGGACCTGACCTTCGGCTACGGCCGGCGGCCCGCGGTGCGCGGCGTGGCGCTGTCGCTGCAGCCGGGCGACTGCTACGGGTTCCTGGGCCACAACGGCGCGGGCAAGACGACGGTGCTGCGCCTCGCGCTCGGGTTGCTGCGGCCGCGGTCCGGCAGCGTCCACATCTTCGGCGTCGACGCGCTGCGGCAGCCGCGGCGCGCGCGCGCGGTCGTGGGTGCGCTCGTCGAGCGCCCGGGGTTCTGGCTGCACGCGAGCGCGCAGCAGAACCTCGTGTGGCTGGCGCGGCTGCAGGGTATGCCGCGGCGGCACGCGAGCGCGGAGGCGGCGCGCGTGCTCGATGCGGTGGGCCTGCCGGGCTCGGCGCGAGCGCGCGTCGGCACGTTCTCGCTCGGCATGCGCCAGCGTCTGGGCATCGCGCAGGCGCTGCTCGGGCGTCCGCGTCTGTTGCTGCTCGACGAGCCGACCAACGGCCTCGACCCGGAGGGCATCGCTGACCTGCGCGCGCTGCTCCTGCAGCTCACGCGCGACGACGACGTGGCGGTGCTGCTGTCGAGCCACCAGTTGCAGGAGCTGGAAGGTCTCTGCAACCGTATCGGCGTGCTCCGCGACGGCGCGATGGTGGTGGAGGGCGACCTCGACGACCTGCGCCGGCGGCTGGGCGTGCGGCACGTGGTGGCGGGCACGCCGCTCGATGCGATGGCGGCGCGGCTGACGGCGATGGGGCTGCACGCCGAGCGCGAAGGCGACCGTCTGCTCGCCGACCTGGGCGAGCGTCCGCCCGGCGAAGTCGCGCGCGCGCTCACCGCGGCGGGCGAGCTGCACGCGTTCGCTCCGGAGCCGGCCACCCTGGAGGCGATCTACCGCAACGCCACGCACGCGGCGGCGGCGGCGCCTGCGCCTGGGCCGCGCGCCGCACCGCCCGCGGTGATCGCACCCGCCGTGCTCGGTGGCGTGGCGAACGCGGCGTGGCGGGCCTTCACCCACGAACTCCGCACGCTGGTCCATCACCGCAGCGCGGCGCTCTTGCTGCTCGCTCCCGGCGCGCTCGCTGCGTGGCGCGTGTTCGCCTACCGCGGTCAGGTGCAGGCCTCGCTGGCGCGCGTGCGCGCGGGCGAGGTGTTCAGCGCCGATGCGGGCAGCGGCCATCTCGCCGCGGCGCAGGCCCTGCAGACGGCGACGCCGCTGCTCGCGCTCGGCGTGCTCTGGTTCGCGAGCCAGGCGGTCGCCGCGGACCTGAGCGGCGACACCCTGCGCAACACCCTGGTGCGCTCCGTGCGCCGGCGCGACGTGCTGCTCGGCAAGCTTGCTGCACTCGCGGCGCTCGTGTGCGCCGGTCAGCTCGCCCTCGTCACCGCCACCAACGTGACCGCCGCGAGCCTGCTCGGCTGGGGCGACCTGGAGGAGGTCACCCGCCACGGCGACCGGCAGGTGCTCGCGGCGGCGGGCGATGTCGCGCCGACCTTCACCGGTGCCCTGTGGCTCCTGACTCTCCCGCTCCTGGCGCTGAGCGCGATCGGCCTGCTCGCGTCGGTGCTCGGCCGCCGGCCCGCGCGGGCCGTGGCGCTCGCCCTCCTGCTCGCGTTCGGCGTGGAGTTCGCGCGCGACCGCCTGCGCGAGCACGCCGGCTGGCTGCTCACGAGCCACCTGCCCGTGGGCCTGCGCGACGACTCGGTCCTCGGCTTCCTCGCCGCCTCCGCGCGCGGGGCGGCCGACGCGTTCTGGCCGTTCGCCGACCAGGCGATCCTGGCGCCGCTCGCCTGGTTCGCCGTGGCGACGGCGCTCGCCGCGATCCTGCTGCGAAGGCTGCGCGTGCCGTAGATTGTCCCGCCTCCGCGTCGACCCGACCCGCCCCGCGATGTCGATCCTCCGCCTCGTCTTCTTGTGCTGCCTCGCCGGCTGCGCGTCTTCCGAGCTCCCCGAGCAGGCCCCGCCGCTCGCCGACATGGAGGAGCCGCTCGACCTGCGCGGCGAGCCCGACGACGAGGCGCAGCGGCAGAAGCTGCCGGCGGGTTCCTTCTCCGGGATCGAGGTCGACGACGCGCGCGACACGCTGGCGGCCAAGCTCGATGAACCGGGGCGGCTGCGCGTCGCGCGCGTGGTGGAGAACTCGCCGGCCGCGTTCGCCGGCGTGGAGGTCGACGACGTCCTGCTCGAGGCGCAGGTGGGCGAGGCGGTGCCGCAGCCGCTGAGCCGACCGAGCGAGTGGCGGCAGATCGAACTGACCACGCCGCCGGGGACGAAGGTTGTGCTCTTCGTCGATCGCGGCGGACGCGAGGCGCGCGCCGAGCTGGCCCTGGTTGCGCGGCATCGACCGGCCGGGCGCAGCACCGGCGAACGCGTGCGCGAAGAGATGCGCGTCGGCGTGGTGCTGCGCACGGCGACGGAGGTCGAAGCGCGCGCCGCCGGACTCGGCCCCGGGGCGGGGGCGGTGATCGTCGGGTTGTCGCACGCGAGCCCGTGGCGCGGCGTCGGCCTGCGCTTCGGCGACTTGCTCACCGCGCTCGATGGCCGCACCGTCGCCCACCCGCAGGACGTGCTGGCGCGACTGCGGGATCCGGCGCTGCAGCAGGTGCGCGTGACGTACCGGCGCGCGGGCGTCACGCGGGACGTGACCGCTCCCCTCACCTGGCGCGACCGCGACGTGACCGACATCAGCGTGCCGCTGCTGTTCAGCTACAGCCAGGACCGCGGCAAGAGCGAGTGGTCGTTCCTGCTCGGCATCTTCCACTACCGCGGCACGGCGGCGGCGTGGCGCTTCCACTTCCTGTGGTTCATCGGCTTCGGCGCGGGGGACAGCGATCGGCTGATCGAGGTCGGGTCGTGATCGTGCGCGCATGGCTCGCGAGCGTCAGTCTCGCCGCGCTCGCGGGAGCGCAGACCGACCCGGAGGTGCTGGCGCTGCAGCTCCCGGGGAGCGTCAGACGCACCGGCCAGCTCGTCGTCGATGTCGATGGCGATGGGCGGCTCGACCTCGTGCTCGCCTGCTTCGACGAGCAGGCGAAGCGACGCGAGCTGCGCGTGCACCCGCGCGGCGCAGGATCGCCGGCGTTCGCGGCGTCGCCGTCGTCGCCGCCGTACCCACTGGAACGCGACGTGATCGCGTTCACGTTTGCGGACGTCGATGCGCGGCCGGGGCGCGACCTCGTGCTCTTCACCGCCGAGCGCGCCGTCGCCGTCCTGCCCGGCGAGGGTGGCACGCCGACCTACGCGCCGCTGTTCGAGCACCGGCTCCTGTGGCCCGCGCCGGATCGAGAGCGGGTGCTGATCCTCGCGGACGTCGTGCACGACGTCGATGGCGATGGCCGCGACGACTTCCTCCTGCCGGAGCCCGACGGCGCGCGCGTCGTGCTGCAGCGGCGCGGCGAAGGCCCACCCGCGTTCGCGGCGCCGGTCCTGTGGTCGGTGCCGGCGTGGCGGAGCCCGCTCGAGACCGCGGGCACGCCGGGGGCGCCCGCGCGCATCGACGACGACGAACTGGCCCTCCGCCTGAACCTCGGGGGCGAAGACGCCGAAGGCCTCGGCAGTCGTCCGCTCGTGCAGGTGCAGGCGCGGGCGCCGCGCGTCGGGCTCGTGGACCTCGCTGGCGATGGCACGCCCGACGGCGTCGCCCTCCGCAACGGCGCGCTGTGGTCGTGGCCGATCGGACCTTCCAAGGTGCCGGCCGCGACGGCGACTTCCGTGGCCCTGCCGCTGCCGGAGGATCGCCTTCTCCTCCTCGATCCCGCGTTCGACGTGCAGTTCGCGGACATCTCCGGCGATCGCCGCGCCGACCTCGTCCTCACCACGTCCGCACGCCGCAACGACGAGATCGAGGTCCGCATCGACCTCTTGGTGCAGCGCGTAGGCGACCCTCCCTTCGCCAGCAAGCCGGACTGCCGCCTCCGCCTGCAGACCCTCGCGATGCCGCCGCAGCTCGTCGACGCCGACGGCGATGGTCGCCTCGACCTGATCGCGGTGACCGTGCGCACCGATCTCCTGCGCAGCGTCGGCAGCACCGGCGGCAAACCCGCGGCCCTCGACGCGCAGCTCAACGTGTTCCGCGGCGACGGCACGCGCTTCCTCGTTCCGGCTGCGCTCAACCAGCAGCTCCTGCTGCCGGCGGGGGAAGGCCGCGGCCGGCAACCGTTCGTGCACGTGGTCGCCGGCGCCGGCGGCAAGCCCGGCGTGCTCCTGCTGCGCGTCGACGATCGCATCGTGCGCCAGCCCTTGCAGGCGGACGGCGCCCGCCTGCGGCTGTTGCCGGCGGTGGCGTCGGCGCCGATCGCCGCCACGGCGCGCCTGCGCATGCTGGCCAACCGGCGCGACGCAGTGCTCGACGACGTGCTCGCCGTCGACGATCACGAGCTGCTGCACGTGAGGTGGCGATGAGAGCGCTCGCCCTCGGATGCCTGCTGCCGTGTTGGCTCGCGGGTCAGGGCTCCGTCCTCGCGAGTCTGGACCCCAAGGTCGCCGCGGCCATCGAGTTCGTCGCCGACACCGACGGCGATGGCATGGCCGAGCTGGTGCTCGTCACGCCCGACGGCCAGGTCGAGCGCCATGCGCTGCGGCGCGACGGCGAGCGCAGCAGCCTGGCGATCACCGGCACGCTCCGCCTGCGCGACCCGGCGCACTCGCTGGTCGCCTGCTGCGACATCGCGCCGGCGCCGGGGCTCGAACTCGTCGTCGCCGACCGCAGCGGGACGGTGTGGCTGCCCTGGCCCGTGGCGGACGGCACGCCCGCGCCGCGTTCGCTGGCGCGCCTCGCGCGCTTCACGGTGCGCGTCGATCGCCCGCAGGCTTCGCCCTTCGTGCAGGATCTCGACCGGGACGGTCGCCTCGACCTGCTCCTGCCGACCCTGCAGGGCTGCACGCCGTACCTGCAGGTCACGGCCGAGGCGGGCGGCGCGGCCGATGCCGATCCGCAGTTCCGCGCGCTGCCGCCGCTGCCGTTGCCCGTCGTCGTGTCGCTGGTCGCGAGCAACGGGTCGTTCGACGACGAGCACCAGGCCAGTGTCACCATCCCGCAGGTGGAGACCGCCGACCTCAACGGCGACGGCCGACCCGACCTCGTCACCGTCGACGGCGAGAAGCAGGCCTTCCACCTGCAGCGCGCGCCGGGCGGGTTCGCCGCGCCGATCGAGGTCGACGTCTCCCAGTTCCGGGACAGCACGCCCGAGGCCGTGGTCGCGCCGGGCTCGACCCTGGTGTTCGACAGCCCGCCGATGCTCCAGCGCGGCGACGTCGACGGCGATCGCATCCCCGACTTCGTCATCGCGCACCGGCGCAAGATCTGGACGTTCCTCGCCACGAAGGAAGGCCCGCAGTTCACCAAGGCGCGCACGCAGGCCGTCGCCGACGACGTGAGCGCGATGCTCGTGGTCGATCTCGACGAAGACCAGCGCGCCGACCTGCTCACGTTCCAGGTGCAACTGCCCGGCATCGGCGCGCTGCTGCTCGGGCTGGTGCAGTCGATCGACATCGACATCAAGGCCGTGGGCTATCGCAGCGAGAACGGCGCCTTCCAGAACCTGCCGGCGTGGCGGCGCACCGTGACCCTGCGCGTGCCACCGCTCTTGTCGCTGCTGAGCCGCCAGGACGAACTCGTGCAGCGCTTCACGACGATGCTCGGCAAGGCGCGCCACAGCGTGCGGGGCGAATTCGTGTCCGACACCGCGCGTGACCTCGCGGTGGTCTCGGCCGATGGCAAGCAGCTCGAGTTGTTCGCCGACACGGAGGCCCAGACGCTCGGCTCGGCGACCGGCCGTCGTCTCCTGCGCACGCTCCTCTTCGAGGACCGCGATCCCGTGTTCGACCTGGAGCGGATCTTCGCGTTGATGTCCGGCCTGCTCGATCAGCACGCCGCGTCGCTGACCGGCGCGCAGAAGGCGATCGCGGCGATCCCGCTGCGCGATGCGGCGGCGTGGCGGGTGGCGAAGCTGGTCGCGGCCAACGTCGGCGAGGCGCGCGGTGACGAGGTGGTGGTGGTGTACGAGGCAGTGACCGCGCCGTCGCTGCGGGCCTACGACGTGGTGGCCTTCTCGGCCGGCGTGCCGCGGTAGGTCACGGCCCGGGGAGGGTGATTGTGGGCATTTACGGATGTAAACGGGTGTAAACGGGTGCCTTCTCGGATAGCCTTGGGCACGTGCTCGCGGGCCTGCCTCCCCCTGACCTGACTCCCGATCTCCTCCGGCTCATCGCCGACCTCGACGAGTTCAAGGGTCGTTGGCAGGCGCTCGGGCGGCTCGCGCCGGAACGCCTCGTCGGGCTGCGGCGCGTCGCGACCGTCGAGTCGATCGGGTCTTCGACGCGGATCGAAGGCGCGGCGCTGACCGACGCGGAGGTGGACCGCCTGCTGGCCGGCATTGGCCGGGAGTCGTTCCGTTCGCGCGACGAACAGGAGGTGGCGGGCTACGCGGCGGCGATGGACCTCGTGTTCGAGTCGTGGCGCGCGATCACCCTCACCGAGAACCACATCCAGCACCTCCACTCGGTGCTCCTGCGACACTCGACGCGCGACGAGCCCCACCGGGGTCGCTACAAGACGCTGCCCAATCGGGTCGAGGCGTTCGACGCGGACGGGCGGAGCGCCGGTGTGGTGCTCGACTTCGCGTCGCCGTTCGACACGCCGCGTCTCATGACTGAGCTCATCGACGACGCGCGCGCAGCCCTCGACGGCAACGCCCACCACCCCCTGTTGGTCATCGGCGTGTTCGTCGTGCGGTTTCTCGCGATCCATCCCTTCCTGGACGGCAACGGGCGCCTCTCCCGCGTGCTCACGACGCTGCTCCTGCTCCGCGCGGGCTACGAGTACGTGCCGTTCAGCTCGCTCGAGAAGGTGATCGAGGCCAACAAGGACGGCTACTACCGCGCGCTGCGCCGCGCCCAAGCGACGCCGGCGGACTCGGCGGCCCTCACGGGTTGGCTGTTGTTCTTGCTGCGCTGCCTCGCCGCGCAGAAGGACACGCTCGCGCGCAAGGTCGAGGTCGAGCAGCGCATCGCGGAGCTGCCGCCGCTCGCCGCGGACCTGCTGCACCTCGCGCAGACACGCGGGCGAGTGACCCTCCGCGAGGCAGTGGCGGCGACCGGCGGCAGCCGCAACACGCTCAAGGTACACCTGCGTCGGCTGGTGACGGAAGGTCGTCTGCGGCGCGCCGGACGTGGCCGTGGGACTTGGTACGTCCCGGCGTGAAGACCTGAACGTTGGCGTCGATCCTTCGGCCGACGCCGGCCCCGTGCTCAGCGTGCGGTGTCCATCCGCCACGCCTCCTTGGCGAGCGGTGACACCCACAGGCGACGACCATCGCGGCTGAAGGACACGCAGTACATGTCCTTCACGTCGAGCGTCAGCACCGCGGCGCGAGTGGGCAGGTCCCACAGCACGAGCCGATCGTCGCCGCCGCCGGTCACCATGCGCGTGCCGTCGGGCGTGAGCGCGAGGCAGCTCGTGCCATTGTCGTGTGCGTCGAGCGCGCCGTCGGCGGCGCCGTCGGGCATGCGCCAGAAGCGCACGGCGCCGTCGTCGCCGGTGGTGATGAGGCGAGCGCCGTCGGGCGTGAAGCGCACGGCGCGAGTGCGACCGCGGTGGCCTTCGAGTTTGTGGCGCTGCGCGCCGGTGACCGGATCGAAGAGCAGCACGCCCGCGGAGCCGACGGTCGCGATCGTGCCGCCGTCCGGTGCGAACGCGATGCCAACCTGCGTCGCCGGCAGCGCAACCTCGAAGCGTCGCGTGCCCGCGGGCAGGTCCCAGACCTGCACCTTGTCATCGCGCGACACCGCCGCCACGGCGCTGCCGTCCGCCGACCACGCGGCGCTGTCGACGCCCTTCGCGGTCGGCAACGCGTGCACCTTCGTGCTTTCGGCCACGTCCCAGATCGCCACGCCCGTCTCGCCCGCGCTCATGAGGCGCGCACCGTCGGCGCTCCACTGCAGCCAGTTGATCCAGCCGCCCGACTCGGCGAGTTCCCTCGCCTGCGCGCCATCGGCGGTGCGGTAGAGCCTCAGCGCGCCGTTCGCGAAGCCGACCGCGAGCGTGCTGCCATCAGGGCTCTCCGCGCTGTGGTAGCTCGTGGCCGGGAACGTCAGCCGTCGCCCGGAGTGCAGTGCCGCGGTGACGTCCCACATGCGCACGGTCCCATCGTTGCTCGCCGAGAGCAGCGTCTTGCCGCCGGGCAGGAACGCGAGGCCGCGCACCACGGAACGGTGGCCGGACAGGCGCGCGAGTTCGCGTCCGCTCGCGACATCCCACAGCCGGACCGACATGTCGGCCGAACCCGACGCGAGCATCGCGCCGTCGGGCGAGAACGCGACGCCTTCGACCCACTTGTCGTGGCCGACCAGATCGCGCAGCGGCTTGCCGGTCCACGCCTCGAACAGGTGGACCTGGTCGTCCTTGCAGCCGACCGCGACGACGTTGCCGTTGGGCGACAGGGCGGAGGCCTGCGCGGCACGGTACTCCGGCTCGGGACCCAGGCGCGTGACGATCGGCTTCGTCGGTGCGGCGAGGTCGAAGACGTGCAGGTGCTGATCCCACGAGGCGCCGACGACCTTGGTGCCGGTGTCGTTCCAGTGCACGCACGTCATCGGCGCGTAGCCGCTCTGCAGCACGGCCAGCTCCGCGCCGTCGGCGGCGTTCCAGATCCGCACCTCGCCGCCCTTGGGCCGCTGGTAGCTCGCGCTGGCGAGGCGCGCGCCGTCGGGCGCGAAGCGGACGGTGCTGACCGGGGCGGTGTGGTTCTTGAACTCGCTCAACAGCTTGCCGGTGGCGACATCCCACACCTTGGCGCTGCGCTCCGCCGTCGACGATGCGAGCCGCGTGCCGGCGCCGTCGAAGCTCACGCAGTACACCGCGGCGCCGTGCGCGTCGATCCGACGCACGGGTGCGAGGCTGCCCGCATCGAAGATGCGCACGCTGCCGTCGCTCCCGCCGGTGGCGAAGGTCCGCCCGTCCGGCGCGACGGCGAGGGCAAGGATCGTGCCGCCCTCGTGCAGGGTCAGCGCGCGCACACTCTGCTCCGCCTGACCGTCGAGCCAGTGCCACTCGAACTTGCGTTCGGCGGCCGGCACCGCGTCGAGCCAACGCCGCACCGCGCCGGTCGCGCCGTGGCGCAGGGCGCCTTCCGCGGCGGCGATGTGGGCGACGTACGACTCGAACTCGGGCGGCAGGGCCTCTTGTGCGGGCAGGCCCGCGAGGAGGGAGAGGACGAGCAGGGAACGGAGCATGGTCATCTGGTCTTGGGCCGCGCGCGCTTGCGCGCCCGCTGCAGCAGGAGGTTGAAGTAGCGTCGGAGCTGCGCCACGGCTTCGTCGAAGGGCGTGGGCGTGCCGCGCGCGCGGGCGAGCATGATCCCGCCTTCCATCACGGTCAGCACGAAGCCGGCGAGGGCGCGCACGTCGGTGCCGTGGGGCAGGCGCGCACGCGAGGCTTCGAGCCATCCCGCGACGACGTCGAGCCAGTTTGCGAAGTTGGCCTCCAGCAGCTTGCGCACCTGCGGGTGATCGTCGCTCAGCTCGAGGGCGAGGTTGCCGATGGGGCAGCCCTGGCGGCAGCTCGTGAACACGAGTCCGTCGCGGTACTGCTGCAGCAACCCGAACACGCGCGCGACGCCGTCGTCGGCCGCGGCCTCGACCGGGTCGGTGACGATCGGTCGCAGGAAGGCGAGCCGCCACTGCAGGGTGCCGAGCAGCAGGTCTTCCTTGCTCGGGAAGAAGTGGTACAGGCTCCCGGGCAGGACATCGGCTTCGCGCGCGATGGTGGCCACCCCGGTGGCGTGATAGCCCTGCTCGTGGAAGAGCCGGGCGGCGACCTCGAGGATGCGATCGCGGGGGTTGTCGGCGCGCGGCGACACTTGAGTGATCGCTCAAATAGCGGACCCCTCGCGGCATGTCAACCCGACGCGATGCCACGCATCCCAGTCGGCGGCCGCAACCCGACGGGTTGACACGCCGCTCCGTCACGCTTCACGCGCCACGCGAGGAACCCGAACCCTCGCCGCGCAGGCGCACGCCGCGTCTCCCGCTCGACCCGCTGTTGGTGCAGGCCGTCCAACCCGTGCAGGATGCCGGCGACGGGTTACCGGTTGCCGCGGCTGCGCTATCCGTTCTGCCCCCTTTGGTCCTCGAGGTGCCGTGTCATGCGCATTCTCGCTTCGTGTTCCTTTGCCCTCGGTGCGACCGCGAGCGTCGCCCAGGACCGTTGGGCCGCGGCGCCCGTCGCGCCCGCCCCGGTCGAGGTGCTGGCGGCTTCGTTCGACGCCGACGGTTGTGTCGTGGTCCTTTGTTCCCGCAGCCCGGGGCAGGTGTACGAGACCTGGGAGTGGCGCGCGTCGCGCTGGACGCGGCGTGAGCCGCGCCACTCGCCGCCGGCGCGGCAGGGCGCGGCCCTCGTGCAGGATCCTGTCCGGCGCACGCTGGTGTTGTTCGGAGGCATTGCGAACTCGCCGCTGCCACTGGCCGAGACGTGGACCTGGGACGGCGCCGACTGGACGTTGCGCCCGCAGGCATCGTCGCCGTCGTCCCGCAGCTCGATGGCGGTGGCCTTCGACGGTCGCCGCGGGCGCGTGGTCCTGTACGGCGGCCAGGATCAGGCCACGAACTTCGGTGACCTGTGGGAGTGGGACGGCGCGGCATGGACGCAGCGCGCGCAGCCGGTGGTGAACCCGGGCGAGCGCGCCGGCGGGCGCATGGCGTTCGACGCGGCCCGCGGCGTGCTGGTGTTGTTCGGGGGGATCCAGACCGGCAGCTTCTTCTTCTCGGACGAGACGTGGGAGTACGACGGCGCACAGTGGACGCTGGCGTCGCCCGCGAGTCGTCCACCGGGGCTGCGCTCTGCGTCGCTCACGTGGGACCCGACGGTGAGGCGCGTCGTGCTCACCGGCGGCACCGTCCGCGGCGTCGACAACTCCGACCTGTGGGAATGGGATGGCGCGCAATGGTTGCGCCGCCCGTCGACCCGCGCGCTCGGCAGCCGCCTCGACGCCGGCCTCGCGTTCGACGCGGGCCTCGACCGCGTGGTGTTGTTCGGTGGCGGGACCGAGGCGACGACGTGGTCCTTCGATCGCAGCGGCGGCTCGTGGGTGCCGGTCGGTCCCACCGCACCGCGGATGCTCGGGTCGTACACGGTCGCGCCGATGCCGCCGGATCGCAGCCTCGTGGTGGGGTTTCGCGAGACGCTGGTCTGGGATCACACGGCGCGCACCTTCACCCGCGTCGCGGTCGCGCCTGGGCATCCGCCCGTGAGCGGCGTCGCCACGTTCGATGCGCGCCGGCGACAGGTCGTCCTCCTGACGACCACGATCGGCACGGCGCAGACCTGGATCTTCGACGACGTGCTCCAGGCGTGGCAGCAGCGCACCCCGACGCGCTCGCCGCCAGGCCGCCTCTTCGGCAGCCTCGCCTACGATTACTCACGCGATCGCGCGCTGCTCTTCGGCGGCGAAGACAACCTCGGCGTCGCGAACGAGACGTGGGAGTGGGATGGCACCGACTGGACCCGCCGTCTGCCGGCCACGCTGCCGGCCGCGCGGTCCGCGGCTTCGCTCGCGTTCGACTTCCTGGCGCAGAGGCTCGTGCTCTTCGGTGGCGTGGGCGTGAACGGCGTCGCGCTCGACGATGTGTGGGAATGGGACGGCAACGACTGGGTGCGTCGGATCGTCGGATCAGGGCCGAGCCCGCGCGGCGGCGCCTTGTTCGGCGCGAGAGCCGACGGACTGCTGCTCGTCGGCGGGCAGGACACGACCGGCGTCGTCCTCGACGATGTGTGGCTGTTGCAGCTCGGAACCTGGCAGCGGCTGGCGGTGAGTGGCTTCGCCGTCGCGGACGCCGCGGGGAGCGTGGATGCCGCACGCGGCGACGCGACGATCTTCAGCGGCGTCACGCCGGTCATCGGCCAGCCATGGCCCGTGCAGTTGAACGGGGTGTGGACCCTGGGCGTGCCGCGGGCGAGCGTCACCTCGCTCGGCATTGCCTGCGGCGGAGCGTCGCCGCGGCTGCAAGCCACGACACCTCCCACGATCGGGGACTCGAGCTTCGCGCTGACCGGGCGCGGGCTGCCACCGCTCGGCCGCGCCGTGTGCCTGCTCGCCGCCGATGCGAGCGTCGCCACGTTGCCGGGCGGCTGTCGCACGCACGTGGCGGCGCCGCTCGTGGCGTTCGCCGCCGCGATCGCCGCCGACGGGTCCGCGACGTGGCCGCTCCCGGTGCCGGCCACCGCGAGCCTTGCGGGTCTCGGTCTCTACGCGCAGGCCATCGCTGCGGCGAACACGACGCTCGAGTCGACCGACACGCTGCGCCTCGTGCTCGGTCGCTGACGGTGCGCGCCACTTCGACCTCCTGCTGCAGCGGGCGCTGTCGCCCGAGTTCGAGTCGTACGTCGAGCACATCGCGGGCCGCCGCGCCGGCAACGATGCGGATCAGGGTTGGATCGTGATCTCGAGGGCGGCCGAGGCCGAGAGGCCGTAGCGTGGGCACGGCCAAGGTGCGGCGGGGCCGGCCCAGAAGAACTGTGCGTAGAGCTGCGTGCCCCGCAACGCGGCCACGAGCGGGATGGGCACCGCGACATCGCAGGCGCCGAGCTGGTTGCTCCGCGCGGGGATCGGCACGAACCACGGGCCGGGATCGACCCAGACCTCCGTGCGAAGCACGATCACGGGGCTGGCGAGCCCGGCGCCAGCGAGCGCGAGTTGTCCCGCTGCATTCGGTGCCGCACTCCCACAGGTCAGACCGAATCCGACGTTGCCCACTCTTGGCATGGACGCCACTCCGATCGCCAACGGGCCCGCGCACCCGGCGCTCGATCGACCGAACGCGGTGACGCCCGTTGGGAGCAGGTCCAGGCGCGCGACGAAGACATCGTCGCCGCCGTTGTGGGTCCGGTCGTACGCGCCTGGCGTCGTCGGGAACCCTGCGCCTGCGATCCCGGTGACCGATGCCGTGCCCAGGGCGTCGATGGCGACCGCGTGCGCACGGTTCCCGTTCGGCCCGACGAACGTCGAGTAGACGATGTCGACGCCCGATGGACTCAAGCACGTGATGAACCCGGCCCACCCCGAGTTCGTCCGGTTGAAGGCCCCCGGCGTCGTCGGGAAGCCGCCCGAAAGGGTGCTGCCCACGACCGTGCACGCATCGCGGGCATCCAGGGCGAGGCCGCGCACCCAGTCATCGCTGGCTCCGCCGAGGAATGTGGAGTAGACGAGGCTCGATCCGGCAGGGTTCAGCTTCGTCACGAAGGCGTCGGTGCCGCCGTTGTGCGTCGGATCGAACGCGTTTTGCGTGACCGGGAAGTCGGGGGAGTCCGTTCCGCCACCGACCGTGACCGCGCCCGCCGCGTCGATCGCGATCGCCGCAGCGGCGTCCGGAAACCACCCGCCCAGCAGTGTCGAGTACACGAGGCGCGACCCGTCCGGGGTGAGGCGCGCGACGAACGCGTCGGTGACCAGCCGGAAGTTCCGGTCGAAGGCACCGGGCGTGGTCGGGAAGTCCGCGGACGATGTCTGGCCGGCGACCGCTGCCCCGCCCTGACTGTCGAGGGTGACGGCCCACGCGAAGTCGTCGATCCTGCCACCGAGGACCGTCGAGTACTCCAGGCGCGCTCCCGTGACGTCGAGTCTCGCCACGAACGCGTCGCTCACGCCATTGGGGGTCGGATCGAATGCACCCGCCGTCGTGGGAAATCCGGGCGAACGTGTGGAGCCAACGATCGTTGCCGCGCCGTTGGCAGCGACGGCGATGCCGTGCGCCTCGTCGATGTCGCCTCCTCCGACGAACGTGGAGTAGCCGAGCCAGGACCCGTTTGGCGAGAGTTGCGTGACGAACGCATCGGCCGCGCCGTTGTGGCTCGTGTCGTAGGCCCCCGGCGTCACGGGGTAGTCCAACGACGTGGTCGTGCCCGTGACCATGGCGCCGCCTTGCGGGTCGAGCGCGAGACCGAGGATGCGGTCCTGGCCGAAGCCGCCGAGGAACGTCGAGTACTCCAGTCGCGCCCCGTCCCACGAGAGCTTGGTGACGAACGCGTCGCCGTCGAGGGGGGCGGCGCCTCCCGCGTAGGTCACGTCGAACGCCCCGAGCGTCGTCGGAAACGTCGGGGAGCGGGTGTCCCCGGCCACCGTCGTCTCGCCCGTCGGATGGAGGACGATGGCGTTGGCGGCCTCCATGGATGCGCCACCGAGGTACGTCGACCAGACGATACCCGGGTCCACGACGAGCGCACGGTCAGCGTGTCGCGTCGGTGCTGCGAACCCGAAGCGGCGCTCGCCGCGCAGCACGTACGACACGCAGACTGCATGTCGGTCATCGTCGGCGTCCGTCTCCCAACTCCGCGGCGCCGGCATGCGCAGGGGGCCAACGACGGTGTCCAGCACGAGTGCGCCATCGCGGTCGAGCGACAAGCGTTCGACGCCGTCGACCGACATCTCCACGGACCCGAGCTCCGCGCCCTGCTGCAGGAGCAGGTCGTATTCGAAGTGTCCTTCGTGCTCGCGCGCCACGATGTCGACGCCCGGCTTCACGCCGGCGTAGCGCACTTGTCGATACAGGGGCACGTCGCTCCGCCAGCGGGTCGGGTCGTTGCCGAGGAAATAGTGATGGCGCCCGGGGAGCGGCTCGCCGGCCACCAGGTTCGGTGGTTTGGCGTCGATGAACCCCATGCGCACGGCCACGCCACGGGCCGGCGCGTCCGGTGCGGACGCCCGCTCGACGAGCGTGAACCGGAAGCCGTCGCCCTCGAGGAACACCGTCATCGCGCCGATCCGCGCGACGTAGCGCGCCGGATGTCGCCACTGACCCAGGTTCGGCACGAATGCGACGGGCACGCGGCCGAGGTCTGGGGCGGGGGAGGGCGTTGTCAGGAGTGACCGTCCCGCGTCCGGTGGCGGGTGGCTGACAACGCGATGGGCGACGACGAGCGCTGCCATCGCGGCAATCGCTGCGGCGGTGAGCTTCAGCACCGAGGGAGTCCGAGAGGCGCGCGGCGACGACTACTGGATCGTCACCAGCGTCGCCTGGCTGATCGTGAAGCACGCTGCACCCGACACCTGACACAGGCACTGGATGCAGAGTTGCACGCCGATGAGGCCGATGTTGTTCGGGATGGCGAGGGTCGCGCCGGGGGCGTTGATGGTCACGATCGGTTGGCAGCCGAGCATGCAACCGACGACGCACATCGGCGGGCTGGGCAGCGGCAGGGGCGCGATCGGCGTGCCGATCACGATGAACTGCGAGAGGCTCGGGAAACAGGTCGGCGGGCACCTGAAGATGAAGTTGGTGCCGATCATCGGCGGCGTGCCGCAGACGGGGTTGGTCTGGCCGGGGCAGCCGGTGCCTGGGATCGGAGTGCACTGGGCGGTGGCCGTGTTCGACGTGCCGAAGAAGACCGCCGCGAGGAGGACGAGGGCGATGAGCTTGCGCATGGCTGGATGTGTGGTTGCAGGGACCGGCGCGATGTTACTGCGCCGCGCACCGCTTCCGGTGTCATGAGAGTGGCGCGGCGATCCGCTGGAGCGTGTGTGTCCTTGGGCACCGGCTTCGCGCTGCGCCTCGCTATCATCCCCCGGCCTGTCGCCCAGTCTCCTTCCCCGGCTCATGCAAGCACATCTCGGCGTCTCCCTTCTCTTCGCCTCTGCCCTCATCGCCCAGGAGCAGCGCACGTCCCTGGTCGTGCGGCCCGATGGCATCTTCCCCGCGATCGCGGCCGCGGCCGCGCCGCTCGCCAACCCCAACCCCTCGCCGCTCGGCGTGCGCTGGACCTACCCCAATCCGGCGGGCATGCCGTGGATCAGCGAGTTCGTGTCGGTGGGCAACCACGGCACGCTCGCGTGGATCGGCCAGAACCTGAACTTCCAGCGCCTGTCGCTGCTCGCGCCGAGCGAGGACGGCGCGTCGCCCTACGTGGTGTGGGAAGACCTGCTGCCGGGGTCGCAGCGCGTCGAGGCGCGCGCCGCCGACAAGGCGCGGTTCTGCGCCGTGGGGCGCGTGATCAACGGAGCCGGCCCGCACGAACTGCGCTACTACTCGAGCCGATCGAGCACGCCCCTTTGGATCGCGAACATCCAGGGCAACCCCGCCGGGAGCGGGATCGAGATCGCGATCTCCGACGACGGCCGCATCATCGTCGCGCAGGTCACCAACGCCGCGAACCTCGCCGAGATGCACGTGTTCGATGCCTCGTCGGCGACGCCGACGGTGCCGATCCAGGTCATCACCGCGCCCGTGGCGAACAACAACGGCCCGCGCCACCTCGACGTCTCCGGCGACGGGCGCGTCGCGCTGATGGCGACGCACGTCGCGAACTTCCTGTGGGACACCGCCACCGGTGCGCCGATCGCTTCCGACTTCACCACGGTGTCGCACGACGCGCACAGCATCGATGCCGACGGTGACACGTGGGCGCGCGGCGGCTTCACCGTCGGGGCGTGGAAGCGCGACTCGAGCGGCGTCTACAACCGCGTGCTGACCTTCACCGACGGCAGCCTCGGCTTCGGCATCTACACGGCGTGCGACCTCTCCGCCGACGGTTCGACCTTCGTCGCCGTCGCCACCGACGCCAACAACTACACCGACTACCGCGTGTACTGCTGGCGCCTGACCGCGACCAGCTCGACGCTGTTGTGGACCTTCAGCGCCACCGGGTCGGGAACCCTGCAGGACACGCCGTCGGCAGCGTCGATCTCCGACGACGGCAAGTGGCTCGCCGCCGGCTCGTGGGGCACCGCCGACAACATCCACCCCGAGGCCATGCTCTTCGGCCGCGACGTCGGCAACGTGCCGGTCGGCGCCATCGACACGCCCGGCTCGGTGTTCGACCTCGACCTGTCCGGCGACGGCCAGTTCCTGATCGTGGGCACGAAGGCAGTGCACGCCAACATGTTCGGCAACGGCGGCGAAGGCTACAGCCTCGATCGCGGCGGGCAGGGCCACCGGCTGAAGGGCACGCCCTCGCTCGGCCGTTCGATCACGCTCGAGACGGGTGGATCGCCCGGGGAGCTCGTCGTCGAGATCCTCGGCGTCGCGCAGATGCCGCCGCTCTCGATCCCCGGTTTCCTCGGTCAGCTCGTGATCGACATCGGCCAGCCGTACGTCGCGATGGTCGCCGGCACGGTGCCCGGGACCGGCGTGCACGCGCTCGGGCTGACCGTGCCCACCACGCCGTCGATGAACGGCCAGACGCTGTTCTCGCAGCCGCTGCGCCTCGGCGCGGCGAGCGAGTTCGACAACGCGCTGCGCCTGCTGATCACGCCGTGACGAGTACCCGGTCGGGTCGGCCTACTTCGCGAACTCGACCATCACGGTGACCTGCTCGCCGCCGCGCTGCACGACGATCGCGGTCTTCTGCGGGCCGTTGCGCAGCGCGCGCCCGATCTCTTCGGTGTCGGCGATCGCGTCGGTGCCGACCTTCACGATCTTGTCGCCGGCGCGCAGGCCCGCCTTGGCAGCGAGGCTCTCGTCGAGCACGCCGGTGATCGTCGCCGCCTCGTCGAGGGTGACGCCCAGCGTCCGATCCGGGCCCTGCCGCGGCGGCGGCGGCTGCCGGCCGAAGCCGCGGTAGGTGAAGCCCTCGCGCGTCAGCAGCGCATCTTCGTTGGCGAGGCCGAGCGCGCCGATGGCGATGATCCGCGACGAGTGGAGCTGATACGCCTCCACCGCAGCGTCGAAGGTGTCGTACTGCGTGTGGTGCGTGCGCGTGTAGTTGGCGCGGCCGGCCTGATTCCAGAAGAAGCCCGGCACGCCCTTGGCGCAGTACGTGTCGTGGTCGCTGCCGATGGGCGCGAACGCGCGGATGGTGCGGATCTTGAAGGGCATCTCCTCGCTGAGGTTCAGCACCGGCGCGAACACGCGCTCGAGCGTGGGGATCATCGCCTCGACGCCGGAGATGCCGGACACGTAGTTGGTGCCGCCATCGTGCACGAGCACCGCCGAGACGCGCGGCAGCTCGTCCTCGTGCTGCGCGACGAAACCCTTCGAGCCGAGCAGCCCCTGTTCCTCGCCGCTCCAGAGCATGAAGCGGATCGTGCGGCGCGGCTTGGCGCCCACGGCCATGAGCAGGCGCGCAGCCTCCATCGTGGTCGCGACGCCGGTGCCGTTGTCGGTCGTGCCGGTGGCGCCGTCCCACGAGTCGATGTGCCCGCCGACGATCACGTACTGGTCGGGGAACTCGGTGCCGGTGATCTCCGCGATCACGTTGTAGAGCGGGATCGGACCGCGCTTGAAGTGGTTGCGGATGTCGATCTCGACGCGCACCTCCTGGCCGTCGTCGAGCAGCTTCTTGATGCGCTGGTACGACTCCGGGTGCAGGTAGGCGTTGGGCACCGACGGCAGGGAGGCGAAGTCGACGCGCGAGTTGCCGTCGGTGATGAGCAGCTCGCGGCCTCCCGAGAGGAAGCCGTGCGCGCCGCGGCGCATGAGATCGTCCTGGATGGCACCACCCCGTCCGCGCGGGTCGATGAACCACGTGCCCGCCACCTGTTCGTCGGTGAGGGCGTTGCGCTCCTCTTCGGTGCGCGGGCACTTGCGGACGATGCCCTTCGCCGGGCCACGCGTGCCCGCGCTCCACGCGTGCGTGTTGAAGTCGATCGCGAAGCTCTCCGGCGCCGTCACCCGTCCGAACCACGGCCCGCGATTGAAGCCCACCGGGAAGGTGCCCCACTCCTCGACGCGCGCGTTGGTGATGCCCATCGCCGCGAACTCGTCGCGCGCCCAGTGCACGGCGGCGGTGAGGTTGTCGGACGAGGTGAGGCGCGGCCCGATGCGGTTGACGAGGTGATCCAGGTAGTCGGTGACGCGCGGCCGCGCGCCGGACTCTTCGAGGATCCGAGTGACCAGCTCGGGGGGGGCTTGGGCGGGCACGAGGCCCGGCAGGCACAGGCACACGGAGGCGAGGAGAGGCGCGGTACGGATCATGGGGCGTTCCTACGGCGCGCGGGGGGCGGCGGTGAGGACGAGGTGGAGGAAGGCGCGAGTACGACCCAGTGCGGCAGGCGGAAGGTCGCGTCGCCGGTGACGTAGAGCACGCCACCGAAACCGCCGTCGGGTGCGGCGTCGAGCTCGAAGTCCAGCGTCGGCGTGCCGTGGAAGGCGGGGGACTCCGGCACGAACCCCTGGCAGCGCAGCTCGATGCGGTCGGCGCGGACTTCGCGGCGCTCGAAGCGGCGCACGTCCAGCCGGCCGAGCTGCAGGCGCACCGTTCCGTCGGTCTCGAGGGTCAGCTCGAGCGGGATCGCGCCGTCGTGGTGGACGACGTGACCGCGGAAGTGCCCTGCGGCCAGCGCGGCCGGCGTCGCGTCCGGGGTCGGCGCGGTCGGGGTCGGCGCGGGCGCGGGCGGGGGACCCGCCGCCGGTGCCGCCGCCAGCTCCTCACCGAGCAGCACGGCCTGGATCGCCGTCAGCGCGCGCCGCGTGGCGCCGCGGTCGCTGCAGTTGGTGAGCACCGCGATCGCCGCGCCGCGCTCCGGATACAGCTCGAGCGCCGTCGAAACCCCCGGCATGCCGCCGCTGTGGCGCACCACCGCCGTGCCGCGCTCGCGGCCCACGTTCCAGGCCACGCCGTACGCGTTGCCCGCGGGCTGCGGCGTCGGTTCGCGCATGGCGCGCGCCGTGCTCGCACCCAGCACGCGCACGCCGCCCGCCTCGCCGTCGCCGAGGTGCATCGCCGCGAAGCGCATGAGGTCGCGCGCGGAGCTGCGCACCGCCGATGCGCCGTCGTGGTCGAAGCCGTAGTCGACCACCGGCACGAAGCGGCCGGCGACGTCGGTGACGTAGCCCTCGGCTGCGTGCTTTTCGGTACCGGGCCGGACGCCGACGTCGGTGTGCGTCATGCCCAGCGCGTCGAGCACCTCGGCCACGAGCAGCTCGCGGTAGCTGCGCTCACCGGCGCGCGCGAGCACGTGGTCGAGGATGCCGAAGGCGAGGTTCGAGTAGTTGCTGCGCGTGCCCGGCTCCCACGCCGCAAAGCCGTAGCGCGCGATCGTCACCTCGCGACCAGGCGGCGTGCTGCCCGCATAGAAGAAGCTCCAGTGCGTCGGCAGGCCGGCGGTGTGGTTGGCGAGGCGGCGCAAGGTGATCGCACTCGCGTCGCCGCGATACGCGGTCACGCCGGGCGGCGCGAGGTAGCGGTTGACGGGCGCGTCCAGGTCAAGCGCGCCGCGCTCGACGAAGCGCATGAGCAGGGTCGCCGTGAACGGCTTGCTGATCGAGGCCAGTCGGAAGATCGAGTCGGCAGTGGCCGCATGCCCGCGCGCGCGGTCGGCGAGACCGAAGCCTTCGGCCCAGACGACCTTGCCTGCCGCGTACACCGCCACTGCGATCGCGGGGGCGTCGCCATCGGCTACGAGGCGCTGGATGGTCGCGCGCGCCGAGGCGTACGCCTCGGGCGCGGCGACATCCTGGGCGACGGCGACCCCGGGCAACAGGCTGAGCGCGAACACGCGGATGAGCATCGGCGCACGGTATCCGCGCGAGCCGTCGGCCGTGCTTCGCCCCGCCGCTACTTAGGGGCGTCCGCCGGGCGTGGCCGCAGGCCGAGGTCCATCAGCGCAGCCTCGCGCGCCTGCAGGGCGTCGCGCTCCGCGCGCACCTTGGCCAGCTCCGCTTCGAGCGCCTGCACGCGCGGCGACGTGCTCGCGACGTCGTCGAGGGCGTTCTGCATGCGGGCCCCGATCTCCGCCTCCATGCTGTCGAGGTGGTCGAACGCGGCGAGGACCTTGAACATCTCCCGCACGGCCGTGTCGGGGTCCTTGGTGTACGACTGGCGCAGGACCTTGGTCATCGTGCTCCACAGCCGACCCTGGCTGCGCGTGCCGTCGAGCGGCTCGACCTGGTCGCCCAACGGGCTCCACAGCATCAGGTGCGGCATGCCGTGCTCCTCGAACAGGAGCCGGCACGGATGCGTCTCGTGCCGCACGCTGTCGTCGAAGCGGATGCAGCGGAACCAGCGCGCGAGCAGGATGGTCTTCTCGTTCGCCTTCTCCGTGTCGAGGAGCGCGGCCTCCGAGCCCTGGCAGCGATGGCACTCGCGCACGATCAACAGGGGACGCGGATCCTCGCCGGCCAGCGTGGCGAGCATCTCCGCTGGCGGCAGCGCCACGGTGCGCGTCCGCGCGGCGGTGTCGCCTTCGGGGCGGATCGGTTCGAGGGCGGGGTAGATCCAGTCGATCTTCAGCCGCTCGAGCGAGTTCTGGCGGTGCGTGTACTCGACCGGGGCGCCGCGCGGCGTCGTGGCACCGCGGCCGACCGGCTGGTTGCCGGGCGGGGCGAAGCGGCCGAAGCCCGGCTGCGCCCGTGGCGTGTGCGGCGTGCCGGGCTGAGGGGTGGCCGGACTCGGCGCCTGCGGCGACGGCGTCGACGTGACGTCGCCGGGTCCGCGATAGACGGGTGGCGCGGGGATCGGCTGCGGGCCAGGGCCCGGGCCGGGACCAGGCGGGCGACGCGGCGGGCACTGGGCGAAGAGCGGCGCGACGGCGGCGGCCGCCATGAGGGCGCAGCGAACGATCAACTTCGTGGACATGAGCTTTCCTCTCGGTCTCGGGTTGCAGGGGAGGAGGCGATCGGAACGGGATCAGCGGGTGCCATAGGTCTCCTTGGTGAAGGCGACCCAGGCCTGGTCGAAGGCGTCGGGATCGAGGGTGAGCGCGGCCGTGAGCGCATCGACCTGGCGTGCGACGAGGACTCCGTCGGCCGGCGTGGCGCTGCGGTCGGAGGGCATCGGCCCCTTGGTCCCGCGCAGGATCTGGCCGAGGGCCGCAGGATGGCGCTGCCTCAGGAAGTCGATGCGCGACCACATCGCGATCTGGTCACCGTACGACACGGCGCGATCGTCGACCCAGGTCATGACCTCGCGCAGCGGCGTGAAGTTGCCGAGGCGCGCGCGCGCCATTGCCGTCGCCCGCCAGTTGGCCGTGCGGTTCAGCTCCGGCATGTCGGGCGGGATGCGCGTGTAGATGTCGAGGTTCTCGATCACCTGCCGGCGGAACCAGTGCGCCGTGCCCTCCTGGAGCCAGTACGGCGTCTCGTGCCAGTAGTAGCGGAAGCCGTCGAGCAGGTTGTGCACCATGTTGTAGACCACCGCCCCGTGCAGGGCGCGGTCGTCGCGCAGGCGCCCGGAGTTGCCGTCGGCGGAGACTCCGAGGAAGAGGCAACCCGGCTGGAAGAAGTGGCGCACGCCGACCGGGGTGCAGGCCCGGTTGCAGTACGTCTTCACGTAGCGATCGAGGACGCTCTCGCGTTCGACGAGCAGCACCGTGTAGCGCTGCGGCATGCCGAGGTACGGGCCTTCGCCCGCGTAGCTCGCGTCGCGCTTCGCGGGTGGCTGCGTGGGGAAGTCGGCATCGGTGAGGCCGAGGGTCGCGAGCATCTCGGCGTACAGCCGTTCGAGGCGCGCGGCGTACAGGTGAGCGCGCGCCCGGGTGTCGAGGCGCGTCGCGCCGCGCAATCCTTCGACGCCCTGCGCGGTGAGCGCCTTCAGCTCGGCATCGAGGCTGCGACGCTCCGCGGCGCCGCCGGGGAACTTCAGCGGCGCGAGCGCACACGCGAGTCTGAAGTGCGCCGTCTCCAGGCACACGAACGTCGCCGTCGGATCGAGCTTGCGGATGTCGAGGGTCGAGTGCGCGGGTGCGTCGACCCACACGAAGTCGGCGGCGGCCTGGGTCGCGAGCGCGAGACCGAGGATGCCGGCGACGAGGACCATGGATCAGCGCAGGCCGTACTGCAGTTCGAGGCCGTTGGTGATCGCGCCCGGTACGGGTCGCGGCGCGGTCGCATCGAGGACCAGGGCCTGCAGGTACAGCTTTCGCCCCACCTGGCCGGGACAGGGACAGAGCGTGCCTTGCAGCACCGCGATCCCATTGTTGAGCGGCACGAGCGCGGACGCGTCCATGCTCACGAACAGCGTGCAGCCGAGCAGGCCTGTGAACGACAGGTCGAGCGGCAGGCCCACGCCGTTCCACGCAGTGGTGGAGGCGCCGAGCCACAGCAGCGCCTGCGACGCGGTCGGCGCTGCGCCCGTGATCGAGACCGCGTAGCTGCCGCCGAGCCACGGCAGGCGGAAGGGCACCGGGTCGAGGGAGGGAACCCCGACGCCGCCAACGCAGCCCGCGCCGACCCGACGTGTGCGCGCCGGATTGACGCTGGAGATCGCGAAGCTCTCGCCGCGCGCGACCGCGCCATCGAAGCCGCCCGCGATCACCGCGACTCCGCGCACCTGATCCCACATCGCCTCCGCGTACGCACGCGGCGTCGGCACAGTGCCCTGCGGCGTCCGCTGTACCCACGACCCGGCGTACTCCCAGGTGTCGTTGGTGAGGACCGGCGTCGTCCCCACGAACGTGAGCAGGCCGCCGAACAGCACCACGCTGGCGCGTACCGGGTCGAACACGACGCTCATGTCGCAGCGCGCCGACGGCCCGGGTCCGGCGATGGCCGACCACGTCGTGCCGTCCCACCACCAGCAATCGCCGACGGTGCGGTTGTTCGGTGTGCTCCAGCCGCCGGCGAGGAGCGTGCGCCGCAGCGCCTGGTGATAGACGAGCCGATGCGCGCCACGCGCCGGCGGGCGGACTGCGGGCGTGCGCTGCGTCCACGCGCTGCCGTCCCATTCCCAGGTCTCGGCATCGTCGAGGCGCGACGGCACCCAGCCCCCGAACAGCACCACGCGCTGACGGTCGCTGTCGTAGGCCATTGCCGCGCCGCTGCGCAGCGACGGGCGTACCGCCGGCGTGAGCCGCGTCCAGCGCGTGCCGTCGTACGTCCACGTGTCGTCGAGCTGATTGCCGGCGCTGTCGGCACCGCCGAACAGCACCACGACTCCGCGCGCCGCGTCGAAGGCGGCCGCGGCCCGCAGGCGCGCACTCGGACTCTGCGCTGGCGTGACCCGGGTCCAGACCGCGCCGTCGAACTCCCAGGTCTCGGCGACCGCGACGTTGTTGACGCTGCCCCCGAACATCACGCCGACGCCGCGCCGGGTGTCGAAGGCGACCGCATGATCGGCGCGGACCGGGCCGTTCGCGGGCAGTTGGGTGAAGGCCAACTGGGCGGGGAGCGAGCCAGTGCCCGCGAGGCCGACGGCGGCCACGATGCCGGACAGGACACTTCGGAGCAGGCGGCGATGAGCGAGCACGACCTTCCTCTCTTGGCGACATCCGGCACCACCGTGGGGGGCCTTCCCGAGGGTCCCGACGGCGAGCCGGCAAAACTTGACGCACGCCATAGTAGACGCCGGCCTGCCGGTAACACGGCTCCGACCGAAGTTCTAATAGAACCGTGCAGCGCGCAGCTCGATGCGGCGTCCGTCGGCGAGGGTGACCGTCACCTTGGTGCCAGGCGCGCTCTGCGTGGCGTCGAGCATGGTCTGTCGCCAGGTCGCTGCGACGAGCTTCGTGTCGCTGATGGCCGCAAGTCGCGCGCCGGCTTCGATGCCGGCGGCGGCGGCGGGACTGCCCGGGGCCACGAACGACACGACGCACCCGTCGTCCTGCCAGCCGCCCGACAGGCCTAGGTGATCGCGCCGAAACGCCGTCGTGTCATGGTCGGGCCCCGGCTCCACGTGCAGGGCATCGCGGCGGTAGTCGAACACGAGGCGGAAGCGACCGAAGATCCCCGCGCCGAGGTTGCCGAGGAGCGCGTCGTCGTCGAAGGCGCCGCCGCGCTTGTCGGCGCCGAAGGTGGCCGGCACGTCGCGCAGCTCGTAGCCGGCGAACGTCACGCTGCGGAGTGTCGCGAGCTTGCTGACGATGCGCCCACCGACGCCGCCGCTCTGCGACGCCGAGATCGGGGCGCGGCCCGCGAGGAGATCGTGGCGATCGACGAACGCCTGGAACACGGCGAGCGTCCCGCCCGAGCCGGTGTCGACCGTGCACAGCCCGCGCAGCCCGTCTTCGAGTACGACCTCGACGTGGCGATGGCCGTCACCGCCGGGGACCAGCTCGACAGTGTGGCCTTCCCCCTCGTAGTGGTAGGTCGCGGGGTCGCGGAACGCGATGCGCGAGGCCGGATAGTCGATGTCGATCACCGTCGCGTGGAACGCCTCCTTGCCGAGGATCACCGGCATCGTGCGCCCGAGCATCGGCGTGAGCGGGGCGAGGTCGAGCTTGACCGCGCGGATGCCGCGCAGGGTCAGGTTGCCGACGCCGATCGACACGCCGGCGAGGAAGCTCGCCTGCTGCGTGCCACCCACACCGCGCGCCTGCACCGCGCCCTCGGACGGCAGCGCGAGTTCGTCGGCGAGGCCGGCATCGACCACGGTCGCACCTGCGCCGGAGTCGAGCACGATGTCGGTTGCGTGGCCATTCAGCGTCCCGCGCAGATAGATGTAGCGGCCGAGGTGCAGGGTCATCGGCAGCCACCCGGTGCCTTGCGCGTCGCCGGCGAAGGACGCGAGGCTGGCGGTGGCCGTGGGGCGCGCGAAGAGCGCGGGGGGAAGGTCGCCGTCGGGTTCGACCTTCTCCCAGGTCACCCGCGCCGGCCCACCCGTGTCGGAGCGATCCGTCTCCTCCGCGAACGGGAAGCGCAGTCCCTGCACGGACCGCCAGTCGGTGAGATGGGTCCAGATCGTCCCCGCCGGCGGCGCATCCTCACGCAGCCAGTCGAGGTTCCCCTCGTCGCCGAGGAACGCGTCGAACGCGGCCTGCTCTCCGCAGCGCACGCGCACCACGCGGTAGGTCTTGGCCTCGCGTTCTTCGTCCGCGCGCAGCTCGAGCTGCACCGCCGGATCGCCGGTCCAGACGCGGCCGAGCAGGCGGGCACCGAGCGCGGCGAGGCGCGCGCGTTCCCCCTCGGGCAGGGGCTCGACCTGTCCGCTGAGGTTGACCTTGAACGCGCCGTCGGGGCCGACCAGCGCCGTCTCGCGGATGGCGCCCAGATCGAGGTCGCGACGCACGTGTCCGGCGCGCGTCGCGGCGATGCGCGCCTTGCCCTCCATCGGATCCGACTCGACGGCGCCGCAGAGGTCGACGGAGCGGAGGCGAACGAGTGCGTCCCTGCCGCCGAGCCAACGGATGTGGCTCTCGACCGCCTGCGTGAGGCGGGGATCGACCGGCGTGAGTGTGACCGGAGCCTGGGCGGCGGGAGTCGAGGCGAGGAGGAGCAGCAGCGGAACGAGTGTCTTCATGGAGCGGGCGGCCTGCTACGCATGGGTGCCGGCGACGATCCTAGGCGCGGTGCGCATCGCCGATCGGGGGACTCTGCCCGTCATTCGCGGATCTGCGGTTTGCGATGGCCGGGGACGGGTCCGATGCTGCACGGGCCCCTGGACGCCACCCATGCTGATCAGCCGCCGTGTCATCCTGCGGTTCGCCGCGCTCGCATCGCTCGCCCCGGTCGTCGGCGCGCAGGCCCCCGCCCCCGCCGCCCATGACGGCGGTGGCGTCCGCGTCCTCTTCCTCGGCGACGGCGGCCACCACCAGCCGGCCGTCCGCGCCGACCAGGTGCTTGCGCCGCTGCACGCGAAGGGGATCGACCTCGCCTACTCCGATACGCTTGCTTCGCTCTCCGCCGAGGGCCTCCGCGGTTACCACGCGCTGCTCGTCTATGCGAACCATGCGACGCTGGGGCGCGAGCAGGAACGCGCGCTCCGCGCCTTCGTCGAGGGCGGCGGCGGTCTCGTCGCCGTGCACTGCGCGTCGGCGTGCTTCGCGAACTCGCCGGCGTGGATCGAGCTGGTCGGCGCGCAGTTCCAGCGGCACGGCACGGGGACCTTCCGCACGGAGCTGACGGCGCCGGAGCATCCGCTGACCAAGGGCTTCGCCGGCTTCGAGTCGTGGGACGAGACCTACGTGCACACCCGCCACAACCAGGATCGCACGGTGCTCGAGGTGCGCGTCGACGGCGACCATCGCGAGCCGTGGACGTGGGTGCGGACCGCGGGCAAGGGCCGCGTCTTCTACACGGCGTGGGGGCACGACCAGCGCACGTGGGGGAACGAGGGCTTCCAGGATCTGCTCGCGCGCGGGATCCGCTGGGCGGTGGGCGACAGCGAGCCTGCGCGCGTCGCGCCGGCGTCGCCGTTTGCGATGGTCGAGTCCGACTCGCCGATCCCCGACTATCCCGCGGGACGACGCTGGGGCGACAACGAAGTCGTGCGCACGATGCAGGCGCCGCTGCCGCCGGCGGCGTCGCAGGCGCGCCTGGTCGTGCCGCCGGGCGTGCGCGTCGAGCTGTTCGCCGCCGAGCCCGACCTGCAGAAGCCGATCGCGATGGCGTGGGACGCGCGCGGGCGGCTGTTCGTGGCGGAGACCGTCGACTACCCGAACGACCCGCAGCCGAAGGGCGAGGGTCACGACCGCATCAAGATCTGCGCGGACACCGACGGCGACGGCCGCGCCGACCGCTTCACGATCTTCGCCGACGAGCTGAGCATCCCCACCGGCCTCGTGTTCGCGGGCGACGGCCTCGTGGTCGTGCAGGCGCCCGACCTCATCCTGCTGCGCGACACCGACGGCGACGACGTCGCCGACGAGCGGCGCGTGCTCGTGTCCGGCTGGGGCACGGGCGACACGCACGCGGGGCCGAGCAACCTGCGCGTCGGCTTCGACAACCGCGTGTGGGGGACCGTCGGCTACTCCGGCTTCCGCGGTCGCGTCGATGGCGAGGAGCGACGCTTCGGCTCCGGCATCTGGGCCATCGGCGCCGACGGGAAGGACTTCGAATTCCTCGGCTCGACCACCAACAACACGTGGGGCCTCGGCTTCGACGAGGCGGGCAACGTGTTCGCGTCGACCGCCAACGGCAACCCGAGCGTGCACCTCGCGATCGCGCACCGCCACTACGAGCGCGTGCCGGGACTCGCGCCGGGGGCACTGGAGACCATCGCCGACAGCCTCGCCATCCATCCGATCACCCGCGCCGTGCGGCAGGTCGACTACCACGGCAAGTTCACGGCCGGCGCCGGGCACGCGATCTACACGGCGCGTGCCATGCCGCGCGCGTGGTGGAATCGCGCGGCGTTCGTGGCCGAGCCCACCGGGCACGTCGCGGCGATGTTCTTCGTCGAGCCGCGGGGCAGCGGGTTCACAGCGCGCAGCGCGTGGAACCTGCTCGCCAGCGACGACGAGTGGACCGCGCCGATCCAGGCAGAGGTCGGCCCCGACGGGGCCGTGTGGGTGATCGACTGGTACAACTACATCGTGCAGCACAACCCGACGCCGCACGGGTTCGCGACGGGGAAGGGCAACGCCTACGTGACGCCACTGCGCGACAAGCAGCACGGCCGCATCTACCGGCTGGTGTGGGAAAGTGCTGCGCCGCCGGCGCCGCGCGATCTCGGGCAAGCGGACGCGGCGACGCTCGTGCGCGCGCTCGACGACGACAACCTGTTCTGGCGGCTGACCGCGCAGCGCCTGTTGCTCCCGAGCCGGGACGCTGGCGTCGATGCGCTGCTGTGCGCGCGCGCCACGGCGACGAGGCTCGACGCGCTCGGTCTCGACGCCGGCGCCCTGCATGCGCTCTGGACGCTGCACGGGCGCGGCGTGATCGGCACCGATGCCGCGCGCGCGGCGGTCCATGCCGCGCTGCGGCATCCGGCGGCGGCGGTGCGCGCGACGGCGTGGCAGGTGCTGCCGCGCACGGAGGCGGAGCGCGACTTCGTGCTGGACCGCAACCTTCTCGATGATCCAGACGCGAAGGTTCGGCTCCTGGCGTGGCTGGCGCTCGGCGAGATGCCGCCGTCGGTGCGCGCGGGCCGCGCCGTGTTCGCGCTCGCGCAGCGGCCCGGCGACCGCGACGACCCGTGGCTGCCCGACGCGCTCACGATCGCGGCGGCGCAGCACGACCAAGGGTTCCTCCAAGCGGCCTTGGCGGCGGCGCGCCCCGACCCCGACGCGGCGCGCCCCGACCCCGACGCGGCGCGACCGGCACCGCCGAAGAACGTCTTCGTCAATGCCGATCTCGAAGCGGGCGAGGGCACGACGCCTGCGGCGTGGCAGCCGCGCACGTACTCGGGCCGAGGCGCCGAGCACGCGTGGGTCGACGGTGGCCGCAGCGATGGCCAACATGGCGGCGGCAAGTGTCTGATGATCCGCGCCACCACCGGCACCGACACCAGTTGGTTCCAGGACGTGCCCGTCGAGCCCGGTCGCACCTACCGCCTGCGTGGCTACATCAAGGTGGCCGGGCTGCGTCGCGTGCGCGGCGGCATGGGTGCGCTCTTCAACGTGCACGGCCGCGACCAGCAGACGCACACCAGCAACCCCGTCCACGGCGACGCCGACTGGACGCTGAGCACGCTCGTCTTCGACTCCGGCGCCGCGCAGTCGGTGTCGATCAACTGCCTGTTCGGTGGCTGGGGTCAGGCGACGGGCACGGCGTGGTTCGACGACCTGGAGCTGGTGCCGATCGACAGCGCGATGCCCGGCCCGCAGGGCAAGATCCTCGCGCGCGTGACGCGCAGCTTCGCGACGAGGGCGACGGGCGCGGCGGTCGTCGATCTCGTCCTCGGCCTGCGCGGCTGCGATCCGAGCGTTTCGCGCAGCTTCCTCGAAGGCCTCGCGGAGGGATGGCCGCCGGAGAAGAAGGTCGACCTCGATCCGGCCGCGGGCGCGACGCTCGCCGCGGCGCTGGCCGGCTTCGACGACGCGACCCGCACCGCGATGCTGCTCCTGTGCGACAAGCTCGGTGTGCGCGCGGCACTCGGCGCCGACACCGCGACCCTGCTCGCCGACCTGCGCGCCGCGGTCGGCGATGCGGTGCGCCCGCTGCCGGATCGCCTGCGCGCCGCGCGGCAGGTCGTCGCGCTCGAAGACACCGACGCAACCCTCGCCCTGCTCGCCGGCCTGCTCGACGCCGCGGCCACGCCCGCGCTGAACGAGGGCGTCATCGACGCGCTCGCGACCTCCGCCAGCGCCAGCGCCGGGTCCGCGGTGCTCCGTCGCTGGACGAGCCTCGGCCCCGCCGCGCGGCGCGCCGCCATCGGCATGCTGTGCCAGCGCGCTGAATGGACCGCGGCGATGTTGGCCGCCATCGAGAAGGGCGACCTGCAGGTGGGCGACGTCGACGCGTCGCGGTGGCAGCTCCTCGAGCAGCACCCCGACGCCGCGCTGGCCGCGCGGGCGAAGGCGATCCACGGTCGCACCGCCGAGGCGCGCGCGGCGGTGCTCGCGAAGTTCCTCCCCGTCGCGGAACGCGCCGGCGATGCGGCCCGGGGCGAGGCGACCTTCAAGCTGCACTGCGCGCTCTGCCACCAGCTCGGCGGAGCGGGCGGCGTGATCGGTCCGGACCTCGATGGCATCGGCGCGCGCAGCAAGCGCGAGACCCTGGTGGCGATCCTCGATCCCAACCAGAGCGTCGAGGCCAACTATGTGCAGTGGATCGTCGCCACCAAGGACGGCCAGGTGTTCAGCGGCCGGTTGGACGCGGAGACGCGCACGACCGTCGAGCTGCTCGATCTCGCCGGCCAGAAGCATGTGATCGCACGCAGCGACCTGCGCGAGATGCGGTCGGTGCAGCGCTCGCTGATGCCGGAGACCTTCGAGATCCTGGGGGAGGAAGGCCTCGCGGATCTGCTCGAGTTCCTCAGCCGCGCGCACGGAGGGGGCAAGTGACCGTCCGCGTCGGCCTCAGCATGCTGCTGTTCGCGGGACGCGTCACCGCGGCGCACCACGCGCACTTCCCCCGCTTCCGTGCCGCCGGCTACGACGGCGTCGAGGTGCCGGTGACCGACGGCGACGACGCCGACTATCAAGCACTCGCACGAGTGCTCGACGACGCGGGTCTGCAGCGCACCGCCGTGGGCTTCAGCCGCGCCGATGCCGACCCGATCCATCCAGATGCTGCCGTCCGGCGCCGGGCCCTCGACCACCTGCGGCGGCTCATCGACCGCGCCCGGGCGCTCGGTTGCACGCTGCTCGGCGGCCCGATCCACGCCGCCTACGCGACGTTCCCCGAGACCGGCGGCCCCGATGAGGACCGGCTCGCGCGCAGCGCCGACGTGCTGCGCAAGGCGGCCGAGCACGCCGCGCAGGCCGGCGTGCGCCTCGGCATCGAGCACCTCAACCGCTTCGAGTGCTTCCTGTGCACGACTGCGGCCGAGACGCGCGCGCTGCTGCGCCGCATCGATCACACCGCGGTGGGCGCGGTGTACGACTCGCACCACGCGCACATCGAAGAGGCGTCGCCGTCCGCAGCGCTCCAAGACCTCGCCGGCGTGCTCACCCACGTGCAGCTCAGCGAGAGCCACCGCGGCGTGCTCGGCACCGGCCAGGTGCGCTGGACGGAGACCTTCGACGCGCTGAAGCGGGCGGAGTACGACGGCTGGCTCGTGGTCGAGGCCTTCTCGCGCCAGGACCCGGGCTTCGGCGCCGCGCTGCGCATCTGGCGCGATCGGTTCGCGGACCCGCGGGAGGTGTGGGAGCCGGGGGCGGCGTTCGTGCGCGAGGGATGGGCGACCGCAGGCCGCCGCCATCGCGATTGGCGGTCTTGACACCCGCGCCCTGCGCCGCGTACGCAACATGCGCATGAAGCGCGTACGTCTTGTGCTTCTCGAGCAGCTCCTTGACGAGGTCTTGCGGCACAGTGGTGAGAGGACTCTCTCTGCGGCAGTGACGGTGGCGATGAAGGAGTTCGTCAAGCACGCGAAAGTGCGACAGATCCGCCGCCTTCGCGGCACCGGGGTCTGGGAAGGGGATCTCGCCGAGATGCGCGACGACAAGCGGCCGACCCGCAGTTCGCGCAAGGCCCGATGATCCTCGTCGTCACCTCGGTCTGGGTCGACGTGCTTCGTAGCCACGACACGATCGACCCGCTTGCCTGCCGGATCGCTGCCCTGAGCTCCGGCGTGCCGCGACAGGCAGATGTCCCGCCGGCCCGGCTCCGGGTTTCGCCGAGTGTCTCCCCGCGCACGTCCGCGCAGCGGCAGCCGTGACCTGCTAGAGTCCCCGCTCGTTCCATGGTCGAGCCAACCACAGCCGATCGCCTCCTGACCCGCGTTGCGCGGCGCCTCGCGTGCGCCGGTGTCCTGCGTCAGAGCGCGCAGGCCGCGTGCGTCGTTGGCGTCGCGTACGCGCTCGTGGTAGTGATCGTGCGCTGGTGGCTGCCGGCGGTGACGACGACCATGGAGAGCCCCTGGACCCTCGGTGCGCTCGCGGGGATCGCCATCGTCTATGGCGTCCTGCGCAGCGGGCGCGACGCCTACCGGCGCGCGGCGCGCGCGGTCGATGCGCATGCGTGCACCGAAGACCTCTTCCTCGCGCGTGCGGGTCTCGCCGACGGTCGCGTCACGCCAGCGCTCGCGCCGGTCCTGGAGGAACAGGCCCAGGCGCGCGCGCGCGCGATCGACGCAGCGGCGGTCGCGCCGTGGCGGCTCGGTCGCGTCGCCGGTATGTGGGCGGCGGGCGTGCTGCTCAGCACGCTCGCGCTCCTCTTCGCGCCGACCGCTTCGCCTTCCCAACCACCGCCACCGCCCCCCGCCAACCTCGCCGTCAAAGCCGCGGCGAAGATCGAAGCCCTGCGCAAGCGCGAAGTGCAGGCGGAGAAGTCGCCAGCGGTGGATGCCGCGCTCGCGGAACTGCGCCGCACGCTCGCCGAGTTGCAGGCCACGCCAACGGCGCAAGTGCGCGCGGAGCTGCGGCAGGTGGAGCACAAGCTCGCGGAGCTGTGGCAGAAGGCGAAGGCGGCCGACCGGAGCGCGCGCTCGTCGACGTCGCTGGGGCGCGGCGAACAGGCCAAGCAGGCGCAGTGGCGGCAGGAACTCGCCAAGGGCAGCGTCGAGGGCCTGCGGCAGGAGCTGAAGGACCTCGCCGCCGCGGCTGCGGCAGGCGACAAGCTCGCGCAGGCGGCGGCGGCGGCGCGCGAAATGCGCGCGTTTGCGAAGCAGGCCGGCGCCGACGGGCTGCGGGAGGCGATGACCGATCTGCTCCGCCAACTCGAGAGCGGCGACGCGGGCGCGACCGACCAGCTCGCGGAGCGCGCCGGCCTCGAGCTCGACGCGATGCAGCAGGCGGCGTCCGACCTCGCCGCGCTCGAACAGGCCTTGCGCGCGGAGCAGCTCGCGTCGGCGCTCGACCAGCTCGACGCGGGCCTTCCCCCTGGCGATCTCTCCGCGGCGCTGGCGGAGTACGAAGAACTCATGCGCGGCCGACTCCTCGAGGAACTCGACGACCTGGAGGCGTGCGAAGACTGCAACGGCGGGGGTTGAGAGGGTTGCGGTGGCTCCGGCGTGTCCGGGGGCAAGTTGAAACGCGGGATGAGCCGGGCTGCGATGCTGGCGCTCGCGGAGGGCGCCCGGGGCAAGGGCGCGGGCATGGGCGGTCCGGGCAACGGCGCCGGTGGCATCGCGAGCGAGGCCGACGGGCCGACGAACTTCGTGCCGGAGCGCACGCGCGCGATGCTCACCGCGGGTCAGCATCTGCTGCGCCTGAAGACCGAGCCGCGCGCGCCCGACGCGGCGCCGGCGACGGTCGAGCGCACCGACGCCATCGAGGCCGTGCGGCAGGGCGCGGCGGAGGCGATGGTGCGCGAGAGCGTCCCGCCCGCCTACCACGACAGCGTGCGGCGCTACTTCGACGACCTGGGGAAGCCGCGGAAGTGACCCGTCGGCGCAGCCGGCTGCAGCCATGACCCGAGGATGGTGGTTCGCCGGGGGACTCGTCGCATTGGCGGCCGGATTGCTCTGGCAGGCGCGCGATCGCGACGCGCTCGTCGTCTATTGCGCCACCGACGCGCACCTCGCGGAGCCGATCCTCGAGGCGTTCACGATGGCCACCGGGATCCGCCTGCACGTCGTCCATGACACGGAGGCCACCAAGACCTTGGGCCTCATCGAGCGGATCGTCGCGGAGCGCGACAATCCGCGCTGCGACGTGCTGTGGTGCAATGAACCGCTGGGCGCGATGCGGCTGCACGGGCTGGGATTGCTCGCCCCGCATCGGGGCGCCGGCTTCGCGCGGATCCCGGACGCGTGGAAGGATCCCGAAGGTCATTGGGTCGGGTTCGCGGCGCGCCTGCGCGTGTGGATTGCGGGGGGCGATCTCACTCACGCGCGCAGCAAGGACCTCGACGCGGCACTCACGCGCGGAACGGAGACTCGCGACCTCGGCTGGTTCGCCCTCGCCGTGCCGTTGTGGGGCACGACCCGCTTCCACGTCACCGCGCTGTGGGCGCTGCGCGGACGCGCGCCCGTGGAGGCGTGGTTCGCGGGGTTGCGTGCGGCGGGCGCGCGCTTCGTGCGCGGCAACGCCGCAGTGAAGGACCTCGTCGCCGCGGGGGCGGCGCGCCTGGGGTTCACCGACACCGACGACGCCTTCGCTGCGCCGGCCGGGCTCGGCATCGTGCCGGTCGAGATCGACGGTCGGGTCCTGTGCATGCCGAACACGGTGGCGGTGGTCGCCGGCACGCGGCGGCGCGCGCAGGCCGAAGCGTTGGTCGACCATCTGCTGTCGGCCGACACGGAGGTCGCGCTGGCGCGCGGGCCAGGCCGGCAGATCCCGCTGGGAGAGGTCGCGATGGAGGACCTTCCAGAACCCGTCGCTGCCTTGCGCGAACTGATCCCCCGCGCCGTGCCGATGGCGCTGGTGCAGCGCGCTCAGGCCGATGCGCTGGCGTGGCTCGCCGCCGAGTGGCGGAGCCCGTGAGCGTCGCGGCCGACACGCTCGTCGCCGCCGGCCGCGCGGCATCCGCCGGCGCGCTCGCGACCCTGGCGGCGTGGCCGCTGCGACATGCGTTTGTTGCCGCGGCGCTGCCGCCGGCCCTGCTCGCCGCGGGCGTGCTCGTGGTCGCGGCGCTGCCGCCGCTCGCCACCTCGTACGCGTGGACCGAGCTCGCGCCGCGCGTGATGATGAGCGGGAGCGCCGCCCCGTGGTGCCTGCTGCTGCTGCTGGCCGCGCGCGCCGTCGTGCCGGTGGCGCTGGTGCTCGCGCTCCTGCCCCCGCCCGCCTACGCCGGCGCCGCGGCGCACGTCGCCGGCCTCGCGCCCGCGACCAGCGGACTCGGCTCGCGTGCGCGCCGATGGGTGTGGCAGCTTGCGCACGGCGTGGGCCCGGTCGCCGCGGTCGGAGCGGCGGTGGGGTTCTTGATCGCTTTCGCCGACTTCGAACTCACCGCCCGCCTCGCGCAGCGGAGCTGGACGGTGGCGGTGTTCGATGCGCAGGCCGGCGGGGTCAGCGTGGGTCTGGCACTCGAGGGCTGCCTCCTCCCCGTCGCGCTCGCCGCGGTCGTGCTCACCGCCGGCTGGCGGCTCGCGCGGCGCGCGGTCGCCGCCCGCGCGCGCGCTGCTCCCCGCGTTCCTCCGGCCCGACGGTTCGTCGGCGTCGCCCTCGCCTGCCTGCTGGTCGCCCTCCTGCCGGCCGGGTACCTCGTCGCCGACGGCGCGGCGCACGTCGCCGACGCGCTACGCCCGCGCGCGGCGCGCTTCGAGCTGCTGTGGTCGGCGGTGTACGCCGGCGCCGCCAGCCTGGGGGCGGGCGCACTCTCGGGCGCGCTTCGCGGCAGGGTCCTGCTCCTGCTCTGCCTCCCCGGCCTCGGCGGCGCGCTTGCGCTCGCCCTCGGTGTGCGTTCCCTCTGCCCGAGCGCCGTCCTCGACACGCCGCTGCCCGCCGCTGTTGCATTGACGCTGTGGCTCCTCCCATGGGCCGTGTTCCTCCGGGTCGCGCTGCGCGTCGACACGGTCGAGCCGTCGGCGCACGTCGCGCGCCTCCTGCTTCCCCTCGACGCCGAGCGCGCGCGCACCGGCGCCCGCCTCCTCGCCGCCCTCCGTGGCCAGCCCCGCCTATGGAGCGTTGCGCTGCTCTTTCCCTTGGCACTGCAGGACATCGTCATCGCGTCGGTGCTCGCGCCGCCACAGGCGACGCCGCTCGGCGTGCGCCTCCACAACTTCGCGCACTATGGGCACAGCCACACGCTGTCGGCGCTGCTCCTCGTGGGCGCGGGCCTGGGGTGGTTGGCGATTGGGTGCGTTGCGGTTGTTGGCGCGGGAACCGGCCGAGGGTGGCGTCATCGCAGCGCCACGACCGGCCACTCGCACTGATCTCCTCGACGTCTCGACGTCGCGAGGGGATTGTCGGATGGGCGCTGGCGACGCTATGCTGCCCGTATCGGTGACCGGCTCGCCCGCCACGGCCACCCAGTC
>CAYQMF010000036.1:0-52663 GCA_964418595.1 uncultured candidatus Brocadiaceae bacterium
CGATGAGCGACGAGAGCATCATCGTGAAGGGCAACGGCACGATCTTCCTCGGCGGGCCGCCGCTGGTGCGCGCCGCGACCGGCGAGGTCGTGTCGGCCGAGGACCTCGGTGGCGCCGACGTGCACACGCGGCTCTCCGGCGTCGCCGACCACTTCGCCGAGGACGAGCCGCACGCGCTGCAGCTCTGCCGCACGGTGGTCGGCCACCTGAACACCCGGAAGCCGCGCACCGTCGCGCTGCAGGCGCCCGAGGACCCGCTCTACGACGCCGAGGAACTGCTCGGTGTGTTGCCCCGGGACACACGCACGCCGTACGACGTGCGCGAAGTGATCGCGCGGCTCGGCGACGGCAGCCGCCTGCACGAGTTCCAGGCCCGCTCCGGCACGACGCTGGGCACGGGCTTCGCGCACGTGCATGGCATGCCGGTCGGCATCGTCGCCAACAACGGCATCCTGTTCTCGGAGAGCGCGCTGAAGGCCGCGCACTTCGTCGAGCTGTGCTGCCAACGCAAGGTGCCGCTCTTGTTCCTGCAGAACATCACCGGCTTCATGGTCGGTCGGAAGTACGAGACCGGCGGCATCGCCAAGGACGGCGCGAAGATGGTGCAGGCGGTCGCGACCGCGCAGGTGCCCAAGCTCACCGTGATCGTGGGCGGGTCGTTCGGCGCCGGCAACTACGGCATGTGCGGGCGCGCGTACCAGCCGCGCTTCCTGTTCATGTGGCCCAACGCGCGCATCTCGGTGATGGGCGGGGAACAGGCGGCCGGCGTGCTCGTGACGGTGAAGAAGGACCAGCTCGAAGCCAAGGGCGAGAAGCTGTCCGAGGCGGACGCGGAGGCGATCGCCGCACCCATCCGCGAGAAGTACGAGCACGAGGGCAACCCGTTCTATTCGTCGGCGCGCCTGTGGGACGACGGGATCGTCGACCCGCGCCAGACGCGCGACGTGCTCGCGCTGGCGTTGTCCGCGGCGCTCAACGCACCGATCGAGGACTACCGGGCGCCGGTGTTCCGGATGTGAACGACCCCGGTCCCCGCGCTACCAGCCGCGCGGGCAGATGTTGAGGTCGATGCGCTCGGTCGACGTCCAGTTGCCGGCGCGGAAGATGAAGGCATCCGCGGTGAGGTTGCCCACGACCCACGGTGCGATTCCGAACGCGATCGTGCTGGTGCCGCCGACGGGTGCCGGCATGAAGAACTGCGCGAGGATGGGGAAGGTGTCGAGCTTGCAGGCCAGGTTGAAGGGCAGCGGCAGGTTCGCGGCGGGCGCGGGGCCGAGCAGCGTGACGGCGAGGTCGCCGGCCTGCATGCCGAGCAGCGAGAAGCCGGTGTTGCGGCCGCTCACCGGGCCGCCGTTCACGAGCAGGCGGATCGCCGTGCAGTCCATCGGCCCGTTGAACCCGAACCCCGCCTCGGGCACGAAGCCGAGCGTGTCGGCGGTGCCCTGGTGCAACACGCTGAGCGCGAACTGGCCATTCACGTAGGCGCCGACGGCGCCACCGGCGAGTCCGCCCGCGACGTTGGGTGCGTCGCCGGGGATCTGCACGTCGCCGGAGCGGCTCCACACGACGTTCCCGTAGGTCGCGGGCGAGAGGCTGCAGATGGTCAGCTTGTTGAGGCCGACACCCGGGCATGCGTGTTGGGTCTGGCCGAACACGGCGATGTAGGGCGAAGTCCCGTACCAGAACGCGGCGATGCCGTACGCCGAACCCGGGTTGGCGATCACGGGGCGCGCGGTCCGCGCCGCCACCAGGGTGCGCAGGTTGACGTCCCACTCCTCGATCCCGTTGGCGAAGTCGCACACGTACACGCGGATCTCTTCGTTTCGGTTGGGCAGGGTCTTCGGCACGATGCCGATGGCGCGCGTCGTCGCGGCGCCGTAGGCGGCGAGGTTCACGCTGCCGACCCACGCCTCGGCCTTGGCGTCGAGGATGTGGATGTTGCGCCCCTCGTCGCCGAACAGGCACACGGCCATGTCCTGCTGCGTCACGGAGTCGGTGTAGATGTAGCCCTCGCCGTCGCGATGGCCCCAGAACGCGGAGACCAACCCCGGCGCGGCGGCGATGGCGCGGTTGCCGGCGACGATCGGCATGGAGCCGAGGTCGCTGTCGAAGACGTACACGCGCTGCGCGTTGGCACCGCCGGCGGCGCCGGAGAAGAACCACTTGCGCGTGCGGCCGCCGACGTCGGGGTAGTCGACCCACGCCACGCCGACGACGCGGATGTCGCCGGTCGGCGTGGTGACGTCGAAGGGTGTCGCGCAGCGCGCGCAGTCGAGGACCGCTGCGGGATCGACGGTGGCTGGCGCGGCGGGTCCCACATCGGCGGCGGGCAGCGACGCGTCGGCAGCGAGCACGGCGGGGCGGAGGTGGTGGGGGCGCGCGGCCGCTCTCGGGGCCAACGGCGCCGCGGCGGTCGCGGCGCTGCCGCCGGGGGTTTCGGCGACCTGGGCGGGTGCGGTCGCAGCGAGCATGGAGCCGAGGAGGACGGACGGGAGGAGGAAGAGACGCGACATGATCAGGACCTCGTGGGGTGGAGAGTGGAGGCGGCGGTTTGCCGCTCACCCGACAAGGCGCAGGTCGCGGGGTCGGTGTCGGATGCGCGTTGCCGATTTCGTCGCGAGCCGGCGCGCTCCCGGTTCCCAGGGCGCGGGGCCCGGGTCTGCAAGGCCGCGGCGTGCCGCCATCCCGAAACCCCTGTGCGGAAACACCCTGCGCCTTGACAAAATTAGTTGTCAAAGGGACGATCCCGCCCGATGCACGACGTCGAGGTCATCGAAGACCCGGCCGCCGCGGCCGCCGCCCTGGACCCCGCGCGCAGCCGTCTGCTCGCCGAGCTGAAGCAGCCGGCCAGCGCCGCGACGCTCGCGCAGCGCCTCGGGCTCGCGCGCCAGAAGGTGAACTACCACCTGCGCACGCTCGAGGCGCACGGACTGGTGCGCGAGGTCGAGCGCCGCCGCTGGGGCGGCATCACCGAGCGCCGTCTCGTCGCGACCGCCGATTCGTACCTGGTCTCGCCGGCGGCGCTCGGACCGGTCGGCAGTGATCCCGCGCGCGCCGCCGATCGGCTGTCGGCGAGCTACTCGATCGCGCTCGCCGCGCGCGTCGTGCGCGAGGTGAGCCAGCTCGCGCAGCGCGCCGCCGACACCGACAAGCGCCTGCCCACGCTCTCGATCGACACCGAGATCCGCTTCCGCAGCGCTGCCGAGCGCGCCGCGTTCAGCCAGGAGTTGGCTGCGCACGTCGCCGCGCTCGCCGCGCGCTACCACGACCCGGCCGCGGCCGCCGGCCGCGCCCATCGCCTGGTCGTGCTCGCCCACCCGCTCGGATCGTCCGAGCAAGATCCCTCCTCGCAACCCGAGTCCCCATCATGAGCGTCAAGAAAGAAGCGTCCGGGCGCCGCAGCGTCCAAGTCGAAGTCGAAGTCCCCGGCACCCCCGAGCAGGTGTGGGCCGCGATCGCCACCGGTCCCGGAATCTCGACGTGGTTCGTGCCGACCGAGGTCGACGGTCGCGTCGGCGGCAAGATCGCCTGCGACTCCGGGGGCGGCATGGTGTCGAGCGCGTCGATCACCGAGTGGGATCCCCCGCGTCGCCTCCTCGCGAACGATCCGACGTGGCTCCAGGGTGGGCCGCCGGTCGCGACCGAGTGGACCGTCGAGGCCCGGGCCGGCGGCACATGCATCGTGCGCGTGGTGCACAGCATGTTCGCCAGCACCGACGACTGGGACGGCCAGTTGGAAGGCACCGAGACCGGTTGGCCGAGCTTCTTCCGCGTGCTGCGCTTCTACCTCACGCATCACCGCGGCCAGCGCAGCACTTCGATCCAGGCGATGGCGATGGGCTCCGGATCGTTCGATGCGATGTGGGCCACGCTCACGCGCGCGCTCGGCGTGCCGGCGCCGAAGCCGGGCCAGAAGCTCGAGGTCCGCGCAGAGGGTGCTGCCCCGCTCGCCGGCGTCATCGAACGCGTCGATCACGTTGGGCACGGGCACGGGTTGGACGTGCGGCTCTCCGGTCCCGCGCCGGGTGTGCTCCTCACCGGCGCGCACGACTGCGGCGGGATGCTGATGGCGACGCTGCAGGTGTACTTCTTCGGCGACCGCGCCGAGGCCGCCGCGCGCGACCGCGCGAAGTGGCAGGCGTGGCTCGGCGGCGTGTTCCCACAACAGGCTGCCCCGGCGGCGGAGAACGCGGGGTCCTGACGCGCCGTGTCAGTTCCCCTTCGCCAGTAGCTCTTCGAGCAGACGCTGCGTGAGCGGGTCGGTCGCGAGTTGCCCGCTTGCCAGGGCATCGAACTCGGCGCGCGCGAGGTCCGCGGCTCGCGTGTCGCCCAGGGCGCGGTGCGCAACGGTCTGCACGAAGCACGCCACGGAGCGAAGCTCCGGCGGCAGGGCGAGATCGGGATCGCGCAACGTCCGGATGGCGTCCTGGAACTCGCCGAGGCGAACGTGCACGAGGCTCAGCGCGACGGTGGCGAACGGACCGTGCACGTCGGTGTTGCGCGCGCGGCCGAACGTCGAGAGCGTGTCACGGCACACGACGAGGTCGTCGCGGACCAACGCGGCGCTCGCGACCGACGTGCCGAGACGCATCGCGTGCGTCGCGAGGTAGTACAGCCCACCGCTCGGGAGCGCCGCGAGGGCGATGGCCTTGAACTCGGGGCTGAGGTCGCCGCGCGCTTCGATCGCCCGGTGAGCGGCGGGACTCCAGACCAGTCGCTCCAGCGTCCGCGCCGCCAGTTCCCGACCGGCGGCTGCACGGACCCGCGCGAGGTCCTTGGTCAGCGTGGCGGGCACGTCCCCGGTCGCCTGCGGTCGCGCGTACAGGATGCGCGCCGAGCCGCGGTCGCAGTTGATCGCCAGCCAGTCGTTGTCGGGGCTGACCGCGATCTTCCAGATGCCGAGCGCAGGTTGGCGGAACTCGACGACCAGTTCGAGTTCGCGCCGATCCCAGAAGCCGACGCGGCCGTCCTGCGACCCGGTGACGAGCCGGTCGGCGCCCAACGTCGCCATCGTGATGAAGTAGTTGGGGCAGGGTTGCTGCTGCAGGATGGCACCGGTGCGTCGATCGCGCCGCACCAGCGCACGCCGTTCGGATGTCAGCAACGTGTCGTCGTCGAGGAGGAGCGTGCTGATCGGGGCCTTGGTCGTGACGAGCGCGCGCGTGCTCGTGAGGTCGGTCGGCGTCTCGACGATGCGGCCGTCGCGACCACAGGAAAGGAGCGTGTCGGTCGCCGCGTCGAGGACCAGACCGTAGATCTCCCCTTCGTGCGCCTGGACGTTGCCGAGGACGCGGCCGGCGAGGACATCGATCGCCACGACGTGACCGCCTCGACCCGCGACGAACACGCGCCTGCCCGTCGCGTCTGCGACCATGTGATGGCAGTGGCCCGCGACCTCCGGAAACGCGATGTCGCGCAGCGTCGAGCCGGTCGCGAAGTCCAGGACCCGGACCATGGCGTGGAACGACGCGACCACGGCCCTGCTGGCATCGGCGAGGGCGAGCGAGTTGATCCAGTGCGAATGGCCGGTCTGCCAAAGCACGAGCCCCGTGTCGGGATCGATCCGGCGCACCACGGCGTCCTGCGTCCCCACCACGAGTGAGCCGTCGGGGCCGACCGCGAGGCTCGCCCCGGACTCGGTGCGCAGGTTCAGGGAATCGGGAGCGAGGTACGGACTCCACAACCGCACCGTCCCGTCTTCACCGCCCGTCACCAGGAGGTCGGCCTCCGTGCCGATGGCCAGGGCCTGCGCCGGGCCAGCGTGTCCATAGAGCGTGCGCTCGAGCCGTCCGCCACGGAGCGCGAACACGAGCACTTCGCCCGTCTCACAGCCGGCGACCAGGTGGCTCCCATCGCGGGTCAAGGCCACGTCGCGAACGACGCGTCCACCCGTGTGCAGCGCCTGCGTGGTGGCACCCGGAGTCGGCTCGGCCCAGCTCAGGTGGCCAGTCGCGTCGGCGCTCGCCAGGCGATGCAGACCCGGCTGCACGCACAGACTGGTCACCTCGTGCGGAATCAGGAGCTGGGCGAGGCACGCTCCGGTCGCCGTGTCCCACACGGCCACACCGCCGATGGCCAGAGGCGCGACGAGCCGTGTCCCGTCGGTCAGCGCAAAACCCATCGGCAGATCGGTGGTCGGATCCAGGCGGACCTCGCGCTGCGCCGCGAACGTCGTCGCATCGAGCACGCTGAGCCGGCCCCCGCCATGGTCGCAGGTGATGCCGGTCGCCGCCGGATGCACGAAGGGCGCGTCGCGTGACGCTGCGGGTACTCGTTCCCGCAAGAGGGCGCCGGTCGCCACCGAGAAGACGCGGACCTGGCCGCCGGCGACGGAGAAGAGTTCGCTGGTAGCGGCATCGAACTCCAACTGCCCGATCGGTTGTTCGCCGGCCTGCAGCGTGTGCAGCCTCGTCCCCGTCGTCGCGTCGAAGACGGCGATCTCGCCCGCGTTCGAGCCCGAGGCGACGCGGGTGCCGTCGCGTGCGATCGCCACCGCCGTCACCTCCGCGCGATGCGCACGCAGCGTCAGCAGGCTGCCGTGCAGGGCGAGGTCGAGGTGTCGCCACTCGAAGCCGCGTGCGGCCGTCGGGCAGGCGTCCAGGCGTCGCCGCGCCTCCGGCCCGTTGCCGGCCAGGAGGGCCGCGTTGGCGGCGGCGAGGTTGGCGCCGTACTCGCGTCGCTGGGCGAGCCGCTCCGCTTCGACGGCGCGGTCGCGCTGCGCGGCGATCGCCAGCGACACGATGAGCGGCCCGCCCACGACAGCGAGCGTCGTGAGCAGCGTCGCCGTCGCGGCCACCGGGTGACGCCGCGACCAGCGCACGGCCGCGCGCCACACGCCGGCCGGTCGCGCCGCGATCGCCCGGTGCTCCAGAATCGCCGCGAGGTCGGCGGCGAAGTCGGTCATGTGCTGGTAGCGCCGGCGCGGGTCGACATCCATCGCCACGCTGCACAGCAGCGCGACATCGGCGCCGACCGTGGAGTTGCGCCGCCGCACCGGCACGGCCTTGCCGGCGAGGATGTTGGCGCGCGTCGTCTCCGCGCTCGGCGACTCGAAGGGGGAGGCGAGCGTGAGCAGCTCGTAGAGGCACACGCCGAGGGAGTACACGTCGGTGCGGGGATCGATCGCAGCCTGCTCGCCGCGCACCTGTTCGGGGGCCATGTAGGGGAGCGATCCGAGGAACGCGCCCGACCGCGTCATCCGGTCCGTGCCTTCGGCGACGGCGAGGCCGAAGTCGATCACGACGACGCGCCCCTCCGGCGTGACCATGAGGTTGGACGGCTTGATGTCGCGATGGACCACGCCGCGCGCGTGCGCGTGGGCGAGAGCCTCCGCGGCAGCGAGCACGAGGCGCAGGCAGACCCGAGCCCACGGCCCGGAGAAGAGTTCGGACGTGCCCGTCTCGACCGCGCGCGCCGCCCGCTGCCGCAGGCAGTCGGCCAGGTCGCCGCCGGTGAGCTTGCCGAGGGGGCGCTGCGCGAGTGTTGCGATGACCTGATCGAGGCTCACGCCGGCGACGTGTTCCATCGCGAAGTACGGCACGCCCTCCGCTTCGCCGACCTGGTGGATCTGCACGCACCCCGGGTGCTCGAGGCGTGCGACCGCCTCCACCTCGCGCCGGAAGCGCTCGCGCGCGTCGGCGAAGTACAACCGCTCCGGCCGGATCAGCTTGAGCGCGACGTTGCGGCCGAGGTCCCGGTGGCGCGCCAGGTACACGACGCCCATCCCGCCGCCACCCAGGCGCTGCACCAGGCGGTACGGACCGAAGGTCTCGGGGAAGGCCTCGTCGCCGATCGGCCCGGGTTCGACCGCGTCGGTGATCCCCATCCGCGCGAGGATCGCGAAGCGCCGGCGCAGCTCCGGGGCGAGGGCCGCCTGCTCGGCGCACAGCGCGTCGAGGCCACGACTCCACTCGGTTGCGGGTCGCGCCAGCAGGTCGGCGAGCAGCGTGTCGGTCTGATCCATCGGCACAGCGGAGGAATGCGGGTCGCCAGCGTCCGTCACGGTCGGTCTCGGGGATGGCTAGGATCTTCTGCGATGACCGCCGCGGCCGACGACGACCAACGGACGAAAGCGCTGGCGACCCGGGCATCGCAGGGGGACACGAACAGCATCGAGGAGCTGCTGGTCACCTATCTGCCGCGACTGCACGCGTTCATCCGGTCGCAGGTCGATGGCCGCTTGCGGCTACGGGAATCGATCTCCGACCTCGTGCAGTCGACGTGTCGCGAGGTCGTCGAGGCGGGGCCCGACTTCGAGTGGCAGGGCGAGGCGCGCTTCCGGGGCTGGTTGTTCACGACGGCGCTGAACAAGATCCGCATGCGCCTGCGCCACTACGCGGCGCAGAAGCGGAAGGGTACGCCTGGGGACGTCGACGCCGAGGCACTCCCCGACCCGCACGCCGCCGCGAACTCGCCGAGCCGGGTCGCCTTGGGCAACGAGTTGGGGGCGACGATGGAGGCGGCGATGGAGGCGTTGCCGGAGGACTACCGGGAGGTCGTGGCGCTGAGCCGCCTCGCCGGCCTGCCGCACGCGGAGGTGGCGCGCGTCATGGGACGAAGCGAGGGCGCGGTCCGCATGCTGCTGTCGCGCGCGCTCGTGGAACTGGTCGCGCAGGTCGATCGGATCGAGGGACGGGACAGGGCATGAGGCCCCGGGCTCCCGGCGCGATCCGGAGACACGCCGCGGGCAGCTTGCTCGATCTAGCGCTCCGTGGCCGCACGGGATGATGTCGTTGGACTTGGGCATCAGGCGATTGCCTTGCAACGCGGTCGTCCGGGCGGCGCTGGGGGTGCTGCCTTCCTGTCCCCATCCCTTCCCGCGCCAACCTGCCGAGCACCTTTCATGTCGAGCTTCCTTGTCGCGAACGTGTTGTTGGGTGTGCTGATGCAGCAGGGCGGTGCGACGCAGAGCACCACTTCGACCGACAGCGATCCTCGAGCCGTGCATCTGCTCCGGGAAGCCGAGCGCCGCCTCTACAGTCCTCTCGACCAGGGCCTGCGCAGCCTGTCCTTCGAACTCCCTTGGACATCGTCCTTGGGCAACGTGGGCTTCCTCAGCGTCGCCTGGACGGCGACTGGGGCCGCCACGGCGTCGTTCGAGGTCGACGACACCACGCTGGCCAAGGCGCTGGCTGGAACCGCGAAGGCACAGCGTGCCAGGAGCGAGGCAGGGTTGCGCCAGATGTACGCCGAGTCCATGAGGGACCTCGGTGTTCAGCTCGCCGGGGTCCAGACCGGCCGCATGCTGAGCGACTTGCTGAGGTGCTATACGGTCGCACACGCCGGTACGGAGGAGGGGCTGGTGAAGCTGGTCGCAACCCTCCGTCCCGGCGCCGAGTCGCTGAGTCGCGAGCAGGTGCTGCTCCTGGACAGGAGCGGCTTGCCCCGGCGTGTGCGCCAGAAGGTCCAGACACCGTTCGGCGTCACGCAGAACGAACAGCTCTTCGAGTGGGAGTCCATCGCTGGAACGGACAGGTTCGTGTTGAACTCGATTGCGACCAGGCAGGAGGGGAGCGAGGTCACGCTGCGGTTCGAGCGAGCGAAGTTCGGGGAGTACCTGCTGGTCGACCAGGTGCTGGTGACGGCGAAGGCTGAGAAACAGGTCATCGATGTGCGCAACTTCGTGATCGATGGGTCCCCTGCGACTGCGACGGTGCCGCCGTCTCGTGCGCCTGACCTGGTGCAAGAGCTGCTGGCGGCTGCGACCGCGGCAGAGCAGGCCGGCAGGTTCCAGCAGGCGCTTGCCGAGATCGAAAGGGCCAGCGAGATCGCCCTCGGTCAGTCCGATGCGCGGTTGCTCGCTCGGTGCATGGAGGCCACGGCGCAGTTGCTGATGACCGAGGGACGGTACGGCCCCACCGCCGCCGCGTTTGCGGCAGAGGCGTGGACGGAAGCTGCCACCGCCTGGGAGAAGTCAGGGGAGCAGGACCGCGCGGCGCGTGCGAGGCTGGAGGGCGCGGTTGCACTCACGCAAACCGATCCTGCGCGCCGCGCCGAAGCTCGCCATCTCGTGGGCACACGCGTCGGTGATCGCCCGATCGCAGCGCCGGGGGAAACGGGCGCGGTGCTGGCTGCGCTGGCCGCCTGGGGAATGGTCGATCCCGCCGAGGCCACGCCTCGGGAGAAACTGGCCCTCCTCGAGCAGGCCGTGACGCTCGCCCGGTCGAGCCGTGATCAGTGGCTCATCGGGCGCACCCAGCTGTTGCTCGGTTGCGCCCAGCTCGAGTCGGGTGCAGAGGTCGAAGTCGCGCGGGCCCGCGCCACGCTGTCAGCGGCCGCCGCGGCGTTCGCCGCGGGAGGTCATCTCGCCGCCCGCGCAAGCACCCTGATCCGGATCGCGGAGACCGTCGATCCAACGATCGATCCCGGCGCAACATGGACTCAGGCCTTCCAGGCCCATGCAGCGGCCGCGGACGCGAGCCGCGCGTGCAATCGACACGGTCGCGCCGCTCGGTTGGCGGTGACGGGGCTGTGGTACAAGTCGGGGGGCAACTGGCTGGCGCTGGATTTCGCAGATGCGACCCTGCTGCAGAAGTTCGCTCGCTTCGCCGAACAGGGAGGCGACCCCGAGTTCGCGCAAGCCTGCCGGACGCTCTACATCGACCTGATGCGCCACTCGCTGCCGAAGTCGTGGACCGCGACGCGGCCTGGCCCGGCAGGAAGTGCGGGTGGCGGTGCCTGCAACAACTGTGGCGGTGTGGGGCACTTCCCGCCCGGAGTGTTCGGCCGGCAACCTACGCCCTGTCTCAACTGCAACATGACCGGGCGACGGTGAGACGGGCGGCTCACGACCGCGAGAAAACCGTCTTCGCCCGCGACGGCGAAGGTGGGCGAGGTGACGCTATCGAAGCGCAGCAAGGGTCGCGATTCCGCGCGCCCGTCAACGACAACTGGGAGCTCCGATCGCGTGAGGCGCATGCTCACGGCGCGATGCGGAACGCCAGCGCGTTGCTGAGGTCGACGTTCAGCGCCTGGCAGTAGACGGCCGTCCCGGCGGTGCCCACCGGGATCATCAGGTTGAACGCGCCGACGCCCGTGCCGTCGAGCGGCACGACCACGCCGAGGGACGGCACCGGGTTGACCCCGACGATGCCGAGCGGCGGCAGGTCGAACTTCAGCGGCGCGAAGCACACGAGCAGACCGGCGGCGCCGTTGGCCGTGCCGCCCTCCAGGCGCAGCGTGGCCGTCTGGCCGATGCGCGCGCTGCCCGACGCCTTGAGGTCGAAGTTCAGCGGGCTGCCGGTGCGGCGACCGTCGTAGCGCACGAAGAACCCCGGCGTCACGAACGGCGCGTTTGCCGACGGCGTGTAGAGATAGAAGAAGTCGTTGCCGGCGTCGGGCACGCGGCCGTACGACCGATCCGTCTTCTGCTCCCCGAACTGCACGCCGTCCAGGTAGCGCCGGTTGTTCGCGTCGGTGTCGAACAGCGCGACCAGCTCACCGTTGCGCTCGAGCTTGAAGGTCGCGTGCAGGGAGCCCTCGGTCGGCTCGTCATCGCACCACACCCGGATGAAGCTGTTGGCCGGCACCATCGTGTTGGCCGGGAACCGCCACTTCGTCGGGAACGCGGCGTCGTCGGTGAGATAGTGACCGCCGATGTTGTAGGCCTGCGAACTCGTGTTGTGCAGCTCGACCCAGTCGTCGTAGTCGCCGGCTTCGTCGCGATCGATGGTGGCGTTGTCGGCGAGCAGTTCGTTGATCACGATCGGGCCCACGCTCGGGCCGGGCGAGCTGCGCACGGTCAGGAACGAGTGCTCCGCCTCCGGTGGGAAGACCTGCACCGTCGTCGCCGTGTTGCGCGCGTGCACGTAGTAGCGGTTGAGCTGCAACGGCCCGGCCGCGGTGAACGAGCCGCCGTACACGCCGTCGTTGGCGGCGCCGTCGCGGTGCTGGCCGTCGTCGAACATCGGGTTGGCGATGAACACGCCGGCGACGGAGGCGCGCAGCTCGACGGCCGCGATGGCCGGCGTGCCGGTGACGAGCGCCGTCACCCAGAACGGCTGGCCCGGTGCGATCGTCGTCTGCAGCGCCGTGACCTGGCTGATCTGCGGCTCGGCCTTGGTGAGGTCGGCGAGCGTGTTCAGATACGCCTGCCGGCTCTGCGCCACCTCCTTGAGCCCGTGCACGTAGTGGAAGCTCATGAACACGCGCCCGGCGAACGACGGGTTGAAGTACGTCGGGTAGAGCAGGTTCGGGTCGGCGAGCACATCGGCCCGGATGCGGTTCTGGAACGAGTCGTTGAGCGGGCCGAGGACGTTGGTCCAGTCCATCCACCGCCGCATCGCCACGCGGTAGTGCGCCCAGTACAGCTCCCGCCACTCCGGCACGCCCAGGATCCGCTGCACCAACGGGTAGCCGGTGTTGGTCGCGTTCTGCAGCGTCGAGTAGGTCCACGGGTTGGTCGATGGCCCGTGCACCCCGAACGACTCGTTGAGATCCCACGGCAGCATGTTCATGCGGCCGTCGGCGGGGTTGAAGTACATGTAGTAGTTGTGCCCCGCGCCCATGTAGTCATCGGAGTTGATGAGCAGGTTGTTGAGCGCCAGGTACCAGAGCGTCTGGTCGATGTCGATGACGCGCTCGGCCTCCGCCTTGAAGGTCCCCGCGGGCGTGTTGTTGAGCTTGTCGATCATGTTGACCAGATCGGTCCACACGTTTTGGTGCGTCGGGGTCTTCGCCTCGTAGCTGTTGTAGTAGAGGCTCGGCGTGGCGCCGAGCCAGTTGAGGCGTGAGGTCCCCACTGCCGCGCCGCCGGGGCGATCGCCCTTGTAGCGCGTGCCCTCGTCGTCGGCGTACCACTGGCGCAGGTAGCTCTTGTTCGGCTGCTCGACCAGGATGTAGAGGCCCCAGTAGGTGCCGTTGAAGTGCAGGCGGAAGTAGTTGGTGCGCGGCGCCGGGATGTAGTGGCGCATCACGTGGTAGCTGATCGTCTCGCGCGTCAGCGTCGGATCGACAGCGCCGTTGTTGAGGTTGAGCGTCGACGACCCGTACAGCTCCTGATCGGGGACGAACGAATCGAGCGTCAGGTTGAAGGGCAGCTTGTTGCCGGCCACCTGCGATGAGCTCGACGCGCGGATGCGGATGCCGACGTTGTTGTAGGTGATGCCGTCGACGGTCAGGTTGGCGCTGATGTCGGTGCCGGTCGTGCGCGTGTTGAGCAGGTCCTGCCAGAACGTGGGCTGCGCGAAGGTGAAGTAGAAGTCGCGCGTGATGTTCTGGTCCCAGAGATCCTGCGCGGTGGCAGTCGGCGCGGTCAGGGAGAGGGCGAGGACGGCGAGGGCGGATCGGAGCATGGGGTGAGGTCGCAGGTCGTGGGGCCGAGGCATCCTATACGCAGCGCGCCGCCCGCGCCGCTCGGGGGCGGCTGCGCGCCGGGGTCGCGGCGCGGTATCTTCGCGCGTCGATGCGTTCGTCCGAGTCGGTGCAGGGCGAGAGGGCGGGGCGCGCCGTGGTGCACGGCGGCCAGCGCGTGGGCGCGTGGCTGCTGTTCCTGCTCGTGCTCGGACTCGGCGGAGGCGTGGCCTGGTGGGCGATGCCATCCGCGCTCGACGAGAGCGCGATGGCGCCGGTGGAAGTGACGACCGACGCCGCGCGCACCGAAGACGTCGCGTCGCCCACGAGCGTGGGTGGGCTCTCGCGCGCGATGACGCCGAGCACGAAGGCGGATCGCACCGCGGCGACGGTGGCACCCTTGCCGGTGTGGCCCGGTGACGTCGACGAGCCCCGACCCGATCCGCCGGGCGACGGCCCCCTGACCGTGACCGTGATCGACCTCGGCGGTCAGCTCGTGCGCGGCGCGCAGGTGCAGCTCGCGGCCGAGACCTCGGCGCCGATGCTGTGGCGAGCGCGCCCGGAGGATCGAACCACTCCGACGGAGTCGGGCACGGAGCCGGGTCGGTACGGCGTGACCGACCGGTACGGACGCTGCAGGGTGACCGCGGTGGCAGGACAACGCCTGCTGGCCACCGATCCGGAGCGGCGCAGCGGGATCGCGGCCGTCGGGCCCGACGCGGTGGCACGCGGCCGCATGGACTTGATCGTGCGGCCGGGCCTTGGTCTCGAGGCCGTGGTCATCGGCTTCGACGGCAAGGGGGTCGCGAATGCGGTGGTCACCGCGACCGCGCTCGACGTCGGTCGGACCTTCGTCGGCAACGCCGACGCCAAGGGGGTATGTCGCTGGCTGCTCGACGGCGACTGCCGCTACGACATCTCGGCGCGCGACGCGGATCGGCTCTCGGAGACGATCCGCCTCCTTGGTGGTGTCGGTGAGGCGCCCACCGTGCGAGTGCGCCTGCTCGGCGTCGCGGTGATCGAGGGGCGCGTGCTCGACCCGCACGGCGCGCCGATGCCGAACGCGAGCGTCCGGGTGATGACCGACTTCATGAGCTCGAACGACCCGCTTGGCGCGCGGCGAGAGTTCGGGGCGGCGAGCGGCGACGACGGTGCCTTTCGCGCGCCGCTGCCCGGGCCGGGTCGCTACCGTCTGGTCGCGCAGCACGCGGACTTCGGACCCTCCGCGGCGGAGATGCTCGAGGTCGCCGTCGGCAAGGCGACGCAAGCGACCCTGCGCCTCGTGATGCCCGGTGAGTTCCAGGGCGTCGTGTGCTGGAAGGACGGGCCGCCGATCGCAGGGGCGAGCCTGCGCTTCACCACGGCGGATCGGGGCGCGATGTTCGGCCGCGGTGAGGTGGCGTTCGAGACCGCGACGGCGGCCGACGGCTCCTATCGCATCGAGAGGGTCCCTGCCGACGCGTCCTATGTCGCGATCTGCGTCCCCGATCCGACCCGGCCGCAAGTACGCATGGAGCGCCCCGGCCTTCGGCCGTCGCCGCAGCACTTCGTGTTCGACCAGGCGGCGGTGATGGGCGCATCGTTCGGCCTCGAGGTCAGCACGGAGGACGGCACGGCGTTGCGCGAGGTGGTCACACGGCTGCGGCGGCGCAATGAATACGGCCACTGGCAACCCGGCGGCGACGAGACGCTCCCGGTCGTCGCGGGCTGCGCGCAGGTCGGCCGCCTGACTCCCGGGGCGACCTACGCCATCGACGTGAGTGCGCCGGGCTTCGGTCGGATGCGCAGCGACGCGTTCGTCGCCGGGACGACCCCGACGGTCGGCATCTCGTTGCCGCGCGCGTGTGTGCTCGAGGTGCGTGTGGTCGTCAACCGGGACGAGGTGGGCGTGGACGCCGAGGTGGTGCTCCAGGAGGACCTGCCGCAGGGTGTGACCCGCGGGGCGCGCGCCGATGCGTGGGGGCGCGTGGCCTTCGCCGACCTGCCGCCGGGTGCGTTCACGGTGCATGTCCGCCGCGGCGCCGATCGGCCCGTGCGCGAGCGCGTGGAGCTGAGTGCGGGGCGCAAGCACCGGGTCGAAGTGCGTCTGCGACGCTGAGCAATCGACGGAGTCGAGAATACGCTTCGGCCTCGACGTCAGCCGCGCCCGCCCCGGCCTGCTTTCGACAACAGTCCACTCATGATCACTTCGACCCTCGCCCGTCTCGCGCTTCTCGCCCTCGTCCCGCTTCCGCTCCTCGTCGCGCAGGATCCCGCCGCGCCGCCGCTGGTGGTCAAGACCTGCGAGGCGCGGTTCGTGAGGTCGTTCGGCCAGCCGCCGGCGGGCCTGGACGCCAACGAGCACTACGTGGTCACGATGGCCGCCGACGGGGAGTTCGAAGTGACCCGCGGGCAGGGGAAGGTGCCGCTCGTGGCCGTCGAGGCGCGGCCGCGGCTGTTGCTCGAGATCTTCGCCGACGAGGCCGACGAGGCGCGCCGCGTCGCCAAGGCTACCGCGAGCGTCGGTGCCGCGAGCGCCGGCATGCGGCCGGGGTTCATCGCGGGCATGGTGGACGCGATCTTCGACTTCCCGCAGCAGATCGATCTGCTCACGCTCACGGTCGACGGCGACGAGGAGAAGGGCTTCGCTGCCCACGCCGAGGTGTCGCCGTTGGCGGGGAGCGCCTTCGAACTGGGCATGCGCAACGTGCGCCCGTCGGAGCGCGGTGTGCCGCAGCTCGACGACGGCGCCGTGACCCTGCGCTGCGACCTCCACCCGAGCGTCGTGAAAGACGTGTTCCTGGGGCTCTCGGGCCTCGTCGCCAGCATGGTCGACGAGGCCGACCGGCCGGCCGTGCAGAAGCTGACGGCCACCCAGGCCGGCGCGAGCGACGGGACGATGGCGTTCGTCATGGGCGCGGGCGGGATCATCACGGTGTTCGGCTGTGCGGATGCCGGTGCGATGCACCAGCTCATGGCCGGCGGGGAGTGGGAGCGGATGCAGCGCGCGTTCATCGCGAACATGCCCGACGCCGAGGTGACCACTGAGCGTGAGAAGGTCGGTGACCTCGACGTCCTGCACACCCATGGCGACCTCGGCACCATCGCGAACCCCTTCGCCAAGGACGGCAAGCTCGAGGGCTGGGCGACGGTTGCCGGCGACATGCTCATCTCGGTGGCCAACGGTGGCCGCAAGGTCTTCGACGACCTCGTCGCCGGCGCGGTGGCTGGCAAGACGAAGCGCGCCCCCCTGCCGGGCGGGAGCGTGCTGACGATGCACTTCGCCGTCGAGGAGATGCTGACGATGCAGGGGCGGGACGCGCCGCGCGGCGCGCCGGCGACCGTCGACCTGAGCCTCGGCAAGAAAGCGAAGAGCACGCTGGTCCTGGACGTGCGGGTGGGGATGTAGACGTATCCCGATCGGGTTGCCGCTGCGGCCGGAACCGTACGAGACCAAGGGCCTGCTGCCGTTCTTCGAGAACCTCCTGCCGGAGGGTTGGTTGCTCGAGATCGCGACCGCCAAGCTCAAGATCACCAAGGACGACGCGTTCGGTCTCCTGCTCGCCACCTGCGCCGACTGCGTGGGCGCCGTCGAGGTGATCGCATCGTGAGCGCGGTCTGCCGCGTCTGCCTCGCGCCGTCCACGGGCGGCGACGTGCACCGCGCGTGCAGCCTCGCGCTCTTCGATGTGGAGACCCCGCCGTCGCTGGACATCGACATCGCCAAGCTGCACACGCTCGCGCTGGCGATGGTGGGACACACGTCGATCTCCGGGGCACAGCGCAAGATCTCGCTGCGGCACGATTCCGAGCGCAACACGCTCCAGGTCGCGACCGGCGGCGCGCGCTACGTCTTCAAGCCGCAGGCGCAGACCTTCCCGCACCTGCCGGAGAACGAGCACGTCACGATGCGCCTCGCCACGCTCGTGGGTGTCGCCGTCCCGCCGTGCGGGCTCGTGCAACTCCGGGACGGGTCGCTCGCCTACCTCGTGCGGCGCTTCGACCGGGTCGGGACGGCGAAGCTGGCGATGGAGGACTTCTGTCAGCTCGCCGAGAGGGCGCCCAAGGACAAGTACGAAGGCTCCGCCGAACTGTGCTTCAAGCTCGTGACGCGCTACGCGTCCGAGCCCGGGGTCGAGAAGCTCCGGCTGCTTGCCCAGTTCATGTTCGCGTGGTGGACCGGCAACGGCGACATGCACCAAAAGAACCTCGCGCTCCTGGAGCGCGATGGCCGCTACGCGTTGTCGCCGGCGTACGACCTGCTGAGCACGCGCCTCGTCATCCCCGGGGACGCCCAGGCGCTCACCGTCGTCGGCAAGAAGGACAAGCTCGGCCCCGCGGCCTGGCGTTGCCTCGCGACGGCCGTCGGCGTGCCGGCCAAGGCGTACGCGCGGCTCGCGGCGCGGTTCGCCGCGGCTCTCGACCCGGCCGTGGCGATGGTCGGGCGCTGTCTGCTGCCGGAGGAGGTGCGGGAGGAGTACGTCGCGCTGCTGCTTGCGCGGGTGCGGTCGTTCGAGGGCTGAAGGCGACGCGGGTTTCGGTCACAGGCCCCGAGGCTCGGCGTTCCAAGCGGGCAGCGAGCACACTGGCCGCAGTCACGGCTAGACTGCCTTCCGCATGGGTGAGTCGTCGGAGCGAGGTCCTGGCCTGACGCGCGCACTCGATTCCGGGCTCTCGGCCGGGGATCGAGACCCCTACGCCCTGCTCGCCAATCTGCTCGGCGGGGCGGAGGTTGGCGACGAGACGGAGGTGTTGTCCCTGCACGGGCGTGTGCTCGATGGCGTGCAACTCGGTCGGATCGTCGGCACCGGGGGTATGGGCGTTACCTACGCCGGAGTCGACGCCGATGGCGAGCGGGTCGCCGTCAAGATCCTCGGTCGCCTCGGTGAGATCGAGCAGGCGCGCTTCGAGCGGGAGTGCGAGGTCGTGCAGGCACTGGATCATCGGAACCTCGTGCGCTACCGGCGGCACGGAGTCACTCCCGGGGGCACGCCGTACCTGGTGATGGACCTCGTCGAGGGAGACGATCTCGACGCGCTCTTGGGCGCGATCGAGCGCGGCGAGTCGGTGAGCAGCATTGGCGAGGCGTTGGTGGCCGGCCTCGATCCGAGCCTGCCGGTTCACGGACAGGTCCTCTATCGGCAGCGGATCCTCCGGCTGCTCGCGGCCGTGGCGGAAGGACTCGAACACGCACATCGGGCGGGGCTCGTCCACCGTGATGTCAAACCGGCGAACGTCGTGGTCTGCGTGGACTTGTCGCCGGTGCTCGTCGACTTCGGGCTGGCGCATGATCTGTTCCGCGATGCGTCGTGGACGCGCTCAGGCGCCGCGGTGGGGACGGTGGGCTGGATGGCCCCGGAGCAGCTCGATGGCAACCTCGGTGCAGTGGGACCGCGGACTGACGTGTTCGCGCTCGGGCTTCTCTTGCATCGCGCGTTGACCGGGCGTGAACTGCGCCGGGACCTCAAGGATCTGCTGCGATTCCGTGAGGGAAGGTTGGTGCTTGAGAAGAACGACGTCGCCGGCCTGGACGCTGGGGCGGTGGCGGTTCTGTACGGCTGCCTCGAACCCGCGCCGGAGCATCGCTATCCGTCCGCACTGGCCTTTGCACATGACCTGCGAGCCTTGGCTGATGGCACAGGCGTGCGTCGGCGGTCGCCGGGCTGGCTCCGGCGGAGCTTGCGCCGGCGGCGGATCCGACTCGGGTTGGCGACAGTGGCGCTCGTGGGATCGGGATCGGTGATCGCGGCGTTCTGGCCCAGGACACCGTCGGTCACGATCACGTGCCTCGAGGACGATCAGAATGGCCAACTGCAGTGGCCGGATGGAGGCCTGTTCCTCTCGGGTCCACGTCTGCCGGTGACCGACCTGCGCGTGCCGCGTGGGGTGTACGACCTCGTGTATCACTCGAAGCGGATCGGGAGGGTGCCGTTCCAGCTCGTGGTCGATCGACCGCACGTGCGCCTCGACATCTTGAACGTGCCGCGCGGTGAGCTGGAGCGCCTTGCGCCGGCAGAGAAGCAGTACGAGGGCGCCGGCTTCGCGCTGCTCGACGTGTTGACCCACCAGGAGGGCGCGCATCTGCGCATCAATGGTGAGGCGGTGCCCTGGTCGGTGTCGCGGTCGCGCCAGCTTCCTGCGGAGGATGGCGCCGCCGGCGCGAGGTTTCGGCGCACGGTGGCTCCGGGGACGTACTCGATCGAACTGGTGACGCCGGAGGGTCTGCGCGAGCAGCAGGATGTCGCTGTGGCTCCCTATCGCCTCGTGCCGATCGTTCTTCTCGGACATCGCCTCTGGGACGTGGTGGGTTCGTTTCGCGTCACCTGGGCGAGCGTCCTCGCTCCCGTGCCCGACGGACTCCGTCTGGAGTACGGTGCCAACGCGGGCACGTTCCTCGACGCGCTGGGTCTGGCTAGCGCGTTGGAGTACGACCAGGAACAGGTCCAGCTCGGGTACATCCACAACCGACGAAACACGGGGGTGACCGGGCTCGTCGCCGACGAGGAGGCAACTGCCCTCCTCACGGTGACGTTTCCCACACCGATGCGATCGCTCGTCGCGATCATCCCCGTGCACCGGACACGCGAGGACGATCGGGTGGCTCTCGATTGGCGGCTGGACCAAGGGTCGTGGGCGACCCTGGAGGTCCGGGCGGCACAGGCGGACCGCGACGCTTTCGACATCGTCGGCCTGGGCACGTTCGAAAGATCCGGTGAACAGGTGATCGACTGTTCCGATCTCCCCGCGCCCGGCGCCAGCCAACTGCAGATCCGGTTTCGCATCTCGCCCAGGCAGCGGTCAATAGACATGGCCAGCGCGAGCGTGCTCACCGCGTACGTCAACGAGATCGATACCGGTCGGGCGTGGGCCGCCTTCGCCATCGTGGCCGACCCTGACCCGAGCCCACGGCGGCGTCGATGACCATCGACGATCTCCCGGCCGACCTGCGGGCGCTCCTCGACGAGCTTGCCCGCGCAGCCGACAACCCGGGGGGCGGAGATCTCATGGCCGGTCTCGCCGCCCGGGTGCACGCCCTGGCGCATGCGCGGCTTGGCCGCGCGGACCGTCTGCGCATCGCGCTCGACTCGGCGGATCTCGCGCAGTCCGCTCTGCTCGACCTCGTCCGCAACGTCCGCTACTTCCGTGGGACGACGTGGGCCGAGTTCTCCGCCTTCGTCGAGAAGGTCCTGCTGCGCCGCCGTGCCGACCTCGCGCGCCACCTCAACCGACAGCGTCGCAACGGGTCGATGGAGGATGTCGATGTCGCCACCCAGGCTGCACCGGACATCACCGTCCTGGGGTTGGCGACCGCGGAGCGGGCGGCGCGGGCGCGTGCCCTGGTCGCCGATCTCTCGTCCGACCTGCGCGTGCCGTTGGAGTTGCGACTCGCCGGGGAGGACTACGAGGCGATCGGATCGCAGCTCGGTCTGACGCCCGCCACGGTCCGGAAACGTGTGTCGCGAGCGCTGGTGGAGTTGCGCAGGCGGTGGGGCGGGGCGTAGTCACGCGAGATTGCGTCACGGAACCGACGAGGCACCGTTCTCATCGGCATCACGTCTCGGACTTCGGGCCCTACCCGACGCGACGGAATCCCCCTCAAGGAGATTGCATGCGCCTCGCTGGTTCCCCCGTCGGCCTTGCGGCAAGCATGGCCTTCTCCTTCCTTTCGATCGTCGCTCCCGTGACCGCTCAGCTGTGGGTGAGGTCGCCGGTCAATGGGCATGACTACGCCCTCACCGCACCGATGACATGGCACGCAGCGAGAGTTGAGGCGCTACGCCTGGGAGGAGAGCTTGCCACGGTGCGCAGTCAGGCTGAGCAAGACTGGCTCTACTCGACGCTGGGCGGAGCTGAGAACCTTTGGATCGGATTCACGGATGAGGGTCAGGAGGGGCGCTGGCGTTGGTCCAGCGGCGAGACGGTTCGGTACACGGCGTGGGCATCTGGCGAGCCCAACAACCTGAATGGCGTTGAGCATTGGGCACACATCACGCCGCGAGCGGGTCTACCGTACGGCGCCAATGGCCGCTGGAACGACAATTCCAACTTCCACTACCGAGCCATCGTCGAGCGTCAGGTCCGCTCCGTCACCTTCCCCCTCGATGCCGTCACGACCGAAGGCACCGCGGGCTACTCCGGGTACTTCGCGGTGCCTCGCAGCCGGACGCAGACGCTGATGACGAGCGCGGGCTTCACCTCGACCACCCCCGGCAACGTGACGGCAGTCTCCTGGCGACGCGACCGGGGCACGCAGGCGTACGCCGCTCGACGGGTCGACCTGGCGGTCCGGTTCGGCACGCCCTCGACGAATCCGTACTCGATGTCGGACACGTTCGCGAACAATCACACGGCGCCGCTCGTGGAGGCGTTCCGAGGGCTGGTCGACGTACCGGCAGCGCCACCGGAAGCCACGGGCCCCGCACCGTTCCTCGTGCGCGTGCCGGTGTCCACGCCGTGGGGATGGAACGGCGGTGACATGCTCCTCGAGGTCGAGGTCTTCTCGAACACCGTCGTCGGAGTCGGCACCTACGAGGTCGACATGCAGGCCTGGCCGCGACCGGCAGGCACGGTGCAGCCGCTGGGCGCGAGCTGCTCCGCGCCTTGGGGAACGCCACACCTGCAGGCGCCCGACCCGCGCGACCTGATCCCGGGCGGTCGCATCGACCAGCGCGTCTCGCACGCCCCGCCGGGCTCGATCGCCGCGGCGTGGTTCGGCAACCGCACCGACCAGTGGGATGGCGTGCCGTTGCCCTTCACGTTCCCGAACAGCGCGTGCACGGTGTACACGAACAACGTGGTCGGTGTCCTGCTGCCGGTGTTCGCGGACGGTGCCACCCCGCTGCTCAGTGTCCCGATTCCTCCGGACCCGCTGGTGCATGGCCTGCAGCTCTACTCGCAGTGGGGCGTGCTCGATCCGGTCGGCTACCCGCCGATCATCACGACGCACGCCCTCTCGCTGACGGCGTCCGCGTTGCCGATGGCGTGGGCCGACACGATCGCGAACCTCGATGGCTCGGCGACGGGGGTCCGGTCGCGCGATGCCTTCGCGGCGCCAGTGGTGCAGGTCGAAGTGCGGTAGTCGCCGCAACCCCTCACCCCCGCACCAACCCGTCGCCCCACAGCTCCTGCGTGAACGCCTGCCACGGCAGGATCTCGATCCCCGCGACGACGCGCCGGCGCGTCTCCTGGCAGACGACCACGTAGCGCTTCAGGAGACCCTCGTCCTTCAGCGCGACGATCCCCGCGAGGTGCCGCTCCGTGACGTTGCTCGTCGCCTTCACCTCCACCGCGACCTCGTCGCCGACGACGAAGTCGACCTCGTGTCGGGTGCGCGAGCGCCAGAAGCACAGCTCCGCGCCCTTGCTGCGGTAGTCGCACCACGTCTTCAGCTCGTGGCCGATCCAGGCTTCGAACGCATGGCCGTGCTCCGGCGACGGTGCGCGCACGCGGCCGGTGCCGCGTAGGTGGCGCGCGACGCCTTGGTCGAAGAACCAGAACTTCGAGGTCGCCACCGCCTTGCGCTTGCGGGTGCGCTGCCACGCGGGGACGTCCCAACCGAGCAGGGTGTCGCGGAGGATCTGGAAGTACTCCTGCACCGTGGTGCGCGCCACCTGAGCGTCGCTCGCGATCTTGGTGTAGTTGATCTGCTCCGTGTTGCACAGCGCGGCGACTTCGAGGAAACGGGCGAAGGCGGGCACGTTGCGGGTCAGCGCCTCGTGCGCGATCTCCTCGCGCAGGTACGTTCCCACGTAGGCGGCGAGGTCGAGGTCGGGTTCGTCACCCAGGTAGATCGACGGGAGCAGGCCGTGGTGAAGCGCGCGTGGCAAGTCGAACCCGTCGCCGAGTTCGTGGCTGGTGAGCGGATGGAAGTGGAGCGAGCGCGCGCGTCCGCCGAGCAGGTTCGCGCCGCCGGCGCGAAGCTTGCGCGCGCTCGAACCGGTAAGGAGGAAGCGTTGCTTGCGCTCTTCGATGAGCAGTTGCACCTCGTCGAGGAGCTGCGGCAGCTTCTGGATCTCGTCGATGACGATGAGTTCGCCGCGCTTCGTGCACCACTCGCGCAGCCGCTGCGGGGTGCGCTGGAGAGTGAGGTAGGTGTCGCTCTCGAGCAGGTTGATGAGGCGAGCCTCGCCGAGCTGGTGGCGGATCAACGTGCTCTTGCCGGTCTGGCGCGGGCCGAACAGGAAGAGGGAGCGTTTGGCCAGCGCGTCGTGGAGGTCGGGGATCCGGTCGACGTGCACGCGCCGCATGGTGCCGGGATAGGCGGCGATAATCCATGCAAAGTGCCGGGATTCCCGGCGATCGGTCGGGCCGAGTGGGCGGCACCACGCCGTGTTGGTCACCCCATCGGACGCGTGATATGGAGCCGCGTGGAAGCCCCGTCCTACTTCCCCTCGCCCTTCTCCGGCTCCGGCAGCTTGGCGAGCTTGTCCTTCAGCGCGCGCTCGAGCGGGCCGCAGTGCATCGACAGCCAGGCGTCGTGCGTGGGCTCGGCCAGGGTCGGCTTCTCGGCCAGGAGCGTGCGCAGCGGCACGGTCGCGGCGGCCTTCGCGCCGGTGGCCAGCAGACGGTCTGCCATCTCGCCCGCGTCGCGCAGCTTGCGCATGCGGTCGCACACGGTGAAGACATCCCGCGCGCGCTTGCCGAAGCTGGTCGCCAGGTCGCCCTTGTCGATGGCGGCGTCGGCCACCACGACCTCGGCGACCTCGTAGCCGCGCTTGCCCTTGCGCAGCACGAGGAGCGCGAGGGCGTCCTCGGTGGCCAGCGCGCGCGACTCGGTCTTGAAGCGCGCCTGGCGCTCGCCGCTGGGCATGGTCGCGACCTGGAGCTCACAGCGGACAGTGGTGTTCGCCTTCGGCGCTTGACCGAAGAGCACGTCGTCGAGCTTGGGGACGAAGGTCGCCTCGACCTTGTAGAAGACCGTGCCCGCGATCTGCATCGAGGTCCCGGCCCCGCCGAGGTCGGCGCCTTCCTTGAGGCGTTCGCGCTTGCCGTCCTTCAGCCGATCGAGCGTGCCGATGGCCACGACCACGTCGCGCGCGTCGAGGTGCGTCGAGATGTCGATGAAGGCGGCGCCACCGGTGGAGGAGGTCGTGAAGGCCTGCGCGGGGAGCGCGGCGGCGGCGAGGGCGAGAAGGCCGGCGAGAGGGATCGGGTGCATGGGCGAGCGAGGATCGAACCACACGCGAGCGGTAGGCGCGCTCGCCGGGTGCAGGTCGCGGCAACGTTCCCCACCCGCGCTTGCGGTGGGCAGCGTGTCCGCGCAGCGAGACAGTCTCGCGCTGCGCCGGGACACCGCGGGCGCGTTCGGCCCGCAAGTCCGGCGGTCGCCAGAGGTGGCACGCGCCTTGCCTCGTGTGCCTCGTTCTCGAACCGAATGAGGATCCCGATGAACCTGACCAAGCTCCTGACCCCGCTCCTGACCATGGCCTTCCTTGCGGTGGCGACCGCACCGGCCCCGGCGCAGCACCTGCCGCGCCTGCTCGAGCGCGTGCACGACGCCCTGCACGATCACGTCCAGCAGCGCCGGCACACGCACTGCGATGCCTGCCGGCGCTGGATCCCGCCGCGCTGCGAGACCGTGACCGAGCGCGTCTGGGTGCCCGGACGGTGCGAGCGGATCTGGGTGCCGCCGGTGTATCGCGACATCTGTGACCCGTGGGGGCGCCATCAGCGCGTGCTCGCGTCGGCCGGTTACTGGCGCACCATCCAGCACCCCGGCCACTACGAGGGCCGCACGCGTCAGGTGACCGTGCCCGGTCGCTGGGAGTACGTGTGCGGGTACTGACGCGCGCCGAAGGTTGGCGCGGCACGCGGCGGCGGGTATCTCGAACACCCATGTGCAGGAACCTCCTCGCTCCGCTGCTCGCCACCACGGCCTTCCTCGCCGCCCAACGCACCCAGGTGGGCGGCGTGTTCCCCGACGCGGCGGTGATGGCGCCGGCGAGCGGCTCGCGCAGCGAGGCGGGGATCGGCGCGCTGATCCCGTGGGCGGATCGGCTGTGGGCGATCGGCTACGTGGCGCACGTGAAGGGCGAAGGCCTCGGGCTCTACGAGGTCGGCGCCGACCTGAAGCTCACGCGCCGCCCGGAGTCGGTGACGGGAACCTTCGCCAACCGCCTCGTGCACTGGGAGAGCGAGCAGGTGTTCCTCGGACCGCACGCGATCGACGCGAGCGGCAACGTGCGCACCATCGACGCCCTGAAGGGTCACCGCCTGGCCGCGACGACGCGCCACCTGACGGCGCCCGACGCGAAGGTCTACTTCCTCACGATGGAGGGCCTGTTGTTCGAGGTCGATGTGAAGACCCTCGCGGCGACGCAGCTCTTCGACCTGACGCGCGAACTCGACATCGACGGCGGCCAGCCCCACTTCAAGGCGGCGCACACCGCGCAGGGAAGGCTCGTGGTCGCGAACAACACCTACGACGAGGCGGAGCACCTCGACGCGCGGGCGTCGGGCCGGCTCGCCGAGTGGGACGGCGAGGGGCGCTGGCGTGTCGTCGAGCGCGCCGCGTTCGTCGAGGTCGCCGGCAAACAGAACCCGACCGCCGGCGCGGCCTTCGGCAACACGCTCTACGCGCTCGGCTGGGACCGCGCGGCGGTGATCCTGCGCGTGCTGCACAAGGGGGTCTGGACCCGCTATCTCCTCCCGCGCGGCAGCCACTCGTTCGACCACACCTGGAACACCGAGTGGATGCGCATCCGCGAGGCGCAGACCGAGCGCTACCTCATGGACGCGTTCGGCATCTTCTACGAGCTGCCGGCGCTCACCTACGGCGGGCGCGTGTGGGGCATCAACCCGATCAGCTCACACCTCCGCCTCGTGCCCGACTTCTGCTCGTACCGCGGCCTGTTCGTGATGGCGTCGGACCAGACCGACAACGCCGTCGGTCAGCCGCAGTCGGGCCTGTGGTTCGGCGACCTCGACGCGCTGTGGAAGATGGGCAAGCCGCAGGGTTGGGGTGGGCCGTGGTGGAAGACGCTCGCGCACTGCGACGTGCCGAGCGATCCCTTCCTCATGACCGGCTTCGACCAGAAGGTCCTGCACCTCACGCAGGAGTCGAGCGGCGGCCCGGTCACCTTCCTCGTGCAGGTCGACTTCCTGGGCGATGGCACCTGGCACGACTACGACCGCATCCCGGTGGCGAGCGGGAGATACGTGCACCACGTCTTCCAACCCGGGTTCGCGGCACACTGGATCCGGTTGATCCCGTCGGCCGAGTGTGTGGCGACGGCGCAGTTCTTCTATCGTTGACGCGATGTCGCTCACGACGCGTGCGAGTCGCGTGCTCGACGCATGGGACGAAGGCCTGGTCCCGTCGGATCTGCCGCGTCGGTGGGCCGAGTCGGAACTGAGGGCGATCGCCGATCCGGGTTCGATCCCCACCTGGCTGCTCGATCTCGCGCAGCGGGGACCGGAGGCGATCGGCGATGAACCGATGGCGTGGCGTGCGCCGAGGGACCTCCAGGCGTTGTTCGCCTTCGCAGCGAGCGCGGTGGATCTCGCCGACGATGCATCGGTGGAAGGGTTCGCGGGCTGGCTCGCGCACGCAGCACGTGGCCACGACCTGTCCCTCCCGGAAGTGCGGCTCGGTGACCTCGTCGGTCACGAGCTGAACCATCGCCATGACCTGGACGGTGCTGCGCGGGGCGTGCGCGAAGGCCTGCCACCCCTGCTCGATGCTTGCCGGGCGACGGTCGCGGGGATCCTTGGGTCCGTGCCTCTGTGCGCTCCCGACGCTGACGAGGTCGACGATCCCCAAGTCGTAGTCCTGCTCGAGTTTCGCGGCCTCGACCGCAGCACTCGCATCGCGCGGCACGCACACGCGCTGGCCTGGAGTTGGCTTGCCGGATTCGTCGGCGCGGGCTGCGTGTGGGAGTTCATCCTCTGCGTCCCGCGCGAGATCTCCACCGGAAGCCACGCCGCGCTGGCACCCACCGTGCGTCATCTCGGCGGCGCCGGCGGAGTCGTTGCCGCGCTCGTGTCGATCCTGTCGCTGACGCGGGTCACGCCGGGTGTGCTGACCCTCGCCCCTGTCGCCGCGGCGACCGTGGGCTGCCTCGTGGGGATCTTCGACTGGCGGGCCGCGGTCGTTGCGTATCTGCTGGTGCTCGCCGGTATGCCGCTGACCTGGACGCCGGTGCGCGTCGCGGCGTCCGGTCGGGCTACGGCGCCGCTGCCGTGAACGCGCTGAAGAGGCCCAGCTCCGTGCGTCGCTGCACGCCGAGGAAGCCCACCGCACGCAGCGCGGCGACGATCGTCTCCGGCGGCACGCACGCGTCGATGGTCTCCCAGTAGTAGCTCATCATCTCGTGTGCATCCTTGCTCCAGGTGAACAGGCGCGTGAGCGGCGGCAGGATGTCGCGGAAGTAGGTGCGCGCGAGGAGCAGCCCCGCCCGGGTCTTCGGTCGCGAGATCTCGAGCACGAGGACGCGACCGCCGGGACGGAGCACGCGGCGGTACTCGCGGAACGCGGTCTCGAGGTCGGTGACGTGGCGCAGCGCAAAGCCCATCGAGAGGAAGTCGACGCTCGCCGCGTCGACCGGGAGCGCTTCGCCGTGGCCCTCGCGGAACTCGGCGCCGGCGACCCGCTGGCGCGCGACCTGCAGCATCCCTGGGCTGGGATCGACGCCGATGACGCGACCGCTGCCCTTCAGCACGTCGAGCGCGGCCTTGGTCACGCCGCCGGTGCCACACGCGACGTCGAGCACGCTCATGCCCGGGCGGAGACCGGCCAGGCGCAGCGCCCGGCGCCGGTAGAGCCCGCCGGTCCAGAAGAAACCGAAGCCGTTGACGCGGTCGTAATGGCGCGCGCCCTTGTCGAAGAGCGAGCGCAAGTAGGACCGCTTGTCGCCAGCGTCGCCGTAGCGCGCGACGATGGGCTGATGGGGGATGGTCATCGGGGCAGCGAGAGAGGGCGGCGAGAGTAGCGCGGCAGGACGCTACGCTTGCCTCGATGGCGAGGAAACCGATTTGGATCCGGGTCGCGGTGTGCAGCGCGAGCATTGTGGGCGGCGCGACGCTGGCCGCGCAGGCGCCGGATCCTTCGGGCCGCCTCGAAGGCAGCGTCGTCGATGCGCTGGCGCAGCCGCTGCCGATGGCCGAGGTCTGGATCGTCGACGAAGAAGAGAAGGTCCTGGCGCGCACTATCGCCGACGGCGCGGGCGTGTTCGTCTTCGGCAAGCTGCCGGAGAGCGCGTACTGGCGCGTGCGCGCCACGGCGCCGGGGCGGATCGAGGCGACGGCCTTCGCGCGGCCCCGCGACGGGATCGCCACGACCTCGCTGCGACTGTGGGACGCAGCGGCGCTGACCGGGCGGGTCCTCGATCCCGACGGAGCGCCGATCGCAAGTGCCGAGGTCGTCGCGGTCTTCGACCTGAGCCGCGTGCTCTCGTCGTCCGACGCCACGTCGGTGCGGACCGACGCCGAGGGTCGTTTCCGCTTCGCGAAGGCGCCTCTCGGCGTGCTCGACGTTCGCGCCACGGCGCCCGGTTTCCTGGTCGGCGAGCGTCGCATCCACCTGACGACCGACTCGGCGTGCGACGTCTCGCTCGCACGGGGCGAAGGCCTCACGATCGAGGTCGCGGTCGAGGGGCTCGGTGAGGCCGACCTGGCCGCCGCGTCCGTCCGCCTCCGGCCGTACGCCAGCCACGGGTCCGTCACGCTCCCGCCGAGCCTCCTGCGTGGGCGCTTCGACGCGAACGGCACGTGGCGGATGACGGGGCTGCCGAAGTACCGGTACCTCGTCTCTCCGAGCCTGCGCGGCACGGAGTTCCAGCCCCGCGACGTCGAATTGTTCGCGCAGCATGGCGGGCCGATGCTCGGGCTCGGTGCCTCACCCACGGAGGGGAACACGGGTCGCGCCGTCTTCAAGGTGTTCCGCAGAAAGAGCGTCGTGCTCACGGGGCGCCTCGTCGATGCGCGTGGCGAAGGGCTGGCAGGGAAGATGATCGTGACGCGCGCGGCCAACAGTGGCGGAGAGGAAACGGCTATCACCGGCGCGGACGGGAGCTTCTCGATCACGTCGTCCCACGCGCCGGGGGTCGACGCCGTGTTTTCTCTCCGCGATCCGCAGTGGGTCACCGACCAGGCGCCGAGCGACACCTCGAGGTACGACGCGCGCCTGCTCCTCTGGCATCGCGAGAAGGTCGATCCGCAGCGACCGCTCATCATCCGGGCGATCCGCGCGAGCACGATCCGCGGCCGCCTCGTCGACGCCGACGGCCAGCCGGTGCGCTTCGTGCGCGTGACGGTGGAGGAGTCGATGCCGAACCGCATGCCGTACTGGATGCCACTTCGCTCGACGGACTCGCGTGCCGACGGCAGCTTCGAGCTGAGCGTGCACGCGATGGCCGAGCCGATGCGGATCATGGTCGCCGGCGCGGCTGGCTGGGCCACCTCCGCCGAGTTCGCAACGGACCCCGGCTCGCGCCACGACGTGGGTGACCTGAAGCTCGCACCGACCGCGTGCATCGCCGGCGTGGTGCGGGGCATCGACCAGAAGCCCGTCCCCGGTGCCCGCGTGTGGCTACGCGACTGGGACCTCGACGCCGGGCAACAGCGCAGCGGCAGCGTCGTCGAAGTGCTCACCGACCGCGACGGACGCTATCGGTTCACCGGCGTGCCCCTGGGTGGCGCGTGGCTGCAGGTGATGCTGTTCCAGGAACACGACCTGCGCCGGGCGGTGGAGCCCTTCGACGTGACCGCGGGCGCCGACCTCACCTTCGACCTCGTGCTCAGCGAGCGCGACCGCGCAGGACCGTCCCGCCGTCGTCCATGAAGACCATCCCCGTCGCGCTGTCGTTCCGCACACGCAGGAAGCAGCTGGTGTGGTTCACCGGCGTTCTCGTGGTCATGCTCTGGATCACCTGCGAGATCGTCCTGCACGCGACCTTCCGCCTCTCTCATGGTCGCTGGCTCTGGGTACCGGGCGAGGTGCATCGCGTCGGCTTCGTCCAGAGCGTCGCCGACCGACGCGCCTACGAACTCCTGCCGGGGTATCGCGACGATGCCGCCCGGATGACCATCACCGACGACGGCCTGCGTCGGACGGTGCCCGAACCCAAGCTTGGGAGTCGGCGTGTCGTCTTCCTCGGTGACTCCGTGCCATTCGGCTGGGGCGTCGCGGATGACTCGACCTACCCGAGTGCCTTCCAGCAGTTGCTGCTCGAGAATGGGATCGACCTCGCCGTGATCAACGCCGCCGTGCCGTCGTACAACATCCGGCAGTCACTCGACCGCTGGACCTCCAGCCGCGGCCGGTTCGGCAACGTGACGTTGATCTTCCTGCAAGCCGCCAACGACATCTCCCTGGCATCTCACTTCCAGCGAGACTGGACGCCTGACGTGACGTGGGCCAGCCTCCGCTTCCAGCTCCCCGACGCGTTCCGACCGCGCCTCTCGGCCCTGACCTTCTACCTCGAGAGATCCGCAGCGTCGATCGCAGGGCACGGCGATGGGAGCTGGTCCACGCGCGAGGTCGAGATCAACCTCCGGTCCGAGTTGGCCCGGTTCCTGCGCGATCGCGAAGCGGATGGCATCCGAGTCGTCGTCCTTCCCATCGATCCCTTCTACTACCAGACGAAGAAGGAGGAACGGAACGCCGCGCTGCCATTGACCGCAGCCAACCGGAGCTACGTCGAGCATTGGTCGGCGATGGTCGGCAGCGTGAACCAGTGTCTTGCCGACATCTGCGGTGACCATGCGAACGCCGCCTTCTTCGACACGCGTCCCTTGTTCGATGACGCGGACCGCGCGGAGCTCTACCTGGACTTCATCCACCTCACGGTCGCCGGCAACCGCTTGCTGGCGCGCACCTTGTTGGAGTACTGCAAGCGCGAGGGCCTGCTCGAGTAGACGGCCAACGCGGTCGGAGGGGACTGGCGGGATCGTCGGCCTTGCCAGGCGTCGGGAGCGACGGGAGCATTCGTAGCCCGTACCGCCCATGAAGATCCTCGTCCTCGTCGCGTTGCCATTCGCGCTCTCCCTGACGTCGCCGCAGGATCCCGCCAAGCCACTGCCGCCGCAGCCGCCGCCGGGCGCGGCGCCGCTGCCGCTGGTCGAAGACCCGCCGCTCACGCCGCAGGAGCGCACCGATCTCTGGCAGCGCTTCATGCCGGCCAGTCCGCTCGCCGGCATGTACCGCCTGCGCCTCGCCGTGCGCGACGGCCGGCAGGTGACCGATGGGATGAAGGGCTACCTCGCGGTGGGCCAGCGCCACCTCTCGCTGCACCTCGTCGACACCAACGTCAACCCCAGGCGCCCGATGCTGCAGGCTTCGTTCCGTGAGTACAAGCTCATCGGCAACCGCCTGCAGACGACCAGCCTCGTCGGCATGCGCACCAAGGTCGATGGCGACATCGCGCTGGACGGCGACGGTCTCGTGGAGCTGCGCGACGTGCTGGTCTTCGGCAGCTCGCTGCGCGTCATGCAATCGCCGAACGACTACCTGGACTTCGCGCGCATCGAGTAGGGCCCGATCACTCGAGCAGGCGGCGCACCGGCGCAGGAACCTGCTGCCACACGCCGCGCCCGAAGCGCGACGACTTGAACTCTCGAACCGTCGTGGTGCAGTCGGGCTGCGTCGTGGTCGTCGGGTGTGCGTCGTGGACCTCACGCGCGAAGGGTCGTGCGGGAATCAAACCTCGACGGCACGGTTGCCGAGCGATCAAACAGTGGGTAAAGGAGAGCGAACGATGGAGACCCAGAAGGTGACCAGAAAGATGAGCGCTCGCACGATGTTTGCTCCGTCCGTCCGTCCGTCCTTCTTGCCTCATTGATGGTGTTCGTGCCCGCTGCGGCGGTGCACGCGCAGACTGACGGTACCGTGCAGCAGGCGCTCGGCGCGGGGAGGCCGGGCGCGCCGGGGAGCAGCGGACCTGTGCGCAAGGGTGGCGGTGGAATGGGGGCCGTCGGCGGGCCATCGCCATCGGACGTGACGACGATGCACAGGGGCGACGGCGAGCGCGCGTCGCCGGGCGACATGGTGAGTGCCGCGGCGACGGGGGAGACCGGCGGGGGCACGGAGAACACGCAGGACGGCGACCACTGCGACCAGCTCACCAACGTGGGGATCGGTGGCCCATTGGCGACGTTCCCCGGCGGCATGCCGACGGCGGCGAACTACTCGCGCATCGGGGCGCAGCCGTACGACCTCGGCGCGATGATCCGGGGCGGGGCGTCGGTGCCGACGCCGGGGTACGACGATGGCGCGTTCCTGCAGGCGCAGGCATTGCTGAGCACGCCGTTCGCGCACCCGCTCGGCTATGGCGCGTCGTTCGCGGTGGGGTCGGGCGGGACGGTGTCGCCGTCGACGGGGGCGTTCCTGCACCCGTTCACGCTGCTGTCGTTGCCGTCGTACGCGGCGCGCATGGGGCTGCTGTTGCAGATGGAGTACATGAGCAACGTGCAGCACCCGGCGGTGGACCCCTTGCCGTTCGGCGAGGGGTTCGTGCTGTCGGGGCACGACTTCCTGGTGGAGACGAGCGGGCTCCAGGAGATGGTGGGCGCGGAGGGACTCGTGCTGTTCCGCGGCGATGGGCACGAGGCGCGCTACCAGCGCGTGAGCGGCAACAACCCGTGGGTGTACTCCAGCTCCGCCGGCGCGCAGGACAAGCTGACGGCGAGCTACGACACGAACAGCCAGACGCTGAGCTACGTGCGCACGCTGCGCGACGGGCGGGCGATCACCTACCAGCGGCTGGCGGCGTTTGGCGCGTCGGGAGGCAGCACGTGTACCCGGCGCCGCGTGACCGATCCGTACGGCAACCAGATCACGTACGCGTGGACCACGGTCGGCGGGCTCGGCCAACTGGACTGGATCACCGACACGCGCGGGCTGACGGTGGACTTCGCCTGGGACAGCGGTACGCCGAACCGCGTCGTGCGGATCACGCTGTCGCTCTCGGGTCTCGTCGTCGCGCCGCCGCAGGCCGATGGCGCGAATGCGGCGCAGACCGACTTCGAGATCGACTTCGCCTACGACACGAATCGGCGGCTGCAGAAGATCCAGTGGTGGAAGACATCGGTGATCGCCGACAGCAACGCCGACGGGCGGCTGGCGGTGGGCGAGGCGACGGTGCTGCGGCCGAGGGTGGAGCTGGAGTACGAGGGCCACGGCAAGCTGGCGAAGCTCTGGGACACGACGATCACGACGGCGCCGGTGCTGCAACTGGAGGTGGAGTACGACTCGGACGAGGACTGGGGCGTGCGGGTCGTGTCGGAGGTGGAGGCTCCGGCGAGTGCGGCGAGCACGCACCTCTTCGAGTACCCGACGGCCACCTCGCGCACCTACCTCGACCCGCGCGGGCGTGAGACGGAGCTGACCCTCGACACGGGCGAGTTCCGGGTGACGACGGTGAAGATGTTCACCGGCTCGATGACGCCCCGCGACGCCGACTCGTTCACGGGCGATCACGTCGACTACGACGACCTCACCTGGAGCATCGGCTACACGTGCTGCGGGTTGCCGTCGTCGATCGTCGAGCCGTCCGGGCGGACATTCGCGTTCGCGTGGGATGACAACTCGCTGCAGCAGGTCTGGCTGGGCGGGAACAGCCTGCACCGTCTGGAGGTCGACGACTTCGGGCGCGTGCTTCGGTGGTGGCCGGGGGCGTACGGGGTCAACATCGACCCGCGTCTGACGGTCACCTACTCGCCCGCGACGTCCCTGCCCGCCACGGGCATCAGCCTGGAGACCCTGAACTACATCGACCCGCGGACGACCAGCACGGGGCTGGGCAAGTCGACGGCGACCCTGACCATCGACTCGAACACCGGCCGGCTCACGGGGTCGACGCACCCGGGCGGAGGGAGCAGCACGTTCGCCTACAACGGCAGCACGGTCAGCGGTCGCCACCTCCTGCAGAGCATCACGGGCCCCGCGGCGGGCGCGAGCCTGAAGGCGACCTTCGCCTGCGACGACCTGGGCAGGCCGACGTCGGTGGTGCGCGGGCTCGCCGGGGGCGAGCGCACGACGACGCTGGGCGTCGACAGCCTCGGGCGCGTGCGCTGGGTCAAGGCGAAGGCCTTCGCGACGGGGCCCGACCTCGCGTCGGAGGCGTGGCACGACCGCTTCGGGGCCGTGGCGCTGGCGCGGCGGGAGAACCGCGGGCCCGACGGGACGGCGCGTTCGCGGCCGTGGTTGCAGGCGGAGACGCTGCGCGATCCGCTGGGCCGCGTGGTGCGCACGGTGCGCGACGGCGCGCCGGTGACGGCAACGACGGAGGTCGCGCTGGTGACGCTGACGACGTGGCACGACGACCATCGCGTGGACACGGTGACCGCGCCGAACAGCGGTATCACGACGTACGTGTGGGACGGCTACGGCCTGCTCTACAAGACGCTGGTGCAGGCGTCGTCGAGCACGACGCTCACGCCGCGGCGGCTCTTCTACACGGAGGATGGGCAGGTGCGGTTCGTGCGCAACGATCTTGGCGACGAACTCGTGATCGACCGCTTCAGCGCGACGGGGCTCGTGCAGAAGGTGCACGACCCTGCCGGGCTGCACCGGCTGGAGTTCGCCTACGACGGGAGCATGCGCCTCCACGACATCCAGGTGTGGGGGCAGACCGGCGGCTGGCATCTGATCCGACAGACCGCGATCGAGTACGACGAGCTGGACCGCGTGAAGAAGGTGAGCACGGGGCTCACGTCGCTCGACAGCCAGCGCATCCACGTCTTCGACCTCGGCGGTCGGCTGGTGGAGGTGGGCCTGCAGGAGACGCGGAGCGACTCGGACTTCCTGCGCGGCTTCAAGCGCGCGTTCGACACCTACGGTCGGCTCCTGTGGCAGCGCGACCGGCTGTCGGACACGACCGACCAGTGGAACCAGGTGTCGTTCACGTACGACGCCTACTCCGGCCTGCCGACGAAGATGACGGAGCGCGAGATCGAGCAGGTGGCGGGTCAGTTCGGCGTGCTTTCGGGCACCGGCCACACGGCGCGGCTGTACGAGACGCTGCTCACGCACGACCTGCTCGATCGGGTCGTGCAGGTGGAGCGGAAACCGGAGAACGGTCAGTCCGGGTCGTCGGTCGTGCACCACTACCACCACGACTCGCTCGGCGACCTCGTGCGCTTCGTGGACGCGATCGGCGCAGAGCTGCGCTGGGAGTTCGACGCGCTGGGCAACCTGCGCAAGCGGACCGAGAAGGGCACCTCGGGTGGCGAGATCGATAACACCACCCTCATCGACTTCGCGACCGGCCTGGTCACGCGCACCGACAGCGAGAACAAGGTCTCGCGCTTCCGGTTCGACCGCGCGTGGCGGCTGGAGTCGCAGGAGTTCCCCGGGTACTCGTCTTCGAGCCCGGCCTTCAGCCACACCTTCAGCTACGATGCCGCGAGTCGGTTGACCCAGATCGTGAACGGCAACGGAGTGTCGATCCAACGCAGCTACGACGCGTCCGGGCGCATGCTCGCGCAGTGGGTGAGTTCGTCGCTGAACGGGCACTCGGAGTGGGCGACGAAGGAGATCTTCGCGTACGACGACTTCGGTGGGCTGGGCGCGCTGACGACGATGGCGGGGACCACCTTCGCGACGCACGTGGTGAAGGTCACGCAGCCGCAGGACGAGTACGGGCGGACGAAGTGGGAGAGGTTCGACTTCCTGGGCAATGGCGTGGCAGACCTGAACGTCACGTCCGACTACGGCTCCGGGGGGAGTGAAGACCTGCTCACCCGGCGCGGGCTGACGGTCGAGGGCGTGGGGTCGATCACCTTCCAGCTCGACCGGTTGGGGCGCACCTGGGGCTACGGCGCAGGCGGAAGCACCGACGAGTTCATCGCGCGCTACCGCTTCGTCGGCGGTCGCGTGCGCGAGCGGCAGCAGGGCAAACAGGCGTCGCAGGCAGCGTGGCTGCTGTCGACCGACCACGGCTGGGACCCGCTGCGGCGGCTCGCGTCGTTGGAGACGAAGGACATCGCGGCGAGCACCGTGCACTCGCGCTTCGACCACACCTACGACATCGAGGGTCACCTGCTGAAGCGCAAGCGCGACCGCGTGGGCGTGGGCAGCGGCGGCGGCGACTGGTTCAAGCTCGACGAGTACTACCGGCTCGCCGGAACGAAGCTCGGCGTCGACCCGAGTCAGTTCGGGACCACGCACTCGAACTCCGCCTTCGACGCGATCTCGACCTTCCAGCGGGGGATCGAGTACTCCCCGTCGTCGGCGCCGCTCGACGAGGCGCAGAACCGTCACCTCGTGAAGGAGACGGTGGGCAGCACGACCACGGACACCGCCTACACGGTGACCGACCATCGCTACACCAACGTGGGTGGCGCGACGCTGACCTACGACGGCGAGGGGAACCTCGTGTCCGACGGCCTGCGGTTCTTCGTGTACGACTTCAAGAACCGCCTCTCGGAGGTGTGGATGTACGCGCCCGCCGAGGGCGAGCAGGCGATGGTCCAGGCGAGCGCCAGCCGCGACGGCCGCGCGCGCTACGCGGTGCCGGTCGAGCGGCTGCAGCGCATCCGTGCCCGCGCGCGCAGCACGCTCCTGTCCGCCGACCGCATGCGTCGTGGCTACGCGGACGTGACCGGCCGCGCGCGCTTCGCCAACCAGGACCAGGGCCTGGCCGCGGCGGAGGGCAACCTGGAGCTGGTGGCGTTCTATGGCTACGACGCGTTCAACCGGCGCGTGATCCGCTACCTCGTGGGCCAGCTCGGCCGCTACTCGACCTGGGACGGCTGGCGCGAGGTCGCGGAGCACGTCTGGGGCGGCTCGAGCTGGGTGGCCGTGGCGTCGTACGTGTGGGGCGGCCGCATCGACGAGCTGATCCGCTACAGCAAGTGGACCGGGTCTGCGTGGCAGCACTTCCACCCGCAGCAGGACCACCAGGACTCGGTGGATCTGCTGGTGGGGGCGGACGGGGTGCCGAAGGAGAAGTACGAGTACGACCCCTTCGGCGGGGTGACGGTGTTCACCTGGAACGGGTCGGCATGGACGAACCCCACGAACGGGTCACCGCTGGGGAACCCGTACACCTACACCGGTCGCCGGCTCGATGGCGAGACGGGGCTCTTGTACTACCGCAACCGGTACTACTCGCCGTCGCTCGGGAGGTTCGTGACGGGGGACCCGATCGGGTTGTGGGGCGACGTGCATGGCGTCGGCAACGGCTACATGTATGCGGGGAACAGCCCAGCGTTCCTTGGGGATCCATTCGGACTGCAGGTCGGCGGAGAGCAGAGCGTCAATATCCCCGGACACGGGGCCTTCGTGTTCAACAAGCCTGGGGAGACACCGTTGCCAACAGACGACGGTACGTACCGGGTGATATTGAAATCGGAGGATGGGGCTCGACTGGGATCAGTGACCATCGACATTAGGAATGGAGCAATTGAAAACCCTCGGGATTTCCTCGGCCCAGATGGTGAAGCAAACCTCAGACTGGCAGTCGACATATTGCGAGCGGCGGGGGATGCCCTCGATGCCATTCAAATGGCTGGAGCAGTGCGAACCGCGGTTCGCGGCCTGCAGAGTGCTGGTGAAAAGCTTCTCGCGTGTGCTAAGAACTTCGTAAAGCCATCATCACGAGCACTTGGGAGAGCCCTGAAGAAGGCGGGACAGACGCAGTCTCCGGGTTCTGTCGCACACCATATCGTTGCCGGAAAATCGAGGATGGCGGACCCCGCGCGAGAAGCGCTTGAGAGGTTTGGGATTGGTATCAACGACGCCGAGAATGGCGTGTTCCTTGCAAAGCGGTTCCATGAAGGGCTGCACACTAACGCGTACTACGAGACCGTGAACAAGGCGTTGGCCTCCGCAACCAGCAGAGACCAAGCCATAGAAGCGCTGCGCGCGATTGCGAAGAGACTGGCGGGTCAGAGTGGTCAATGAAAACGGCAAAGCCAGGGATCTACGAGCCTCTTGGAATGGATGGGTACGAATTGTGCCATCCCGTCGTCAAGGGGGGTTTCGAACAGATATCGATTCTGATGAATGGCACTCCTAGACTGCCGAGCTGGCGTGGCATCCAGATGCAGATTGTCAAGAAGGATCGGGGGAAGCGCTTGACCCGTTCGGATTCTCCGTGGCTAGGCTCCCATGCACTGGTATTTCGATCGAGTGCGATTGACGTGGTAGGAGGGATACTAAGCCGTCACGGCGAGTTGCTGCCCCTTGGTTGCGCCGACGCCGAGCTTTGCATCTACAACGTTACCAACATCATCGAAGCCATGGACGAGGACGCGTCATCCGTGGTTCGTTTCTCCAACGGTCAGATCATGATGATCGACCGGTATGCGCTCAGGGCCGGCGTGGTCGCTGACAACGACGTCTTCAAGGTCCCCTCGCTGCGCGTGAGTCCGACGTTCGTCAGCCATCGGTTTGTTGATCAGTGGCGGGCGAGCGGCCTGGTGGGCCTCGATTTCACGCAGATCTGGGAGGCCGGGGGGTCGTAGCTTGCTCCGCGTGTTCACCGATAGTTCGATAGTTCGCCCTCCTGGATACCTGGATAGGGCCCACCCGAGCGTGAGCCATCGTGCCCGCTGGCCGTTGGCCGCGCCCCTGGCCCAGCACTCGTCCCCGCCTCAGCGACTGAACAACGACGGCGGCGTGCGCTGCAGCAGCGTGAAGAGCAGGTTGTTGGTGAACAACCGGTTCCGCGTCAGGCCGACGTGGTCGTCGTCGAGCAGCGTGACGGAGTTCCACGGCACCGCGGAGGTGGCGCCGATGCGGAACAGGCGCTCGCCGCGCTCGTCGCCGAGCGCGCTGTAGCGCGGCACGGTCTGGTCGCCGGGTTCGAGGAGCCTGCCGCCGGCGGCGAAGTCGGGGTTCCATCGCTCGCCGTCGCGCCGGAGGAGCGCGCGGGTGAGCGTGGGGTAGCTGTCGGCGGCGAAGAGATCGATCTCCGTCGGACACGGGGTCGTCGGCACCTGGTCAAGCGCCTGGTGCAGGCGCTTGGCGCGGTGCAGGCAGAAGCCCAGGTGCGCCAGCGCGGCGGCGCGGCGCGCGGCGGGATCCGCGAGGTCGGGGCGCAGTTGCGCCAGCCACGCGTCGCCGTCGCGTCGCATCAGGCCCCAGCCGTTGCGGTCCCACACCGCGGGGTCGTAGAGGTCGAGGTCGACGGCGCGGCCGGCCTCGTCGAGGAACGGCTGGTGCCGCGGCCGCGGCAGGAGCTGGTACACCGCCGGCATCGAGCCGAGGATCGCCGGGTTGTAGAAGGGCGTGAGGATCGAGAGTTGCGAGCCTTCGTGCAGCTCCTTGAAGGCATGCATGCTGCCGAGGTTCGGCGTGCCGATGAGGATGAGGCGGTCGACGTTCGCGGCGCCGGCCCAGTCGATGGGCGGCGGCGTGTCGGTGTCGGGCAGCATCTGCCCGCCGTACTGCAGGTAATAGCGCGCGATGAGCCCGCCCATCGAGTGTGCGACGATGTCGAACTTGAAGCCGCGGCCGAGCCACGCCTCGAGGCGGTCGGCGCGGGCGATCAGCGCGGGCTCCTTGGTGGCGCGCAGCTCCTTCGCCTTGCGCGTGGCGTTGGCGACGATCTGCGCGCGGCGCTGCTCGATGTAGCGGCCGAGGAGGACGGCGTTCTCGGCGCAGTCGCGGCGCCAGTCGTAGAAGAACGTGTAGCAGGTGTAGTGCTCGTCGGCGTAGCGCGGCGCGCGCGGGTCGACGAGGACGGGGTCGCTGTAGCCGCCCGCCCCGAGCGACTTGATGATCTGCGCGTAGACCTTGACCGGGATGACCGTGAACAGGAAGCCGACCTGCAGCGCCTCGAGCGGACCGGTCGCGTACACGGGCTCTGCGTCCGGGTCGTACGGGCGCAGCCGGTCGCGCGGCTCGTCGAGCGGCAAGGCGATGAGGCGTGCGCCTTCTGGAGTGCCCGGCTGCGCGGCGTCGCCGGTGAAGGCACCCCACACGACGCGGTCGGTACCCCGCTCGGCGAGACGGGCGCCGAGGATCCCGTGCAGGACGATCACGGGGTTGCGCGTCTCGATGGCCGCCTCGTCGCGATAGAGCTGCGTGATGCGGTCGAGCTCGTCGTCGGCGGTGGCGCAGCCGAGCGCCGGGAGGAGGACGAGGGTGAGCAGGAGGGATCGCATGGTCAATCGTCGAGTCGCTTGCGGGTGACGAGGTCGTAGCGCTGCCGGGCGCCGACGCGCGTGGGCGTCGTTGCCGCGTCGGCGTGCGCCGCGCCGCGGTCGAGGAAGTGGACGGCGTGCTCGCCGGACACGGTGGCGACGTTGCCCTGCACGACGAGCGCCGTGCCTTCGTCGATGCCGATGCCGAGGAGCTGCGGGAAGCGCGCGATCACACTCGCGAGGTCGCGCTCGCGCTTGCGCTGCGTGAAGTGTTGGTCGATCGCGCAACCGGGAAGGAAGCCGAACCCGTGCTCGTAGCCCTCGGCCATCATCGTCTCGTTGCCGAGCGGATGGCCGCGCACCATGTACTCGGCCTGGATGGTCGCCCCGGCGGAGCTGCCGCCGATCACGCCGCCGCGGCGCAGCACGTCGTGGAACAACTCGACGGCGCCGGTGCCGTCGTACGCGTCGACGAAGCGCCACTGCCGGCCGCCGCCGAACCACACGCCGGTGGCGTGGCGGAGCGCGCTGACGAACTCCTCGCCCTGCGTCGCCTGGCCGCGCTGCCACAGCACGGTGACGTTGCGCGCGCCGGCGCGCACGAAGAGCTGGTCTTCGCTGGCGGCGCGGCCGGGCGCCGGGTCGGGCACGGCCGTGGGCAGCACGACGATGGAGGCGTCGGGCCCACCGGCCAGCTCCACGAAGCGCGCAACGACCTCCGCCGGCAGGCGGCCGCCGCCGGCGATGACGAGCGCTCCCGCCGGCACGCGCGCCGGCGCAAGCACCGCGGGTGGGAACTCCGGGCCCATGCGATCGCGCGCCGCGCGCCGCAGCGCGGTGAGGTCGGCGACGGCGCCCGCCTTCAGCTCCTGGGTGGTTGCGGGTCGCCCCGCGCCGGGCGCGAGCACGGCGTGCACCGCGGCGGCGCCGAGCACCTCGAGGCGGCGGCCGCGCACGACGAGCGCGGTGCTCTCGTCGATGCCGAGGCCGAGGTGCCCCGGGTTCGCCGCGAGCACGCCGGCGAGGCGCGCCTGCCGCGAGCGCGCCGCGAAGTGCTGGTCGAGCACGACGCCCGGCAGGTGGTCGAAGCCCTGCGCCGTGCGCGCCTCCTCCCGGCCGCCGCCGATCATGAGGCGGCACTGGATGGCGGTGCCCGCCGACGTGCCACCGATCACGCCGCCGCGGGCGAGGACCGCGCGCAGCTCCTTCTCCACGGCGGTGCCTAGGTAGGCCTCGGCGATGCGATTCTGGTCGCCGCCGGAGAACCACACCGCGGTCGCGTCGCGCAGCGGTGCGGTGAAGTCGTCGCGGTCGGCGGTCGCGCGCTCGCGTGTGTGCAGGCGCACCACGCTCTGCAGGCCGCGCGCGCGCCAGCTCGCGAGCGACGCATCCGCGTCGGCGTCGTCGGCGCGGCTCGTGGCAGTGGGGACCACGACGAGGCGGGCCGCGGGGCCGCCGGCCAGCGTCACGAAGCGGGCGACGACGTCGTCGGGCATCCGGCCGCCGCCGACCAGGAACAGCGTGCCCGCGATGCCGTCGGGCGCCACCGGCGGCGCCACCACCTGCGCGGCGAGCGTCGCCTGCAGGAGCAGCAGGAGCAACGCTCCGCGCGCGCGGCTCACAGGGTCTTGGTGGAGAGGTACCAGTCCTTGCGCTCGATGCCGGCCTCCTTCATGCGCGCCTCCGCGGCGGCGATGGTCTTGGGCGGTGGCACGACCACCTGCTTGCCCGGGGTCCAGCCCTCCGGCGTGGCGCAGGCGTTCTTGTCGGCGGTCTGCAGCGAGGTGACGAGGCGCAGGATCTCCTCGACGCTGCGGCCGTTGGTCATCGGGTAGTAGATCATCGCGCGCACCACCTGCTTGTCGTCGATGACGAACACGCAGCGCACGGTGGCGGTCTCCGACGCGCCGGGGTGGATCATGCCGAACGCGTGCGCGACCTTCATGTCGAGGTCGGCGATCATCGGGTAGGCGATCTTGACGTCGAACTTCTCCTCGATGTTGCGCACCCAGGCGATGTGCGAGAACACCGAGTCGATCGACAGGCCCATCAGCTCGCAGTTGAGCTTCTGGAAGTCGCCGTGCTTGCGCGCGAAGGCGACGAGTTCCGTCGTGCACACCGGCGTGAAGTCGGCGGGGTGGCTGAACAGCACCAGCCACTTGCCCTTGAAGTCGTCGAGGGTCTTGGGGCCGTGCGTCGTGTTCGCGGTGAACTTGGGCGCGGGGCTGTTGAGGGTGGGGAGGGAGGGGCGGGGGGTCGTCGTGTCCATGGGTCTCTTGGGTGGGAAGGATCGCGTCAGCCCTTGGCGTCGGCCGATCCGAACTCCTGTGGGTAGCCGGCGATGCTCCAGGCCTGCATGCCGCCGGCGACGTTGACTGCGCGCGCAAAGCCGGCCTTGCGCAGCAGGTCCGTGGCGCGGGCGGAGCGCGCGCCGCTCCGGCAGATCACGAACAGGTCGCGGGCGCGGACGTCGTCGAGCTCGCGGAGCCGCGCCTCGAGCTGCTTGACCGAGAGGTTGCGCGCACCAGGGACGTGGCCGAGTTCGCCGACATACTCGTGCGGTTCGCGCACGTCGAGCACGAGGAAGGGCGCGGTGCTCGCGCGCAGGCGCGAGACGAGTTCTTCGGGTGCGACCGTGGGCACCGCCGGAGGGGCGTCGCCGCCGCGCACCTCGCAGCAGGCGCCTTCGGTGGGGATCGCGAGGCCCGCCGCGTCGGTGCGGCCCTCGGCGTTGGCGCGCAGCACGTCGAGCATCCACGCCGCGGGGTCGAGGCGCAGGTCGCTGAGCCAGCGCACGTAGTCGTCGCGGCTGCGGTGCTGCAGGCGCGGGTTGCGGCGGCGCTCGTCGGCGAGGCGGCCGTGGTCGTTGCCGCGGTAGTCGTGGCCGGGCAGCACGGTGAGGTCGCCCGGGAGGGCCTGGAGCTTCTGCAGGCTGTCCCAGTGCTCGCCAGGATCGCCGCCCAGCAGGTCGGTGCGGCCTGCGCCACCTTCGCCCAGGAAGAGGAAGTCGCCGGTGAACAGGGTCGCCTCGCCCAGCAGGGCCATGCTGTCCTTGGTGTGGCCCGGGGTGTGCAGCACGCGCAGCGCGACATCGCCACACAGGACGCTGTCGCCCTCGCGCAGGTGCTCCGTGGCGGTGCGCACCGGGCTCTGATGGTGCATCGCGTACGGTACCTTGGCTTGCTCTGCGAGCAGGGTGCCGGCCGACACGTGGTCGGCGTGCGTGTGCGTGTCGAGCACGCGCACGAGCTTCAAGTTGCCGTCGGCAAGGATCCGGCGGTAGGCGTCGACGTGGTCGAGCACCGGGTCGACGAGCATCGCTTCGCGCGAACGGTCACAGGCGACGAGCCAGGTCTTGCACGCGCCGGGGTTGAGGGACTGCAGGAGCATGGGATCGTCCGGTGGGGTGGTCAGGATAGCGACCGCGCCAGTCGCCGGCACGCGCGGGGCGCGATCCGGCGCGCTGGCCTTGCGTCGCGCCCGCCGCTGCCGACAGTCCCGCCGTGGACGTCGTCCTCTCCGTCTTCGTCGTCGTGTACGTGGGCATGGTGCTCGGCGGCGTGCCGGGGCTGCGCCTCGACCGCACCGGCGTGGCCCTGCTGGGCGCGATTGCGCTCGTGGCGTCTGGCGCGCTCGGCCTGGATGCGGCGTGGGCGGCGGCCGACGTGCCGACGATCGCCCTGCTCGTGGGGTTGATGGTCGTGTCCGCGCAGCTCCGGCTCGGGGGCTTCTATACGGCGGTGACCCTGCGCCTGGCGCGGAGCGGCGGGCAGCCGCAGGTGCTGATGCTGTGGGTCGTGCTCGCGGCGGGCGGACTGTCGGCCTTGCTGGTCAACGACATCGTGTGCCTGGCGATGGCGCCGGTCCTCGTCGACATCTGCCAGCGACGCGGGCTCGACCCGGTGCCGTTCCTGCTCGCGTTGATGGCCGCGTCGAACATCGGGTCGGCGGCGACGCTCATCGGCAACCCGCAGAACATGCTCATCGGCCAGCGGCTGGCGATGTCGTTCTCGGGCTATCTGCTCTCGGCCCTGCCACCGGTGCTGCTCAGCCTGCTCTTGGCGTGGGGGCTCCTGTGCCTTGCGTACCGGGGGCGCTTCGCGCGCGAGCTGCCACCCGCGGCCGCGACCCTGCGCGCGCTCGACCGCTGGCAGACCGGCAAGGGCCTCGCTGCGCTCGCCCTGCTGATGGTGGCGTTCCTCGCCACGGGCTGGCCGCGCGAGGTCGTGACGCTCGCCGTCGCCGGCGTGCTGTTGTGCTCGCGCCGCCTCGCCTCGCACGAGATGCTCGGGCTGGTCGACTGGCAGCTCTGCCTGTTGTTCTTCGGGCTGTTCGTGGTGAACCACGCGCTCGCGGCGAGCGGGCATCTGGCCGCGGGGCTGCAGTGGGTGCGCGACCTCGGCGTCGATCCGGCGGCGCCCGCGGCGCTGTTCGTGCTCACCGTCGTCGGCTCGAACATCGTGTCGAACGTGCCGGCGGTGATGCTCCTGCTCCCGGTCGCGACGCACCCGGATGCCGGTGCGGTGCTCGCACTCGGCAGCACCTTCGCCGGCAACCTGTTCCTGGTGGGCAGCATCGCCAACCTCATCGTCGTCGAGCAGGCGCGCCGGTGCGGCGTCGAGCCCGTGGCGCGCGGTTGGGTCGCCGAGCACGCGCGCGTCGGCATCCCGATCACCCTGGCGAGCCTCGCGTGCGCAGCGGGCTGGCTCGCGGTGGCGTGATCAGGAGTGCAGGAGCTGCCAGACCAGACGGCCGAGGACGACGACGGTGATCACCAGCACCACCACGCGCACGCCGGCGTGACCCTTGGCGATGCTCCAGCGGCTGGCGAGGAAGCTGCCGAGCGTCGCGGCGATGGCGAGCGCGATGGCGGGGGGCCAGGCGACCGCGCCGTGCGCGCCGAACTGGGCGACGCTCACGATCGCGGACACGAGGACCAGCGCCATCTTGCAGGTGTTCACCGCCACGAGGTCGCGGCTGTAGAACGCGGTCAGGGCGAGGATCGCGACGAGGCCGGTGCCGACCTGCACGAAGCCCATGTGCATGCCCACGATCGAAAGGCCGAGGAACGCGAGCCAGGGGCTCCTGCGGGGAGCGGCGAGCGCGATGTTGCGGTTGCGCACCTGCTGGATCAGGACGGCGACCATGACCACCAGCAGGTAGCCGCGCCAAACCCACTCCGGCAGTTCGAGGGCCAGGTACACGCCGAGCAGCGTGCCGGGCACGGTGCACAGCGCGAGCAGCCACGCCCGCCGCTCGATGTGCAGGCCCTTGCTGTGGAACCCGAGCCAGCCGCCGAGCCCGATGCCGATCGCGGCGAGGCGCAGGCTGCCGTTGGCCAGCGCAGGCGACAGCCCGCTCGCCAGCTCGAAGGCCATCAATCCGAGCACGCCCGCGGCGCCCGCGAGGTTGTTGATCGCGCCCATCGCGAAGCCCGCGACGAGCAGCCAGCAGAGCTCGACGGGGCTCATGAGCCGACGGGCCGCACGCCCGCCTACCCGAGCAGGTGCTTGACGATGCTGCGCTCTTCCTCGAGCTCGGCGATCGTGCGCGCGATCTTCTCGCGCGAGAACGCGTCGACCGACAGCCCCGGCACGATCTTCCAGTTGCCCTGCCCGTCGGTGGTGCAGGGGTACGAGGTGATGAGCCCCTTGGGCAGGTCGTACTCGCCCTGGCTGCGCACGCAGAGCGATGTCCATTGGCCCTTGGGCGTCGGCCGGTAGAGATCGCGGGCGTGATCGATGGCGGCGCTCGCCGCCGACAACGCCGACGACTTGCCGCGGGCGTCGATGATCGCCTTGCCGCGCTCCTGCACGGTGCCGATGAAGGCCCCGCGCAACCACGCGTCGTCGTGGATCACCTTCGCCGCCGGCTGGCCCTTGATCGTGGCGTGGTGCCAGTCGGGGTACTGCGTGTTGCTGTGGTTGCCCCAGATCGTGACGTTGTGCACGTCCGACCAGGCTGCGCCGGCGCGCAGGGCGAGCTGGGCCGCGGCGCGGTTCTGGTCGAGGCGGGTCATCGCCGTGAAACGCTCCTGCGGCACGCCGGGCGCGTTGTGCATGGCGATCAGGCAGTTGGTGTTGCACGGGTTGCCGACCACGGCCACCCGCACGTCGCTCGCGGCGACTTCGGCGATGGCGCGGCCCTGGCCCACGAAGATCGGGCCGTTGTCGAGGATCAGGTCCTTGCGCTCCATCCCCTTGCCGCGCGGCTTGCTGCCGACGAGCAGGCACAGGTTCGCGCCCTTGAAGGCGACCTCGACCTTGTCCGTGCACACGATGCCCTGCAGGAGCGGGAAGGCGCAGTCCTCGAGTTCCATGCGCACGCCTTCGAGCGACGGCAGGACCGGGGTGACTTCGAGGAGGTGGAGGATGACCGGGGTGTCCTGGCCGAAGATCTCGCCGGCCGCGATGCGGGGCAGCAGGCTGTAGCCGATCTGGCCCGCGGCTCCGGTCACGGCGACGCGTCGTACTGGCTTCATGGGGCGCGCACTCTAGCCGTGGCCCACCGCGTTTTCTTCCTCGCGCGCGACGCGCGCGGCCGAGTCAGTCGGTCGGCGACTCCTGCCCTTGCGCGACCAGCCGGCCTTCGAGGACCGGGGTGAGGTCGGCGTCGAACACGCGCTGCACGTCGGGGTGCCGCGTGAAGATCGCGTAGGCCTGCGCGTTCTCGAACGCCGAGAACAGCGCGAGCGTGTAGCCGCCGTGGTCCGACGCCTGGTTGTGCGTGACCGTGAAGTGGATCACGCCGGGCAGCGACTCGGCGAGCTGGCGGAGTTGTTCGCGAGCGTGCCGGACCCGGTCGAGGGTCACGCCAGGGCGCAGCTGGTACAGCTCGACGTGGTGGAACATCACCGCCAAGCTTCGCGCGGGGGCGGTGGGGGTGCCAGCGTTCTGCCCGCCGAAAGCCCGCGTCGCGTCGCCCAGGGGGTCACGTCGCGCGGCGGATGCGCAAGGGCAGGCGCGGGTCCAGCTCCTTGCCCGCCGGATGGCCGTGGTCGATGTCGTGATCGCCCTCGATCCAGCAGAAGACCACCTGACCCGGCGCCGGCTGCCCTGGGAAGTGGACGGTGACCGGGTTCATGCGCAGGACGGTGAGGCCCAGCTTCACGAGTTCGCGCCGCCCGTTCTCGATCGCGTCGTCGTGCTCGCGGATCGCGGAGTCGAGGTCCGCCAGCGCCTGCGTCAGCCCCTCCGGCGAGTGGCACGCCTCCAACTGGTCGCGCAGCCGCACCGCACGCTGGCGCTCGCTGCGGCGCTCCGCCATCTCGGCGGCGATCGCCTTCACGAGGGGCAGCAGACCATTGGCTTGCGCAAGGTTGAACGACGGCATCGCGGGGACCTCTTCGTTGCTCGCGGGCGCGCATGCGCGCCACGGCAGCAACTAGTGTTGTCTGAGCGGTGTGTAACCGTCGGCCGTACGCTCGGCTTTCGCGGATTTCGCGCTGGGCGAGGCTGCGCGCGTTGACGCGATCGCGATCTCGTCGGGCGGAAGTGGATTGCGGCCATCCCGATGCGGTCGAGTCGTGGCCAACTCCGCCGCGTGCTCATGCTCCCTCTCATCCCGAGTGTCAGTCGTCCCATGCGTCTCGGTGTCCATCTCTGCTGAGCGCGCTCGTTCGGGATGGCCGCGCTCCAAGAGTTGTGAGGCGACGAGGCCGATTCGCGCCGCTTTTTCTTCGGTCTTCGTACCTGGCTCACCGCCGCGCGGCGGCACGCACCCTTCGCCACACCGACTGCACCGGTTCGGCGCGTCCCGCCAGGATCGCACTGGCCACGATGTGAACTGCGGCGAGGTCGACGCTCGCGTCGCCCACCGCGGCTGCCATCTCGACCAGCGCGGCCGCGTCGTCGAGCGTCTCCATGCTCGCGAGAAGGTGCGCCGCCACGTCGCGGAGGCCCGCGCTCTCGAGCGCCTCGCGCACGGCGTCGACCGCGTAGCCCGCGAGCGTCCCGGCCTCGACGCAGCGTGCGTGGCCGGACTCGGCGAGGCAGCGGTGCAGATCGTCGTTGACCCCGGGGCCGGGCAGGTCGAGGACTAGGCGGCCGCCGAGGCGGAGCCCGTGGCGCGCGACCCCGGCGAACCGGGCGGCGGGTTCGGCGCAGGCCAGGGTCGGCGCGGCAAGGCACGCGTCGAAGCGCCCAAGGTCGTGTCGGCTCGCGGCGGTCAGGTGCACGTCGACCACGCGCAGGTTGCGGGTCGCGCCCGCAACTTCATGCAGGTCGACGCGGGGGCGGCGCACGGCGACGACGACGATGCCGGTGGAGCCCACGGAGCGCGCGAGCTGGGCGGCGGCGTTCGCCGGGAGGTCGTCGCACACGAGAACCCGCTCGCCGCGCCTGAGCGCGAGCGTCGCCATGCTGGCCGCGAGCCAGGCGGGCACACGCTGGGCGGAGGAGTGCATGTGGTCGAGCCACCTTCGTACCGCGCCGGGCGAGCCGGTGGCAAGGGGCGGGCGTGGCGTGGACTCGCTGCACGTTCCTCCTACGCTGCGCGCGTGCGGTTCGACCCTCGCCAGCTCGCCGGCCAGCGCGTGGAGTTCCTCGTCGTCGGCGGTGGCATCCAGGGCGCGGCGCTGGCGCGCGAACTGGCCCTGCGCGGGCGGAGCGTGGTCCTCGTCGAGCGCGAGGACTACGGCTGCGGCACGAGCATGCGCAGCTCGCGCCTGATCCACGGTGGCGTCCGCTACCTGGAGCAGGGGCACCTGCGCCTCGTGTACGAGGCGCTGCACGAACGCGAGCGGCTGCTGCGCCTCGCCCCGCACCTGGTGCGGCCGCTGCCGATGCTCATGCCCTTCTACGCGGGCGCAGGACGCTCGCCGTTCCTGCTGAAGCTCGGGTTGCGCATCTACTCATGGCTCGCCGGTCGCAGCACCCTGCCCCGACCGGTCGCGCACGGCGTCGACGGCTGCCTTCGCGTCTTCCCCGGCCTGCGTCGCGCGGGGCTGCGGGGGGGCGTGGTGTTCTACGACGCGGCGACCGAAGACCTGCGGTTGACCCTGGCGGTGCTGCACGCCGCGGCGCGGGCCGGCGCGCGGTTGTGCAACCACACCGAGGTGGTAGGGCTCGCCGCGGGCGGCGTGGTCCTGCGCGATCACGTGGCGGGCGGCGATGTGACGGTGCGCGCCGAAGCGATCCTCAACGCGACCGGCGCGCACGTCGACCGGCTGCGCGCGCGGCTGGGTGTCGATGCCGCACCGCTCGTGCGCGTGAGCCGCGGCAGCCATCTCGTGCTGCCGCCGATGGGCGAAGTCGAGACCGCACTCGGCGCGTTCCTCGCCGACGGGCGGATCCAGTTCGTGGTGCCGCACCGGCACGGCGTGGTGTGCGGGACGACCGAGGTCGACGAGGTCGCGGCCACCGACACGCCCGACTTCGCCACACCCGACGCCGACTACGTGCTCGCGGCGCTCGGCAAGCTGCTCGAGGTGCCGCCGCAGCGCGGCGACGTGCGCTTCGCCTACACGGGATGGCGGGCGCTGCCCGCGGCCAAGGGGCCGGCCGGACAGTTGAACCGCGAGGCGTTCCTGCACACCGAGGCGTGCAGTGCGGGGCTCCTGCACACGGCGGTCGGCGGCAAGCTCACCACGCACCGCGCCTACGCGGAGCGCACCGTCAACCGCCTGCTCGGGCGCAAGGATCCTTCGCCCTCACGGAGCGAACCGTTGCCCGGCGGGGAAGGTCCGCACGAGCCGCTCGATCCCCTGTGGTGGCGGCATGGGTCGAACGCGTCCGCGGTGCGCGCGCTGGCGGACGGCGACCCGGAGGTGCTGGCGCCGTTCGCGGAGGGGCGCGACCTCCTCGGCGCCGAGATCGCGTGGGCGGTGCAACGCGAGGGCGCGGTTACCTTCACCGACCTCATGCTGCGTCGCCTGTTCCAGGTGCAGGGCCCCCCGACCGAACCCGAGGCGGTCGCGCGCGCGTTCGCGCTGTTCGCGCGGTTCCGGCCGGCCCGCCTGCCCGCGCTCGATGCCGACGCCGAGCACGCGGCGTTCGCCGCCGCCGTGCGTGCGATGGCCGGCCCCTTCGCTCCCTCCTTCGATGCGCCCACTCGACCCCGCGCCTGAACTCCCCGCGGGCGAGTGGCTGCACCTCTCGGCGCCGGTCGACCTGCGCCACGACCTCGCCGGCCGCGTCGTGCTGCTCCTGTTCTGGGCGGCGAGCTGTGCGCACTCGCGCCAGGCGCTCTCGACGGTGGACTGGCTCGACCGGCGTTTCGCCGGTCGGCCGCTGGCGGTGATCGGGGTCGCGTCGCCGCGGGTGCCGCTCGATGCCGACGCGGTGGTGGTGGCCGATGCCTGTGCGGAGAGAGCGGTGCGGGTCCCAGTCTTCCTGGATCCCGAACGCGCGGTCTTCGGCGGCTACGAGTGCGTCGCGTGGCCGACGCTGGTGCTCGTCGATGGCACCGGGCGGGTGCGCTACCACGGCGCCGGGGAGGTCGATGCGACGGCGCTCGCGCAGGCGGTGAAGACCCTGCTCGCGGAGGTCGAGTACGGCGGGTACGGCTACTCGCTGCCCGACCTGCCGCGCGTGGCGCCGCCGGAGCCCGTGACGCGGTGTGCGGGTCTCGCCGTGGACGCGGCTCGCAGCTGGCTTTGGGTCGCCGACCCCGCGCATCACCGCGTGCTCGCACTCGATCTGGAGGACGCGACGCTGCGCGCGGAGGTCGGCTGCGGCCGACCGGGGGCGTGCGACGGGGCGAGCGGGGAGGCGGCGTTCTTCGCGCCGTGCGCCGTGGCAGTCGCGGGCGCGCGGATCGTCGTCGCGGACGGCGGCAACCACGTTCTGCGTGCGATCGATGCGGTGAGCCTTGCCGTGTCGACGATCGCCGGCAGCGGCACGCGCGATACCTCTGGCATCCGCCGCGCGCTGCCGGCGCCCTCGGCGGTGGTGGGCGATGCGTCGGAGTGCTTCGTGGCCTCGGCGCTCGGACACCAGATCCTGCATGGGTCTTTGGAGGGCGGCGACCTCGAGGTGGCGGCCGGGAGCGGCGCGCGCGGCGACAGCGACGGCGAGGCGGCGAAGGCGACGCTCGCGCAACCGGCCGCGTTGGCGCGCGCGGGCGACCGGCTGGCGTTCTGCGACGCGGGTTCGCATTCGCTGCGCGTCGTCGACCTCGCGACCCGGCGCGTGACGACCCTGGTCGCCGGCGCGGGCTTCGCGGGCGGCTCGGGCGACGGTGCGGCGGCGACCGCGCGCTTCCGCCAGCCCGCGGGCCTCGCGTGGGACGGCGAGTCCCTGCTCGTGGCCGATCGCGGCAACGATCGCGTGTGCCGCGTCGACCTCGCGGCTGGCACGGTCGCGACCATCCTCGACGCGCGCCACGCGGTGACGGCGCCGGTGGCGCTGGCGCTGCATGGGCGCCGGCTCTTCGTCGCCGCCGCGGACGGTCGGCGACTCCTCGTGTGCGACCTCGACCGCGGCGATCGCGAGGAGTGGGCGCTGCCGGGGGTGCCGGTCGCGAAGGCCGCACCGTTGGAGTTGCGGCTGCGGGCGTACTCCGACTGCTCGATCAAGTTCCCCCTCGTGCTCACGCCGGGGGCCCGCCTGCATCAGGAGGTCGCGGTGCGCGTCCGGCTTGCCAACGCCTCGGGGACGGCGCTCGCGGTCGACCTGACCTACGACGCGGTCGTCGAAGGCGAGTACGCGGTGGCGCGCGGGGTGACGACGGGCGAGCCGGGGCGCGGGACGGTGGCGTTCTCGATCGACTACGTCACGCGGCCGGGCGGCGGCAGCGACGTCGTGCACCCGCAGTCGGCGCGCGGGAGCTTCGGGCTCACCTGCGAGCAGGATGCGCCGACGCTCGCCGTGTGCCGGCCGGCCGCGGAGCCGGGCGGTTGAGCCCCGGCGCTACCGCAGCGCGGTGAACGTGCCGTCGCGGTGCGCGAGCGTGAAGGCGGCGCGGCTGCCGACCGCGATCGTGCCGAACCCGGTGCGACCGAGCAGGCGGGCGGGGTTCGTGGCGGCGACGCGCGCCAGGGTCCACGGGCCGACGCGGTCGCCGAGGTAGGCGAGGAAGCGCTGCGCGGCGAGCGCCATGGTCAGAGCGGATCCGGCGAGTTCGCCCGCGGCGTTGCGCACGACCCCGGCGCGCGCGGTGACCTCGACGCTGCCCAGCCGGTAGGTGCCGTCGGGCTGTCCCGCGGCGGCGACCGCGTCGCTGACGAGGATGGTCCGGTCGACGCCGAGCACCGCGAAGGCGAGGCGCACCATCACCGGGTCGACGTGCACGCCGTCGCAGATGAGCGACGCCGAGAGCGCGGGCGTGTCGAGGGCGAGGCCGGCGATGCCGGGCTCGCGGTGGTGGAGGGGACCCATCACGTTGAAGAGATGCGTGACGAGGCTCGCGCCGGCGGCGACGCACGC
>CAYQMF010000037.1:0-27062 GCA_964418595.1 uncultured candidatus Brocadiaceae bacterium
TTGCCGGCGGGGAAGTCGAGCGTCTTCTCGATGCACCCGTCGTACTCCTGCAGGATCATGCCCTTCCAGGCGCGGCCCAGCGTGCCGCTGGCCGCGATCGCCGCGGCGGCGTGGTCCTGGGTCGAGAAGATGTTGCAGGAGCTCCACTGCACGTCGGCGCCGAGCTCCTTCAGGGTCTCGATCAGGACCGCGGTCTGGATCGTCATGTGCAGGCAGCCGGCGATGCGCGCGCCCTTCAGCGGCTTGCTCGCGGCGTACTTCTTCCGGATCGCCATCAGGCCGGGCATCTCGTTCTCGGCGAGCTGGATCTCCTTGCGGCCCCAGGCGGCCAGCGCCATGTCCTTGACCTTGTAGGGAAGCTTCTTCTGGGTCGTCGTCATGTGTCTCGTCGGTTGCAGGGATGGTCAGCGCCGGTCGCCCTTGCGACCGTTGACCAGGAACAGGGGAAAGGCCGCCTTGCGGCCACTCTTGCCGCGCACGACGTACATGTCGTCCAACGGCTGGAAGGAAATGTCGAGGAAGCCCGCGTCGGTGAGCGAGGCCTGCACGGCGTCGGGCTCGACGCCCAGGCGCAGGTCGCCCATCACGTCGCGCATCCACTCTTCGTCGTGCGGAAGCATGTCGGTCACCACCACGCGGCCGCCCGGGGCGAGCACGCGCGCGATCTCGCGCGCGACGGCACTCCCGTCGGCGAGGTGATGCCACACGAGGTTGGCGAACGCGGCGTCGACCTCGCCGTCGCGCAGCGGCAGCGCGTCGAGTTCGCCCCGCCGGCACTCGACGGTCGCCGGCAGGCGCGCCCGCGCCGCGGCGAGCATCGCCGGCGCATGGTCCACCGCGATCACCCGCGCGCCGCGGCCCGCGAGGTACTCACTGAGGTAGCCCGCGCCGCAGCCGAGGTCGGCGACCGTCAGCGCGCGCGGCACGAGCGCCCCCCAGGCCTCTGCGCGCACGGCGCCGGTCTTGAACTCCTGGCCGACTTCCGCCCAGCTCGCGGCGAGGCGATCGTGGGTGGCGCGGCTCTGCTGGCGGCGCTCCTCGCGCACCCGCTCGAGCAGCACCGCGTCGGCGCGGCCCGCCTCGCTCTCGAGGTACGGGCGCACCGCGGCCTCGAAGAGGCCGGGCGACCACGCGCGCTCGGCAGCCGGCGGCGCAGTGCGGTAGAAGACCCACGTCCCTTCGCGCCGATCGGTCACGAGCCCCGCGCGGCGCATGAGCGCCAGGTGGTTGCTGACCCGGCTCTGGGCGAGCCCGGTGAGTCCGACCAGCTCCTGCACCGCCAGCTCGGCGCGGTGCAGCGCGGCGAGCAGGCGCAGCCGGACCGGGTCCGACAGGAGCTTCAGCACCTGCGGGAGGCGGTCGACGACGGCGGGGCCAGGTCCGGGCACGTCTCTATATCAGAATATTCTGATATAGAAATCAAGGCCATGCCTCGGGCCTTGGGCGGGGCCTACCGACGGCGGGATTTCGCTTCGCCGAACCAGTCGCTGCGCCGCCCGAGGATCGTCGGGCGCTCCGATGCGTCCGCGACCGCACGCCCGACCCAGTAGGCGAGGCGCGCGGTCTTCTCCATCTGCTGGTCGTCGAGCAGGTCGGCGTGGTCGGACACCTGGTGGTAGTCGGCGTGCTCGCCCGCGCAGCAGAAGAAGACCGCCGGGATGCCCTTCTTCACGAAGTTGTAGTGGTCGCTGCGCTCGAAGAACTTGTCGTCGGCGAGCACATCGATCCCGATCGTCGCCGCCGCCTCCGCAGCGGTGCGCGCCATGCTCGAGTATTGGGAGTGTTCGTGGCTCGGGGTCAGCATCACCTGCCCGAGCGCGGCGTCGGGTCCGCCGCGGCCGATCATGTCGGTGTTCACGTTGCCCACGAGCTTCTCGAGCGGCCAGGTCGGGTTCTCCGCGTACCACGCCGAGCCCCACAACCCGAGCTCTTCGCCCGATACCGAGAGGAAGATCACCGAACGCTTCGGTCGCGGCTCCGTGCGCGCGAACGCCTGGGCGATCTCGAGCAGGCCGGCCGTCCCCGATGCGTTGTCGTCGGCGCCGTTGAAGGCATCGCCATCGAGGCGCGATCCCACGTGGTCCATGTGCGCCGAGAACACCACCGCCTCCTCGCGCAGGCCTTCGTCCGCGCCGCGCAGGACCGCGACCACGTTGCACGCCTCTGCATCCTCGCGGTGCAGGGGCAGGTCGACGCCGACGCGCACTTCCCCGACGAGCGCGGGGGCCGGACCGTCCTGATCGACGAACGTGCGCATGGCCGCCACATCGACGCCACCGCCCGCGAGCACGGCCTTGGTCGTCGCCGCGCTGAGGAACACGACCGGCAGCCTGCCGCCCAGCATCCCGCCCAGGCCCCCCATCTGATCGCCACCGACGATCGCACGCAGCTCGCCGCGCGGGCGAACCATCGGCTTGCCAGGGGCAATCGACATGTATGCGAGCACGTTGGCGAGCGCCGCGTCGTCGTCGAAGAGCCCCACGAGCAACACGCCGGCCCCTGCCTTCTGCACGTTGCGGACGACCGGCGCGAGCCGCTGCAGCGCCGGGAACGCGAAGCCGAACTGCTGGTTGATGTCGCGCCCCTTCCCGGTGAGGGTCTTGATGCACAGGAGCGGCACCTTGCCGTCGAGGAGTGGCAGCGCCCGCGCGCCGGGCTCGAGGAGCACGAGCGGACCGGCGGCCTGCACGCTCTCCTCGCGCCGCGTCGGGATCACCGCAAACCCGCTCCCGAGCCGGCTCTCGCCCACGGCGAGATGCGCCCCCTCGCCGAGCCCGGTGCGCGCGACGGGATAGAGCTGCCGGAAGCCACGCTTGCCGTCGACCTCGTCGCCGATCGGCTCGAGGCCCAGCGCCGTGAAGAGCTCGGCGATGTAGTCGGCGGCGCGCTCCTGTTCCGGAGTCGCGGTCAGGCGACCGCGCATGCCATCGGCGGCAAGCGTCTCGACATGCGCGCGGAGGTCGGCGCGGTCGATCTGGTCGAGCCCGGGTGGCGGCGCTGGCGGGGCCGTGGTCGGCGCCTGGGCGTGGATCGCGAGTGGAAGGAGAGCGGCGGCAAGGACCGTGCGACGGAGCAGCATCGGCGTGGAAGGATCCCGCCTCGCCGCGGCCCCGTCACCCACCGAATTGCCCGGGTGGGCTGCGATGGATCCCTACTGCGCCCAGCGCATCGCGGCTGCCCGTCGCTCGGCGTCCGAGCCTTCGGCGTCGTAGCCGCGCGTCTCCCCATACTTGCGGGCCAGCCCGTCGATCGCGGCGCGACGCGCGCCGGCTTCGGCGGACAGCAGCAGGTCCACGAGTTCCTGGGCCGCGCGCCGGTCGCCGGCCAGCAGCCGGGTCCGTGACGCCTGTGCCAGCAACTGATCACGCGAGCCGGCCGTGGGCGGCAGGCGTCCCGCCGCGTCGAGCGACAGGATGCGGTCGCGGTAGCGGGCCAGCGCGGGCACCGACTCCGGGTCGGCAGGCCGCTCGAGCGCGAGGCAAGCCCACGCCGCCACCGACACGACCGGGTCGCGCAGCGTAGCGATCAGGGCCGGCACCGAGTTGCGGCTGCCGATCTGCCCGAGCGCGTCGCAGACCCGCGCGCGCTTCTCCGCGAACCCCGACGGGAACTTCAGGCCGAGCACCAGCGCCGGCACCGCCCGCTCCCCCATCCCGATCAGCTCCGCGAGGATCTTCGCGTCGTCGCCCGCGGGGACGAGTCCGGTGCCACCCCCGAGCTGCTCCACCAGCTTGAAGGCCCGATGGTCGGTCTCGTGATCCGGCAGTTCGAGGCGACGCAGCCACGTCACGCCCCCGTTCTCCGCCCACGCGTGCTGCAGGCGCGCGATCGCCTCCTGGCGCTCCGGGCGCGGCGCGAGCGGGTCGTAGCCGAGGTGGCGCCCGGTCACCCGGAACAGCGCCTCGAAGTACTTCTCGCGGATCAGGTCGTCAGGGTAGTCGAGTCCCGCGAGCAGCGTCGGGATCCCCGCCGTCGACCCCAGGAGCGCGATCGCCTCCGCGAGGTCGCGGCGCGTTTCCGGCCACGATGCGCGTTCCAGGGCTTCGACGATCGCCGGCACCGCCTCGGCATCGCCGAGTTCGGCGAGCGCCTGCGCCGCCGCGCGGACCACGTCGGGATCCGCGTCGGCAAGCCCGACGCGGATCGCCGGGGCCTGCGTCTTGGCGCCCAGCGCGGCGAGCGTCTCGATCGCCGAACTGCGGTCGAGCGCCTGCCGCGAGGCGAGGCCGCGCACGAGCGCCGGGATCGCGCCCGCGTCCTTCCCGAGCCCCGTGTCGGCGATCACCATGCGCGCGTGCAACCGCACGTAGAGCTGGGCGTGATCCAGGGCCGCAACCAGGGCCGGCGCGGCCGGCGCGCCGATCTTTCGCAGCACGGCCTGCGCCTGGTTGAAGGTCTTGTTGTCCCACGACCCCAGCGCGGTGATCAGTTGCGGGATGGCCTTTGCGCCGATCTGCACCAGCCGATCACGGGCCTTGCCGTTGGCCTCCGGCACCGGGAACTGGAACAGGTCGATGAGCCGCCCGATCGACGCCGCGTCGTCACCCATGGGGATGTCGACCGCGACCGTGCCGATCGGCGGCCGTGCGTAGTCGACGAGATCGGCGACTCCGGCCTGTTGCACCGTGATCCCCTCCGGGACCACGACCTTCACCTCGGGCTCCGACTCCACCGCCTTGTTCGACGGCGCGATCCCAGTGAACGGCAGGGTCCTGGTCTCGAGCTGACGCGCCAGCTCCGGATGGTTGTCCTCGATGGGGAAGTACAGCTTGTAGTGCAGCTCCGTCGTCACCGTGCCGGCAGCGACGCCGATGGGCACCCGGTGCTCGCGGCTCTGCCCGGCCGGGATCTGGGTGTTGACCGGCAACTCGAGTCCGTACGGGCGCTTGTAGGGATCCCGAAACACCATGCGTGACCGGGCAATCTCCTTGCCCGCGTCGTCGCGCACCACCACCAGCGACTCGACGCTGCGTTGCTTCAATTCGGTCGGGAAGTTGTGCCCCGCGCCGCGGTTCTCGATCCGCACCACGACCTCGTTGCCGTCGATCCTCGGCTCGTAGGCGTACGCGCGCCGCAACTGCGACTCACTCCGCGAGGCTGGAAACCCGTGGCTGCGCACGCGCTTGGGAGGCTGGCCCACGGCGACCGGCCGGATCACCGACGCCATGTGGCAGTCGATGCAGTCCTTCCCGGCAGCCTTGCCCGCAGGCGCGAGTTCCCACTGGTACGGCGTGCCGTGGTTGCGATGGCATGACGCGCAGGCTTCCACCGTCCCCACCTGCGGATGGAAGGCGTCGCGGCACTGCGCTCCGCCATGGAACTGCCCGTAGTCGTAGTCGGGCTTCCAGTGGCAGGTCATGCAGGTGTTCCCCTCTTCCAGATTGTGGTGTCGGCGAACCGGGTTGTTGCCGATGCCGGTCTCGAAGATCGGCCGCGGCGTGTGGCAGCGGATGCAGTCGCCGTGGTCGAAGCGGCCCGTCCCGATCCGCACCTCCTCGTCGGTGAACGCCCGACCGTGCGTGTTCTGCTCGTGCTCCGCGTAGATCGCCGGATGGCACTCCGCGCAGAACCGGCTCTTCATGACCTCTTGCGCGTGCGCCCCGGCAGCCGTGATCGGGCCGAGCAGCGCGCGGGCGGACCCGTTGGTCGTGGCGCAGGCGGCGATGATGATGACAGGGGCGAGCAGGAGGACGACGCGGGCAACGAGCGCACGCCGCGAGGCGACGGATCGGGTCATGGCAATGAGATCTTAGATGAGCAGGAGCCGACACAAGCACGAACCGTGCCGTCCACCAGGCAACCGCTTGCGGCAGCGTGCAGCATCTCGCAAGCTGCGCGCCCGCGCCGATGCCCGCCCACGACCCGACCCACGCGCTCGTCGAGATGTCCAAGGAGCTCGGGCGGCCAGAGCACGACTGGGTGATCCTCGGCGAGGGCAACACCTCCGCCGTGCTCGACGACGAGACCTTCCTCGTGAAGGCGAGCGGCAGCGAACTGCGGGCGGCGTCGCCGACGAGCTTCGTGGCGGTTCGCTTTGCGCACGTCCTCTCTCTCCTCGAGGCCGGGACCGCAGGCGACGACGAAGTGAGGCGCCGCCTCGCTGCGGCGCGGTCGGATCCGCAGGCCACGCAGACGCCATCGATCGAGACCCTGCTCCACGCGGTCTGCCTGCGTGCGCCGGGCGTGCGCTTCGTCGCGCACACCCACCCGACCGCGGTGAACGCGATCACGTGCTCGCTCACCTTCGAGTCGATCCTTGCCGGTCGGATCTTCCCCGACGAGATCGTCGTGTGCGGCATCGCCTCTCTCCTCGTCCCCTACGCCGATCCCGGTGTGCCGTTGGCCCGGGTCGTCGCGCAAGGCATCGACCGCCACGCCGCGAAACACGGCGAGCCGCCGCGGACGATCTGGATGCAGTCGCACGGCCTCGTGACCCTCGGCGCGACGGCGCGTCAGGCCCTCGACCTCACCGCGATGTCGAGCAAGGTCGCGCGCGTGCTGCACGGGACGATGGCCTTCGGCGGGCCGCGCCACCTCAGCGAGGCCCAGGCGGATCGCATCCACCGGCGCCCCGACGAGCTGCATCGCCAACGCGTCCTGCGCGAGCGCGGCCTGGACGCGCCCGGGTAGGGCTCACCCGCCGGCCAGCGGGATGGTCACCGTCACGTCGGTGCCCGCCAGCACGCTCGACTCGATCGCCAGCTTGCCGCGGTGCTGCTGCACGATCCAGGCCGCCATCGGCAGGCCCAGCCCCAGGCCCACTTCATGACCACGCGAGGCCGTGAAGGGTCGCAGGATGTCGGGCAACCGTTCGCGTGGGATGCCGCGCCCGCCGTCCTGGATGCGGAGCACGGCCATGCCCGACGCGCGCTCGACGTGAAGCGACACACGGATTGCCTGCATCGCATCGGTGAGCGCGGCGCATGCATTGCACACGAGCTGCGTGACGAGCTGCTGGAGCTGGAGCTTGCTGCCAAGCACGAGGACGGCGTGATCCGGAACCGCCACCGTGAACGACCTGCACGCGGCCTCGATCAGCTCTCGCCGGTTCCTGATCGCGTCGTTCACGGCCGCGCCGAAGTCGACCATCGTCTGCTCCGCGTCGATCTGCGGGCGCGCGTAGCCCCGCATCGCGGCCACGATGTCGCGGATCCGCACCGCCGAGCGCTCGATCTCCCCGGTCATCCGGACCACGTCTTCGCGCATCTCCTGGAACGGCACGGATCCCAGCGAGAACTCCGGATGCTTCGCCGCGTGCGCGTCGAGGATCGGCAACGCATCGCGCCACGCGTCGCGCAGCACCGGTGCGTTGAGCATGATCGCGTGGTTGGGGTTGTTGACCTCGTGCGCGACGCTCGCGATGAGCGTGCCCAGGGTCGCCAGCCGTTCGCTGCGTTCGCGCATGGCTCGCTCGGCGGCGAGTTCGCCAGTCCGCTGGGCCACACGGCGTGCGAGGCTGCGGTTCCAGGTGAGCACGACCAGCAAGATGGCACCGACGCCGACGAGTCCCCACAGCAGCCAGATCCATCCCGCGGCGGCGGCGGGCGCCACCACCCCGCCTGCGTCCGGATCCTGACCGGGGCTACGACCGGGCAGGCCGGCGACCAGCAGCGTCGCGAGGGCGACCCCGACCACGGAGAGGCCCCCTCGCCTGGATCTGGCGGGCTGCGTCGTCACGCGGAGAGAGTGTCGCCGGGAGTGACCCACGGGCAAGGATGGACTGTCGGCGCGCGCCGGCCTCCCGTACAACGCTGCCGATGGCTCATCCCCTCGGCATCCTCGGCCTCGGGTCGTACGTGCCCGAGCGCGTCATGACGAACGCCGAGTGGTCGACCCTGGTCGACACCAGCGACGAATGGATCGTCGAGCGATCCGGGATCCGCGAACGCCGCTTCGCCGCCGCCGGGGAGACCACGGTCGACCTCGGCCAGCATGCCGCGACGGCCGCGCTCGCCGACGCCGGCCTCGGCATCGATGCCATCGACGAGATCGTGGTCGCCACCGACACCCCGGAGGTCTACTGCCCCGACACCGCCGCCTACCTGCAACACCGCCTCGGCGCCCGCCAGGTGCCCGCCTACGACCTCGCGGGGTCCGGCTGCGCCGGCTTCCTGCAGGCCCTCGACGTCGCGCGCGCGCGCGCACATGCCGGCGACAAGCGCATCCTCGTGTGCGGCATCGAACTGATCTCGCGCCTGCTCGACTGGAACGACCGCAACACGTGCGTGCTGTTCGGCGACGGCGCCGGGGCGGCGGTGATCGGTCCCACCGACAATGGCACGGCACTGATCGACTTCCTGATGGGCACCGACGGCAGTCGCGCCGACATCCTCGGGCGCACGTGCGGCGGGACGCGCGCGCCGTTCACCCTCGAAGCGGCACAGACCGGCCAGCACCTCGTGGTGCAGATGGATGGACGCGAGGTGTTCAAGGAGGCAGTGCACCGGATGAGCGAGGCCGCGCGCGCGGTGCTCGACCGCACCGGCGTCGATCCCCAAGACATCGCGCTCTTCGTGCCCCACCAGGCCAACCGCCGCATCCTCGACAGCGTCACGAAGCAGCTCGGCTTCCCGGACACCAAGGTGTTCTGCAACATCGAGCGGCTGGGCAACACCGGATCCGCCTCCATCCCCATCGCGCTGGTCCAGGCGCGTGCGGAGGGCAGGATCGCGCGCGGCGACCTCGTGCTGTGCGCCGCGTTCGGTGCCGGCTTCCACTGGGGTGCGGCGCTCCTCCGCCTCTGACGCCACCCGCATCGCTCCGTCGACCGCCGCGAATCGAAGACCCATGCGCGCCCTCGTCCCCGCCCTCCTTCTCCTGACCCCCGCCACCGCCCAGGACCCCGCGGCGCCGACCGCCCCGCGCACCCGCCCGGAGGCGACGGAATGGCGCGAGACCTCGACCAACGCCGACGTCGCGCGCTTCCTCGGGGCGCTGCGCGAACTCCCCGGCGGCACACACCTGGCGCAACGCGTCATCGGCCAGACGACCCAGGGACGCGCCATCGAAGCGGTGTACGTCGCCGCCGACACCCCCGACCCCGATGCGATCGCGCAGGGCAAGAAGCTCCGCGCACTCGTCATCGCCAACATCCACGCGGGCGAAGTGGAGGGGAAGGAGGCCGTGCAGGTGCTCGTGCGCGAGTTCGTGCTCGGCGCGCACAAGGACCTCCTCGCCAACGTGGATCTCGTCTTCGTGCCGGTGTTCAACGCCGACGGCAACGACGAGATCGACGCGAGCAACCGCGTGTCGCAGAACGGCCCCGATGGCGGCGTCGGGCGTCGCCACAACGCGCAGGACCTCGACCTCAACCGCGACTTCGTGAAGGCCGCCGCACCCGAGACACGCGCGCTCCTGCACCTGTTCGCGGACGTCGACCCGCACCTGTTCATGGACCTGCACACCACGAACGGCTCCTACCACGGCTACCACCTCACCTACTCGCCGTCGCTCAGCCCCAACGTCGCGCCACCGCTCGCGTCGTTCATGCACGACGAGTACATCCCCGCGGTGCGCGCCCGCATGCTCGCCCGGCACGGCCTGCGCATCTTCGACTACGGCAACTTCGAGCGCGGCGAGCGCCAGGGCGGCTGGTTCACCTTCAGCGCCGAGCCGCGCCTCGTGTTCAACTACGCCGGCCTGCGGCACTGCGTGAGCGTGTTGTCGGAGGCCTACAGCTACCTGCCCTTCGAGCAGCGCATCGCCGTGACGCGCGCGTTCGTGCTCGAGTGCCTCGGCGAACTCGTCGCGCGGCAGGAACAGGTGCGGAAGCTGAAGGCCGACGCCGTGGCGACCGCCGTCGCACGGTCGGTGCCGTTCCGCTTCGACACGACCTTCGCCCCGCCCGTCGACGGCGAGATCCTGGTCGGCAGCGTCACCCGCCAGGCCATCCCTGGGCGCGGCACCCGGCTCATCGCCAACGCCGAGTACCAGGCGCTGCCCACCAAGATCGCGGTGCGCTTCGTCGCGAAGCAGGAGCTGGCCATGCCCGCGGCCTGGGCCGTGGTCGGCGACCGCCCCCTGGTGGCGCAGCTCCTGCTTGCACATGGTCTCCACGTCGCCCGCCTCGCCCGACCGTTCGCGGCCCGCGGCGACGAACTCCGGGTCGACGAGCTGTCGCGGCAACGCGCACCCTTCCAGGGTCGTCGACTGGTCAAGCTCGCCGGCACGTTGCGCGCGGGCACCTTCGACCTGCCTGCGGGCACCCTGATCGTCCGTGCCGACCAGCCCCTCTCCCGGCTGGCCGCCACCCTCCTCGAAGGCCTGAGCGACGACGGTCTCGCCACCTGGGGTTTCTTCGACGACGCGATCGCGCGCGCCGCCGACCAGGGTGACACCGCGCTGTGCTATCCCGTGCTGCGTCTGGGCGCCCTGCCGCCCACCGACGATCTCTCGCCGATCGCGCCGGACCCCAGCGTGTTCCCCTCGGGCGTGCCGTACACCCCCGTGCCGCCCGGCCTCACGGCGCAGATCAGCCTGCGCATCGCCATCGCCGCACCCGGGCTCATGAAGCCCGGCCGCGGCTTCGAGTCCGAACCGACCTGGGAAGGCCGCAGCCTGCGCTGGTTCGTCGGCGCCCGGCAGATCGACACCAACGCCGACCTCGAAACCTCCCTGGTCACGCTCGCCGGCAAGAAGGCCCTCGTCCTGCGCCCCGACCCGGGCGTCTTCCACCGCGAGATCCTCGACCTCGTGGAGACCGCGCACCGGCTCGGGATCGAGCACGTGCACCTGGCGCGGTAGGGCGCGGGGCCGGAGCCGCTCAGACCTTGGCGAAGCCGAGCGCATCGTCGTCCCACGCGGGCGCGGCGAGCAACGCGGGTACGATCTCCTCGACGCGCGACACGACGGTCCACATGGTGCCGTGTCGGGCGTGCATCATCCGCTCCGCGATGCACACCTGGAGCTGCGCCACGAGCGCGTCGTAGAACCCCGCCAGGTTCGCGATCACGATCGGCTGGCCGTGGATGCCGAGGCGCTTCCAGGTGATCGCCTCGAGCAGCTCCTCCAACGTGCCACACCCGCCGGGCAGGGCCACGATCGCGTCAGCGCACTCCACCATGCGGCGCTTGCGCGTGTGCATGTCGGGCACGGTCTCGAGGAACGACACCCCGTCGTGCGCCCACTCCAGCGCCTTCATGAATTCCGGGATGATCCCGCGCACCTTGCCGCCCGCGCCCAGGGCGCCCTCGGCCAGCGCCCCCATCAGGCCGCTGCGGCCGCCGCCATACACGGTCTCGAAGCCGCGCTCGGCGAGTTCGCGGCCGAGCGCCGTGGCCGCGGTGAGGAACTCCGGGCGCGCCTGTTGGCTCGACGCGCAGTACACGCACACGGCGCGGACGGTCATCGCCGGGACGATACGCCCGGGGCCGCACCGCCGGAACGTCGGGCTAACATCGCCTCCCGCCCGATCGTCGAGGCAGTCGGCCTCAGCCAGAACCCACACATGCAACACCGCACACTCCTCGCCCTCGTCGGCCTGTCCCTCGCGGCCCTTCCCGCGCCCACGACCACGCCCGTTCCCGGCCCCGGCGGCGTGATCGACGCCGTGCAGACCTTCCTCACCGCCATCGATGCCCGCGATGCGGAGACGCTGGCCGTCCTCGTCGACGACCAGGGCGACAACCTGCACGACTACGCCGTCGCGGGCGAGTCCACCGCGGCCGCCAGCAAGGCCACCGCGGCGTTCTTCGAGGCCGACGCGCAGGGGCGCGGCTGGCAGGCGGGCGACAAGGCGAGCTTCGTCGCCGCGCTCACCTCCGGGACGGAAGGCACCTCCACGCGGGTGCTCAGCGTGCGCGCCAATTGCCTGAGCGAGCGCTGCAGCTACGCGATGGTCGAGTTCGAGCGCACGATCGGCGCGGGCGAGAAGGCGATCGCCATTCCCATGCGCGCCACCGCGCTCCTGCGCTACGCGCCCAGCAAGGATGGCGAGGGGAAGACCGCGGGCAAGGCGATGCCGTCGTTCAAGATCTACCACTGGCACGCCTCCCGGGGCGCGCCGGCGCACAAGCAGTAGCGGCTGGCTCGGCTTCGCTACTTCGCGTAGCGCGCGCGGATCCGCGGCACCAGGTACTCCGAGAACGCGGCCCGGAACTCGTGCTCCGGCCGGTAGCCGAAGTCCTTGCGCGCCGCGCTGTCGTCGACGTCGGCCGGCCAGGAGTCGACGATCGCCTGGCGCTGGCGATCGGGCGCGAACGTGATGTCGGCGCCCGGGAAGTGGCGCCGCACCTCGTCCGCGACCTCCTCCGCCGAGGGATTGAACGCAGCGAGGTTGTAGACGTGCCGCGTCAGCTTGCTGGCGTCGGCGGCAGCGAGCTGCAGCAGGGCCGTGATCGCATCGGGCATCGTCATGAACGGGATGCGCGTGTCCGGTCGCACGAAGCAGGCGTAGGGCCGCTGTGCCGCCGCCGCGTGGATCATCTCCGGCGTGTAGTCGCTGGTGCCCCCCGACGGCACCGTCTCCGCGCTGATCAGGCCGGGGAAGCGCACGCTGCGGAAGTCGACGATGTCGGCTACGCGGTCCTGTGCCAGCCAGCGGTAGTGCTTCGCGTAGTAGCGGCCGAGGTGCTCGCAGTACAGCTTGTTGCAGCCGTACATCGTGGTCGGCTCCAGGTACTGGTCTTCCTTCACCTTCCCGGCGCGCTGTTTCGTCGCGAGGTCGCGGATCCCGTAGGCGGCGATCGAGCTCGGGAACAGGAACTTCACGCGCTGGCCGTGCGAGCGCGTTTGTTCGGCCGCGAGCCGCAGCAGGTGGATGGTGCCGCCCACGTTCACGTCGTGCGCGGTCTCCGGCGCGAACTCGGAGCGGGTCGAGAGCAGGGCGGCGAGATGGTAGATCTCGCGGATCTCGAACATCGCGAGCAGACGCTCCAGCACCGGCACGTTGCAGATGTCGCCGACGTGCGTCGACAGGCATCGCTCGCGCAGGTCCGCCGGCAGCTCGCGCACGTCCATGGCGACGATGTTGCGGTGGCCCTTGTCCCACAGGGCGTGGATCAGTCCGTGTCCCACCTCACCGCCGGCGCCGGCGATGAGGATGGCTTCGTGGCGGCGTTCGCCGCTGCTCGTGATCGTCATCCGTACCTCTGCGGGCATTGTGCCGGCACGGGCGCGCCAGTCCAGCGACCCGGTGCGGCCGGTCCAGAGCGCGATCACGCCGACGGCGGCGCTATCCTCTGGCGCTACCTCTTCCCCACGATCGCTCTCGCGTTCGCCGCACCCACCGGTCCGTTCGAGTCCCGCCGCTGACCTTGCTCCGCACCCTCGCGCTGGTTGCCGCCGTCTCCGCCGTCCCGTACGGGTCGGCGGTACGCCATCCGCTCGACGGTCCCGACCTCGACCTCCGGATCGCGATCACGGAGCAACGCGTCACCCTGCAGGTCCTGATGAACTTGGCGTTCGTCGACGAACTCGTGACCGTGCCGCGCGCGGATGCCTTCGCCCTGCACGAACGCGAACAGCCGTCGGTGGAACGCGCCCTCTTCGCGTGGTACCAGACCAACACCAGGCTCGCGCTCGACGGCATCGTGGTCGCACCGACGCTCGCCGCCTTCGCCGTCGACCCGGGTGATCCGCGCTTGCTGCCCATGTTCCCGGTCATGGGCACCAAGGCGTTGATCAAGGTCCGGCTGCACCTCCAGTATTCCGCCCTGCGGGCGCCCGAGGCGGTGAACCTCGTCTGGAAGGCCTATCCGCCCAACCTCCTGAAGGGCGACACGGGTGCGCTGCCTCCGCTCGACGTGCAGGCTCTCGTCACCGCCGGCGGCACGGAGCGGGTCGTCACCCTGCGCCACGACGAACCGGAATACACCTGGCACGCGCCGCCGGACGGCACGGCGGTGCGCCTGCTCCCCGTGCCGGGGCCGCCACCGCCACCGCGCACCCTGCCGCTGCCGCTCGCCTCGCTCGGGATCCTCGTCGGTGTCGGCGTCGCGCTCCCGGCGCTGCGGCGACGGCGCCGGTACTGGCCCGCCGTACCGGTGGCCCTCGCCCTGGCGGTGTGGTGCTGGCCGCTGGCCCGCGTGACCGTGCCGGCGGGCGGCGGCGTGCGCCTCCCCACGATCGCCGACGCGCTCACGGTCTTCGCGCCGCTGCACGCCAACATCTACCGCGCCTTCGACTACACGGAGCCCTCGGACGTGTACGACGCGCTCGCGCGCAGCGTGCAGGGCGACCTCCTCGACACGCTGTATCGCGACGTGTACCGCAGTCTCGTCATGCAGGACGAAGGCGGGGCAGTGAGCCGCGTGCAGGCGGTGCGCACGCTGCGCAGCGAGGTCGAGCACATCGGGGTCCTCGCCGATGCGCGCACGCCGGCCTTCACGCTGAGTACGCGCTGGCAGGTCGACGGTGCCGTGTTCCACTGGGGCCACCAGCACTGGCGGACCAACGAGCACAGCGCCCGCTACACGGTGATCGCCACCGACGCGGGCTGGCGGATCGCGGGCGCCGAGGTCCTCGAGCAGCGTCGCGTCGACGCCGGCGCCGATGGGCGCGCAGCGCCTGGAGAGGGACGGTGATCGCGGCGGACGACGTCACCTTCGCGTACGAGTCGGGCGGGTTCACGCTGCGCGTCCCCGCGTTGCGCATCGCCGCCGGCGAGCGCGTGGCGTGCATCGGCCCCAGCGGCAGCGGCAAGACCACGCTCCTGCATCTGCTGGCCGGGATCGAAGCGCCGCAGGCGGGCTCGGTCCGGGTGGCGGATGTCGAAGTGAGCGCCCTCGACGACCGCGCCCGCCGCGCCTTCCGCCTCGCCCGCATCGGCCTCCTCTTCCAGGAACTCGAGCTGCTCGACTACCTGTCGGCCGGCGACAACGTGCTGCTCCCGTTCCACCTGTCCGGACAGGCACCCGACGCGGCGCAACGCGCCAGCGCCGTCGCCCTTGCCACCGCGGTCGGCATCGCACCGCTGCTCGATCGCCGTCCGCACCGGCTGAGCCAGGGCGAGCGCCAGCGCGTCGCGCTCTGCCGCGCGCTGGTGACGGCGCCGAGCCTCCTCCTCTGCGACGAGCCCACCGGCAACCTCGACCCGCGCACCGCCAGCACGGTGCTCGACCTGCTCTTCCGCGAGGCCTCGGCTCGCGGCACGACGCTCGTGCTCGTCACCCACGACCACAGCGTGCTCGCGCGCTTCGACCGCGTCGTCGACATCACGACCCTGGGAGCATCCCGATGAGGGGGGTTCTCTACCTCACGCTGCGGCACCTGCGCGCCAACCTGGGCCGCAGCGCGATCCTCACCGCCTGCATCGCCCTCGCCGTCTTCCTGCCCCTCGCCGGGGCCTGGCTCGTCCACCGCTACGAACGCGAACTCACGGCGCGCGCCGACGCGACGCCGATGGTGCTCGGTGCCAAGGGCAACCGCTACGACCTCGTGCTCACCGTCCTGCATCTCCGCACGGATCCGCTCGAGACGGTGCCGTGGTCGGCCTTCGACGACCTGCGCGCCATGGGCCAGGGCGTGCCGATCCCGCTGCACCTGCGCTTCACCGCGCGCGGCCGGCCCGTGGTCGGCACGAGCCCCGAGTACTACGACCTGCGCGGGGTGCGCGCCGCGCAGGGAAGCCTGCCACTGACGCTGGGCGAGGCGTGTGTCGGCGCCGACGTCGCTCGCGACCTCGGCCTGCAACCCGGTTCCCACCTCTTCACCGATCCCGCCAAGCTGTACGACCTCACCGTCCCGCCGGCGCTCAAGCTGCACGTCTGCGGAGTGTTGCCGCAGCTCGGCACGCCCGACGACGGCGCCGTGTTCGTCGACACCAAGACCGCGTGGATCCTCGACGGCTTCGCGCACGCGCACGGCGACGTGCAGCAGGGCGTCGACGAGTCGATGATCCTGCGCCGCGAGGACGGCCGCGTCACCGTGAGCGAGGCGCTCATCGAGTACAACGAGATCACTCCGGCCAACGCCCCGAGCTTCCACTTCCACGGCGAACAGGCCGATCTGCCCTTGACCGCCGTTCTGTTCGTGCCGGACTCGCCCAAGGCCGCGACCATGGAGAAGGCGCGGGTCAACACCGCGGGCCGCTGGCAGATGCTGGTGCCGCTCGACGTCGTGCGCGATCTCGTCGCCTTCGTGTTCCGCATCAAGCGCCTGTTCGACGGCCTGACCGCCCTGCTCGCCAGCATCACCGTGCTGCTCACGGCCCTCGTGTTGCTGCTCGCGGCGCGGCTGCGCCGGCGCGAGATGCTCACCCTGCATCGCATGGGCTGCAGCCCGCGCACCGTCGCCGCGCTGCACGCCACGGAGATCACCCTCATCGCCGCCGCAGGCATCGCCGCCGCTGCCGTCGGCCTCCTGCTCACGCTGACCCTCCTGCCCTCGCCCACCGCATGGGTTCTTGGACCATGAAGCCAGCCGCCATCCTGCTCGCGCTCACCGTTGCATTCGCTGCGTGCGACCGCGGAGCCGGAACGCATCCGGCCGCGCCCGAGCCCTACGTGCTCACGACCTTCTACCCCACGACCTGGTTCGCGCAGCGCATCGCCGGCGACCACGTCGAGATCGCCTGCCCGCTGCCCGAGGGCGCCGACCCGATCTTCTGGCAGCCCTCGCGCGACGCTGTCGCGCAATACCAGGGTGCCCGGTTGGTGATCGTGAACGGCGCCGACTTCGAGCGCTGGTTGCCCACCGTCAGCCTGCCCCAGAGCCGCGTGGTCGACACCGCGGCGGGCTTCAAGGAGCGCTTCGTCCGCTTCAAGACCACGACGCACAGCCATGGCGCGGGCGGCGCACACACCCACGAAGGGATCGACGGCCACACCTGGGTCGACCCGCAGAACGCGAAGATGCAGGCCAAGGCCATCGCCGACGCGCTCGCGCGCGCGTTCCCCGCGCACGCGACGACCTTCGCCCGGAATCTCGCGGCGCTGCAGGGCGACCTCGACACCCTGGCCGCGCGTTGCGCCGAGGCGACCCCGCTGCTCGCCGGGGTCCGCCTGCTCGCCTCGCATCCCGCCTACGACTACCTCGCTGCCCGCCACGGCTGGACGATCCGCAACCTCGACCTCGATCCCGAGGCAGCCCTCACCGACGCCGACGTCGCCCTGCTGACGGCGGCCAAGGGCGACGCGGCGCGCTGCGTCCTGCTCTGGGAGGCGGCACCCACGCCAGCGAGCGACGCCCGCCTCCGCGAACTCGGCATCGCGTCGGTGCCGTTCTCGCCCGCCGAGAACCCATCGGCCGCCGACCTCGCCGCCGGCCAGGACTACCTGGCGATCATGCGCGGCAACCTGGACCGCCTGCTCGCGGCGCTGCGACCTTGAGCGGAGGGTGGCCGGCCCGTCGTGCCGAAGCTACGGTTGGGGTCGGCCTCCTGCCGTGGACGCCACCGACCATGCCCGAGAAGTCCGCCGCCCAGGTCTATCTCGACTTCTTCACGGCCAATTCCCTGTTCATCGTGCTGGCGTGCGGACTCCTGGTGTGGGTCTCGTGGCAGGGCTACCGGAAGGACCAGCATCGCTTCCTGCGCCTGTGGGCCGGCTGCTGGTCGAGCTACCTGGTCGCGCGCCTGCTCACGTTGCCGCAGCTCGGCCCCCTGCAGGCCGACCTCACCCTCGGAGTGCGCACGACCCTTTCCGCCTTGTCGCAGGCCGGCTACTACCTGCACACGACGCTCCTGTTCGCGTGCCTGCTGCTGCTCGTGCAGCGCGGCAAGGCGTGGATCACTCCCCGGCGCCTCGGCATCTACGCGGTGGTCATCCTCCTCGGCAGCACCGCCGTCGCCCTGGCGACCATGCACGCCAGCCTCGAGGCACGCATGTTCTGGCGCGTGGGACTGCGCTGCGCGCTGACCGCGCTCGTGTTCGTGGGCTGCGGCGTGGCCCTCATCCACCACGGCGCGGTCATCGGCAGGTTCGGTGCGCGCTTCGCGGGCGTCGCCCTCCTGTGCAGCGCCGTGAACCTTGCCGTCCACGCCTGGGCCTTCTGCACCGGAGGCTCCTTCGACCTCGCTTCCTACCTGACCGGGCTCGAGATCCTCAGCGTGTGCGCCATCGGGTTCGGCCTCCTGTTGTGGATGCACGAGGACGCGAGCCACGAGGCGGCGCGGATCAACAAGGAACTCGCCGAGCGGACCGACGAGCTGCTGCGCGCCCAGCGGTTGGAGTCGGTCGGTCAGCTCGCGGGCGGAATCGCGCACGACTTCAACAACATCCTCACCGTCGTAGTGTGCAACACGGAGGCGCTCCTGCACGATCCGGCGCTGAGCGGCGCGGCGCGGGGCAACCTCGAGCAGACCCGGTCAGCGGCCATCACCGCCGCCAAGATGACCGGTCAGATGCTCAACCTCGCGCGGAGTCCGACGCGCGTGCTGCGCAGCGTCGACATCGCCGCGGAGACGAACGCGCTCGCGCCGCTGCTCCGGTCCCTCGTCGGCCCCAGGATCTCGATCGAAGTCGAGGTGGCGGCAGAGCCGCTGCGCGTCAGGCTCCGGCGAGGTCACCTCGAGCAGATTCTCGTCAACCTCGTCACCAACGCCCGCGATGCGATCGCCGACCGGGGGACCATCGCGATCCGCGTCCGCAGGTCCGTCGAGGGCGGCATCACCAGGATCGTGCTCGAGGCGGAGGACTCCGGCGGCGGCATGTCGGACGCCGTGCGCGAGCGCGTGGGCGATCTGTTCTTCACGACCAAGCCCGACCGCGGCAGCGGGATCGGGATGGCCTCCGTCCGGACGATCCTCGCCGAGACGGACGGGCGCATCGGGTTTGCGCGCGCGTCCGGGCCGGGCACGACCGTGCGCGTGACCTGGCCCGAGGCGGAGGCTTCGAGCGACGGGCGAACCACGCCGAGCGCGGCGCCGAGCGCGGCGTCCGGTCCGGCCACCATCCTCGTGGCAGAAGACGACCCGATGGTCCACGCCGTGATCCGCCGCACGTTGGTCGAGGCCGGATACCACGTGCTCACCGGCGTGGTCGCCACGGAGGTCGCCCAGCTCGCGCGCGAGCATCGAGGCCCGATCGATCTCCTCCTCTCCGACGTCGTCATGCCCGGGCTGTCCGGCCCCGAACTCGCCGCCGTCGTGCGACGCGCCCGCCCCGACATCGTCGTGTGCTTCATCTCCGGGTTCATCGACGACGACCGCCGCGCCCAACTGCCAGAGCGCGCACCCCTGCTCGGCAAGCCCTTCACGCCCCAGGACCTCCTCCAGTTCGTGGCCAAAGTGCTCGCCGACCACCAGCTTCCCGTCGCGCGTTGATCGGCCTCGCGCGGCTCACGCCCGGCGCAACGCCTCGGTCGGACGCAGGCGCGCGGCGCGCCAGGCCGGAAAGGTCCCGCCGAGCAGGCCGAGCGCGCCGGCCACGGCCACCGACGTGCCGAGCACCAGCGGCGTGATCCTGAACGCGAACGCGATCTCCGTGAAGGTCTGCATGTTGGTCGTGCCGGTGCGCACGCCGTGCAACGGCAGCAGCAGGAGGCACCCCACGATCCCGCCGCACAGGCCGAGCACGAGCGCCTCGAACACGAACGACAGGAAGATCGCGCCGCCGCGGAAGCCGAGCGCGCGCAGGATGCCGATCTCGTGGGTGCGCGACGCGACCGCCGCCAGCATCGAGTTGATGCCGGTGAACAACGCGCCGATGCCCATGATGATCGCGAGCACGATGCCGACCGCGGCGAGCGTGACCGACAGCATCTGCGACTGCGACTCGAGGTAGGCGCGCTCGCTCTGGACCTTGGCGGGCACGCGCTCGTCGCCGGCGAGGCGCGTCGTGAGCGCGTCCAGTGCAGCGGCGTCCTTGACCTTGCCGATGACCCGGCTGAACGACGGGCGCTGCAGCGCTTCCTGCATCCGGTTGACGTCGCCCCAGATCTCGGAGTTCTGCGGGCCGCGCCCGCGCACGATGCCCGTGACCCGGAACGGGTTCGTGTTGATCCACAGGTCGTCGCCGATGTGGCAGTCCGCGATCCGCTCCACGAGCGCCTCGCCGACGACGACTTCGTCGCGGCCGAAGGTGAACGGCGTGCCCTCCACCACCGTGACGTCCTGACCATGGATGGCGAACGTCGCCGGCTGCACGCCGCGGATCGGCACGTTGGTCTCACCGCCGTCCACCTTGCGCAGGCGCACGGCGAGATACAGTTCCGCCGCCGCGAGCGGCTGTTCGTTGGCCCCCGTGGCGAGCTCCGGCGAGCCCTTGATCAGGTAGTCCGCGCGCTCGCGCGAGAAACCGCTCTCGCCTTCGCTCGTGGCACCGGGCCGAAGCAGGATGGCAAGGTCGGTACGGCCCCGCTCCGTGAGCAGCGACGCAAAGCCCTGTTGCAGGCAGAGCATGCCGCCGAGCACGGCGACCGTGGCGGCGATGCCGAGCACGGTCAGCGCGCTGGCGGTCCAGCGCGCCCGCAGGCTGCGCACGGTGTAGGCGAGAGGAACGAGTGCCATGGTCATGCCTCCGTGCGCAGCGCCACCACCGGCTGCACCCGCGCGAGGCGCCAGCCCGGAACGAGCCCGGAGACCCCCCCGACGCCGAGCGCGATTCCGATGCCGAGCAGCACCACGCCGCCCGACACCTCGAACCCGGGCAGGAGCCGCGACATCCCCGACTGCAGGCCGGCCTCGATGCCGAGCGCGAGCCCGGCGCCGGCGAGACCCCCGACACCGCACACGAGCAGCGACTCGGTGAGCATCAGCGACACGATCGTGCTGCTCCGAAAGCCCAGCGCCTTGAGGATCCCCGCGTCGCGGGTCCGCTCGCGCGCCGCCATGAGCATCGTGTTCAGCACCGCGAAGAAGATCGCGAACACCACCGCCCCGCCGACGCCGCCGAGCAGCGCCGGCACGTTGCCCAGCATCGAGATGAACTGCCGGTTGAACTCCGCCTCCGTGGTCGTCTGCACGCGCTGCGGCCCGTTCTCGAACATCGCGTCCACCTCCGCCATCGCCCGCGTCGGGTCCGTGCCCGGGCGCATCGCCAGCAGGTAGACACCCGCGCCCGGCGGGCCCTGCGCGGCGCCCTGCTCCAGGGTCTCGCGCAGGTAGTCGAAGTGGAAGTACATCGTCTGCATGTCGAGGCTCGGCACGCTGCTCGCGTAGATCGCCTCGACGGTGAATTCCCACGCCGAGCCGTCGGTGCGCGGGAAGATCGCGCCCTCGAGCGGGATCTTGCTGCCCACGTCCCAGTCGAACCGCGCCGCGAGGTCCTTGCCGATGACGCAGCCGGTGCGTGCCTTCTGGAACGCGTCGTAGCTGCCGGCCACGATGCTGAACTCCGGGTAGCTCGGCAGGAACGTGTCGGCGTCGACGCCGAACTGGGCAAAGAAGTTGGACGGGTCGCGATAGATGCCGCCGAACCACTGCCAACGGCACACACGCTCCACGTCGGCGACGCTGGCGAGCTTGCTCTGGTAGGCGAGCGGCAGCTCGACGAAGAGGCTCACCTTCGACTGCACCCACAGCCGGTTGGACGCCGCCTTCTCCACGGTGCTGGTGAGTCCCACGACCGCACCCCGCAGGATGCAGAGCAGGAACACCGCCGTCACCATCGAGACCAGCGTCAACCCGGCGCGCACCGGGTGAGCCGCGAGGTTGCGAAACACGAGACGGGTCAGCATGTCACCGCCCCGCCGCCGTGGCGTTCTGTTCGATCCGCCCGAGCCGCCCCTTGTCGAGATGGACGACGGTGTGCGCGTAACCGGCCGCCATCGGATCGTGGGTGACCATGAGGATGGTCTTCTTCAGCTTGCCGTTCAGTTGCGTCAGCAGGGTGAGCACCTGCTCCGCGGAACCGCGGTCGAGGTCGCCCGTCGGCTCGTCGGCGAGGATCACGGCCGGATCGGTGGCGATGGCTCGCGCGATCGCCACCCGCTGCTCCTGCCCACCCGACAGCTCGCGCGGCCGATGGTGCATGCGATCCGCCAGCCCGACCAGGTCGAGGGCGCGCTCGGCCTGCTGGCGGCGCTGCGCCTTGGACAACGGCTGCAGGAGGAGGGGCAGCTCCACGTTCTCGCGCGCGGTGAGCACCGGCAGCAGGTTGAAGCCCTGGAACACGAACCCGACGTGCGCGGAGCGCCACGCCGCGAGCCCGCTCTCGTCGAGCTGGGCGAGGTCTTCGCCGGCCACCAGCACCGACCCCGCGTCGGCAGCGTCGAGCCCGCCGATGAGATTGAGCAGCGTGGTCTTGCCGGACCCCGACGGTCCCATGAGCGCGTAGAACGCGCCCTCCTGCATGTCGAGGTCGAGGCCGTCGAGAACACGCAGCTCTTCGCTGCCGCGCTGGTACGTGCGGCACACGCCGCGCAGGGAGATGAACGCTTGACTCATGATGCGGTGGGCAAGAGGACGCGGTCGCCGCTGTGCAGCGAGGGTGGCGGGTCGAGGACGATGCGCTGGCCGACGCGCAGGCCAACGCGCACCTCGGCCCGGCCGTTGGCGCGATCGCCAACCTCGATCGGGGTGAAGGTCGCGACGTCGCGTTCCAGCACGAACACGCCGGCACGCCCCTGCACCTCGACGATGGCCGTCTCCGGCACGAGGATACGCCGCTCGCCGGTCGCCGGCGCGGAGCTCTCGGCGGCGTCGGCGGGCAGGAAGACGATGCGCACGCCCATCTCCGGGCGGAGCGAAGCATCCGGGGCGTCCAGCTTCACGCGCACCTCGACGGTGGCCTTCTGCCGGTTGGCCGTGGGCCAGATGCGGTCGACGCGGCCGCGGTAGCGGCGGTCGGGAAAGGCATCGAGGAAGACCTCGGCGACCGCGCCGCGGTTCACCGCCGACAGCGACGTCTCCGGCACCTCCGCCTGCGCCTCGAGCGACTCGAAGTCGACCATCGTGCACACCGCGCCGCGCGCGTTGCCGCCGCCCTGAACGTTGGGGGACACGACCTCGCCGACCTCGGCGTCCTTGAGCACGACGATCCCGGCGAACGGCGCCCGCACTTCCGTCTTGTCGAGGGTCGCGCGCGCGTGCTCCGTGGCCGCGACCGCGGCCGAGACCTGCGCCGAGGCGACCTCGACTTCGAGTCGCGCGACGGCCACCTGGCTCTCGGCGTCGGCGATGTCGACCTCGGCGGCGGCCAGCCGCGCCTCGTTGGCGGTGACCTGGGCACGCGCCTGTGCGTCGGCCGCGACCGCGGCGTCGAGGAGATCCTGCGCTTGCACGTTGTTGCGCACGAGTTCTTCCGCCCGCTGCAGGCGCGCGGCGGTGAGCGTCGCCCCGGCCTTGGCGTCGGTGACGTTCGCGGCCGCGGCGGCGCGCATCCCTTGCCGCTGCGCCACGCGCTGCTCCGCGAGCGCGAGCTGCGCCTGCGCCCGCCGGAGGGTCGCCTCCGCCACCTGGCCCTCCGCTTCCGCCCGGCGCAGCGCCGCCCGGAACTCCTCCGCGTAGAGCCGGGCGACCACGTCACCCTTCGCCACCACGCTGCCCTCCGTCACCAGCAGCTCCACGATGCGGCCAGGGATGTCGGTCGACAGCGCCGCCCGCCGGGCCGCGACGATGTACCCGTTGGCGGCCGCACCGCGCACCGCCCCCACCGCCGCAGGGTGACTCTCGGCCACGACCATCACCCGGACCTCTGCCAGCGTGACGCGATCGAGCAGACGCAGGACCGGGCCGCGCAGGACGAAGCCGGTGCCCAGCAGGAGCAGGAGCACGACCGGCAGGGTCCACGACCGACCTCGGCGACGGCGAGCGCGCGGCCCGCCGCGCTCGATGCGCAACGCTTCGACGTCCACCTGCGCATCATCGGGCCGAGCGACGCACAAGCAATGGCGGCAAACTCGCCATGGGCTCCTGCCGCGCCCGCGAGTAGCTTGCCCGAGCATGACCGAACGCCCCCCGCCAGCCCCTCGCAGTCGCGGCGGGCGCGTGTCCCGCCGCCGCCGGCCACCGGCGGGCGCGCCCCCGGGCGCGGTCGCATCGCCCAGCGACATGCCGCGGCCGCGCCTGGGCCTGATCTCGTACGACCAGTCGAGCCTCACGGAGCGCCAGGGGGAGCGACTCGATGAGCTGAGCGGCGCCATCGCGCCGGATCGCGTCACGTGGCTCGACGTGCAGGGGCTCGGCGACGAGTCGGTCATCCGCGCCATCGCCGACCGCTTCGGCCTGCACCGTCTCGTGCTCGCCGACATCCTCAACCTCGGCCAGCGACCCAAGGTCGAGACCTACGAGGACACGGTGTTCTGCGTGGTGCGCATGGTGATGCTCTCCCCCGCCGGCGACGTGAACTGGGAGCAGGTGTCGATCGTCCTGGCCGGCAACGTCGTCCTCTCCTTCCAGGAGACCTACGGCGATTGTCTCGACGGCCTGCGCCAGCGCCTGCGGCAGGGGCGCCAGACGATCCGCGCCGCCGGCGCCGACTACCTCGCGGCGATGGTGCTCGATGCCGTGATCGACGGCTACTTCCCGGTCGTCGAGAGCCTCGGCGAGACCCTCGATCGGCTCGAAGACGACCTCGTGCGCGCCCCGACCCAGGCGGTCCTGCGCCGCGTCTACCGCATCCGCCGCCAGCTCCTCGCGCTTCGCCGCGCGACCTGGCCCATGCGCGATGCGCTCAGCCACGCGCTCCGCGACCCGCCGGAAGCCTTCGCTCCCGCGACCCTCCCCTACCTGCGCGACACCGAGGACCACGTCATGCAGCTCGTCGATCTGGTCGAGACCGGTCGCGAACTCGCAGGCAGCTTCGTCGACATCTACCTGTCGAGCGCGGCGCAGCGGACCAACGAAGTGATGCGCACGCTCACCGTGATGGCCGCGATCTTCATCCCGCTCACGTTCCTCGCCGGGGTCTTCGGCATGAACTTCGCCGACATGCCGGAGCTGCACTGGAAGTGGGGCTACCCGATGTTCTGGCTCGTGTGCGTCCTCACCGCCGTCGTGCTGCTCGTCGTGTTCAAGCGCCGCGGCTGGCTCGGGGAGCCGCGGGCACCGCTGGACGGGGAGTGAATCCCGTCGCATGACCGTGCGCGCTACGCGCGCACGCGCAAGACCTCCGGGTCCTTCTTCCGCAGGCCGTGCTTGCACATGAACTCGAGCAACCAACTGCTGTACGGCCGCAGCGTCGCGTCGCCGGTGAAGAGCTGCGGGAAGTGCTTGCTGAAGTGCCGGTTCAGGATGCGGCCCACGAACTTCTCGCGCACCTCCGCCCCCACTTCGAAGAGGGTCAGCAGCCGCCCGTCGTAGAAGCGCTCGACGGCGCGGTGCCACGCGGCCACGTGGCGCAACACGCGCGCTTCGTATGCCCGCAGCGCCTCCGGCGTGCCGGCGACGAAGGCCTTCGCCAGCTCCGCGGCGCTGTCGAGGCTCACCATCATGCCGCTGCTGAACACCGGGTCGACGAAGCCGAACGCATCGCCCACCAGCGCCCACCCGTCGCCGAAGCCGCGCTCCGTGAGCATCTGGTAGTTCGTGTAGCGCAGCACCGGCGTGATGCGCCTGGGGTTGCCGCCGAGGCGCACGAGGTGCGGGTCGCGCGCGAGGATGGCGTCGTACTGCTCCTCGTTGGTCTTGCCGAACTGCTGCAGGCGCTCGCCGTCGACGACGAAGCCCAGCGACACCCGACCCGGCAGCGGGATGCGCCAGGCCCAGCCGTGCTCGAGCAGGTCGCTGTGCGTGTGACCCGGGGATGTGATCGGCATCCCTTCGACGTGCGCGAACAGCGCGGCGTCGCGACGCGGTCCCTCGCGCGCCGGCAGGCCGAGCAGTCCGCTCAGCAGCCGGCGCCGGCCGGTGGCGTCGACGACCTTCTCCGGGTGCGCGTCGAAGAACCCTTCGGTCGCGGCCAGGGTCTCCGCGGTCAGACGCACCCCGTCGGCCGAGACCCGCTCGACCTTGCCGGCGAACGGGAAGAGGCGCGCGCCTGCGCGCAGCGCCGCGCGTTCGAAGGACGCATCGAGGAGGTCGCGCGGCGTGTTGTAGGCGTAGGGCGACGCGATCCGCGTGAAGTCGCGGAACGCGAACGCGAGCGGCGGACGTTCGCGGAGCGTGAAGGTCGCGCCGGGCTTCAGCAGGCTGTAGGCAGCGACCTCCGCCTCGATGCCGAGCGCGCGCAGGAAGGGCACGATCGCCGGCACCATCGATTCACCGACGAGGAGCGGCGGACGGTTTCGTGGCGCGAACAGGCCCACCTGCCAGCCGGCGGTGGCCAGCGCGTGCGCGAGGTAGCAGCCGGCCGGGCCGCCGCCGAGGATCGCGACCGAACGAGGGGCAACGGCGCCGGGCATGGGGCGCGGCATTCTGGCGTCGAGATCGCACACGGTCACGCAGCAAGATCGCCCGCGCACCTGCAGGATCCCGCGTCCGCCGCGTAGGCTGCCGCGCGTGTCGCTCCCGCGCCTCGTCCTCGCCAGCACCTCGCGCTACCGCAGGATGCTCCTCGCCCGCCTCGGCGTGGCCTTCGACGTCGCCGCGCCCGCCTGCGACGAGGCGGCATACCACGCGCGCATCCACGATCCGTTCGACCTCGCCGTCGCGCTCGCGGCGGCGAAGGCAGAGGCCGTGGCCCGCCTGCAACCCGACGCGATCGTGATCGGCTCCGACCAGGTGTGCGCGATCGACGGCGCGGTCCTCGGCAAGCCGGGTACACGGACTGCGGCGCTGGCGCAACTGCGCCGCCTGCAGGGCCGGACCCACGAACTGATCACCGCCGTGTGCGTGTGCACGCCCGACGGGACGCAGGCCTTCCACGACATCAGCCGGCTGCGCATGCGAGCCCTCGACGACGGCGCGCTGCAGCGCTACCTCGATCGCGACGAGCCGTACGACTGCGCGGGCTCGTACAAGCTCGAAGCCGCGGGGATCGGCCTGTTCGCGAAGATCGAGTCCGCGGACCACACCGCGATCACCGGCCTCCCGCTCCTGCAGGTCGCGGGCGTGCTGCGCGCGCTCGGGTTCGCGATTCCCTAGGTCCGTTCCCCTCAGCGAGCAGCGCGGATCATCGCGAGGAACTCGCGGCGCGTCGACGCATCGCGCCGGAACAGGCCGAGCATGTGGCTCGTCACCGTCGCCACGCCGGGCTTGTTGACGCCGCGGCAGGTCATGCACATGTGCTCGGCCTCGATCACCACCCCGACGCCGCGCGGCGTGAGCACCGAGTTGAGCGCGTCGGCGATCTGCACGGTGAGCT
>CAYQMF010000037.1:27072-51143 GCA_964418595.1 uncultured candidatus Brocadiaceae bacterium
GGATCTGCAGCCGACGTGCGAACGCGTCCACGACGCGCGCGATCTTGCTGATCCCCACCACGCGCTTCTCCGGGATGTAGCCGACGTGCGCCTTGCCCAGGAAGGGCAACATGTGGTGCTCGCAGTGCGACGCCAGCGGGATGTCGCGAAGCGTCACCATCTCGTCGTAGCCCTCGGTCTCCGCGAACGTCCGCGCCAGGATGGCGGCGGGGTCGGCGTCGTAGCCGGCGAAGAACTCGTCGAAGGCCTTCGCCACCCGCCGCGGCGTGAGGCGCAGGCCCTCCCGCGTCGGGTCGTCGCCCGCCCAGCGGATCAGGGTGCGGACGGCTTCCTCCGCCTCCTCACGGGTCGGCGCGGGCTGCCCGTTCCGGTGCCGGGTGAAGGGAAGGTCATCGAGATCGTGGTTGTCGTCGAGCATCGGCGGGCTGGGCGCGAAGCGGGAAGTTTGGCCGCGGGAGTGGGACATGCGGAGCGAAAAAGAAGGGACGGGTGCGGACCGGGCCGGTCCCCCCGCCCGCATCGGCCCGTGACCGCAGGCTTTCCCCCACCCGACCGCCTGGCGATAGTCAGCGCTCCCGTGTCGATCCGCATCCACAACACCCTCACCCGCCAGCTCGAGCCCTTCACGCCGGTCCGCCCCGGCCGCGTCGGCCTCTACGTGTGCGGGCCGACGGTCTACGACGACTGCCACATCGGCCACCTCATGGGGCCCGTGCTCTTCGACACGGTGGCGCGCTGGCTGCGGGCGCGCGGCTACCAGGTGCGCTTCGTCAACAACATCACCGACATCGACGACAAGATCATCGACCGCAGCAAGCGGACCGGCGAGGACTGGAAGGCGATCACGGTGCGCTACACGGAGCAGTACTTCGGGTTCCTGCACAAGCTCAACGTCACCACCGTCACCGACCACCCCCGTTGCACCGACTTCATCCCGCCGATGATCGCGTTCACGCAGGCGCTGGTCGACCGCGGCCGCGCCTACCCGGCAGCCGACGGGGTGTACTACGACGTTCAACGGCAGCAGGGCTATGGCAAGCTCAGCGGCCGCCGCCTCGAGGACATGCTCGCCGGCGCGAAGGCCGAGGCGGACCTCGGCCTGCGCCATCCCGCCGACTTCGCCCTCTGGAAGCTCGCCAAGCCGGGCGAGCCGTCGTGGCCGAGCCCCTTCGGCGCGGGGCGACCCGGCTGGCACGTCGAGTGCAGCGTGATGGCGTCCGAGCTGCTCGGCACCGAGTTCGACCTGCACGGCGGCGGCGACGATCTCAAGTTCCCCCACCACGAGAACGAGATCGCGCAGAGCGAGGCGTGCGGCCACCGCTACGCGCACGCCTGGATGCACCACGGGCTCGTGCAGTACGGCGGCAAGAAGGTCGCGAAGAGCGACCCGCGCATGCAGGATCCGGCGTTCAGCCAGCAGTTCCAGGCGCGCTGGCTGCTCGACACGTACGGGGCACCGACGCTGCGGTTCTTCCTGCTGCGCGGGCACTACCGCCGGCCGATCGACTTCGAGCCCGCCAATCTCGACAGCACACGCAAGGGCCTGCAGCGCCTGTTCGAGCTGTTCGGCGACGCGGTGGCCGCGACGACGCCGGACGACGTGCTCACGCGCAAACTGCCCGACGCGGCGGCCGCGGCACGCACGGCGTTCTGCACCGCGATGGACGACGACTTCAACAGCGGCGAAGCCATCGCCGCGCTGTTCTCGCTCGCCGCGCACGCGCGCAAGGTCGAGGGCGGCGAACGCGACGCCTGCGTCGGTGCCATCCGCGACCTCGGCCGCCTGCTGGGCCTGTTCGAGGCGGCCGACCGCGAAGTCGTGCTCGCCGCTGCGGCACCGACCTCGGCGCTGGCCGACGGCGCGATCCGCCTGCTGCTGGACCTGCGGCAGGAGGCCCGCGCGCGCAAGGACTTCGGTCTCTCCGACCGGGTGCGCGACGGGTTGCTCGCGCTCGGCGTCGCGATCAAGGACGGCAAGGACGGCGCGACCTGGGAGATCGTCCGCTGACGCGAGCCGGTGCGCGCACGTAGCATGCGCCCTCCACGATGATTGCGCTGCGCACCTGCGTCGTCCTGACCCTCACCATTCCGATCCTCGCCCAGCCGCCCGGCGTCCGCTGCGGCCTCGGCAAGGACTTCCACGCCGGGCGGCGCCAGGCGTTGTTGGCGGAGCTGGGCGGGAAGGGACTCCTGATCCTGCGCGGGTTGCCCGCGGCCCGCACCAACACCCGCTTCAGCCAGGACAAGGTGTTCTGGTACTTCACCGGCATCGAGTCCGAGGACGCGACCGTCGTCGTCGACGTCGAGACCGCGGCCACCACCCTGTTCCTGCCGCGCGCGGATCGCGGCGGCGAGAGTTGGGACGGCGAGAAGTGGGACACCGCGGACACCTGGGTGGCGGACCTGACCGGCATCAGCGACATCCGCAGCAACGGCGAGTTCGCGGCGTGCGTGCGCGAACTGCTCGCCAAGCAGGGCGAGGCGAGGACCGTGTGGACGTCGCTCGCGCCACACGTGACGCTCACCAGCGCGTACGACCGGGCCGGGCCCTACGACCGTCGCATCACCGCCGACAAGCTCGACGGCCGGCCGTCGCGCGAGAAGGCCTTCGCCACGGCGATCGAGACCACATTCGACGCCAAGGTCCGCGACATCACCGCCGCGGCGAACAAGCTCCGCCGCGCGAAGACCAGCGAGGAACTGGTGGCGATGCGCGGCGCCGCGCACGCCGGTGCGATGGCGATGGCGGAGGCGATGCGCTCGACGCGCGCGGGTCTCGTCGAGGCCGAGGTCGAGGCGGTGATGGACCTCGTGCACCGCCGTCTCGGCGCCACCGGCCCCGCCTACCAGGCCATCGTCGGCTCCGGCGCCAACTCGCTGGTCCTCCACTACAAGACCAACACGGCAACCCTGCGCAGCGGTGAGATCCTGCTCGTCGACTACGCGCCGGAGTACGAGCACTACGTGTGCGACATCACCCGCACCTGGCCGATCGACGGCAAGTTCTCGCCTCGGCAGGCGGAGCTGTACGACGCCGTCCTCGCCGCCCAGGAGGCGGGCATCGCCAAGGCCCGGCCCGGCAACGGCATCGCCGACGTGGAGCGCGCCTGCCGCGAGGTCCTGGGCGAGCGCGGCTTCGCCCATCTCGTCCGCCACGGCGCGTGCCACCTCGTGGGCATGGAGGTGCACGACCCGGGCATGGTGCGCGGACCATTGGTGCCCGGGGTGGCCTTCACCATCGAGCCGGGGGTGTACGAGCCGGAGACCGGGATCGGCATCCGCATCGAGGACGTGGTGGTGATCACGGAGACGGGCTGCGACGTGATCAGCGCCGGCGTGCCCAAGGCGCGCGACGCGATCGAGAAGCTGATCGCGGAGATCGGGGTGCTCGAGTGGATGGACGGGCCGGGGAAGTGAGGTAGCGGCGCGGCACCGGATGACGGCCGGCGCGGTTGCGCAGGGGACACGCGAACGTCCCCGATGAGCCTTTCGCGCTTTGGACGTGAGTCGAGGGGGCCCGCGAACAAGAACCTGGGACTCGAGACCCGTCTTGAGCCTCTACCTCAACCCCGAGACCACCATGTCGCCTCCCAACGCCCGTGCCAGGTCCCTGAGCCTGATCCTGCTGCTCGCGTCTGCGAGCTGTGCCACAGCCATCCACTCGTCCGTCGATCCGAAGGCCTTCGCGCCGATCCGGAAGGTGGCGCTCGTGCCAACCATCATCGGTGGCGTGTCCCTGCCCGTGTTCCCACTGCTCGATGCCGGAGTCGTGCGGGCTTCCGTCAACGGGATCTCGGAGGAGATCGTCGCAGCGGAGCAGGCCGTGGTCAGCGGGTATGCCGAGAAGGTCCAGGCCCACCTCCGGAACGACCTCCACCTGGAGGTCATGGCCATGGAAGCGAGCGCGGTCGACGCCAGCGCGCCAGGACCAGAACAGTCCGCCGCGAAGCCCGACGACTCGCCGCCGCGCTTTCCCAAGGTCTTCGCGGGCGGCCTCGACCCCCTGGGGTTTCGTACCCAACAGATCGCGACTCTCTCCAACGTCGATCTCGCGGCCGACGCCAAGCGCATCTGCAAAGCCATGGACGTCGACGCGATCGCCGTCAGTTACACCCGTCTGGAGGTGTACGGCGCCACGATGGTGGGCATGAGTTGCGGGGTCCGATTGAACTCATGGCTCCACGTCGTCGACCGGGAAGGGCGGTGCGTGGTGCGCATGGATTTCTCCACGGACGAGAACTCCGTCATCTCGCCAGGCGACATCAAGGGGTTCGAGCGCGCGCTGCGCTCGTTCGATGCCTGGGTCGTCCGGATGTTCCTCGACGCGCGGCAGAAGCTGCCGGGTGCGCCGCAGGAGCGCAAGCTACCGTGAATCCCGGTCTCCGCCCCGCCGTGGCCACCACAGTCGGGCTGACGCTCGGTCTGCTCGCCGCCTGCTCCGCGGTCCCACGGGTCGACGCGATGGTCGTCGACGACGTCGCCGTCGGAGCGAACCATGCGGCCATGACGGTCCAAGTGCGCTCAGGCGCGGCCTTCTCCGTGCAAGGTTCGGTCGACTGCCCACCGGACCTGCTTGGTACAGCGCTCGACGCGTCCCTCCGTGCTGCCACGGCGATCCCCGCCGTGAGCAGCGGTGGTGGAGTCCTCACGGTCACCCTTCACCACATTGGTCAGACGGGCGGGTTCGACATCTCCGTCGACATGGTCACCGTCTGGATGACGAGCGACGCGCCTGGCTGGCAGTACACCGCGGCCGGCAGAGGGACGGCGAGCTTCGGGGAGGCATGGTGGGGTTGGACGAGGCTTCGGCTGGCCACGGAGCGCGCCGGGCAGGCGATGATCCGAGACGGGCTCCAGGCACTCCGGCAACGAGATGGCACCGCGTCGACGCGCTGACGGGTCGACGTTGGCTCGTCGCGACAGGGGGGCCGCCGCTGGGTGGCGCCGGCCGGTCCCCCCCGCTAAAGCTGTTCCCCCCATGGCCGACTCCGAGCCCCGCTCCAAGGACTTCATCCGCGCCCGCGTCGAGGCTGACCTCGCGTCGGGCAAGCACAAGGCGGTGTGCACGCGTTTCCCGCCGGAACCCAACGGCTACCTGCACCTCGGGCACATCAAGGCGATCTGCATCAACTTCGGCATCGCGCAGGAGTACGGCGGCACGTGCAACCTCCGCTTCGACGACACCAACCCGGCCACGGAGGAGACCGAGTACGTCGACGCCATCCAGGACGACGTGCGTTGGCTCGGCTTCCAGTGGCACGGCGAACCCCTCTACGCCTCCGACTACTTCGAGCGCCTGCACGGCGACGCGCTGGTCCTCGTCCGCAAGGGCCTCGCCTACGTCGACGAGCAGACCGCCGACCAGATCAGCGACACACGCGGCACGTTGACGGCACCCGGCCAGGACAGCCCGCACCGCAACCGCTCCGTCGAGGAGAACCTGCGCCTGTTCGAGAAGATGCGCACCGGTGGCTTCGCCGAGGGCGCGGCGGTCCTGCGCGCCAGGATCGACATGGCGCATCCCAACGTGAACCTGCGCGATCCGGTGATGTACCGCATCAAGAAGATGCCGCACCACCGCACGGGCGACCGCTGGTGCATCTACCCGATGTACGACTGGGCGCACGGCCAGAACGACAGCTACGAGGGCATCACGCACTCGCTGTGCACGCTCGAGTTCGAACACCACCGGCCGCTGTACGACTGGTTCATCCAGAACATCGGGCTCTACGCGCCGCAGCAGATCGAGTTCGCGCGCCTGAACCTCACCTACACGATGCTGAGCAAGCGCAAGCTGCTGCAGCTCGTGCAGGGCAAGCACGTGCGCGGCTGGGACGACCCGCGCATGCCCACCATCCGCGCGCTCCGCCGCCGCGGCTACACGCCGGCGGCCCTGCGCAAGTTCTGCGACGTGATCGGCGTCGCCAAGTTCAACTCGATGCACGAGGTGCAGCTCCTCGAGCACTGCCTGCGCGAGGACCTCAACAAGACCTCGGCGCGCGCGCTCGCCGTCCTCGATCCGTTGAAGGTCGTGATCGAGAACTGGCCGGAGGGTCACGTCGAGTGGCTCGACGCCGTCAACAACCCGGAGGATCCGGCCGCGGGCACGCGCCAGGTCCCGATGGGGCGCGAGCTGTGGATCGAACGGGACGACTTCCTCGAGGACGCGCCGAAGAAGTTCTTCCGCCTCTCCCCCGGCCGCGAGGTGCGGCTGCGCGGCGGCTACTTCCTCAAGTGCGAGCGCGCGGTGAAGGACGCCGCCGGCCGGGTCATGGAGCTGCGCTGCACGTTCGACCCGAACTCCAAGGGCGTGAGCCCGCCGCCGGAGCGCGGGATCAAGGCGACCATCCACTGGGTGTCGGCCGCGCACGCGGTCGACGCCGAGGTGCGGCTGTACGAGCAGCTCTTCACCGATCCCGACCCCGCGGCGCGCGACGACTTCCTCACCTGCCTCAACCCGGCTTCGGAGACGGTGGTGAAGGGCTGCAAGCTGGAGCCGAGCCTCGGGGCCGCCGAGCCCGGCGCGCGCTACCAGTTCGAGCGGATCGGCTACTTCTGCGCCGACAACCGCGACCATGCCCCGGGCGGGCTGGTGTTCAACCGCACCGTGGGCCTGCGCGACGACTGGGTGAAGCAGCAGAAGAAGTCCAGCTAGCCAGGCGGCGCGTCCTTCACCGCCGCGGCGGGAACAACAGCGCCAGCGCCAGGAACGCCGCGACCGCCGCCACGCCCGCCCAGCGCGCGCCGGTCCAGATGCTGTAGGCGGCGGCCACGGTGGCGAGACCGACCGCGGGCACCATCGCCAGGTTCCAGCCGAGGCGCACCAACCCGCGGGGCCGGTCGGCGCCGAGTGCGCGCTCCGAGTTGAGCAGGACGAAGAAGGTCCAGTAGGCGATGGGCAGCAGGGCGATGCCGAAGAGCGAGGTCGGCACCGCCACGTAGAAGGCCGCCTCCTTCCACAGGAACGGCCCGAGCGCGCCGCTGACTCCGAGCAGGCACCCGAGCCGCTGCGCGAGCCCGCCGTCGGCAAACCCGCCCAGCTCGCGCACGCAGAAGCCACAGATCAGCATCAGCAGCGTGATCGTCGACAGCGCCATGCCCAGCACGCCAAGCCCGAACACGACGTGCGCGACCCGCTCGCCGGTCATCGGCACGAGCGCCTGGGCGAGGTCCTGTGCGTCGCGGTTCACGAGCATCGCCGCGAGCAGCTTCTCGTTGCGGTCCAGTTTGTCGGGTGTCGCCGCGCCGCCGAGCGCCTGCACGCGCGCCTGCAGGGTCGCCTCGTACGCGCGGACCATCCGCACCGCGGCGGGCGGCTCGTTGGGCTCGACCAGCCCCTCCACCGGCTCGGCGTGGAACCGGCTCGCCGCGGCCAGCACCACGCAGCTCACCGTCACCACGAACGGCACGAACATCCCGGTGAGCAGATCGAAGCGGACGAGGCCCGAGAACTCACGCGTCCAGCCCTTCGCGCGCAGCGAGTACGGCAGGAGGAAGGTCATGTTGATCCCCACCGCGGTCGCCGCCGCGCTCAGGATCACGTCGCGCTGCGCGGCCACGATGCGGTCCGTCCACCACGCGCGCGCCTCTTCCCCAAGTCCTTCCAGGTACGGCAGGAACGCGGCGGCCGGCGAGCTGAAGCTGGAAAGGTCCGGCACGAACGCCGCGCGCACCGCCTCCCACGAGAAGTGCCGGTCGCTCCCCGCGAGTTCGACCACCACCGCCACGAAGCAGACCACGATCGCGCCGACCATGAGCTTGAGGATCCAGTCGAAGAGGCGCTTGCGCCCTCCGCCCGACAGGAACACCACCGCCAGCGACACGGCGAGGAGCGTCGCGGTGACCCCGACCTTGCCGCCGAAGTCGCCGAGCCGGCTCACCGGCCCGCACACCGTGGGCAGCAGGTTCTGCTGCGCGACCCCCACCGCGAGCGAGAACTGAGGCATGCACCACACCATGCTCGCGAGCAGCGAGGCGATCACCCACCCATAGCCGAGCACGGGGCTCACGTGGCGGCGGACGACGACGAGCGGTCGCTCCCCGGTGACCAGCGTCACGTGCGCGATCGCGCTCAGCATCACGATCCCGAGCAGCATCGCCAGCGGTTGCAGCCACAGGAAGCCCAGCCCGCCGAGCACGCCGAGGTAGAGGCTGCTTGCCAGGGATCCCCCGCCCAGGGTGATCGCGCTCTGCAGCCAGCCGGGACCCGACAACCGTACCCAGGCGAAGAGCGTGGCCAGTCCGCCCGCCGCGTGCGCCGCGCGCAGGCGCGCGAGGTCGGGGTTGCTGGGCACGTCGCCTGGATCGTCCGACTGCTCGACCGGGGAACGCATCGAGGCGACCTTACGCCGGCGTCCGGTTCGCGCAGAGCGTCGGGCGGCCAAAACGCCCCGACGCTATCCTCTGCGCGTGTTCGTCGCCGCGCTCGCCAGTCCGCACGGAGATCCGGCTGCCATGCGCCGCCTCGCGCTGGCGTTCGCCGCCAACAACCCCGGCTACACCATCGCCCACGTCCGAGGCATCCGCGCGCTGGCGCCGGCCGCGACGCCGCGCGTCGTGTTCGTGGCCCGCGGCGACGGCGAAGCCTGCACCGAACGCGCGACGAGCGGCTTCGGCGTCGGCGATGTGATCCTGCTGCGCGCACAGGAGTCGATGCAGGCCGACGCCGACCTCGATGCCGTGGTGTTCGCGGTGCCCGAGGAGTTCACCGACGCCGTCCCCACCTTCCTGCGCCCCGACGCGGATCCGGCGCTGTGCGATCAGCCCGGCGGGTGCGCGACGGACGCCGACGCCTACCGGCGCATCCTGCTCACCTGGGATCAGACCGCCGGCCCCTACACCTGCCGCGCGCTCAACGCCCACCGCGTGCGCATGGACGATTCGTTCTCGCACTTCCACCCCCGCGCGGACGGCTTCGACGAGCTGTACCTCGTGCAGGGGACGCGGCCCGGCGCGGCGATCCTGCACGCCCAGGACGGCGAGCGCATCCTCGTGCCGGAGACGGTCACTGCCGCCGATGCCGCCGAGCTGGTCCAGCGCATCCCGGTGGCCCGGGGCGACCTCGTCTACATCCCGCGCGGCGAGATGCACCGCGGCGTCGACGGCGTGCTCGCACAGGTGATCACCGTCCCGGGCTTCGTCCCCGGCAAGGAGATCGGCGTCGACCACTGCCTGCGCGCGATCAACGAGCGGCTCGGGCTACGAGGCGAAGCGGCGCTTCCCTTCCACGCGGCCGCGAGCGGCGCGCCGCGCATCGGTTGACCTGCTGACCCGCCGACGAGCTACCAGCTCGCCTTGCGGACGCCGGGGATCTCGCCGCGCAAGGCGAAGGCCCGGAACTGGTTCCGGCACAGCCCGAACTTGCGGTAGTTGCCGCGCGAACGTCCGGTCAGCAGGCAGCGGTTGCGGATGCGCACGGGGTTGGCGTCGCGCGGCAGCTTGGCCAGCTTCGCGCGCGCGGCTTCGCGCTCTTCGACGGGCTTGCTGGTGTCGCCGATGATCGCCTTCAGCGCCTTGCGCTTGTCGGCGAACTTGGCCGCCATCTGGCGGCGCTTGATGTTCCGGGCGAGGGTGGACGTCTTGGCCATGGATGATCGAGCAGGGCGGCCGAAGGGCCGCGCGTGAAGGGGCGAAACCGTAGCGGCGGGAGGTGGCGGGTCAAGGGTGCGCGCGCCCGGTCCTGTCTCCCGCACCGAAAAAGGAGGACGCCAGGCTTGCGCCCCGCGCGCCTGCCCGCGGATGATCCCCCTCGTTCTCGCGCCGGTCAGCGCGAGGCGGTGGTGGCTACTCGACACGGGAGGCATTCGTGGTCAGACGGCTGTTGGCAGGGCTGAGCAACAAGAAGTCCGCCCTCGGCCCGCGCGGACGCGGCATCTTCGACCGCCTGTTCGGGGGCGCCGACGACGGCGCGAGCCCGCGCCGACCGGCCAGCGCCCGCGAGGAGGCCGCCGTCATCGCCATCGGCAGCGGCAAGGGCGGCACCGGCAAGAGCTTCCTGTCGACCAGCCTCGCCGTGCTCCTCCACCACAGTGGCCGGCGGGTGACCCTCGTCGACTGCGACTTCGGCCTCGCCGCCGACCACCTCCTGCTCGGGGTCACGCCGCAGCGCACGCTGCAGCATCTGCTCGCCGGTCAGGCCGAGCTCGCCGACGTCGCCATCCAGACCCCGTCCGGGCCGACCCTCGTGCCCGGCAGCTCCGGCGTGCGCCAGATGGCCGCGCTCAGCGACCAGGAGCTGGTGGCCTTCGGCCGCCGGCTGGGCGAGATCGCCGAAGGTACGGAGATCATGCTCCTCGACTGCGGCGCCGGCATCTCACCGCAGACGATCCTCACCATGCTCGCCGCCGACCACATCGTGCTCGTGACGCAGCCGGAGATCGCCGCGCTCACCGACGCCTACGCGGTGATGAAGTGTCTCCTGCCGCTCAACCCGGCGGCGGCCCTGTCGGTGGTGGTCAACCGCGCCGCGGCGCGCGGCCAGGGTGACAAGGCGTTCGAGAAGCTCGACGAGGTCGCGCGCCGGCACGCGTCGGCGAAGCTCGCCTACCTCGGCGAGGTCGGCGACGACCCCCTGGTGACGCAACGGCGGCTCGGGCAGCAGCCGCTGGTCGCGAGCGACCCGCAGGGCGTGACCGCGGTGGCGCTGCGGCAGGTGTTGTTGAAGTTGGAGCAGGTGGCGGGGCCGCTGGCCAGGCGCGTCGTCGGCGAGCGCGGGGTGCAGACGCGGTTCCGGGAGCATCGCTTGTTCCTGGAGTGAGGCGGCCGCGCGGTCGGGGCGGCGTCGACGCCGAGGGAACGGCTTCGGGCACGGGCGTCGCCACGCGGCAAAGCCGCGTGGCTGGCACGGGCTCGTTCACGGACGGGAGCGGGCTGACGGAGCAGCGCCTGCCGCGCACGCGCTCCGACCTTTCCCCGTACCCGTCGTGAACGCGCCCGAGCCCAGCTCGGCGGCGCGGTGCGCCGCCGAGCGGAGCCCGCGCCCGGCACCGTTCCCCCTCTTCCCTCTCTCCCCCTTCTCTCCCATCCGCGCGCTCGCATCGCCCCCCCAGTACCCGTAACAAGGGCTCTCCTCCTCCCTTCCCCGCGACCCCGGTGCGCACGATGTCATTCCGCTTCCTCCTTCCCCTCTTCGCCGCGACCCTCGCCGCCCAGCCGCACGAGGAACTCGGCCGCATGTGGACCTTCGAGCACATGCCGCTCGAGTGGTTCAAGACCGCCTACGACTTCGAGCCCACCGCCGAGTGGGTCGAGAAGGTCCGCCTCTCCGCGCTGCGTTTCGGCAACGGCTGCTCCGCGTCGTTCGTCAGCCCGCGCGGCTTGATCATGACCAACCACCACTGCGCACGCGGCAACGTCGCGCAGGTGAGCCCGGAGGGTGAGGACTGGTTGGGCGACGGTCACTTCGCCACCACCGCGGCGGATGAGGTGAAGCTCCCCGGGCTCGTCGTGCGGCAGCTCGTCGCCATGCGCGACATCAACGATGCCATGAACGACGGCGTCGACGCGCTCGTCGATGCGAGCGCGCGGCAGGCGAAGCTCGACGCGAACAAGGCCAAGGTCCTCGCGGAGGCCAAGGCCGCCGACGACAGCCTCGAGCATCAGGTCGTCGCCCTCTACCAGGGCGGTACCTACCAGCTCTACAGCTACAAGGTCTACAGCGACATCCGCCTCGTCGGCACGCCGCACCTGCAGTGCGCCAAGTTCGGTGGCGACCCCGACAACTTCACCTACCCGCGCTTCGGTCTCGACTACACGTTCGTGCGCGCGTGGGAGAACGATCGTCCCGCCGACACGAGCAAGCACTACTACAAGTGGAAGACCGCGGGCCCCGAGGAGAACGAGACCGTCTTCATCGTCGGCAACCCCGGCTCGACCGGCCGCCTCAAGTCGATCGCGCAGATGGAGTATCTGCGCGACCTGCAGTACCCGGCGCTCGTCGCGCAGTTCAAGGCCCAGCTCGCCACGCTCTACAAGCGCTCCGCCGACGACCCCGAGCGCGCCAAGGCGCTGCGCACGCAGATCCTCAGCCTCGAGAACTCGCGCAAGGCGGTGCAGGGCTACCTCGACGGCCTGCGCAACGAGAAGGTGATGGCCGTCAAGCGCGTCGCCGAGGAGAAGGCCCGCGACGGCATCGCACGGCACGAGGCACTGCAGGCGAAGCTCGGCAACCCCTGGGGCGAGCTCGAGCTCCTCGTGGCCCGCAAGCGCGCGATCTCGGCTGGCAAGGAGAAGCTCTCCGCCGAGGAGCGCAAGGCGCTGCAGGACCACGAGGCGACCCTCGAGAAGCGCATCGGCGAGGCGTTCTACGGGCTCTACGGCACGGCGATCTCACCGGACGCGACGTTCACGCTCCGCATCAGCGACGGCGTGGTGAAGGGCTTCGACTGCAATGGCACCATCGCCCCGTGGTTCACCAGCCTCTACGGCCTCTACGCCCGCCACACGGAGTTCGGCGGCAAGGACGACTTCGCGCTGCCGCAGCCCTGGCTCGACCGCATGGATCGGCTCGACCTGCGCACGCCGTTCAACCTGGTGTCGACCTGCGACATCATCGGCGGCAACTCCGGCAGCCCGATGATCGACAAGAACGCCGAGGTCGTCGGCCTCGTCTTCGACGGCAACATCGAGATGCTCGGCAACAACTTCGTGTTCACCGACGAGATCGCGCGCAGCGTCTCCGTGCACCCCGCGATCATCATCGCGTCGCTGCGGCACGTGTACGACGCGCCCCACCTCGCCGACGAACTCGAGGGGAAGGCCGCGGTCATCCGGTAGGGAGCGCGCTTCCTGGTTTGCCCTGGTTCTTCTGGTTCTGTACTTCCCTCTCTTCTGTGTTTCCCCTTCTTGGCTCGGCTTCTTCGAGTTGGGCGACGGCGCTGGACCTGGCGTCTGCGCCTGCTGCCGGCGAAGGACGGTTTCGCGACAGGCGTCGCCGCGGTTCGCGAGCCAGCCAGAAGCACGAGGGAAACACAGAAGGAGAGGGAAGAGAGGGAACAGAGGGTTGTGGAGAGCCAGAACCAGGACCACTGCCTGAACGGGCGGCCAAACTCACCCACAGGCTCCACCCTCACACGCTTCCCACCCCCAACTCGCCGAGCAGCGCACGCCACGCCGCGACCTCGCGCGCCGGGGCGAAGGCGGGCGCGAGCTGCGTGAGCCGCGCGCGAAGTTCTCCGTAGAACTCCGCGTCGCGCTCGGCCCGCAGCAGCAGCGCCGCGAGCGCGCGCGCGTCGCCGACCGGGAACGCCGCCGGCCAGTCTCGACCCAGGAGTCCGAGCGAGCCGCTGATCGCGGTGACGATGGGCGGCACGCCGGCGACGATGGCTTCGCTCACGGCGTTCGCTCCGCCCTCGCTGAGCGAGGTCGAGACGAGCGCGCGGCACGACGCGAGGAAGCGGCGCGCGGCGCGGTGTGGATGGGCGCCGAGCCAACTGAAGCGCAGGCTGCGGCTCATCAGGGCGCGCGCTCGTTCGCCGAGCGCCGGGTCCGTCGCCTCGCCCAGGAGCGCGACGTGGATGCGCGACGACGCCGGCAGATGCGCGACGGCCTGCGCGGCGAGGAGCGGATCCTTCACGGCCCGCAGGTTGGCGAGCACGCAGGCCTGGAAGCCCGGCGCCGGCAACGGTCGATCGAGACACGGCGTGACCGACTGCAGGATCACCCGCGCGCGCGGCCGCACCGCCGCGGGAAGCTCCGCGACGGCGGCCGGTTGCAACACCACCACGAGGTCGGCGGCGAGCAGGCTCGCCGCCGCCACCGTCCGCTCGGCGCCCGCGGCGTGCAGGTCGGTTCCGGTGCCGGCGACCACCAGTCGCCCGGCGGGCGCCTCGGTGCGGTAGCGCGCGATGGACGGTGCCGACTTCACCGCGTGCAGGGCGACCAGCACGTCGCACGGCCGGCTATCCCACTCCCGCGCGCGGCGGACCCTCACGCCCAGCCGGCGCAAGCAGCGCGCCCAGCGCAGCGCCGTGACGCGGTTGCCGGTGGTCACGCCGCGCGGCGCGGGGTCGACCAACTGCACGGTCACCGGCATGGCGCCTCCGCCGTCACCGGGCCTTCGCGAGGCAGAGCAGCGCCATCGCCGTGCCGTAGCAGCGACCCAGCTCGTGCGAGTCCACGAAGCAGCCGTCGATCTCCGGCAGCGCGAGCACGAGCGCGTCCTGCTGTGCCTGCCAGCGCTCGCGCGCGGCGTCGTCGGTGATCGCGGCGATCGCCTCGCTGCGTGCACGCACGTCGTACCAGAAGAAGAAGCCGCCGTAGCCGAGGCTGTCGGCGTGATCGTCGTACTTGCGGATCGCCTCCAGCCGATGGTGGTGCTCGAAGGCAGCGGTCAGCGCGGCCGAGAGCCGCCCCTGGTCGGAGGCTCCGAAGCGGCACAGGGCCAGTTCGCACAACGGCATGCGACCGGCGGCCCCGGCCACGTCGATCGCGCGCCCGCCCGCGCGGCTCATGCCGTACGGGAACCCACCGTTCTCGGCGCGGCACTGCTGCAGCGCGCGCACGCCGCGCGCCACCACGGCCTCCGGCACGTCGAGCCCCTTGGCCTTGCCTTCCGCCAGCGCGAGGAGCACGGTCGCGATGACGAACGGGTTCGAGTACTCGTGGAACCACGCGCCCGACTCCTCCTGCAGGCCGGCGAGCGCTCCGACGAGTTCCTGCGCCTTGGTCAACAGCCGCGAGCGCCCTTCGTCGTCGCCTTCCATCCACCGGCACAGGGCGCGCAACCGGTAGGCGTGCGCCCACGCGATCTCGTCGCGGTCCTGGCTGGCGATGCGGCTCTCGTCGCGCAGCAGGCCGTCGATGCGCACGAGCGCCGCATCCACCTGGGTGCGCAGCTCCCCGGCGAGCGCCGCCCGGTGTTCGAGCAGCGCCCAGCCCACCAGCGCCGTGATCGCCATGTACACGTTGGGCAGGCTGTCGGTGCCGCCGAAGTCGTACGTGCTGTCGCGGTAGCCGCCGTCCTCCTCCTGTTGGTCGACGAGGAACTGCAGCGAGCGCCGGATCATCGCGTCCCGCGTGAAGGCACCGGCCGCGGCCTGCGTGCTCGTCGTCGCTCCCGCCAGCACCGCCGTCGGCAGGGGCTTGAACTCCTCGATGCCGCGCAGGAACGGACCGTGCCCCTCGCGTTCGGCGACGACCTTCCACGCCAGCGGATGGTCCGGCGACTTCGCGACCAGCGCGCTCCACGCCTCGTCGGCGGCCTCGAACAGGCGTTGCCGCCGCAGCACGACGCCCAGGAGGAAGCGCGCGAGGGGAACGTGCTCGCCTGCATTCTCGTCGGTGACCATCGCCGAGAGCAGCCTCGCGGCCGCGGCAGGCTCCCCCTGCCCGTACGCGGCGAGCGCATCCTGCATGCGCGCCGGCAACCCGCACGGCAGCGTCCTGCCCAGTGCCGCGCCGAGGCGCGCGCGCCACCACTCGGGCACGAGGGTCGTGATCCGGTCGGCCCGGGCGGTCTCCTTGCCCTCGGCGTCGAGCACTACGAACCCCGGCTCGATGAACTTGCCGCGCACGAGTCCGCGCTCCCGCGCCTCGTCGCGCCGCGGCACGAGGCGCAGCGGCACGAACTCCGTGTTGAGGATCGCGATCGTCTCCGGCCAGGAGAACGGGCCCGCGAGCATGCGGCGGTCGATCTCGGGACGGCGGTCCATCGGCGAGCCCGGCACCGTCGGCACGTACCAGAACACAGGGCGGCCGCTGCTCCTGGCGTCGGCCAAGGCGGTGGCGAGGTCGGTGCGCCACGCGACTGCCGTGCCGGCGCGCGCGGCCTCCGGGCTCGGCGGCTTGCGTAGCTTGGCCGTGGAGTTCCCCGCCCACGGGTCACCCTTCGACTGCTGGGCGGCGAGCGTCGCCGCGAACACCACCACCGCGAACCGGATCCAGGCCATGGCGCGCACAGAGATACCCGAAAGGCGCAGCCCGCCTTTGTGCTACTTGTGGTGTTCGTCGCTACCCGAGGTCACCCATGCTCACCTGCCTCCTGGTCCTGTCTTGCGCCGTTGTCGTCCAGGGACCAGCGACGCAGACCGGCACGCCGAGCGCCGAGATCGAACGCACCGTGCAGGCAGCCCTCGCCCGCATCCAGCCCGCAAGCCTCGCGCGCACGGTGCGCGACCTCGTGGGCTTCGGCACGCGCCACATCGCGTCGGCCACGGACGACCCCGCCGTCGGTACCGGCGCCGCGCGCACCTACCTCGAGGCACGCCTGCGCGAGGCGGGCGCGCCGGCCGGAGCGCGCCTGACCGTCGAGCGCAAGGCGTACAAGGTGACCGCCAGTCGCATCGGCGCGGAGGCCCAGGCTGTGAACCTCGTGGCCACGCTGCGCGGAGTCGGCGATCCGGATCGCCTCTACGTGATCGGCGGTCACTACGACTCGATCAACGGCGACAACCGCGACACGAAGGGTCCGGCGCCGGGCGCCAACGACGATGGCTCCGGCACCGCGGTGGTGATCGAAGCCCTGCGCGCGCTCGCGCCCGTCGAGATGGCCGCCACCGTCGTGTTCGTCTGCTACGACGGCGAGGAGATGGGCCTGCTCGGCTCGACCGAGCACGCCAAGGAACTCGCGGCAGCCAACGCCAAGGTCGACGCGATGATCACCAACGACATCGTCGGCAACACGCTGGGCATGGACGGCGTGCGTCGCACCGACTACCTGCGTTGCTTCAGCTACGCGCCGCGCGGCAACGACACCACCGGCCGCAGCCTCGCGCGCGCGATCACCTTCGCCGCCGCTCGCCACCTGTCGGGGTTCCAGGTGCGCATGGTGCTGCGCGGCGATCGCTACGGCCGGGGCGGCGACCATCGGCCGTTCTTCACCGAAGGCTTCCCCGCCGCGCGCCTCACCGAGCCGCGCGAGGACTTCTCCCGCCAGCACGCCACCGTCGTCACGCGCGATGGCAAGCCGTACGGCGACTTCCCGGAGTGGGTCGACGCCGAGTACCTCGCCAACGTGTGTCGCGTCAACACCGCCCTGCTCCTGGAACTGGCCAGTGCCCCGCCGGCGCCGGTCACGGTGCGCGCGCGCGGCGCCCGCACCAGCTACGACACGATCCTCACCTGGGCGCCGGTCGACGGCGCCGCCAGCTACGAACTCGTCTGGCGCATGACCACCGCCGCCGACTGGGAAGGCGCACGCATCGTCGGTCCGAACGAGACCACGAACGAGCGCGGGCAACTGAGCGCGACCCTCACCGGCATCTGCCTCGACGACTGCGTCGTGGCCGTGCGCTGCGTCGGCAAGAACGGCGCCCGTTCGCGCGCCACCGCGCCGCCGGAGCCCGACGCCTTCGAGTCGCGCCCACGCTGACTCCCCCATTCAATCTCCCATGCAAGACCACACTCTCGCCGTGCACGCCGGCGCCAGCGCGAACCCCACGCGCGCGGTGGCGATGCCGATCTACCAGACCTCGACCTTCCGCTTCGATTCCTGTGCCCAGGGGGCGGAGCTGAGCGCGCAAGTCGCACCGCCGGAGCTGTACACGCGCTGGGGCAACCCCACCACGCGGGTGCTCGAGGAGGCGATCGCGCAGCTCGAGGGCGCCGAGGCAGCGCTGGCGTTCAGCTCCGGCATGGGCGCCGGCGCCGCTGCCGTGCTCGCCGCGGTGCAGGCCGGCGATCACGTCGTGGCCGCCAACTGCCTGTATGCGGGCATGACCGAGCTCTTCGAGGGCGTGCTCGCGCGCTTTGGGGTGAGCACCACCTTCGTCGAGCCCAGCGACCTCGCCGCCGTGGAGGGCGCGATCAAACCGTCGACGCGCCTGCTCTACGTGGAGACGCCCGCCAACCCGACCTTGCAGATCACCGATCTGGCCGCCATCGCCGACATCGGCAAGCGACGCGGCGTGTTCACGCTCACCGACAACACCTGGGCGTCACCCTGGAACACGAAGCCGTTGGAGCACGGCATCGATGCCTCGCTGCATTCGGCGACGAAGTACCTCGGCGGCCACAGCGACGTCGTCGCCGGCGCGGTGGCGGGCAGCCAGCGCTACATCGCCAAGGTGTGGAAGATGCTGAAGGTGTTCGGCGCGTGCATCAGCCCGCACGACGCGTGGCTGGTGGCGCGCGGGATCAAGACGCTGGGCGTGCGCGTGGAGCGACAGAACGCCACGACGTTGGCGCTGACGCGGTACCTCGCGAAGCATCCGGCCGTGGAGCGCGTGTACTACCCGGGGTTGGAGACGCATCCGGGGCATGCGGTCGCGAAGAAGCAGATGCGCGGGTTCGGCGGGATGTTCGCCTTCGAGGTGAAGGGCGGGTTCCAGGCCGGGCGAAGGGTGATCGAGGCGCTGCGGCTGGTGACGCACGCGGTGAGCCTCGGCGGGACGGAGTCGCTGGCGGTGCATGCGGCGAGCACGACGCACGGGCCGTTGAGCGAGGAGGCGAGACGGAGGGCGGGGGTGACGCCGGGCTTGATCCGGGTGTCGATCGGGCTGGAGGCGGAGGAAGATCTGCGCGCTGACTTCGCGCGGGCGCTCGGGGGGTAGGAGAAGAGAGAGAGAGAGAGAGGGGGGCCGCGTTTTCGGGCTCGGGGTCGGGCTCGCCACGCGGCAGAGCCGCTTGGCTGGCTCGGGCTCGTACGGGCTGGGGCGGGAACGGGGAGAGCGGAACACGGCGGGTCTCTCCGGCTTCCTCACACCGACATCTCCCCGCTCCCGTACGAGCCCGAGCCAGCCGCCGCGGCGCAGCGCGCCGCAGCGGCGAGCCTGAGCCCGAGCCCGAAAACGCGGCCCGCCACGGCTCGCTCCCTCCTCGTCGCCTGCCGCTTCTCCGGCTACATCTTCTCGACCTACCGCTTCTCGACCGGCACGTACGCCCTCTTCCCCGCGCCCTGATAGATCTGCCGCGGCCGCAGGATCCGCGCATCGGGATCCCTGTGGTACTCCAACCACTGCGAGATCCACCCCGGCAACCGCCCCAGTGCGAAGAACACCGTGAACATGTCGATCGGGATGCTCAGCGCCTGATAGATGATCCCCGAGTAGAAGTCGACGTTCGGGTAGAGCTTGCGCTCGATGAAGTACTCGTCCTTCAACGCGATGTCCTCGAGCTCCATCGCGATCTCGAGCAGCGGGTTCTTCGCCCCCATCCGCTTGAGCACGTCGTCGCACGCCTTCTTCAGGATGCGCGCGCGCGGGTCGTAGTTCTTGTACACGCGGTGGCCGAAGCCCATCAGGCGCACGCCGCTCTCCTTCTTCTTCGCGAGGTCCATGAACTCGCGCGCGGAGCGCTTGCCGTCGCGGATCGAGATCAGCATCTCGATCACCTTCTGGTTGGCGCCGCCGTGCAGCGGCCCCCACAGCGCGGAGATCCCGGCCGAGACGCTGGCGAACAGGTTGGCCAGCGAGCTTCCCACCGTGCGCACGGTGCTCGTCGAGCAGTTCTGCTCGTGGTCGGCGTGCAGGATCAGCAGCAGGTCGAGCGCCTTGGCCATCACCGGGTCGGGCTCGTACGCCTCGCACGGGGTGGCGAACATCATGTGCAACAGGTTCGACGCGTAGTCGAGCTCGTTGCGCGGGAACATGAACGGTTGGCCGATGCTGTGCTTGTAGGAGTACGCCGCGATGGTCGGCATCTTGGCGAGCAGGCGCACCGCAGCGCCGCGGCGCGACAGCGACGGCTCGTCGTACTTGAGGTCCTGGTAGAACGTCGACAGCGCGCCGACGGTCGCCGCGCACACCGCCATCGGGTGGCCGGCCTTGGGCAGGCTCGAGAAGAACCGCTTGAGGTCCTCGTGGATCATCGTGTGGTACGTGATCTCACGCTTGAACTCGTCGAGCTCCGCGCGCGTCGGCAGCTCCTGCTTGATGAGCAGCCAGGCGACCTCGAGGAAGTTGCTCTTCTCGGCCAGCTCCTCGATCGGGTAGCCCGCGTAGCGCAGCACGCCTTCCTCGCCGTCGAGGAAGGTGATCTTGCTCATGCACGACCCGGTGTTGCCGAGCCCGGGGTCGTAGGTGATCAGTCCGCTCTGGGCGCGCAACTGGCGGATGTCGATCGCCGACTCGCCCTCCGTGCCCGTGATGATCGGCAGCTCGAACTCCTTGTCGCCGTACAGGAGCCGGGCGGTCTTCGGAGCAGAGTCGGTCATCTGGGGGTCCTTCGAGGTTGCGCGCATCGCAGTAGGTTCATCGGCCAGCCGAGGCTTGGGAGCGGAGTCGCAAACTTGCCGCCCGCGGCGGGCACCGTCAAGAATCCGCTCGCGTGCGCGCGGATCTCTCGCAACTGTTCTGCGCGCCCACCGACCGACTCGCATGCGCCGCTCACCCCTCACCCCCCGCCTCGACCTCGTCGCCACCCGACGTTCGATGCGCCTGGCGGTGGTCGAGGGGTGCCTGTTCGCCCTCATGGTCGGGGTGGCGGAGACCTACGTGGTCGCCGCGGCGGTCGCGCTGCGCGCCTCCGCCGCCGAGCTGGCCCTCCTGATCGCCCTGCCCCTGCTCATGGGTGGCATTGGCCCGGCCATCGTGCTCGGCCGGCTCCGCCGCGGCTGGCACCGCCGCCCCATCGTCGCCGCCTGCTCGACGGGGCAGGCCGGGGCGCTCGCGGCGATGAGCGTCGCCAGTCTGGCCGGCACCCTCACTCTCCCCGGCCTGATCGCCCTGTTCTGCGCGTACCACGCGTGCGGTCAGGGCGGCGGCACGGCCTGGTCGTCGTGGTACGGCGACCTCGTTCCCTCGGACGAGCGGGGTCGCTACTTCGCCAACCGCTCCCGCCTGATCCACCTGGCGACCTTCCTGGCACTGGCCGGCGGTGGCGTCCTCCTCCACCGACTCGAACCCGAGCGCCCGGGGCTCGGCTTCGCCGTGGTCTTCGGCCTCGGCGCCCTCTGCCGGTTGGTGTCGGCGGCCCTCCTGGCGGTCTCGCCGGAGCCCGCACTCGGCGGCCTCGCCCCCTCGACCACGCTGAAGACCTACTTCGCCACGGCGCGCGGCCGGACCGGCATGCTCCTCCTCGCCGGCAGCGCCCTCTTCCAGCTCAGCACGTATCTGGCTTCGCCGTTCTTCGCCCCGCACATGCTCAGCAACCTCGATCTCGGGTACCTGGGCTACATGGCGGCGACCGGCACGCAGGCCGGGCTGAAGTTCCTCGCCATGCCGCTCTGGGGTCGGATGGTGCATGCTTACCCGCGCGGCGCCTACCTGGTCGCCGCTGTCCTCGCGGCCGCCGTGCCGCTGCCGTGGCTGTGGATCGACGGCCTGCACGGGGTGCTCTGGGCGCAGGCGCTCTCCGGGGTCGCGTGGGGCGGCTACGAGGTCGCCCTGTTCACCCTCATGCTCCACTCGACGCGGCGCAGCACGCGTCCGCACCTCTTCGCGGCGCAGACCTTCGGCAACGCCGTCGGCCAGTGTGGCGGCAGCCTCGTGGGCGCCGAGATCCTCGGGGCCACCTCGTATCCGGCGATCTTCGCGCTGAGCGCCGTGGCCCGGCTCCTCGTGGTCGGGGTCGTGGCCCTGCGCCTGGGTGGTCTGGCGCTCGCGGCGCGCCCGGTGCACATGGCTTTGCGCATCGTCGGCTATCGGCCCGGCGCCGGCGTCGTGCATCGCCCGATCGAGGAGCCGGACGCGCACGGCCCGCGCGCTTGACCCGCTCCGGCGGGCCTTGCACCATCGCCGCCGATGCCGTTCACCGCGCCGAACGCGGCTCCTCGCTCCGCAGGGACCTCCGGCGACAAGCTCGGCACGTTCGCGGGCGTGTTCACGCCGAGCGTTCTCACGATCCTCGGCCTCATCCTCTTCCTGCGGCTGGGTTACGTCGTGGGCAACGCGGGACTGTGGACGGCCCTCGCCGTGATCGCCCTGGCGAACGTGATCTCGGTGCTCACCAGCATCTCGCTCGCGGCGATCGCCACGAACCTGCGGGTCAAGGGCGGCGGCGACTACTACCTGATCTCGCGCACGCTGGGCCAGGCGTTCGGCGGCGCGATCGGGATCGTGCTCTTCCTCGCACAGTCGGTGTCGGTCGCCTTCTACGCCATCGGCTTCGGCGAGGCAGTCGCGGCGATGGTCCATTTGCCCGAAGGCCTCGACGCGCGCGTGCTGGCGGGCCTCGCCGTGGCCGTGCTCTTCCTGGTCGCCTGGGTCGGCGCCGACTGGGCCGCGCGCGCCCAGTTCCTCATCATGGCCGTGCTCACGACCGCCCTCGTCGCGTTCGTCCTCGGGGCCATTCCGCGCGCCGACACGAGTACGTTCGCGGCCAACCTGTCGCCGTCGGGCGACCTCCCGTTCTGGGCGATCTTCGCGCTCTTCTTCCCCGCCGTCACCGGCTTCACCCAGGGGGTGAGCATGTCGGGCGACCTGCGCGCGCCGAGCCGCAGCATCCCCTTGGGGACCTTCTTCGCCGTCGGCGTGTCGATGACGGTGTACCTGGGCTTCGCCCTCCTCTTCGCCGCGGCAGTGCCCGGCGCGGAGCTGGTGCGCGACTACGACGCGATGCGAAAGGTCGCCGTCCTCCCCGCCCTCATCGACGCCGGCGTGATCGCCGCGACGATCTCCTCGGCCCTCGCCTCGTTCCTCGGCGCGCCGCGCATCCTGCAGTCGCTCGCCAAGGACAGGATCTTCCCGCTGCTGTCGCCCTTCGCGAAGGGCCACGGCCCCGCCGCCAACCCGCGACGCGGCCTCGTGCTCGCAGCGGCGATCGCGTTCGCCGTGGTCGGGCTCGGCAGCCTCGACCTCATCGCACCGGTCGTGTCGATGTTCTTCCTCGTCTCGTACGGCCTCCTCAACTACGCGACGTTCGTCGAGGCGCGCGCCAACAGCCCCTCGTTCCGCCCGCGCTTCCGTTGGTTCAATCAGCACGTCTGCCTGCTCGGCTGCGCGGTGTGCCAGGTCGCGATCCTCGCCATAAACCCGCTCGCGGGAGCAGTGGCGTTCCTCGTGCTGATGGGCATCCACCAGTTCGTCACGCACACCGGCGGCCCGGAGCGATGGGCCGACAGCTCACGCTCCGTGTCGTTCGGCAAGGTGCGCGCCGGCCTGCTGGCGTTGTCTTCCGAGCTCGAACATCCCCGCGACTGGCGCCCGGTGATCCTCGCGTTCTCCGACGACCCCGCGCGCCGCGCGCGCCTCCTGCAGTTCGCCGGGTGGATCGAAGGCCGCAGCGGCCTCACCACCCTCGTACACGTGGTCGAGGGCAAGGGCTGGCACGCCAACCGGCTGGTGCGCGAGCGCGAAGCGAAGCTGCGCGCGGAGATCCGCGAAGGCAAGCTCGACGTGCTCACCCTCGCGGTCGCGATTGGCGACTCGGAGACCGGGTTCCCCCTCCTCGTCGAAGCGTTCGGTGCGGGCGCCCTGCGCGCCAACACGGTGCTCCTCAACTGGGCTGGCCCCGACACCGGCCTCGACGCGAGGGCCTTCGCCGACTACGGCCGCTACCTGCGCGCGGCCGTGCACTCCGGGTGCAACGTCCTCCTCCTCGACGCGACGGCCGCGGACTTCGAGAGGATGGCCGCGAGCGACGCCAAGGAGCGCCGGATCGACGTCTGGTGGCCCGCCGACGACGACACCGCGCGCCTCGCCCTGCTCCTTGCCTACCTCATGACGCGCACCGCGGCCTGGGAGGACGCGAGCCTGCGCCTCCTCGCCGCCGTACCGAAGGGCGTCGCGAAGGACGCCTACACCGCGACGCTCACCCAGCGCCTCGACGACTTCCGCATCGTCGCGAAAGTCGTCCTCGCCGACTCGTGTGGCGCGGAGGCCATCGTGCGCCACTCGCGCGATGCGACTCTCGTGTTCGTGCCCTTCCGCGTGCAGGCCGAGGGCCCGGTCGCGCACGACGGCTCGCCCCTCGCCCCACTCCTCGCGCCGCTGCCGATCACCGCGCTCGTCCTCGGCGGGGAGGACATCGACCTGGAGTCGGCGCCGGAGGAGGGCAAGCACGCGGACGTTGCGGCCGCGCTCGACGAGGGAGAACGCGAAGGGGGCGGGTGATCGGCGGCTGCGGCTGTCTGTCGTTCCTCTCTCTCTCTCTCTCTCTCTCTCTTCTGCTCCGTCTCTCCGTCCTTCCGCGTCTCACGCGGCGCTGTCGTGCGCCACGGAGATTGGACCAGGCGCGCCACGCTCTTTGGGACGCAA
>CAYQMF010000038.1:0-50823 GCA_964418595.1 uncultured candidatus Brocadiaceae bacterium
GTTCGACACAGCATCGCCTCGCCTCGAGGAAGGGTTGGCGTTCAGGACACACCATGCGTGAGCGATCGTAGCGGACGGCTCAGGGGAGACGGATGTCGATGGCGATGCCCCGCGTGGCCGAGAGGCCCAGCGGGTTCGAGCGTCCGTCGATGAGCAGGCTCTGGAAGAAGAGGGGCAGGTCGACCAGGGCGAGGTTGTCGGGGATCGGCAGCGGCACCGCGGCGTTGCCGTTCGCGTCGGTCACGAAGAAGACCTGCACGTCCATCGACACCAGGAGCGAGCACCCGCCGGCGCCGATGAGCCCCAGGTCGAGCGGCAGCGGCAGGCCGCCGGGTCCGACGCTGTCGCTGAAGCCGATGAGGAACACGCCTGGCGTCGGTCGGGGATCGGCGATGCTGTCGCCCCGCAGGCGGTACTCGGTCGTCGTGCCGATCACTGTCGGCGCCGACATGAGCGTGTTCGGCGCCGCCACGCCGCAGGGTTCGCCGAAGTACCCCGCGTCGCACGGCGAGAGGGTGATCCGCGCCGAGTACATTACGCCGCTCACGCCGCCGTTGCGATCGCGCACGTACAGGTAGAGCACGTTCGCGCCGGTGGCGAGGTACGGCGCCACGTTGCTCACGGTGATCGTCTTCACGTTCGTGCCGGGCCAGGTGCTGATGTCCCCGGCGGTGCCGGGCACCGGGATGCCGTTGAGGTAGATGCCCATGGCATTCGGACCACCACCCGCTGGATCGCCGAGCCCGTCGTCCGCGCAGTAGTGGACGACGAGCTGCGCCCGGCGGCGATCGCCGCGGCACATGTTCACGGCGAACGGATGCGCGAACATGGCGCTGCGCGGTGCGCCTGGCCGCGACGGCTGGCCGACGAGCGTCGTGCTGGACACCCATTGCGCCTGCGCATCCTGCGGCAGGTTCGCGGCCCAGGAGTTGCTGAAGACGATGTTGGCAGAGGCCCCCGCAGCGGCAGCCGCGAAGTCGGTGCCCGTGAACGGTGCATTGCTCAGCGCCGACGATGCCGCGCCGCCGACACACCGGATCGTGGCATCCGGCGCACCCAGGCTGCCGTTGCCGCTGCGCAGAGTGATCGTCTCGGTCCCCGGCGGGCACGGGCGCACGGTCAGCGTCGCCGAGTACATCACGCCGTTCTGGAAGCCGCCGATGTCGCGCACGTACACGTGCAGCGTGTTCGCGCCGCTGTTGCCGTTGAGCCAGGCGGCCGGGATGGTCGCCGTGAAGTTCAGGTTGCAGCCGGCACCGCCGTCGATCACCGACAGCGGCACGGGGTTCTGGTTGATGAACAGTCCGACGTTCGGCGCGCCACCCGGGTCGCCCACGAGGTTGACGACGTTGCACCAGAACGACAGGCTCGCCGAGAGCACGCTGCACGCGCTCACCGTGAACGACTGGCTGTAGAGCGCCGAGCGCGGCCCGTAGCCGGCATCCGATGCGATCCACTTCGCCTGCGGGTCCGCGGTGAGCGAGGTGCACCAGAACTGACCCGGCGGCACGATCGCCGCTGGCGGACCCGACGACGCAGCCGTGAAGTTGGCCGCCGTCATCGGCAGCGGGGTCGTCGCGCCGCCCGCGAACACGCGGATCGCAGCATCCGCCCCGCCCACGCTGCCGTTGCCGCTGCGCAGGCGGATCACCTCGTCGCCGCGACAGGCCACGTAGCAGAGCGTCGCCGAGTACAGCACGCCGGCGATGCTGGCGCCGGTGTCGCGCACGTACACCTCCAGCCGGTTGGTGCCCGCAACGAGGAGCGGCGCGATCGCGCTGTTCGCCCACGTCACCTGCGAGCCGATGCCGGAGAACCCCGGCACCGGCTGGCCATTGAGATAGACGCCGATCGGGTTGGGATCGCCCTGCGGGTCGCCGATGCGATCGTCGACGCAGAACGAGAAGCGCAGGCTCGCTGCCCGGACGCCGCACGTCGGCAACTCGAACGCCTGGCAGTACAGGGCCGAGACCGGCGTGCGGAACGGCGAGGTCGCGATCCAGCGCGCGGCGGGATCGGCGGTCAGGCTCGGGCACCAGCCCCCGGCGGGGGTCACTTCGAACGCCGGCGTGCCACCGCACGCGGCGGCGAAGTCCGTCGCCGTGAACGCGACCGGCCGCAGCGGCATGATCGGCGCGAAGCCGGAGATGAAGGTGATGCCGTTGTTGCCGCCGCTGCGCAACGTCAGGCACGTGTAGGGATCGTTCGCACTCTGCGCTGCAGCGGCGCTGGCGAGCGCGATCGGGATCAGGAAACGTAGTCTGGGGTTCATGGGTCGCTCCGGGTTCGTTCCCCGGGTAGGGACCGGGCGCACCGCAGTTGGACAGGCAATCGGAGAAAACCGGGGGTGAGCGGTGCGGCGGTCGCGACGCCGATGTCGGTCGCGTTCTTTCGCGGCCCGATCTGCCGCGCGCGCGCCCGAAGCGATCGCGGGATTGCGGCGACCCGCTGCGACCGATCCGATGGTGCTGCTGAGCCAAGCACATGCAGACACACACCGACGGCACAGCTTGCCCGGAGGGGACCCAGCGCCTCCCGTCCCGCTTCCGGCCTTGCTGCCCCGAGTTCGTGGCGCGAACGTCAGCCTGCTACCACGACATCCGCTACGAGTGGTGGACCCGGCCGCGCGGCTGGTTCATCGTCATCGCGGGGTCTGCGGGAGGCGGCGGGATCGCCATGAACCACTGCCCGCACTGCGGGGCCCGTCTCGCCGGACGCGCCCGATCCGGCCGCTGGATCGACTTCGGGCGCGCAGACCGGAGCTGAACTGAACTGAAAGCATGAAGCGCACCTCGATCGCCGCCGGCCTCGTCATCCTCCCGCTGCTTGCGACGGCGCTGCCGTTCCTTCCCGGTCGATACGATCCGTTCGCGACGCCGCTCTCCTGGATCGGGCGCGCGCTGGGGATGGCCTCGCTGCTCCTGGTTCCGGTCGGGATGGTGTGGCTGCCGTGCGAGTGTTGGTCGCGACGGGACGGCGCGGGCCGAGGCCGGGCCGGGTTCGTCGTCGCGACGCTGTGCGTCGGTTCGATCGCGGCGCTCGTCACGACGCTGGTGGCGTTGATGCAGTCGGGCGCACCGCTGGCGGTGGCGGTGCTCGCGGCATGCGGCCTCGCGCTCTGGCGCGGCGGCTCGAACCTGCTCGCGCGGGCAAGAAGCTCCACCCGGCGCGACATCGCGACGCCGTTGGCGCTTCTTCTCCTTCCGAGCGTCGTCGCCGGGACGCAGTTCGCCCTCGCGCCGGCGCTCACGTCGTTCGCCTGGGAACGGACGATGGACGGCCTCGCGCCGCTGATCGCGGACATCGAGCAGTACCGCCGCACGAACGGCCGCTACCCTTCGTCCCTCTTCTCCGAATGGATGGACTACCGCCCCGAGGTCGTGGGTGTGCGCGGCTACCAGTACGAGAGTGCTGGTGACACGTTCAGCCTCGCCGTCGAGGTGCCGACGTGCTCGATCGATGCGCGGGAGTTCCTCCACTACAACCCGCACGACAGGCACGTGATGGCCAGCCACGACGCGGACCTGCTGCGCCGGACCGCTGCCGAGCTGCCTGACTATCGGGGTTACCACAGCGCGCGCGACCTCCCCCGACCGCACTGGGTCGTGCTCTCGTTCGATTGACTACGCCATGCAACCACGCCTCCACATCGTCAGGCTCGAGCAGGGCCGCTGCCCGGATAGGCTGACGGTCCCGCGAACATGACCAGCGTCGTCCTTCTGCGTGGCGTGAACGTCGGCGGTCATCGGACCTTCCGACCCACCGCCTTTGCCAGCCAACTGGCGCATCTCGGCATCGTCAACATCGGCGCGGCGGGGACCTTCGTGGTGCGGCGATCGATCCCGCAGGCCGACCTGCGCCGCGAGATCGCGAGCCGTCTCCCGTTCGAAGCGGAGGTGATCCTGTGCCCGGGCAGCGAGATCCTGCGGCTGGTGCGCACCGACCCCTTCGCAGGCCAGCCAGTCCGCAAGGACATCGTCCGTTTCGTCAGCGTGCTGGCGAGGGCGCCGCGCGCGGCGCCGACGCTGCCCCTGACCTTCCCCGCCACCGGCCAGTGGCTGCTGACCGTGCTGCATCGCGACAAGCGCTTCGCGCTCGGGATGTACCGCCGGCAGATGAAGGCCATCGGTCACCTCGGCGCGCTCGACCGCGTGTTCGGCGTGCCGGTGACGACGCGCAACTGGAACACGATCGCCGAGATCGTGAGCGTGCTGGAGCGGCGCGAGTGAATGGCCGGACAGGCTGAGCACCTGGGTCACGACGCGGGATCGCGGCGCGATGTCTTCTACTCGCCGGTCGACGACCCGTGGACGCATCTTCCGTGGTAGGCTTCGGCCGCATGACCCCGGAGACCCGCAAGCTGATCGAGGAGGCTCTGAAGCTGCCACCGGAAGCTCGCGCTGCGCTCGCGGGCTCTTTGATCGAGAGCCTCGACGAGTCCTTGGATGCGGACGCCGCCGCCGCCTGGGAGGCGGAGATCGCGGAACGAGTGGGCCAACTCGATGACGGATCCGTCAAGCCGATCCCCTGGAGCCACGCCCGTCGCATCATCGAAGTTCGGTGACGGCGCGAGGACAAGGGCGCGCATCGACGCTCGCGTCTCGGGCACCCCGCCGCGGTAGGCTCCGCCCATGACCCGGCCCGACCCCGTCACGCTCCACGGCCCCCACGCCACGCTCGAGCCCCTGCGCCGCGACCACCACGACGGGATGGTCGAGGCCGTGCGCGACGGCGAGCTGTGGAGGCTGTGGTACACGCGCATCCCCACGCCGGAGCAGATGCGCCAGGAGATCGAGCGCCGCCTCGATCTGCAGGCGAAGGGCTCGATGCTGCCGTTCACCGTGCGCGACGCCGCGGGCGCGATCGTCGGCATGACGACATACATGAACATCGACGCCGCCAACAAGCGCCTGGAGATCGGCTCGACCTGGTACCGCCAGCGCGCGCAGCGCACGGCGTTGAACACACAGTGCAAGCTGCTGCTCATGACGCACGCGTTCGAGACGCTGGCCTGCATCGCCGTCGAGTACCGGACCTCGTCCTTCAACACGCCGAGCCGACGCGCCATCGAGCGACTCGGCGCGAAGCTCGACGGGATCCTGCGCAACCACCAGCGGCACATCGACGGCACGCTGCGCGACACGTGCGTGTACTCGATCCTCGATTCCGAGTGGCCGGTGGTGAAGGGCCATCTCACCTACCAGCTCGAGCGCCAGTGACCGCGGCCGTGTACGAGATCATCGCGACCCCGCCGGACCCGGAGCAGGTGCGTCAGGACTTCGACGACTTCGTCGCCGCGCTCGAGGCCACGCCGGAGCGGACCGTGCGCGTCGGGTTCGGCTTCGCGTGGGCCAACCACCTCGGCCCCGACGGCTGGGAAGCGCAAGACCTCACCGGCGCCGAACTGCGCGCGCGGGTCGCCGCCGCGGAGGCAGCGGGCTTGGGCGCGATCGGCGACGACGACCTGCACCTCGCGCTCATCGACCTGGGCGTGAAGGTGAAGTACTGCCACGAGGCCGACATCCACGTGACGGCCGACGACGCGACGCACCCCTATCTCATCGCGGCGCGCGAGCGGTGGCTCGCCCAGGGCTACGACGTCGACACGGTGACGGAATGACCGACCGACGGCGGGTGTCTGGTCTCGAGGTACGTGCAGGTGCGACCGTCCGCCACGGTGCGACGGGAACGGAGTCTCGGGTCAGGTGGGTGAGCGCGGCTGTCCCTCCGCAGAGGATCCGGCCGCGCGGCGCGTGACACGCATTCCGACCATCCGCTCCGCTGCCACAACCGCCCTCCTTCTCTCGCTTGAGGGCCAGCGCGTCGAGACGCGGTATCCTCCCCCCCACCCACTCCGTCCCATGCCCGTCACCCAGCTCCGCCTCCAGCCCTGGCTCGTCCGCGTCCTTGCCGGAACCCTCGCCGGGGCCCTCGCCGGCCAGGCGCTGGAGCTGCCCACGTCGCAGACCAGCGGTGGGCGCGAACTCGACTCCGCGAGCCTCGCGCCATTCATGACGCCGGCCTCGCACATGCAGGTGTTGTACGACGCCAGCGAACTCGGCGGCCAGACCAGCCGGCTGGTGTCGCGCGTGGCGCTGCGCTTCGACGGTCCGACCGGTGGCCCCGCGCGCAGCCACACGGTGCAACGCCTGTCGCTGCGGCTCGGCGTCACGACCGTGAGCGTGGCTGCGGCCGGCGCGAGCTTTCCGGGCAACCTATCCCAGGCGCTGGCGCCCGGCATCGACGGCATGCGCGTCGACTACGTGACCGACGGCAACACGGGCGCCGGACCCGAGCCCTTCGGCGCCGGCGGCCAGTTCGTCCTGCCGTTCGCGCAACCGGTGCAGGTGATCGTGCCCCCCGGCGGCGCGTTCGTCTTCGACCTGCGCTGCGAAGGCAACGACAACGCGACCGACCCCGCGTTCCTCGACCTCAGCTTCGACCCGGCCAACCTGCAGGGCGCGGGCGTGGGCAGCACCAACGGCCGCGGCTGCCCGGTGAGCCTGACGCTCCCCGGGCCTGTCGTCGAGACGTTCGGCGCGTACGAGCCCGGCGGCGCGATCTCGATCGCGGGGCGCGGGTTCCTGCCCAACGCGCCGATCGTGAGCCTCCTCACCACCAACATCCTGACGACGCCGCTCGCGTTCCCCAACACGAGCCCCGTGTGTTGGGCCTACGTCGCGACCGAGACGACCCTGCTCGCCATGCCGTCGCTCGCGACCGCGACCGGTGAACTCATCGGCGGCGACCCGGTGCCGATCCCCAAGCGCCCGGCGCCCGCGGGCGCGCTCGTGTACGTGCAGTCGGTGACCGTGGCGGAGCCGATGGCCGGCAACCTGTTCGGCCTCGCGTCGAGCAACTACCGCACGATCCGCATCGGCCTGCAGAAGCTCCCCACCGTCGGCGCCTGGACGGCGGTGAACCACGCCAGCGCCACCGCGCCGACGGCGACGCTCACGTTCTTCGGCGCGCCGGCGCTGCGGCTCGAGTGAGCGAGCCGCGGACGCAGACCGACTTTGATCGCGCCGACGCGCTCCTCGAGGAGATCCTCGCCCACCGGGCCGGCGCGCAGGCCGCGGCGCTCGACGCCATGTGCGCCGCCCACCCCGCGCTCGCCGACACGCTGCGCCGCCGCTACCAGACCCTCGCGACGCTGGGCCTGCTCGATGCCGAGGTCGACGAACCGGCGCCGGAGCGGCTCGGCGACTTCGTGCTCCTCGACCGCATCGGCACGGGCGGCATGGGCGTCGTATATCGGGCGCGGCAGGAACCGCTCGGGCGCGAGGTCGCCCTCAAGCTGGTGCGCCCCGAACTCGCCTACTTCGAGAAGACCCGCGCGCGCTTCGCGCGCGAGGCCGCCGCCGCCGCCCGCCTCGACCACCCGGGCATCGTGCCGGTCTACACGGTCGGCGAGGCGCGCGGGATCCCGTTCCTCGCGATGCAGCTCATCGATGGCGGGACGCTGGCCGTCGTGCTGCGCGCGCTGTGGGGTCGCGATCCGGCGACGCTCACCCGCGACGCCGTACAAACGGTGCTCGCCACCGAAGCCCGCATCGATACGCCGCCCGCGTGGTGTGAGGCGAGCTGGCCGCGCAGCGCGGCCGGGCTGGCGCTGCGTCTGGCCGAGGCGCTGACGCACGCGCACGCACGCGGCGTCGTCCACCGCGACGTGAAGCCGGGCAACGTGATGCTCGCGCGCGACGGCCGCGTGCTGCTCCTCGACTTCGGACTGGCGGTCGCGGACGACGCGCAGGGGCTCACGCGCACCGGCACGGTGATGGGGTCGTTCGCGTATTCCTCGCCGGAGCAGGTGCAGGGCCAGCCGGTCGACGCGCGCACCGACGTGTTCTCGCTCGGCACGATGCTCCACGAGCTGCTGGCGCTGCGCGCGGCGTTCGCCGGCAACACCGCCAGCGAGACGATCGAACGCGTGCTGCGCAGCGAGCCGCCGGACCTTGCGCGCAGCGGCCCGCGCGTCGATCGGGGGCTCGCGGCGATCGTGCGCAAGGCCCTCGAGAAGGACGCCGCCGCCCGCTACGCGAGCATGGCCGCGTTCGCCGCCGACCTGCGCGCGTGGTTGCACGGCGGCCAGCTCTCCGTGCAGCCCGACACGCCGCTGCGACGCGCGCGGCGCTTCGTGCGGCAGCAGCCGCTGCGCGCGGGCGCGCTGGCGGCCGGCACGGTTGCCGCGCTCGCCAGCGCCGGGTGGGTCGGCTTCTGGCTCGCCAACCGCACGCCCATCGCCGTGGGCAGGGCGCAGCTCCAGCGACAGGCGGTGGAACGGGAGGTGGTGACCGGCTTCATCGAGCTGGCGCGCGAGCGACGCGGCCCCGCGCGCGCCGCGTTCGAGCGCGCGCTCGCCCTCGACGCCGCAGACCCGGAAGCCGCCGCGGGCATCGCCGCGCTGGCCCCCCTCGCGACGGAACAGGTGCGGCCAACGATCGACACCGCGAGCGCCGCCACGCTCTTCCGCTTCGGCACCATGCGCCTCTTTTCACGCCGGTCGAGCGACCTCGACGCCGCGCGCGACGCCGCGGCGTACCTCGGCCTCGCGGTGGAACGTGCGCCGGTCGCGCGGCCGATCTACCACTTCCAGTGGCTCGCCGCCGCAGCGACTGCCCGCGACGAACCCGCGGTTCGACGCGCGGCCGCCGCGGTTGTGCAGCTCTGGCCCGAGTCGCCGCACGCGCAATACTGGCTCGGCTACGCGTTCCTCGAGTTCGACCCCGCACGCGCCGCCGCGAGCCTGCGCACGGCCCTGGCGATGGAAGCTGGCTTCGTGCGCGCGCGCGCAGACCTCGGCGTCGCGCTCCTGCAGGGCGGCGACCTCGACGGCGCGGGCAACGCACTGCGCGAAGTCGTGCGCGTCGAGCCCGGCAACGCGCGCGCGTGGCTCGACCTCGGGATCGTGCAGGAACGCGGCGGCGATCTCGACGCCGCCCTTGCGTCGCTGCGCGCGGCCACGGCGGCCGATGAGAACTTGCCCGGCGCGCACTACAACCTCGCCCGCGTCGCGGCACTCGCCGGCGATGGCCCGGCCGCCCGCGCCGGGTACGAGCGCACGCTCACCCTGGCGCCGGACTACGCCGAAGCCCGCCTCAACCTCGGTCTCCTGCTGGGCGACGCCGGCGAGACCAAGGCCGCGGTCGAACACCTGGAGGCCGCGGCGGCGCTCCGACCGCAGTGGCCCGAGCCGCAGCGCGCCCTGGGCTTCGTCCATGCCCGCGCCGGGGACATCCCGAGCGCCACGCGCGCCTACCTCGCGCTCGTGCAGTTGCTCCCCGATGATGTCGAGGTGCACGACTACCTCTGCCAACTGCTCGAGCGCGACCCGGATCCTTCCGCCTTGCAGGCGGAGCAGGCGAGGTGGAAGGCGCGCCGCGACGAGGTGCGACGGTGAGCGACGAACCGACCCCCGGGCCGCTCGACGACGCCACGCTTGCGAAGCTGCTCGAAGCCAGCCTGCCCGCGCTGCGCGCCTACGTGCGCACGCGCGTGGGCCCCGCGCTCATGGCCCAGGAGTCGACGTCAGACATCGTGCAGTCGGTGTGCCGCGAACTCCTCGTGGACCGGGCCGAGTTCGAGTTCCGCAACGAAGCCGCGTTCCGCGGCTGGCTGTTCACGGCGGCGCTGCACAAGATCCACCAGCACGACCGCTACTGGCAGGCGGACCGTCGCGCCGCGGCCCGCGAAGTGCCGGCCGACGCCGCCGACGGCGAACTCGTCGCGGGGTACGCGCATCTCTTCACGCCGAGCCGCGCCGTCGCCGCAAACGAGGAGATCGGCCGCCTGGAGGCCGCGCTCGCGCAGCTCTCCGACGCCGACCGCGAGCTGATCGCGCTGGCCAGGATCGCGGGCCTCCCGCACAGCGAGATTGCGGCGCACACGGGGCGCAGCGAGGAGGCCTGCCGGCAGGGTCTACGCCGCGCGCTCGTGCGTCTCGCCGCTTTGCTCGAACCGGGCGGCCAGGGCTGATCGACCGCACGACTCGACGGCGCGCCACTGACCGCCGTGACGAACCGCTGACACGCCCGGCCTGGCCGGCCGCCAGACTACGGCCCATGCGATCCGCTGCCGCCCGTCTCCTCTTGCTCTGCCTCCCCTGCTGCAACGCAGCCGCTCCGACCGCGGCACCCGAGGTCGCCGGCCCGCCCGCACTCCGCTCCGACCCCTACTACCAGCCGATCGGCGCAACGGTCACCACGCAGATGCCGACGGTCATCGTCCGCAACGTCGTACAGGACACGCACGGCCACCTCTGGTTCGCGACCTTCGGTGGCCCGCTGCGGTACGACGGCACGAACTTCGTCAACTTCGGTGACGAGGTCGGTCTGGCCCGCACGCGCGTGTTCGCGGCGCTCGCGGCGCGCGACGGCGCGATGTGGTTCGGCTCGATCACCGACGGCGCGCGGCGATGGGACGGCAAGTCGTCCAGCAGGCTCACGACCGCGAACGGGCTGCCGCACGACGACGTCTTCTACCTGTTCGAGGATCGCGACCGCCGCATCTGGATCGCCACCGCGGGCGGGGTCGCACGCTTCGACGGGGCGGCGCTCACCACGTTCACGACCAAGGACGGACTGCCGCACGACTCCGTCTACGCGATCGCGCAGGGTCTCGACGGCCGCATGTGGTTCGGCACTCAGGGCGGCGTCGGCTGGTGGGACGGCGAACGGTTCGGAGACATCGACGCCGAGTTCGGGCGCAAGCTCGAGAACGTTCGCGCCGTCGCAGTCGCGCCCGACGGAAACGTCTGGTTCGGCAGCCAGGACGGTGCGTTCCGCTACGACGGCAAGCACGTCGCGGCGTTCACGACCGAGGACGGCCTGCTCGCGAGGTTCGTCGGCTCGATGTGCATCGCCCGTGACGGCGCCGTCTGGTTCGGCCACCCCGGCGGCTTCCCGTCCGGCACGGGCGGGGGTGCCTCCCGCTACGACGGCAAGAGGTTCGAGCACTACACGCCGGATCAAGGTCTCGATCTCGACAACGTGTACTGTGTGTTCGAGGATCGTGACGGCAACCTGTGGTTCGGCAGCGCCAATGCCGGGGTACGGCGCTTCGACGGGAAGTCGTTCACCAGCGTCTCGCGCAACCTGCCGCTGCGGCGCTGACGTCGACTGGTGTTCCCTGGCTCTCTTGACGTTCCTGTCGGCGAACCCGGCCCGGTTCAGCGCGTGCGCGCCACGATTCGGCCGACCTCGGCCAGCACGGCTTCGTCGGCATCGCTCGGCCACTCGGCGACGACACCGGTGTCGTAGTAGGCAGCGACGACGATCGGCGCGCGGCCCGGTGGCTCGATCCACGCCACGTCGTTGCACTTGACGGTCACGCCGTCGCCGCCGCCGGTGCCCGTCTTGTCACCGGCGCGCCAATCGGTCGGCAGCCCGTGCCGCACGCGCGCGGCGCCCGTCGTCGTCGCGACCATCCACTCCCGCAGGGTTTCGCGAGCCGCGGGTGGGAGAACGCCGCCGAACAAGCGCGCGACGAGCGTCGCCATCGCGCGTGGCGTCGTCGTGTCGCGTGCGTCGCCCGGGCGCACGTCGTTCATCGCGGGCTCGAAGCGATCGAGGCGCGTCGCGGTGTCGCCGTGGGCGCGGCAGAAGGCAGTGAACGCCGCTGGCCCGCCGACGTCGTGCAGGAGCAGGTTCGCAGCGACGCCATCGCTCGTGGTCTGCGCCGCTTCGGCGAGTTCGGCGAGGGTCAGCTCCGCGAAGCCCGCCCCGCGCGTCGCCGCCGCGTCGACCGCCGCCCGGGTGACGGGCGCGTGCTTCAGCAGGTCACCGGGACCGACGCGAAGCCTGGCGTCGAGCGGCCGCCCGCCGGCGGCGGCGCGACCGAGGACCATCGCTGCGAGCACGAGCTTGAACGTCGAACACATCGCGAACCGTTCGTCGAGCCGGCGACCGCAAACCGTGCCCGCGCCGGTGTCCAGCACCGCCACGCCGAGCCGGCCGCCCCGCTCGAGGCCAGCGAAAGCGCTGTCGAGGTCCCCCGCGCCGGCAACGTCCGCGGCGCTCCGACAACCGGCCAACGCGGCGCCCGCTCCGAACATCAGGAAGCCGCGCCGGTCGAGACTGGGGTCGCTCATGGCCTGGGACCGTACGGCGGAGGCGCGGGCGGGTCGATGGTGTGGGTTCCCTGGCATCGACACGGCTGGCGCGCGAAGGGTGGCGCCAACGCTACGCTCCCCACCGCCATGCAACGACTCCTCCGCACCAGCACAACGCTCGGGCTCGTGATCACCTGCGGCCTGGGGCTCCGAAGTCAGTCGGACGTCGCGACGCCATCCAAGATGCCGACTCCGCGATGCAGGGCGCTCGTGTTCGGCGACCCGGACAAGACCAGCCCACCGGAGCAGCTGGCGCTGATGGAACGGTCGATCGCTGGCGTGGCGGCGGCGTTCGCCGCCCACGCCTTCGAGGTGGAGCTCGTGCCGACCGAGGGGCTGAGCGGCGCCGTGGTGCGCGAGCGCCTCGCCGAGTACCAGCGCACGTTGACGAGCGAGGACACGTTCGTCCTGTACTCCCACAGCCACGGCGGGCCGCTCGGCACCTTCTTCTTCGGCTGGGTCAAGTTCGCCGACCGCATCCTCGCGCTGCCGGCGCGCAACGTGATCGTGCTGACGATGTCGTGCCAGTCGGGGACGCTGACCGACAAGTTGCTCGCGCACAAGGCGGAGTGGGAAGGCCGCGGTGCCGCGGGCCGCAGCCTCGTCGTGCTGACGCCCGTCGACGCCAACCAGAACGCGGGTCCGTCGCCGGAGCCGGGCATCGGCAATCCGTTCACGCACGCGGTGATCACGGCGCTGCAGGGCGACGCCGACGGTTGCACCGGCCGAGAGCGCAACGGTCGCATCGAGCTGCAGGAACTCGTCGACCATGTGCTCGCCGTCACGCGCGCGAAGAGCCGCGACCAGAGCCATCGCCCGCAGTTCGCGGGCGAGTTCCCGGCAGGCGCGGCGTTGGTCACGATGACACCCAAGGCAGCGGTACCGCCGCGCGACACGGCGGCACCGGCCGCACCCGGGCTGGCTCCGACCGAGCTGCCCGCGCCTGCCGCGCTGCGCGCCGTGACCGCCTGGACGATCGAGTCCCGCATCCTCGGCGAACGCCGCCGCGTGTTCGTCGCGCCGCCACCGGGATACGACACGAACTCGTCGGCGCGCTATCCGGTGCTGTATCTGCTCGACGGCGGCATCGACGAGGATCTCGTGCACGTCGTCGAGGCGGTGCACTTCGGCTGCACGTGGGACCTGCTGCGGCCGATGTTCGTCGTCGGCATCGAGAACACCGACCGCCGCCGCGACATGACCGAGCCGACCGAAGTCGAAGCCGAGCGCGAATCAGCGCCGCGCGCCGGCGGAGCGGCCCGGTTCCGCGAATTCCTGCGCACCGAGCTGCTGCCGGCGGTCCGCGCGCGCTTCCCCACCGACGGCCGCGACGCACTCATCGGCGAGTCGCTCGCCGGCCTGTTCGTCGCATCGACGTTCGTCGAAACGCCCGATCTGTTCGACGACTACATCGCGCTGAGCCCGAGCCTCTGGTGGAACGGCCGCGCCGTCGTGCGCCGCGCCCGCGAACGCTTGGCGGCGCTCGCGGATGTGAAGGCGAACGTGTACCTGGCGTCGGCGAACGAGACCGACATCGTCGGCGCCGTCGAGGACTTCGTGGGCGTGTTGCGCGGTCAGGCTCCGGCAGGAGTCACGCTCGAGTACCACCCGATGCCAGCCGAGTTCCACGACACGGTGTTCCGCGCTGCGGCACCGCGCGCGCTGCGGCGCTTGTTCGGACGCAGCGACTGAGGCAGTCTCGTTCGCGAGCCGACCCCTCTGCAGCGCGGTGGGACGGCGCCGCCGACGATGTGATCGAGCGATCTACTTCCGCTCGATCACTCGCGCCGTGCGGTGCACGATCTGCAGCGACAGCACCCGCATCGCCGTCGTCCACGTGCGACCGCGCATCTGCGCTGCAGGATCGGCGGGGGCCCAGGAGCCGGCGAGAGCGCCGTCGCCGAGCTGACCCGTTGCGAGTTGCGTCGACATGGCGTCGCGCCAGGTGGTCCAGTGCGGGTCGCCAGCGTTGTACATGGCCATGGTGCCCAGGTAGACGTAGGCGGCCTGCTGCGTGGCGCCGGGCTCGGGTACGTTCTTCAACAAGCGCCCCGCTCGGTCTTCGACTGACGCCAACTCCGGGTCGCCGGCGAACGACCCCGCGAGGAGGGCCGCGCACTCGCCGAGGGCGCCTGCGTCGCGGGTCTGTTTCCGCAGCAGGTTGACGACGTGCGCCAACGTGTCGTCACGCTGACCACCGTCGCGCGTCGACGTGATGGCGAGGAGCGAGAATGCGAGGGCGGCCACGTCACGCCGGTCGGATGCCGAGGCGTCGTCGAACATCGCCGTAAGGGCATGGGACGCCACGACCACGGCCTCGTGCAGCGGTTCGAATCGGCTCACGACCCACGCCTCGCTCAACCCCAACGTCACGAGGGCCTGCTCCTCGAGGGGCGCAACGTGGGAAGCACTCGCAATGCGACCGGTCTTCGCGTCAGTCTGTTCCACCAGCCAGCAGAGTCCGCGCAGCAGCGCGCGGCGATCGGGCCCCGCGTGCACGGTGCTGCCGTTGCTCATCAGTGTCATGCACGCGGCCGCGGTTGCGAGGCTGCGGCTGCCGGCAGTGGTGCGAAGGTCGCCGTCGGCACCGATCGCCCAGCCACCGTCGGCTTGCTGTTGCCCGCGGATCCAGAGGAGGCCGCGGTCGAGCGCCGCGCGTGCCGCGCGCACGGCGTCGCCGGGCGGCCTGCCGCGTCCATCGGCGCGCCCGCCGAAACGCCCGGCGACAGCCGCTTGCGGGGCCGGCGCATCGGACATCGGGACCACGCCACGTGCGCACAGGCGGACCTCGAGCCGGTGCTCGCCGCCGGTGCCGCGGACGACGGCGGCCGCGAGTTCGGGCGTGCGCAGGCTGAAGGTCTGCCGCACGCGCGACGTCCAGCTCACCAGCAGGTCGGCTGGCACTTCAGCCCCGGGGAGCGCGAGTTCCAGGCGGTTGCTCTCGACCGTGGCACTCGCACGGTGCACGCCAGCGACGATGCGCTCGGGGTCGACGGCCACCGACACTGTGGCGCCCTCGAACAACGCGTCCGCCACGTAGGTCAGCACGAGGCGGGGGCCGGGGCCGCTGGTCGGAGGAGCTTCCTGCGCCGCGAGGGCGCCGGTCAGCAGGGCGATGGCGAGGCGAGGTCGATGGATGCGGTGCATCGTGCTCTCAGCGCTCGGGTCAGGAACAGGTTCAGGCCAGAGCTTCCAGATTCTCCCACGCCCGCCATCCTCTCCGTCCCCTTCCTGGGTGTGTCCGGGTGCAGACCCTCGTTCCCGTCTTCCCGAGCGAACGGCTGCTGGGCGGCTGGCAGTAGGTCTTCGTCAGCGCTGAGCGCACCTCGTCGCTGCAACGGCGGCTGCTCGGCGTCATGGAGGCGAAGTTCGAGCTCTTCGAGCCCTACCACCACTTCGCGGCCCTGATGTTCCGCGCAGCGTCGGACCCCGCGAGCCCGCTCAACCCGTTCCACGAGGCGTCGGCCACCGTGCGCCGCGAGGGCGAGCACCTGTTCGAGACGGCGCTCGTCGAGAGCGACCAGAAGGTTCCCCCCGACCTCCGCGCCGAACTGCCACCCCTGTTGTGGACGTGGTCGATGGGCATCGTCCTGTACTGGATCCACGACACCTCGCCCGCCCGCGGCAAGACCCTGTCGCTGGTGCGGCACAGCACCGACCTCGTGATGCGGTGCATCAAGCTCGCGGCCAACACGTTGCTACGGCCACTTCGCAAGAGGGTGGTAGCGATGCTGAAGGATCTGGGCGGGTAGTCGGAGGGCGCGGCCCGTGGGCGTCGCGGCGACGTGGTCGCGCCTCGTCGCCGCGGCCCCGGCGATCGCGCGCGGCCAGACGATCACCGCGCGCGATCTCGTCCTGCGCGGTCACGGCACCGCGCTGAACGACAAGGCGACGTCCGCGGCGCTCAGACGAACGGCCGACGAGCAGGCGATCGCAGCGCGCATCCAGGGGGTCGCGCGGAACACTCGGTAGCGCGCGTCCCTTGCCGGTCGGCGGTCCGAGGAAGACGATCGCGCGGTCTCCACCCCCACCTCGCATGCCCGACATCCTGCAGGACCTCCCCATCGCGCGTCCGCCGACCGTGGTCTACGACGCGATCTCGACGCCACGCGGTCTCGACGCGTGGTGGACGCTCACGGCCACGGGGAAGGCCACCGTCGGCGCGGAGTTCGCGCTCGGCTTCGGCCCCGAGTACGCGTGGCGTGCGGTGGTGACCAAGGCGCGCGCGCCCGAGGTGTTCGAACTGCAGCTCACGTCGGCCGATGCCGACTGGACCGGCACGCTGGTCGGCTTCGAACTGGCCGCGCAGGAGTCAGGCTCGTGGCTGCGCTTCTCGCACCGCAACTGGCCGTCGGCCAACCAGCACTTCCGCACCTCGTGCCACTGCTGGGCGCTCTACCTGCGCGTCCTGCGCCGGTATCTCGAGGCCGGAGAGGTGATCGCGTACGAAGATCGGCTGGGAGTCTGAGCCGCTCCCGCGCGAAACGCGCGCGGGAGCGTGGTGGCCCACGGGCCAGGGTCGTGGTCGAATCGGCGCGTGATCGAGCCCATGCACACCCGGTTGGCGCGCGTCATCATCCTGCTTGGCTGGTCGGCCCTTCTCGGCGCGTGCGCGGGCACTCCTCGCACCGGCGCGTCCCTCGACTGGCTCGTCGGCGAGTGGGTCGGCACGCGCCGCGACGCGGAGGATGGCAGCGAAGCGACGCTCGCCGTGCGCGTGCAGCCCCTCGCCGACGGGCCCGGACAGATCGAACGCGTCGAGGTCACCGGCGGGGGCAAGACCTACATCGGCGTGGCCGTGCGCGTGCCGGTGGCGGAGACCGGCCAGTGGGAGATGTCGTACGTGAACGCCGCGCGCGAGACGATCGCCCGGCTCGAAGGAACGGTGCAGGGAGATCGCGCGACGTGGCGATCGGTGACGCCGGGCCGCACGCGCGAGTCGCGCGTGGAGATCGAACGCGGCGGCGCCGACGCATGGAAGCGCACGCAGTGGATCTCGCAGGACGAGGGGAAGACCTGGCGCGTGCTGTTCACCGACGCAGTGCGGCGCAAGCGGTAAGCCATCGACGCTCTGCTCTTGCCATGACCCGCGCCTTCGCGTTGATCCTCCTCTGCGGCTGCGCCGGCCTCCACCCCGCACAGGCGGCAAGACCGGCACATGCCGACGTCCAGGTCTTCGGCGCGCTGCGCGCGATGATGCACGAAGGCCAGACCGGCGCCGTGGTGCAGCTCGACTCGCTGCTCCCCGATCCGCAGCTCTACGCCGTCGGCGCCCTGGCCGACCTCGCGGGCGAGGTCACGATCGTCGGCGGGCAGGTCCATCTCTCGTACCCCGATGACACCGCGACGCGCACCGTCACGTCTTCGCGCAGCGACGCCGCCGCCGCGCTCCTCGTCGCAGCCCGTGTCCCGGCGTGGCGCAGCGTCCGCATCGAGGCGTCGATCGCGTTCGCCGACCTCGACGCCGCGATCGCCCGGCACGCCGCTGCGGCCGGCGTGCCCGCCGACGCGCGCGTGCCCTTCCTGCTCGAAGGCGAGTTCGAAGACCTGCAGTGGCACGTCATCGACGGCCGGCGTCTGCCCAAGGGCGAGTCGTCGCACGCCGCACACCTCGCGGCTTCGGCGCGCGCGCAGCGCGACCGCGCCAGGGCGACGCTCGTCGGGTTCTTCTCGACCCGGGACCAGGGCGTGTTCACGCACATGGGGTCGAACACCCACATCCACTGCGTGCTGACTGACCCGTCCGCGGCCGGCCACGTCGACCACGTGGTCGTGCCCGCCGGCGCGACGCTGCGCTTTCCGACGCGCACCGACGGCTGAGCGGTTCTCTCAGGCCGACGCCACGCGCGTCCAGGTGAACACGTCGGTCCGGTACACCATCGTCGCGCGCCCCGTCGCGTCGGCGTGCGCCGCGTGCAGCGCGCCCAGCCGCTCCACGAGCGCGTCATGCCGCGGGCCGGACTTCGGCACCGTCGACGTGCTGCGCATGCGCCCGAACATCTCGTCGCGCGTGAGCGCCTGCGCGTTGCGCAGCGCGTGCACGCGCAGGTCCGTGAAGCGCCCGGTCGAGGTCACCACCGCGGGGTCGAAGTGGCTGCGATCCACCGGCGCCTCCGTGCCGGTCGCCTCGAATGCCCGGCGGTAGCCGAGGGTGAACGCATCGTCGACGCTGCGCCGGTTCCACATGATCGCGAGCCGGCCGTCGGCGCGCAGGATGCGCTGGAACTCGCGCGTCGTCCGCGCCACGTCGAACCAGTGGAAGGCCTGCGCCACCACCACGAGATCGGCGCTGCCGTCGGCGAGCCCGGTGGCGTCGGCGACCCCATCACGCCACTCGATCCTTGGGTGCGGCGCGGCGGCCGCGCGCATGGCCGCGTTGGGCTCGACCGCGACGACGCGCACGCCGCGCTCCGCGAGCAATTGGGTCGCGATCCCCGTGCCTGCACCGACATCGGCCGCGACCAGTTCCGCCGGCGGACGCAGGCCCAGCAGGATCGCGTCGATCGCCGCCGCGGGGTAGCTCGGCCGGAAGCGCGCGTAGTCGTCGGCGCGGTCGGAGAAGCGACGGGTCGGGTCGGGGTCGTCAGGTTCCATCGACGGGCGAGAGCCTAGGCGCGCGCGGCCCTTCTCCCACCCCTGACGGCGCCGCGCACCCGGCTCCGACGGGGTGCGGAGAAGCGGCACTGAGGCTTGCGGAAAAGCGGTAGTCCCAGCTGCGGAGAAGCGGTGTCGTCGCACATCTGCGCGCGGAGGCGGTCGTGGCCGAGTCGCGTCCGCGGCTCTACCACCTGCGCACGGAGCAGGGTCGGCACGAGATCGACGTGCTCGCCGAGATCGGCGCGGGACGCATCGTGGGGTTCGAAGTGAAGGCCGCGAGCGCGCCCGACGCCGGATCGGCTGGCCATCTCGCCTGGCTGAGGGATGCGCTCGGGGATCGGTTCCTCGGGGGCTTCCTGCTGCACACCGGCCCGCGCAGCTACCCGCTCGGGGACCGACTCACGGCCGTGCCGATCAGCACACTGTGGGCCGAGGGCTGATTCAGTCAGCGCGGAAGGGCTCCGGCGGCGCTTCCCCCACCCGATCGGCGGGGGTCGCGACGGGCCCGACGCGCCGGGCCGTCCGCAGCAACTGCCACACCTCGTAGAGCTGGCCCACCTTCTCCAGGCGTCGCTCCAACGCCGCCGGCGACATGTCGGTGGACACGCCGCGACTGCAGGCCTTCGCGTCCGGCGCAGGGCCGCTCACCGCGAACCCTCCGGCGCCGCGTCCTCGGCGAGGCCCAGGTTCTCGAGGTCGTCCAGATCCTTGGTGCGGCCAGCGGACCTCTTCATCTTCTGGAGCCCCGAACGCGATACGACCCGCACCGCCCGCTCGCCGATCCGGAACTCTTCACGCCCGGCCCAGACATCCTCCAGGAACGGTCCCACCAGCATCAGGTCCACGGTGATCAGGTCGCTACCCTCGGCGCGCGAGACGCGCCACAGCGACTGCTCCGTCGGCTTGCCCGCGCCGAAGGTGATCAACCCGGAGTCGAGCGTGTAGCCGAGTTTCGCGAGCACGTCCCTGACCCTGGGCAGGTCTTCCTCGCGCACCAGGATGTCGATGTCGGTCGTCAAGCGCGGGTAGCCGTGCAGCGCGACCGCGAACCCGCCACACACGGCGTAGTCGAGATTCGCGCGCCGCAGCGCGTCGACGATCGCCAGGAACTCCTGCTGCAGGTTCATGCCGTCGCGGAGTGTAGCGAGCGAAGTCCCGGTCTGGCTGGGACAGCGCACGCTCGACGCTCGAGCGGGAACGCAATTGCCATCGCCGGCGGCCTCTTTCTGGTCGTCGCGCCAGCGACGACATCAACCCGGAAAGTACGACGCCGGCCGCGATGGGACCTTCTGGCTCGATCCAGCGGCAACAGCGGCAACCGAGGAGCACTGCGGCCGCCTCATGATTCGCGAGAATGATGTCGCGCCACCTCCTCCCCGGTGCACAAGCCGCGTCACGATGCATCCCGCTCCCGAGGACCTCGCCTTCGTCCGGTTCCAGCGCACAGGTCGACCCGACGCGCTCGGCGATGTATTCGACCGCACCGCGGCCGACCTGCTGCGGGTCGCTGCACACCTCGCCCCCGATGTCCACAGCGCGGAGGACCTCGTGCAGGAGACGTTCCTGGTCGCGATCGAGGACCGGGCGACGTTCACGCCCGGCCGCGGCGTGGCGGCCTGGCTCGTGGGGATCCTGCGCAACCGCGCACGGCGCCGGTGGCGGGAGAAGGCCCGGCGCGGCGACGGCGCGGAGGCCGTGGCGGAGTCGCTGGCGCGCGACGGCGACCCGGAGGCCGAAGTGCGCACGCTCGAACTCACCGCGGAGGTCGACGCTGCCGTGCAGCAGCTCGCCCAGACCTACCGCCCGGTCCTACGCCTGCACCTGCGGCACGGGTTGTCGCCCGCCGAGATCGCGCTGGCACTCGATCGGCCGGCGGGCAGCGTGCGCACGCAACTCGGGCGGGGGCTCGCGCTCCTGCGCACGCGCCTGCCGCGGGGGCTCGCCCTCGGCACGCTCGCCCTCGTGCTCGCCCCGCGCAGCCTCGCGGCGCTGCGCGCGTCGGTCGTCGACGCGGCGACGCGCGCCATCGTCACGGCGACGGTCCCCGCGGCCGCAGTCGGGCTGATCACCGCGTCGCTCGCTTTCCCCATGAAGAAGCTCGTCCTCGGTGGCGCGGCCCTCGCGCTCGCGGTTCTCACCGGTGCGTGGCACTTCGGCGCGTTCGCGGCGCCGGACACGCCGACCTCGCCGGAAGCGAGCGCGACCCTGCGCGTCGCCGCCGCACCGGTCGCCCCCACCTCGACGCCGACCACGCCAGACTCCCCTGCGCCTTCGCCCGCACGCGAACTCGTACCCGCGCCCACCCGCACCGGCCGCCAGTACGGCTCGCTCCTCGTGCGCGCGCGCTGGAAGGACGACGAGACACCGGCGCCGGAGGTGACCGTCGTCCTCTTCGACTGGAGCAAGCCGAACCCGTTCCTCACGACGCGTGCCGGCGTGACCGGGGCGGACGGCACGCTGCGCTTGGAGCGCGTGCTGGCGGGCAAGCTCAGCGTCGTCACCGACGACGACGAGTGGCGCAGCGTCGAGGTCGCTCCCGACGCGGAGGCGACGGTCGACGTGTTCCAGCCGCGCTGGGCGCAGGTGCGCGGCGTCGTCCTCGACGCCGCGGGCACGCCGGTGGCAGGGGCGACCGTCGTCCGCTCCGAGGACATGAACCACACGCTCGTGCATCCACTCGCGCGCACCGACGCGGACGGTCGCTTCGCCTTCGCGCTCGGGCAGAGCCAGCACGTGGGTGCGCGGCTGGCCGGCTGGCAGGACTCGTACCTCACGCACCTCCGCGCCCAGCGGGGCGAGACGGTGGAGGTCACCCTCCGCCTGCGTGGACGCGCGGGCGCCATCGCCGGCGTCGTGCGCGACGCGCGCGGCGCGCCCGTGCACGGCGCGCTCGTCACCGCCGGGTCCGGCGGCTCGACCTCGGTGCTCGCCGACGGCACGCAGGTCACCACGACGCCGCCGCCCATGGTGCGCACCGGCGCCGACGGCGCGTTCCGGCTGGACGGCCTCGTGCCGGGACCGACGCCGCTCCTGGCGCGCGCGCTCGACTGCGGCGCGGCACGGCACGATCTCGTGGTCGCCGCCGGCGAGACCAGGGAGGTGGCCGTCGTGCTCCACGACGCCGCGGTGATCGAGGGGCGCGTCGTCGATGCCACCGGCCGCGCGGTCGAGGGGGCGACGGTCGCTGTCGGGGGCTACGCAAGTTTCACGTCGAGCCACGCGACGACGCGCGCCGACGGGACCTTCCACCTCGACAGCGTCCCGCCCGGACAGCACGCGGTCGGTGCAGGCAAGGAGAAGGTCGGCCGCGCCACGACCACGCTCGACCTGCGCGCGGGCGCGACCGCCCAGTGGGAGGCGACGCTCGTGGCGCGCCCGACCGTGCGCGGGCGCATCGTCGACGAGGCCGGCGTGCCTGTCGCGCCGGCGTGGGTGAGCGTCGCCAGTCTCGACATCAACGAGAGTCGCACGGTGCACGCCACCGCCACCGACGGCGCTTTCGCCATCGAGTGCCCGCAGGACGAACCGCTGCGCCTCCGCGTGCAGGTGCAAGCGGACACGTTCCCTTCCGTCGAGATGGAAAACGTGTTACCCGGCGATGAGGTGCTCACCGTCACCGTGCCGGCCGCGACGCGGCCGACCGCGCGCGTGCGCGGGGTGCTCGTGGCGTGCGGCGCTGCCGACTTGCGCACCGCGTTCGTGCACCTGCAGCGTGGCCCACGCGGTCTCGGCACCGGGTTCGAGCTGGATCCGGAAACGGGGACGTTCGCGCTTGGCCCGTTCCCTCCGGGCGACTACCGCGTGACGGTGACCGCCCGCGACCGACCGACCATGCACCTCGGCGTGATCCACCTCGACGCCGGTGCGACCCTCGACCTCGGCCGCGTCCGGATCGGCGAGGCGGGCAGCCTGCGCGCGGAGGTCACCGGCGAGGACGGCAAGCCGCTGCCCACGGGGCATCTCATGGTCCTCCTGCGCGATGGTTCGCACGTGAGCAACGGCGAGATCAAGGATGGCGTCGCCCGCATCGCGCAGCTCGCCCCTGGCGACTACCTCGTCCACACGCGCGACGCCGGCATCGGCGCCGTCACGGTTCGTGCTGGCGAGGAGGCGACCGTCGGGCTGCGCCCCCGCGCCGGCCCCTTGCGCGACGTGACCGTGCGCGAAACCCCGCGCCCGCAGCATCCGCCGTCGCGGTGGATCGAGGTCGACATGCTCGACGCGACCGGCGTCCTCGTCGACCGCGTGTCGCGCGGCAACAACGGTGTCGACACCTGGCGCCTGCGCGTCGCCGCGCCGCCGGAGGGCACGCTGGTGGTGAAGGCCGACGGCCGCGAGCGCATGCGCGTGCCGATCCCGGCCGAGGGTCCGATCGAGGTGGGCCTGCGCTGAGGTCGGCAGGTCGGTCGCACGCCGCGACGCGGACCACGCCATGCCTCCGCGCATCACGGCTGCACGGTGATCTGCAGCGCATTCGACGCCGACACTCCGCCCGGGGCGCACGCGTCGGACCAGAAGAACTGCGCGAAGACCTGCGTGCCGGCGAGCCCCGCGTCCGACGGCACGGGGATGGGCACGACCGCCGCGCCCGACGCGCTGCTGCTCGCCGGCACCAGCACGAAGGCCGGGGCCGCGGGGTCGATCCAGATCGCGGCGCCCAGCACGAAGAGGGGTGTTGTGAGCCCGCGGCTGCTCAGGCCGAGCAGGCCGGCCGAGGCCGCAGGCGCGCGCTCGCACGTCAGCGCGAACGCCGCGTTCCCCACGCGCGGGCGCGCGCTTGCGCCGATCGGGAGCGCGCCGGTGCAACCACGCGTGGAGCCACCGTACGAGAAGACGCCGGGCGGCAGCAGGTCGAGCCGCGTGACGAACACGTCGTACAGGCCGCGGACCGTCGCCTGCACGGGATTGCGCAGGGGGAAGTCCGTCGAGTCGGTCAGCCCCACGACGAGCGCGGCGCCACCGGCATCGATGGCCACTGTGTAGGGCTTGTCCAGACCACGTCCCCCCAGGTACGTCGAGTAGCTCGGTGGTCCGCCGGCGAGCGGCACGCGCGTCACGAACACGTCGGCGAAGCCGCCATGCGCCGGCTGGAACGCGTCGCGCACGGGGAAGTCGGCGGAGTAGGTCCACCCCACGACGACGGCATCGCCGCGTGCGTCGAGCGCCAGGGTCAACGCGCCGTCGGTGGACGTGCCGCCGAGGTACGTCGACAGCCGTGGCGGCGCGCCGGTCGGCGGCAGGCAGGCGACGAACGCGTCGGCGAGGCCACGGAGACTCGGCTGCAACGCATTGCGGGAGGGGAAGTCGGCGGAGCGCGTGAGGCCCGCGACGACCGCGTCGCCGTTCGCGTCGACGGCGATGTCGTACGCGAGGTCGTCGGCGACTCCACCGAGATACGTCGAGTACGAAGGCGGGCCCGACGCGCTGGGGAAGCGCGCGACGAACGCGTCGTAGGCGCCGCCGTGCACGGGCTGGAACGCGGACCGCAACGGGAAGTCAGCGGACGCCGTGAACCCGGCGACGATGGCTGCACCGCTCGCATCGAGGCCGACGCCGACGGCGCTGTCGTCGAGGCTGCCGCCCAGGTAGGTGGCGTGCGTCGTCGGCGCGCCCGTCAACGGGAGCCGCGCGACGAACGCGTCGAAGCCGCCGCCGTGGTTCGGTTGGAAGGCACCCTGCGTCGGGAAGTCGCGCGACGACGTGCCGCCCACGACGACCGCCGCGCCGCTCGCGTCGAGGACCACGCCGATGGCGGCGTCGACGCCGCCGCCGCCAAGGAACGTGGAGTAGGCGAGCGCTCCGCCCGACGGCGAGAGGCGGGCGACAAACGCGTCGAGGTTCCCGGCGTGACGCGTCTGGAACGCGTTCTGCAGGGGAAAGTCGGGCGAGCCCGCGGCCCCCACCACCACCGGCGCCCCGCTCGCGTCGGCGATGAGCCCGCGCGCCTCGTCGTCGGCGCTGCCGCCCAGGTAGGTCGAGTACCGGAGCGGACCTCCCGTGAGCGGCAGGCGGGCCACGAACACGTCCGAGATCCCGATCAGCGTCGCCTGCAGCGCGTTCTGCGTGGGGAAGTCGACGGAGAAGGTCCGGCCGGCGAGGACCGCGTCGCCGTCGACCTCGACCATGGCGAACACCTCGTCCCACGAGCCGCCGCCCAGGTAGGTCGAGTACTGCAACTGCGGGTCGATCACGAGCGAGGCGGACCGCGCGTCGCCCGCGATCCGGAAGCGGAAGCGGTCGGGGGCGAGGATCTCGAACGCGCAGGCGACGGGGCGCGGGCCGACGTCCGTCACCGCGAAGGCGAACGGCCGGGGCTGACGCAGCGGCCCGAGCCGCGTCGCGACGACGAGCGCACCGTCGGCATCGAGTTGCAGAGGCGCGACGGCGCCCTCGACGCGCACCACCACCGCGTCGAGGTTCGCACCCGGCGCGAGGTGGAGGTCGTACTCGAAGTCGCCTTCACGGTCGTGCAGCGCGAGGTCGACGCCCTCGTACAGCTCCGGGTACCACAGACACGCGTAGCCCGCGACGCCGGAACGCCAGCGCGCGGGATCGGCGCCGCAGAAGAAGTGAGAGCGTGTCGGCAAGGGCCTGCGACCCTCCGGCCTCGCGTCGCCGCGCGAGGACTCGAACCAGAATCGCAACGCCGTGGCATCGAGACGCGGTGGGCGCGTGAACGAGAGCGCAGCGTCGGGCGCCGCGCGCCCCCCCCCGTCCCAACGCGCCAGCACCACGCCGAACGAACCCGCGAACGCGTGCACGGCGATCGGGCCCTTGCGCGCGACGAACAGCGTCGTCTCCGGCCACTGCCCGACGTTGGGCACGAAGGCAGCGGGGACGCTGCGCAGCCCTTCGCGCACCCGCTTCAGCGCCGGGTCGGCGATCTCTCGGGTGCGGCCCGCGGCACCGACTCTCGCGTGCTTCACGAGGACCAGCCCGGCCACCACGAGGGCGAGCCCGATGCCGAGCGTCGCGACGAGCGCGACGCGCTTCGGGGGACGAGGTCCGCCGCAAGGTAGAGGGTGTCTGGGCACGGTGCCGACCAGGGCAGACAACGTAGGCGTCGCCGCACACGCCGCAACGGGGGCAGCGTCGCAGCGGACCGCGCCGCCGCGTGCGATACTCGCGGAGCGCCAGGCGGCACGCCGGAGCCCTCTCATGCACACCCTCGCCCTCTTCGCAACTCTGGCCTGCGCAACCGCGGCCCACGCGCAGGACTGCTTCTTCGAGATCTACTCCGGCTGCACCAACTTCACCTCACGCGGCACGCTCGGCGCAAGCGCCGGCGAGTACCTCGTCGAAGTGCCGCACACACACTTCGCGGGCGTGTGTCAGGACGCAACGGGCAGCGGCACGTCGCTGCGCGCGTTCGAGTACGTGACGCAGGATCAGAACGCGGCGACGCAGTCCTCGTACTCCATGGTCGTCCGCCGTGCCGACACCAGCGGTAGACCCGATCCCACCTCGGCCGGGCGACTGCTGCGGCTGGGTCCGATCCTCACGCCGCCCAGCACGCTCGCGACACCGATGGCATGGTGGCTGACCAGTACCCTGGCCACGCCATCGACCGCGCTGCCCTTGTGCGACACGTTCTTCTTCGGGATGGAACTCGACGCCGCACCGCTCTGGACGCAGGACGGGCAGTCGATCCACACCTGCACCTACTACCCCATCACGAACTCGCAGGGCGACAACCCCGCGCCACCTCCGGACGTGATCCCCAACCTCGCCTGGAACATCCACGCCACGACCGGCAGCGTGACGCAGCCGGCACCGCGCGCATTCCGCCTCGCCGTCGGGTCGCCCGCGCCCGTGCTCAACCTGGGCAACGTCGACCTGACGATGCGGTCAGGCAACTGCCTGCTCGCGCTCGGCCAGCGCAGTTGGGGCGCGGGCGGCATGTGGCCAGCGTCGAACGCCGACGGACTCGGCGCTCGCGACGATGGGCTCGACGCGCGCGTGCGCGACGTGATCGCGGCCGGCGGGTGGTTCGCGATCTTCGCAAGCAGTTCCATCGGGTGTCCAGGAGTGCCGGTGGCCGGCTGGTTCGGTGCGGTGCACGCGTACCTCGGTGACCTGGCGTTCGTCACCGCGGGCCGGCTCGACAACTTGGGCGTGGGGACCACGACGGTACTCACCCCGGGCACGCGCGTGCCCCTCGACGTGATGGGTCGGTCGATCCCGTTCCAGGCGTTCACGCTCGGGCCGACGTCGATGCCGCCTGGGCGGCTGACCAACGTCGCCGCGACCAGCTACCGATAGCACTCCCTCGCCCCTCCATGTCGCCACGGCAACGCTTGCTCCTCGGGCTCGCCGGCCTGCTGATCGCGGTGACGCTGGCGATCGTGAGCCTCGCGCGCGGCGGGCCGCCGGTGTCCGTTGGCGAGACTGCGCCGCAAGACCCCGCGCCGACGATCGACCTCGTGCCGCACGACCAGCTCGCCGGCAAGGATCCACCCACCGCCACACCCGCACGCACTCCGACCCCGCCTCCCGAGCGCGGTCCGATCCCGAGCGATGCCGTGCGCGTGCAGGTCGTCGATCAGGTCGGGCGCGGCGTCGCCGGCATCGTCGTGGCGTTGACCTTCGCCATCCCCGGCGGCCCGAACGAGACGCGCGCGGCGTCATCGCGCACCGACGACGCGGGCTTCGTCGACCTCGTGGCCGAAGGCGACACGCTGCAACGCCTGCGACAACTCGCGCTCGCGGCCACCTTCTCCGTGGCCGCGGAGGTGCCGCTCGCGGACTCACCGCGCGCCGAGCTCGGCCGGCGCCCGACCGCCGACGCGCCGGTCGTGCTGCGGTTGCCCGCGTGCGGGAGCGTGCGCGCGCGTGTGCTCGACCACGCGGGCAACGCGATCGCCGACGGCGGCGAGGTCTTCCTGTTCTGGCGCGAGCCCGGAAGCGCGGGTCGCTTCGACCGCATCGGCACGCCGCGCGCGCCGTCGCGCGGTGGCGAGGCGTACTTCTCCATCGTTCCGCTCGGCGTCGAGCTGCTGCTGCGCGCCAGCGGCACCCACGAGCTGCAAAGCGGCGAGGTGATCGTCATGGGCCCGGTGCACGAAGGACAGACGGTGACGACCGACCTGCGCCTCGGCCTGCCGTGGGCAAGCGTCGTCGGCCAGCTCGTCGATGCGCAGGGCACGCCGTTCGTGCGCCCGCAGGTCTCGATGGGGCTCGGCACCGTCGCGAGCGACGCGCCGCCGGGGACGCTGCCCGACGCGCGCGCGACGCAGATGCTCTGGACGGCGCTCGACACCGACGCACGCTTCCGCGTGCGCGCGCCGCTGGAGCCGCCGGCGGGCAAGCGCTTCGTCCTCGTGGTCGAGCACACCGACACGGGCCGCGAAGACAAGTACACCGCCGCAGTGTCGCTGCCCGCGCGCCTCGCGAGTGGGATGGAGTTCGACGTCGGCATCGTGGTGCTGAGCCAGCCCGCCGCGAAGCGGATCCTCTGCGCGGGCCGCGTCGTCGACGCCAACGACCAGCCGCTGGCGGGCATCGACGTGTCCGCCGGCTACTGGGATCGCGACGCGGGGCGCTGGGTGGGCCTGCATCGGCAACGCGTGCGCACCGACGAACGCGGCGCGTTCGAGATCCGCACCGCCGCCGCGGTGCCGGCGACGTTCACCCTGTCCGCGAGCGGGCACACCCTGGTCCCCGTGCGCGTCGAGGCGAGCGTGGGCTCGCAGCATGTGCTCGTGCTGCGCCGCGGCGGCAAGCTGCACGCGCGCATCCAGCCGCCGGATGGTGTCCCGGCGCACCTGCTCATCGGCGCGATCGTCGACGCCCACGGCAATGCACGCGAGCCGAACCAGTTCGGCGGGTTCTTCGGCGCCGACAACCTCGCCGCGGGTCGCTACAGCGTCGTGGTCCGCATCGGCGGTTCCGGCTGGGAGATCGGACGCGTGACCGACATCGACGTGCCCGACGGCGGCCGCGCCGGCGATGACCGCCTCGATCCCATCGACATGCGCGATCGGTGCGCGCCGTTGCGCTTGCGACTCGTGGATGCGGCGGGTGCGCCGCTCGCGGACACACGCGCGCGCATCGCCGACGCTGCGGAGCGCAGCCTGTCCACTCGCACCGATCGCGACGGTCGCATCTTCCTCGCCGTGCCACTCCCGACGCCCGACCTGCGCGTCACGCTCGACGACGGCCGCAGCGCTCCGGTAGCGTGGATCGCAGGCGAACAGACGGTCACGTTCCCGCGGTAGTTCGGGTCCCGGCGTGGGACCCACCCCGCCGGATACGGTGGAGGAGAACGGCGGCGGTGAGCCACGGGGGCCCGGGTTGTCGCGTCTGCGCTGTCCGGCAACATTCACCCCGGTCCCTCCCATGCGCAACACCGCCTCCCGCCTGTCCTCCTTGTTCCTGGCCCTGACGACGCTCCTGGTCGCCGCCTGCGGCGGCGGTGGCGGCAAGGCCCCCGCCGGCGGCGGTGGCGGTGGCGGTGGCGGCGGCGGTGGTGGTGGTGGCGGTGGCGGTGGCGGAGGTGGCGCCGCGCCACTGAGCACGTCGATCGCCAAGGCGGCCTCGCTCGGCGGATACGAAGGCCGCCAGACCGCGGCGACGATGGCCGACCTCGCGGTCGAAGCCGTCCGCGCGGCGAGCGCGCTCGGTGCGGGTGGCACGGAGGTACGCATCTATGGCACGCTCGTGCAGGACCAGACGGGTCAGTTCACCTACCAGGCGACCCCGACCGATCGCCTGATCGCGCGCCTCGCCAACGGCAAGGAACTCGAGTTCGTCATCGCGACGATCACCGGCGACATCGCGGGCGGCGGCGTCTCCTTCCTGCGTAGCGCGCACGACCTGCGCTTCACGGTGCTGTCGGCCGGCGTCTTCAACCTCACCGTCGCGCACGCCGAGGCGAACCGCGTCGGCCAAGGCACGATCGCCGGCACGATGGTTCTCGAGGGCCAATCCCTGACCCTCGACCTCCGCATCGCGGGCACCAGCTTCTTCGACAGCAGTGGCGGGTCGGTGCACTACGAGCTCGACGAGCGCGTCACCGGCACGATCACGGCGGGCGAGTTCACCTCCACCGTCGACGACAGCACGCACTTCGTGATCATCTCCGACGCACGCACCAGCGCGAGCCAGTCGTGGCGCCGCTTCGCCGGCAAGTGGCTGGTCGCCGGTGTCGAGTGGGAGCTGCGCGATGGGTTCGTCAATCGCGCGTTCCGCGACGGCCGCCCCAACGAACTCGAGACGGTGTGGACGGCGCGGGGCACGCTCCTGCGGGCGGGCACGGCGGTCGGCAGCGTGCGCGGCGGCGTGCGCGACCTGTCGGTGAAGGCGTGGCTGGATCTGGGCGACGGCCGCGAGGTGGAGCTGGAGTCCTTCCAGCTCCGCTGATACTCACAGCGACGTGTCCGACCCCACCCTGGACGCGTTGGAAGACCTCGCGCGCGAGGTCGATCGGCTGGCGGCCGCCAGCGACGCGGCATCGATCGCGCGCGCAAGCGCCAGACGCCAGCGGCTGCTGATCGAGCTGGACGTCGCCGGCCTGCTCACGGGTGAGCCGGAGATCGGCGCGCGCGTCGCACACCACCCGACGCTGCGCGGCTACCACGACGCGTGCGTCGCGCTCGCCGACTACCACGCGTCGGCGGCGCGGAAGCGGTGGCTCGAAGGCTCCGTCCCCGCCGGCCCACAGCAGGCGCGCGTCTCGCTCGACTGGTTCCGCACGCCGTCGCCCTACGTGCCGCCAGGCGTCCTCCCGCACGCATGGCTCGCCCTGTGCGAACGCAACTTCATCGACCCGTTGCCACAAGGCACCGGCACGCGTTTCGTCCGCCTGGAGGGCGCGCTACACGCACTCCACTTCCGCACCGAGGTCGATCGCGAGCCGCGGCTGTGGCGCGCGGAACCCGAGATCACGACCCGATCGAAACGTCTCGCGCAGGACATCCTCGATGAACTCGACCGACCCATCAGCAACGAGCGCGCGGCGCAGCTGGCCCGCAAGGAGGAAGAGGATCGCGCGTCGCTCGAGCGCTTCTACGTGACGTCGGGCCAGGCCGAGCCGGAGGCGATCCTGGCGCGCCGGCTGACCGAGCTGGTCGACGCGATCGAGCGCGCCGATCCGCCGCGGACGGGGACCTTCGCGCCGATCGAGATGTCCTTCCCCATGCCGGGGCGGCGGGCGGCGCTGCGGTTCGCCGCGTCGCCGTCGAAGGCCGAGCGGCGCTACGTCGAACTCTCTGTCGGCACTCCGAGCGGGATCTCGACGTCGTCGTCCTGGCTCGACATCGGAACCCATGACGACCTGCTCGCCTGGCTGCGCACCTCGGAAGCCCTCGCCGCCGCCGTTCGCGCGTTCGCCGGTGCCCTCGAATCCCTGGAGCGCAACCGCCTCGCCTGACGGCTGCCTATTCGGTGCGCGTCGCCGCGTAGCGCAGCTCGCGCGAGAGACCGAGAGCGCGCAGCGCGAACTGCGCGAGCCTCGGCAGCACGCGGTCGTGCTGGCCGCCGCCGAACTCGACCAGTCGCCGCACGCGCCCAAAGCCCGCCGTATGCAGCGTGCGCACGAGGGTGTGGCCGGCGAAGAACTGCAGGTGCGTGCCGTTCGCGAAGCAGTCCGCCGCATCGCCGTGGCGCAGGACGTGCAGCGAACGACGATTGGGCACCGTGACGAGCAGCGTCCCCCCCACCCGCAGGCATGCGTGCGCGGCGCGGCACGCGGCGACGGGATCGTCGACGTGTTCGAGGGTCTGCAGGATGGTGACGAGGTCGAAGGTCGGACCGAGGTCCGCGAGGCCGGCGATGCCGCCGGGTGGGAAGGTCACGTCCGGCAGGCTCACGGCGAGCGCCACCCGCGCGGGCTCCGACGTCTCGACGGCCGCCAGGGCCAGCGTCGGTCGCTGTGCGCGCACGCGACGCAGGAATCCACCGCTGCCGGCGCCGATGTCGAGGAGCGCCTTCGCATCCGGTTGCAGCCGCAGCGCCCTCGCCGCGAGGGCGTCCCAGACCGACGCGTGTGCGGCGGCCCACGCCGCGATGCGCGGATCGTCGGGCGCGGCGTAGTAGGCGGCCCCGTACTCTCGCGCGAGCGCCGCCGCGTCGTGCCGCGACACGAACCAGTGTGAGCACCTCGCGCACCTTGCGCGCTGCCGATGCCCGAGGGGACGTTCCGCGCGCAGGTCAGCGCCGCCGCACACGGGGCAGCGCGTGGGATCGGAAGCCGGCACGCGGCGAAGGATCCGCCCAGCGATCCCGCAGGGCAAGCGACTGGATGCGGCCCGCGTGCGGTGCGACGATCGCGACGTGCAACGCCCCCTCCGCCGCACGGTCGTCCTCCTCGCCCTCTGGTCGAACGTGACCGCGGCCCCCGCCGCGCAGGTCGAGGCCCAGCCCCTCGCGGCGCAGGTGCGCCGGGTCGTCGAAGCCTTCGATCTGCTCGGCGAGCCGCTGCCGGAGGCGACCCGCGATGCGCTGCGCGTCGCGATGCGCGCCACGGCGGACGCCGACGTGGTCGCGGGCATCCGCGCCGCGCTCGACCCGCTCTGCCTCGCCATCGTGCACATCAATCCGGAGTCGCGGGTGAAGGCCACGCGCGGCGAAGCCGCCGCTACCCTGGTCGAAGGCGGCTGGCGCAGCTTCCTCGTGCGCGTCGACAACGAGGCCGGCGTCACCGGCGAGCTGCGCGTCACGAGCCCGAATGCGCGGCGCGTGTTCGAGTTCGACGCCGACGAGCCCATCGACATGCGCGAGCGCTGGATGGACGCCGCGACGTTCGCTCGACAGCCCATGCAGCGCACACTCTCGGGTCTCGAACTGGAGTACCGCATCGTGCAGCTCTACAGCCGCGATGCCGGCCGGCGCGAGGCGAAGCTCGCCTTCGACGTCGGCCAGGGCACGCAGGACCTCGGCTTCCGCAGCGAGATCGACGTGCTGTTCGACTGCGCGGCGGCGAGCGAACTGTCGTTCCGCGTCCGCGACACGGACGGCACGCCGACGACCGCAGCCTTCGTGATCCGCGATGCAGCCCTGCGCGTGCACCCCGCCCAGGCCAAGCGGCTCGCCCCCGACTTCCCGTTCCAGGAGCAGGTCTACCGCGCCGACGGCGAGAGCGTGCGCCTGCCGCGCGGGCGATTCACGATCGAGGTGACGCGCGGGCCGGAGTACCTGCCGCAGACCGGCACGGTCACGATGAGCGGCGAGCCGCAGGCCTTCACCGTCGACCTGCGCCGCTGGATCGACCCTGCCGCCCGCGGCTGGTGGTCGGGCGACCACCACATCCACGCCGCCGGATGCGCGCACTACGAGAGCCCGAGCGAAGGCGTGCACGCGCCCGACATGATGCGGCACTGCCTCGGCGAGGATCTGAAGGTCGGCTGCAACCTCACCTGGGGTCCGTGCTTCGACTACCAGAAACAGTTCTTCACGGGCAAGCACGACGCCGTGTCGAGGCCCCCGTATCTCCTGCGCTACGACATCGAGATCAGCGGCTTCGGCTCGCACAAGTCAGGCCACCTCTGCCTGCTGCGCCTGACGGAGCAGATTCCGCCGGGCGGCGACTCCGACCGCCACTGGCCGACGCTCGGCCTCAACAACCTGCGCTGGGCCAAGAAGCAGGGCGCGGTGTGTGGGCCGGCGCACTCCGGCTTCGGGCTCGCGGTGCCCGGCACCGACCTGCCCAGCTACACGGTGCCCGCCTTCGACGGGATCGGCGCGTGCGAGACCATCGCCGCGATCACGCACGAGGTCGAAGGCAAGGACGGCGCGCTCGTTCCCGCGGTCGATTTCATCTCCACCGTCGACACGCCGTGCCTGTGGGAGCTGAACCTCTGGTACCACCTGCTCAACTGCGGCTTCCGCCCCCGCATCAGCGGCGAGACCGACTTCCCGTGCATCTACGGCGAGCGCGTGGGGATGGGGCGCTCGTACGTGAAGGTCGACGGCGACCTCGACTTCGACCGCTGGTGCGACGGCATCCGCGCCGGCCGCGCCTACGTGAGCGAGGGTCGCAGCCATCTGCTGGACTTCGCAGTCGGTGGCGTGCGCGTGGGCGAGGGCGGCAGCGAGCTGCGGCTCGCAGCTCCCGGCAAGGTCTCCGTGCGCGCCGACGTCGCGGCGCTCCTCGGTGTCGCCCCCCGCGACGACATCGCCAACCGCCCCCTGGACGAGAAGCCCTACTGGCACCTCGAGCGCGCGCGCAAGGGCACGACGCGCAAGGTGCCGGTCGAGGTGATCGTGAACGGCAAGGTCGCCGCCGTGCGCGAGATCGAGGCCGACGGCAGCATGACCGAGGTGGCGTGCGAGGTCGCCATCGAGCGCAGCGCGTGGGTCGCGCTCCGCGTCCTCTGGTCGTCGCACACCAACCCGGTCTTCGTCGTCGTCGGCGACGCGCCGATCCGGGCCAGCAAGCGCAGCGCCCGCTGGTGCCTCGCCGGCGTCGAACGGTGCCGCCAGCAGAAGGCCCGCTTCATCGCCGACGGCGAGCGCGCGGACTTCACCGCCGCCTACGACCACGCCGCCGCGACGTACCGCCGCATCGTCGATGAGTCGGTGATCGAGTGACGGCAGGGCCGGCGGGCCTCGCTACCATCGTGGCGTGCTCGTCTCCTTCTCCCGCGGGCGCTCGTCGCTCCTGCTCGCCGCGCTCGCCTTCGGCCCGCTCCTCCCCGCCCAGCGCAAGGACCCGAAAGCCGGAGAACCTCCCCCCTCGCTCGCCGACCTGCAGGCGTTCGAACTCTGGCTCGCGGACTACAAAGCCGGCGCCTACCGGCTGGTGAAGGACGGTGAGACCGACTTCGACGCGGTCAAGCAGCTCGACGCGACGATGGCAGCGCTCGCCAAGTGGGGCGACGTGATCTCCGCCCGCAAGCTGTTCGAGGCAGCGTGGGTGATGCCGGTCCAGGCGGGCAACCCGAGCGCGACGGAGCGGATCGATTTCCACCGCGAGGTGCAACCGTTCCGGGTGCAGGAGATGGCGCGGGCGCACCTCGTGAAGATGGCGGCGCCGGAGATCGAGGCGTTCCTCGTCGATAAGGTGAACATCGCGGGCAAGGGGTTCAACGAGCAATCGAGCGAGGAGCGGGTGGCGGCGATGCGCACGCTCGGCGAGCGCGGCAGCCTCCGCGGGCTGCTGACGATCTTGCAGGCGGCCAAGAAGTTCCCGCCCGTCGAGCGCGTGCGCGCGATCAACGTGCTCAGCCAGTACGCCACCCTCGACACGGTGCCGACCTTCCTCGACATGCTGAAGGACCGCGAACCCAACGCGCGCATCGCCGCGCTCAACGGGATCAGCAAGGGCCTGCGGCCGCACACCGACGAGACCGTGCACGCCAAGGTCAGCGACGACATCGCCAAGGTGCGCGATGAGGCGCTCGCGGCGATCAAGCCGCTGCTCAACGGCGACACGGTGTGGCAGGTGCGCGCCGCGGCGCGCGAGGCGGTCGTGGGCCTGCGCTGCAAGCACGCGATCCCGTACCTGGTCGATGCTCTCGACCTCGAACTCAAGCGCACCAAGGACCCGTGGTCGCTCGACGTGCGCCTGCACGACGCACTGGAACGGATGACCGGCGTCGACGTGCCGATGGGCAAGGCCCAGCCGTGGCGCGACTTCTGGACCAAGGAAGGCCCGAGCTTCGAATACGTGCGCGCCCAGGACGCCCGACAGGCGGCGCAGCGGCGCGCCGCGGAGTCGAACGAGCGCTACCGCAAGTTCTTCAAGCTCGACCTCGACAGCGACCGCGTGCTGTTCGTCGTCGATCTCTCCGGCTCGATGAAGGAGCCCGCCGGCCGGCGCGAGACCAGCGCCGGCGGCCCCGTCACCACCAAGCACAAGCTGGTGATGGAGGAGATGAAGAAGATCGTCATGGCGATCCCCGACGGCGGTGGGTTCAACATGGTGGTCTTCAACGACCTGGTGCAGGTCTGGCGGCCCGACGAGCGCGGCCGGCCGATGATGGTGAAGATCGACGACCGCGCCCGCGACGACCTGCTGGGCTCGTTCCTCGACGCCCTGCAGCCGAGCGGGCCCACGAACCTGTACGGCGCGCTCGACGCCGCCCTCGACTTCGGCGGGCGCGGCCTGCACGACAAGCACTACGAGGCCGGCTTCGACACGCTCTACGTGTTGAGCGACGGCGCGCCGTCGTACGGCGAGATCACCGACCGCGACGAGATCCGCAAGCGCGTGCGCGAGACCAACGGCCTGCGCCGGATCACGATCAACTGCATCACCTTCGGCGACCAGAACGAGACCGAGTTCCTGCGCAAGCTCGCGGAGGAGAACGGTGGCCGCCACGTACACATCGACTGACCCGATCGAGAATGCCCATGAAGCCCCCACCGAAGGACTGGCCCCGCATCTCGTCCGCCCTCTTCTACGAAGATCCTGCCGCCGCCATCGCCTGGCTGTGCAAGGCGTTCGGCTTCGAGGTGCGGATCAAGGTCGAGGGTGAAGGCGGCCGCATCGAGCACTCCGAGCTGGAGTACGGCGAAGGCCTCATCATGGTGGGCGGCTGCGGCGCGAAGTACGCAGACCGCGACGCCAAGGCGCCCTGGAAGGCGAACTGCGCGAGCCCGCGCATGCTTCGGGGCATGATGACCCAGAACCTGTGCGTGCACGTCGACGACGCCGACGCGCACTGCGCGCGGGCTCGCGCCGCCGGCGCGAAGATCTGCGTCGAGCCCCAGACCAACGACTACGGCGAGGACTACTGGACCGACCGCAGCTACGCCGCGATCGATCCGGAAGGGCACATCTGGTGGTTCCTGCAGCGCCTGCGCACGGGCAAGGGCGTCGGCTGAACGCGACCGCTCAGGGCATGATGCGGATGTCGAGCGCGCCGTGCAGGTGGATGCACGCCGGACGCAGGTCCTCGACGCAGCCGCTCTGCGCGCACAGGGCGGCACCGACGAGGTTGCGATCGAGGGGGATGATCGTCCGCCAGGCCGACTGGCTCAGGATGATGATCGGCCGGCACTCGAGCACGCAGCCGCGCTCGCACGCCGGGGGCACGGGCACGATCGCACTGAGGCCGGGAACCCCGATCACGAGGAACGGCGCGCCGTTCGCGGTGCGGCATGGCGCGGCGATGACGCCGAAGCCCTGACCCAGCGCAGGCGTGCCCGTGAACTGGGTGTAGGCCGCGTTCGGGCAGCCGGTGTTGGGGACGCGCTGGACCTGCGCGGAGGTCGAGGTGGCGAAGGCGCCGAGCGTCAGGACGCCGAGAAGGACGGTCAGGAAGCGGTTGCGGAGCATCGTGTTGGCCAGGGAAAGCGCGCGTCGGGGCGACGCGCGACGTCCCTTCGTGCCTGCGACGCGGTAGCCGACGGCGCGAACCCGGACGTTTTTTCGGGTCTACCGGGCTCAGCCCTCGATGGGCGTGCCCGTTCGTCGCGCGAATCGCCGAACACTGCCGTCGGTTCGACGCTGCTGAGTGCGCCGGGCCTGCTCGGTGATCGTCGACATGGTGCCCGTCAACTCCACAACCCTCAGCTATCGTTCGATCCGTGCGGGCCGAACCAACCCGCCGCCGAACCCGGCCCGCCGTCCTGCTCACGATCCGAACTCGAGGCGATCCCTTTGGCATCAGTAGACCAGACCATGTTGAAGGTGCAGCGGCTCCTGACGGGCCCCATGCGCCTCAAGATCGAACTGCAGGGGGACACCATCGGCGTGGTGTTCAGCACCGTGTCGACGCAGATCCACATCCGCATCCTCGAATGGGGCAAGAGCGACGACGGTGAGCCTCGCAGCCTGGTGCGCATCTCGGCGCCGCTCCTGCGCGGCGTCGATCCGAGTCCCGCGCTCTACGAGTATCTGGCACGCGAGGCGCCTCGGCACTGGTTCGGCAACGTCTCGGTCTGGGATGACGAGAACAACAAGGGCAAGCTGTTCCTGTCCTTCGCGCACACCCTGCTCGGCGACTACCTCGACGAGGACGAACTGAGCACGGCGATGTATGGCGTGCTGCACAACGCCGACGAGCTCGACGACAAGCTGCAGCAGCGCTTCGGCGGCAAGCGCTGGACGGACACGTGACGCTGCGCGGCGAACTGCTGGAGGCTGCGGTCTCCGCCGCCAAGGCGTACGGCCACGAACGGGCGGAACCGCGCCACGTCCATCTGGCGATCGCGCGTCGTTTTCGCGCACGGCCGGAGGTCGAGCCCCTGCTCGAGGCGGCGCGGCGAGCGCTCGAACCACGCGGTCTCGCCACCACCACTCCGACCCCCGACGCCGCCTCTCTCGCCCTGCTCGATGGAATCGAGAGTGAACCGGACGCCGTGCGCATCCTGCGGCAGGCGTTGGCAAGCGAAGCCCCGGACCGAACCAATGCCACCGCCGCGCCCGACGGCAAGGTCAGCCAGGAATCGACTCCGACGCCGGCACCGGTTGCCGACCGCAAGCCCGAGACGACCGCAGCGATCCTCGCCGAACTCGACGCGCTGGTCGGACTGAAGCCGGTGAAGGAGCAAGTCCGACGGGCGATCGCGGTGGTGCAGGCGAACGCCGAGCGTCGCAAGGCGGGGCTCGCCACCGTGAACCCGAGCCTCCACCTCGTGTTCACCGGGCCGCCTGGCACCGGCAAGACGACGGTCGCGCGTCTCGTCGCGCGGCTCTACGCGGCGGCGGGCGCGCTGCGGGGGGCGGGTTTCACCGAAGCGACGCGCGCGGATCTGATCGCCGGCTACGTCGGCCAGACGGCGATCAAGACGGCCGAGGTGATCGCCAAGACCCGCCCCGGCGTACTGTTCATCGACGAGGCCTATGCGCTGACGCCCACGTCAGCAGTCGACTTCGGCGCGGAAGCGATCGCGACGCTGGTCAAGGCGATGGAAGACCACCGCGACGACCTCGCCGTGATCGTCGCCGGCTACGGTCACGAGATGACGACCTTCGTCGACTCCAACCCCGGCCTGCGCAGCCGCTTCAAGACCTTCGTCGCTTTCCCCGACTACGCTCCCGACGAGCTGGTGCAGATCTTCGCGACGATGGCGCAGAAGGCCCAGGTCGACCTCGCCGAGGGCGTGACCGCCAAGGTGCATCACGCGTTCGATCAGGCGGTCGAGCGCGCGGCGTTCGGCAATGCCCGTTTCGCGCGGTCGTTGTTCGAGCAGGCGTACGCGCGCATGGCCGCCCGCGCCGCGGAAGACGGAACCGTCTCCGTCTCCGAACTCCTGACGCTCACTCCCGACGACATCGTGCTCGAAGACGAGGGGTTGCGGCGCGAGGAACGTCGGATGGGGTTCGACGGCTGAGTCGGTGAATCCGCGTCGCGGCCCTGGCCGCGATGCCTACTGTCGCACCGGGCGCGCCGCACGCACGCCGGTGCTGTTCACCTTGGCGAGGGGGTCGACGCGGCGGCGCATCGCGGAGCGCGCGTGCTCCGGGCCGTGGTCGAAGGCTCCCCCGCGCACGACGCGATCGCCGGGTCCGTCATGGCGCAGCCCATCGCCAGCCGCCGGCGCGGTGCGATACGGACCGTAGGTGTCGCGGCACCACTCGTACACGTTGCCCGTGATGTGGTGGAAGCCGAAGCCGTTCGGCGCCAGGGCGTCGACCGGCGCATGCCAGGGGAAACCGTCGTCGAGGTCCTTCGCGATGTCCGACCAGCGCGCGCCGGCGCGATGGGCCGCTGCGTCGGCGACGTTCGCGCGCCCCGCGAGCGATGCCACGTCGTCGCCCGTCCACCACGGCGACGACGTGCCCGCGCGACACGCGTATTCCCACTGCGCCTCCGTCGGCAGGACGAGGTCGGCCTCCGCCAGCACATCGACGGCCGCCCGCCACGACACCATCTCCACGGGATGGGCGAGCGTGAGCTGGATCCTGAACCCGGCACCCGGCTGCGCCTCGCTCGGGTTGTCGCCGTCGCCGAGCCGCATCCATTGCCCCTGCGTGAGTTCGTGCTTGGCCAGGAAGAACGCCGCCAGGGCCACGTCGTGCGGCGGAGCTTCGTCGGGGCGCGCCGCGGCATCGTGATCGACGTCGCCGGGCTGCTTCCGGCAACCCATGCGGAACGTGCTCGCGGGCACGAGCACGAACACGATGCCGGTCTCCGCGTCCACCTCGAGGCTGCCATCCGCGCGCCGGCGCGGCGGCGCCCCGGAGCGCACGTGCGCGAACTCGAAGAGACCGCTCGGCCGCGCTTCGCCGAGCGGCACGAGACCGACCTGCGGCCTGAGGTCGAGCCCGCCGTACTTCGGGCTGGTGCGGATCGCAGCGCACGCGCTCGCCCAGGCGTCGGCGTGCGCATCCACGCTCTCCTTGCGCTCACGCCCGACCCACGCGAGGTTGCGCCGGACGCGCGGCAACGCCCCGTGCACGGGATCGACGAGTTCGTCGAGATCGCGCAGCAGCGTGCCCAGGGTCTCGTGCAGGAAGAGCGCCGCGCGATCGTGCGCGGCGCGCGGCGCGAGGTCATTGTGCGCGCGGCGAACCGTCGGCACCGCGGCGAGCAGCGCCTCCGCTTCGTGCTCCCACACCGAGAGCCGCTCGCCGCGCTCCGTTCCCGTGGCGTAGATCCCTCGCTCGCTGGCGCGCAGGTCGCGCAGGCGCGGCACGAGCGCGAGCAGGTCGAAGCCGGCGCGCGCGTTCTCGGCGCGGAAGTACAACGCCGTGATCGCCACGAGCGCGACGATCGCGAGGGTGAGCAGCGCCACCGGCAGCGGATTGCGCCGTGTCCATCGCTGCGCGCGCACCAGCGGGCCCAGCGGGCGGGCGTGCACCGGCAGGCGCTCCAGGACGCGCGCGAGGTCGTCGGCGAACTGCGCGGCGGTGACGTAGCGCCGGTCGCGATCCTTGTCGATCGCCTTGCCGATGACGACGTCGAGGTCGCGGGGCACGTGCGTCCCGGTCTCGTGCAAGCCGGGCGCCTCGCGGCGCACGATCGCGTCGAGCAGCTCGTGCATGGTCGTGCCATGGAACGGCGGCGCGCCGCCGACGGCCTCGTACAGGGTCACGCCGAGCCCGTACACGTCGGCGCGGTGATCGACGCCGCGCGCCGAGGGCACCACCTGTTCCGGCGACATGTAGAGCGGGGTGCCCGCGAGTTCGCCGGTCATGGTGAGCGCGAAGTCGTCGTCGCTGCGCGCCATCCCGAAGTCGAGGAGCACCGGCGCGCCGTCGGGCTCGAGCAGGATGTTCGCCGGCTTCACGTCGCGGTGGACGATGCCGTGCTCGTGCGCGTGGTGCAGCGCCCGCGCCGCGCGCTCCGCGATCGACACGAGCGCATCGACCTCGGCTTCATCCAGCGGGGTGGGATCCTGCCGGCGGCGCGCGAGGTGCGCGGCGAGGGTCTCGCCTTCGAGGAACCGCATCGCCATGAAGGGCAGGTCGTCGGCGACGCCGACTTCGTACACCGGACAGATCCCCGGATGCTCGACGCGCGCCGCGAGCTTGGCTTCGCGCAGGAACCGGTCGCGCGCCGCGCCGAGACCCAGCCGCTCCGGGCGCAGGAGCTTGAGCGCGACCCGACGCTGCAGGCGCTCGTCGGTGGCGAGGAACACGACTCCCATCCCACCCTGGCCCAGCAACCGCTCGATGCGATACCCGCCGACGACCTCGCCTTCGCCGGGCAAGCCTCGCCAGGTGGGCGCCGACCCCGGGCCAGCCACGGTCGCTGCGGGGCCGTCGGCCGCGTGCAGCATCGGCGCGAGCACGTCGGCGAGATCGGAGTGCCGGCGCAAGAACTCCTCGTCGCTCTCCTCGCCGGCGCGACCGCGCCGCTGGATGTGCGCCTCCAGCACGCCGAGTGCGCGCGCGTAGCGATCGAGGCCGACCATGACGCCGGCGCAGGATAGCCGGGGCACTGGGCGCTACCATCCCGCCGTGGCGATCGGTGACGATCAGACCTTCGACCTGCTCGGCCGCTGGCGGGCCGGCGACAACGACGCCCTGCAGGCGCTGCTCGGCCGCGACCTGGAGTGGATCCGGTCGTTCATCAGCCGCCACCTGGGCACGCGTCTGCGCAGCTTCGGCGACACCGACGACTTCGTGCAGGAACTCTCGCTGCGCGTGCTGCGCGACGGCCCGCGCTTCGTGCTCGGCAACCGCGACCAGTTCCGCTCCCTGCTCGCGACGATCGTGCTCAACGTGATCCGCAGCCAGAACCGCGCCCTCAACACGCTCAAGCGCGATGCGGATCGCCAGCGCGCCATCGGCAGCGACACCGTCCTCTATCTCGATCCGCCGCAACGCGCGGTCCTCCGCCCCGACGAGAAGGCCGACGTCGCTGAACAAGAGGAATGGCTGCGGCTCGGGTTCCTGCTGCTGTCGAGCGACGATCAGGCCGTGCTCGACCTGCACTGGCAGGGCAAGCCGGACGCCGAGATCGGCGCGGCGCTCGGCGTCGTGGCGAACACGGCGCGCATGCGCCGGGAGCGCGCGACGACGCGGCTCACCCGCACGGTGCTCGACCTCAAGAGCGGGCGGCTGCAGGCCGTGCTCGAAGCGAGCGTCGTGGGGCCCGAGGCCTGAGGACAGGCGACTCGGAGAAACGGCCCACGGACCTGTGCGGTCTGCCGCCGCCCGGCGATCTCGGGGGGAATCCCTTTCCAACCGAGAACCCACATGAATCACCTTCGACCGACCATCCTCACCACCCTGACCCTCACCGCGGCCCTGGCCGCCCAGCAGCCCGCCTGCCTGCTCTTCGCCACCAGTGGCAACGAAGAGACCAAGTCCGGCAGCAACGGCACGCCCCTGCGCCTGCTCGACGACCGCGCCATCGGCTTCGTCACCCCGGCCGCCGCCGGCTACTCCGCCGAGAAGTTCGGCCCGGCGCTCGCCTTCCAGACGCTCGCCGGCGACGAGGACGGCGACGGCGACGTGTTCTCGCCCGACCTGATGGGCTCGATCGACGCGATCACCGTGCTGCCGTACCAGTGGCATCCCGAACTCGGCCTGCAGCCGCGCACGCGACCCGTGAACCTGCTCGAGTGCTACGTCTCGCCGTCGATCGACGTGGGCACGACCGTGAGCGGCGCGCCCGGCCTGCGCAAGGGCGACTGCGGCGTCATCACGCGCGTCGGCGCGCTCAACGGCCAGGTGCGGCACTTCATCCGCGCCGAGCAGCTCATCGACGCGCTCGGCATGTTCAACCCGGTCACGCAGCAGTTGCTCGCGCCGCAGGACATCGACCTCGATGCGATCACGGTGTGCAGCACGCGCGACATCTTCGTGTCGTTCGATCGCGACCACTCGGTGCGACTGCGCGTCGGCGGCGGCCTCGCCAACTTCACGCTCGAAGACGGCGCGGTCGCGTGCATCCCCGCGGCCGCCTGGACGCCCAACGCGCGCGGCGAGGTCGCTGCCGTGCTCGCCAACCGCGGCGTGATCGTGTGGACCGAGGCGCAGGTGGACGCGATGGTGATGGCTGCCGCGATCGCCGACGGCGCCGGCGCGTGTCCCAACGCCATCGACGACACCGAAGGCCTCGCGATCGATCCCGCCGGCGGCGGCTTCAACCTGCAGTGGGGCAACCAGGTGCTGCCGATGCCGCACCTGCTCATCAGCGGTGAGCAGCTGACCGGCGCCGGCGTGATCTCCTCGCGCGCGGGCGGCGTCATCGCCAACGTCAACGGCCGGGCGCTCGGCCGCGCGTGCGGCGTCGGCCCCACCGACGGCGGCCAGATGGGCCTGCGCGTCACCGGCAACGTCGGCCACCTCGGCGGTCTCGAGACGCTCGCGCGCGAGCCGGCGTGGTTCGCCGTCGACACGACGACGCCCACCGGGCTCGGCGGCGTGATCGACGTGAGCGTCGGCACCAACCTGCCGGTGGGCATGGCGTTCCTGGGCTTCGGGCTCGGCGCCCTGCCGGTGTCGCCCTCGATGTCGTTCGCACCGTGGGCACCGGCGGCGGTGTGCTTCCCCGAGCTGTATCCGGCGATCCTCGGCCACCCGCCGATCGCCATGGCCCTGGCCGCGGGCGGACCGACCACGAGCTTCGCCACGCTCACCGCGAACGCCCCCGCGGTCGCCGTGGGCATCCTGTTCCAGGCGGTCACCGTGACCGCCGCAGGCCTCGAGCTGAGCACGCCACTCACGATCCACTGAGTTGTGCGGCTGCGACGGCCCGGAGCCATCGGCCATCGGCCGACTCCGGGCCGTCCGCGTCGGCCTCGTCCCCACTCGCGAAGGATCGCAGTAGAGTCGCTTGCCCACACACCCGCCATGACCACCAACGCCCCCCGCCTCGTCACCGCCGCCCTGGCGCTGGCTCCGCTCGCCGCGCAGGGAGGCATCCTCTGGGCCGACGCCACCGTGCAGCCGACGCTGCACGTGCGCGAGTACGCGAACGGAGACTACGGACTCTGCTTCTCGGGCTGGTCGACGTCGGCGAACAACCCGCTGCTCGGCAACGAGGAGGCTGCGGCGGTCGGCACCGAATCCGGCGCCCGGACGGTCACCTCCACCTCGAGCGACTTCCTGCGGGACGGCACCGGCGGCGCTGCCGACAACGTGCTCTTTCCGTTCGTGCCGGACTCGCGCGTGGCCTCGATCTTCCGGCCGACCGCCCCCAACCACGACTGGTTCGGTTTCCTCGCGCCCACGAGCGCCCCCGTCCCCGACCGCGACATCGGATCGCTGTGCTTCCGCATCCGCCTCGCGCAGCCGCTGCCGTGGTCGGTCCTGCAGCCCATCCTCGCCAACTCGCGCGCGGGCGTCGCGCTCGCCGACAGCAACGCCAACCGCACGGGCACGCGCTTCGTGGTCACGCCGCAACGGGCAGTGAACGCGGAGATCTGCGCGTACGAGTTCGACCGCGGCGCCGGTGCCACGACGATCAACTACGCCGGGATCGACGGCGGCGCCCCCGGCAACGCGACGCTGACGAGCCCGGCGGGTTCGCCGTGGACGGCGGGCAGGACCGGATCGGCGCTGCGCGCGGGCGCGACGTGCGACACCGGATGGCACGGCGACCTGGGCGGGCGGCTCACCGTCGCCTGGGTGATGCGGCAGGGTGCACCGCTGGCGGGCGTCTCGTCGCTCGTCACGCTCGATGGCTGGCGGATCTTCACCGGCGGCACGGCGGGAACCGGCCTGCGCTGCATCGGCTGGGGGGGTACGCCGGCTGCGCTCGACCTCGGCGTGAACGTGCAGGCCATGGCGGCCAACAACTGGGTGCACATCGCGCTCGTCATCGATCGCGACGCGGGCTTCGCGCGCTGGGCGGTGAACGGCAACCCCGCCGGCACCATCCCGCTCAGCGGCACGCTGAGCATCCAGGCGAGCCCCAACACTCTCCTCCTTGGCGCCGCGGGCGGCGCGGGATGCGACTATCACCTCGACGAGTTCCGGCTGCAGACCGGCGCCGCCGACGCCGCCACGGTCACCGGCTGGGCGGCGGCATCACCGGCAATGGCGATGCCCTACTCGGCGACGTGCGGGGCGAGCCTGCGCACCACCGGAGTGCCCTCGGTCGGCAACGCGAGCTTCGCGCTGCGCATCGAGGCTCCGCCGGCAGCGGCGGTCCTCGTCACGCTCGGGTTCGGTTCCACCCTGCTGAACCTGCCGCTGCCGCTGGATCTGGTGTTCCTCGATCCCAACCTCGGCGGCTGCCTGTGGTACAGCGACCTCACCGGGCAACTCCCGGTGCAGGCCATCCCGGGCAGCGGGCTCCTGGTCGCGCCGCTGCCGATCCCGCCGAACGCCGCGCTGCGCGGTCTCGAACTGCACGCGCAGGCCCTCGTGGTCGACAACGGCCAGCGCCTCGCCACCAACGCGCTCGCGCTGTCCATCGAGTAGCGGGCGATCTGGTGACGGCGCTCAGCGCTGCGCGCGCTGGGCGTCGGACTCGGTGGCGATGACGGCGACGACTTCGCGCAGCTTGCGGATGTCGGCGAGCGGATCGCCGGCGAGGAGCACGAGCCCCGGAACCGTGTGCGGCCGGATGCGGCCCAGCTCCGGGCGGCGCAGCACATCGGCCGCGACCGACGTGGCGGCGGCCAGCGCCGCCGCTGGCGACATGCCGTAATCGACCATGAGTTCGATCTCGCGCGCGTTGTCGCCGTGCTTGAACACGCCGGCGTCGCTGCCACAGGCGATCGTCACCCCCGCGGCGAGCGCACGCTTGAAGGTGATCCGCGCGAGGCTCAGCCGCTCGACCGTCGGGCCGCGGTGACCCGCGTAGCGGGCGATGGCCTCGTTGGCGGCGAGGCACGGACAGAGCACGACGCCGCGCTGCCGCATCAGGTCGAGCGTCGCCTCGCTCGCGCCGGTGCCGTGCTCGATCGTGCGCACGCCAGCGAGGACCGCGCGGCGGATGCCTTCGTCGGTGGCAGCGTGCGCGGCGACCGGCACGCCGGCGGCCGCGGCTTCATCGCAGGCCGCCGCGAGTTCGTCGGCTGTGAAGGTCGGCGTCGCCGGCTGCCCCGGCGCGCGGCGGTAGTCGGCGTAGAGCTTGATCCAGTCGGCCCCACTCGCGATCTGCTCGCGCACCGCCTTGCGCATCTCGACTTGGCCGTCGACCACCTGCGCCCCCTTCGGCACCGGCGCCGCCGCGAGGTTGGGCCCGTAGCACCCGGTGGCGACCAGCGCCCGCGTGCTCGCGAAGATGCGCGGGCCGCGCACGATGTAAGCGGCGATCGCGTCGCGGAGCGCGACATCGGCATAGCCGGCGCCCTCCGTCCCCAGCTCGCGCACCGCGACGAAGCCGGCGCTGAAGGTCGCCTCGGCGGCCTTCACCGCGCGGATCGTGCGCAGCTCGTTCGACTCGCGCAGGACCTGATCTTCCCACGTCGCCTCGTCGTACGGGCGCAGGAGCAGATGCGTGTGCAGGTCGATCATCCCGGGGATCACCCACGCGTCGGGGAAGGCCGGCTGGCGCTCGAGCACGCGCGGATCGACCTCGGCCGCGGGCGTCACCTCCGTGATGACGCCGCTGAGCAGGGACACGACGACATCGTGCCGGAAGCTCGCACCATCTGCCGCGAGCACGTGGCCGCAGCGGATGGGGAAGGGAGTCTGCGCGGGCGCGACGGCCGCACACGAAGCCAGGAGGACCGTGAGGCAGAGACCGGTGCGCATCCCGGCATCGTCCCCCTGCCCGCGGGCACCGCAAGGCGAACGGTCGAGGGCCCTTTTCGCGACCGGCGCGACCGGTCCGCCCGTCACCTGCGGTGAGGGTCTTGTCCGGCGTGCCGAGGTGTCGGCCGGGTCCGCGGCGCAGTCCGCAGGCCGGCGTCGCGCCCGCCTCCATCGGAGTCCTGTCATGAACGTCTGCTCGCGTCGTGTCCCCTTCGTCCTCGCCCTCGCGCTCGGCTGCGCGGCGACCGCCCAGTACGAAGGCGAAGGTCCTGGCGTCCTCGTGCCCCTCGCCCCCCGACCCGAGCTCGGCCCGGCGGTGCTCGGCAACGGCATCGTGGAGGTCGGGCAGCTCCTGCTCACGCCGCACACGAGCCTCGGTCGGGATCGCCGCTATCTCTGCGCAACGGTGCGCACCGGCGCGAGCTGGGACGTGATCACCGGCATCTACTCCACCCTCGGCGGTATCCCGAGGTTCACCAAGAACAACGACGTCGACCACCTCAACAGCCCAAGCGACGAGTTCGCGCTCACGGTGAGCCCCGACCTGCTGGTGGTGGCACTCGACACACCCCCGAGCCATCCCATCGGGGCCGGGCGCGTGGTCTTCGCACGGCGGTCGGTGGCCTCCGGCCCGTTCTCGTACGCCCAGCCCGTGCAGAACATCCCGCCAGGGTATCGCGACCCGCAGATCATGATGGTCGGCGGCGAACTGATGCTCGCCTACATCGATCCCGTCGGCGACCTGGTGCGCGCCCCTTTCGATACGAACATCGGGGCGCTCGACCTCGCGCGCCAGACGCGGCTCGTGGCCAAGGGGATCGGTCCGGACGTCCACTCGCCGTCGCCGATGACCGATGCCGAAGGCAACGCGTTCGCGCTCATCTACTCGCGCAACACCAACGCCGCCCAGCCGTACTTCCGGTCCTCGCTCGACGAGACGGCGCCGGAGTTCGCGCTGCCGAGCCTGCCCGGCGCGTGGATGGCCAACCCGGATGCCGACGGTGGCACGATCACGTATGCGACCGCCCCGGGCACGACCTACGTCGACCCGCAGAGCTTCGGCGTGCTGGCCGTCAGCTCGGCGAACCTCGCCACGCCGACGACGATGCTGTGCACGGTGTTCGCGCCCAAGCGGCAGGCGACCGAACCGCAGTACTTCACGACGCTGGCCTTCGGGACCCTGGCACCGGGCCCCATCCATCTGTCGGGCGTGGGCGGGTCGCCGCTGTCGATCGTGCCGATGGTGGTCCTCCCCGAGTTCGCGCCGCTCGACCGCGACAGCGGCGCGACCACGATCATGCTCGACACGCCGCGCATCCAGGTGGAGATGAACGTCGTGCCGATCGTGCTCGATCCGGCGACCCAGCGCGTGTTCCTCGGCAACACCGGCATCTGCCGCCTCATCCCGAGTGCGCTCGGCACCTGCGTCTACCACCTCCCGGTGGAGACCAAGAGGAACGGCTGCCTCGTCTGCCCGGGCGCGCCGCACCCAGCGATCTACAAGGGGGCGACCTGCGGCGGCGTCGGCAACTGCACGCGGCCGACGATCAAGATCGTCAAGAGCTGCTCCGGCGCGGGCACCTGCACCATCGTCTACACCTTCCGTGGCTGCGAGCGCCTCTGACTCCCCTGACCTCGATCACAGGTCGTAGAAGCGCCAGCTCGCCGACAAGCCCGGCGTCAGCGGTGCGTCGGTGAGCGCGGCGCGTACGAGTTCGATCGGGATGCTGTTCTGCTGCAGTACGCGATCGTGGAAGGCTCGCTCCGTGAGCTTGCCCCCGCCGACCAGCTCGCGCTGCAAGGCGCGGAGCTGCAGCCCACCGAGCATGTAGCCCGCCTGATAGAGCGGGCCGTAGTTGCCGACGATGGAGCGACGCACCTCGGCGGTGGCGTTGGCGCGCTCGTGCCCCACGCGTTCGACGAGGTAGTCGATGCTCTGCTCCGGCGACCACTCGCCCAGGTGGTAGCGCAGCGAGAACACGATGCGCGCGCAGCGGTGCTTGCGCCAGAAGAGCATGCCGACGCGGTCGGCGGCGGTCTTTGCGAAGCCCATGTCGTAGAGGCGCATCTCCCAGTACAGCGCCCAACCCTCGACCCAGAACGGCGTGTCGAACACTTCGCGGTACGGACGGACGCGCGCCTGCGTGAACTGCTGCAGGTGGTGGCCCGGGATCAGCTCGTGCTGCACGGTGGCGCGGCTGAAGTGGATGTTGTTGCCGCGCATGCTCTGCAGCTTGTCCTGGTGCGCCATCGTGTCGGTGGGGAACGACACGAGGATGCACTCGCCGCCGAGGAAGAACGGGTTCACGAGCTGGCGCGCGGGCGACATCATGTCCATGCGCCAGGTCTCGCGGGCGAGCTCGGGGATGGTCACGAGATCGCGCGCGTCGAGGAACGCCACCGCCTCGCGCGCGAGGTCCTGGATGAGCCGGGTCTGTTCGCCGGGCCCGACGTGCAGGGTCTTCACGTGCTCCTGTGCCTTGCGCCAGTCGCCGCCAAACCCCAGCTCGTCGGCGGCCTTGGCGAACTCGGCGTCGCACCAGGCGAACTCGCGCTCCGCGACCTGCACGAGTTCCTCTGGCGAGTACGGGATCAGCTCGAAGCGCAGCTCGGCCAGCAGCGCGTCGCGGCCCAGCGGCTCACCCACCAGCGGATCGCCGCCGTCGGACGCCTTGCCCACGCACTCGTCGCGCAGGAAGCGCTCACTGCGCGCGATCGCCGCATCGGCGGCTTCGTGCGGCTTGCGCACCCACCACGAGAACACCGGGTCGTAGCCGTCGCGGAAGCGGAACCACTCGCCGAGCGCACGGCGCACCTCGCCGAGGCGGTTGGCGGCGCGCAGCGCGACGGTCGGCTTCGGCTTGTCCGTCTTCAACGCACGCGTCGCAGCCTCGATCTCCTCCACCAGCCCATCCAGCGTCGCCGCCACCGCCGCGGGATCGACCGCCTCGACGGCCTGGCGTGCCTCGACCAGCCCCACCACCGTCGCCGCCCACGGCAGGCGCGCGAGCACTTCCTTGTCACGCGCATGCTCGAGCCCCAGCTCGGCGATCTGGCGGCGCAGATGGTTGTCGAAGAGCAGCCAGTCGATCTGCGCGTCGCGCGACAGCTTGCCGAACTCGATCCCGCGGATCCGTGCCAGCCACTCCTCGTGCAGGCGCAGCAGGCGCTGGCGGCGGAGCGGCGAGAGTGGCGCGCTGTAGCGCCGGCTCACGCTGCCGCGGTCGGCGACCCAGTGTTCGACGTACTCGCGCAGCTCGCTGCCGCGCACCGGAACGAAGTCGGCCTGGGCGGCCAGACCACAGGCGAGCCAGAACGCAAAGTGGGCGTGCACGCCGCGAGCATAGGGCGCACAGGCCCACGGTTCAGCGGGGCCGGCGGTCCACGACAACGAGGCCGCTGCAACGCGGACTCCGGTCCGACGCTTCGGTGTCCCGACATGCCACTCTCCCGTGACCAGGTCGAGGACCGCCTCGTCTCCATCCTCGAAGGCGACCCCGCCGCGCAACGCGCCGCGATCGAAGACCTGCTCGCGGAGGCGCCGGAGCACCGCGACCTGATCCGCCGCACGCTCGGGGTGAACCCGGAGCTCGCCGATCTCTGCTCTGTGCTCTTCGCCACGACGCAGCCGAGCCAGCCCCGCGATGTCGACCCGGAACGGATCGGGCCTTACGTCATCCGCCAGTGGCTCGGCGCCGGCGGGATGGGCACCGTGTACCTCGCGGAGCGGCTCGAACCCCTGCGCCAACGCGTCGCGCTCAAGGTGATCAAGCGCGGCATGGACTCCGCCCAGGTCATCGCCCGCTTCGCGGCCGAACGGCAGGTGCTCGCCGCGATGGATCATCCGGCCATCGCGCGCGTGCTCGATGCCGGCACCGCCGCCGATGGCCGGCCGTACTTCGCGATGGAGTACGTCGACGGCGAGCCGATCACGGCCTTCTGCGACCGGCACCGCCTGCCCCTGCAGGCACGCCTCGAGCTGTTCCTGCAGGTCTGCTACGGCGTGCAGCACGCGCACGGCAAGGGCGTCGTCCACCGCGACCTCAAGCCCGGCAACGTGCTCGTGATGGAGCGCGACGGCGAGCGGCACGTGAAGATCATCGACTTCGGCGTCGCCAAGGCGCTG
>CAYQMF010000039.1:0-50516 GCA_964418595.1 uncultured candidatus Brocadiaceae bacterium
GCAGGATCAGCTTCGTCAGCATCGCGACGATCCTTCTCAGCTTCTCGTTCTCCATGAACGCGGAGGTCGGAGGTGGCGGAGGCGGCGGCGGGTCGCGTTTTCGGGCTCGGGCTCGCCACGCGGCGAAGCCGCGTGGCTGGCTCAGACTCGGGCTCGTACGGGCGCGGGGAGAAAGACGGGTCTCTCCCCGCGCCCGTACCAGCCTGAGCCGGCCAAGCTGCTCTGCCGTTTGGCGAGCCCGAGCCCCAGCCCGAAAACGCGGCCCGCGCAAGCCCGATCATCCACCCACCGCGCCGCACTCCTCACCGCTACCCATCAGGAACGACGCGCAGGATCAGCTTCGTCAGCATCGCGACGATCCTTCTCAGCTTCTCGTTCTCCATCTCGATCTGCCGAGTGTCCCCGAGCTGCAACGCCTGGCAGATGTCGAGCGCCGCAGCGCACTCGGTCGCCGATCGGCGCGCAAGCCGGTAGAAACGGGCCTTCTCCGCGACGCTGAACTCACCAGCGCCCTCTGCCGTGTTGAGGCAGATCGATATGGAGGCGCGGCGGAGTTGATCTGCCAAGGCGCTCCGGCCCGGCGGCATCGCGATGGCCATCTGCTCGGCCACGATGACGAACTCGAGCGCCAGACGGTACGCATCCAACTGACGATGGTCGAAGTCTCGCATTGCCCTCTGTGGCCCCGACCACGCACGCGGTGACGAGCTTTCAGGCGGTTTCCGTCGCCTCGCACAGCACTCCAACGGCCTCCTCGCCGCGCTCACGTAGGGAAGCGGAAGCGGCGGCGGCGGGTAGCGTTTTCGGGCTCGGGCTCGCCACGCGGCGAAGCCGCGTGGCTGGCTCAGACTCGGGCTCGTACGGGCGCGGGGAGAGGACGGGTCTCTCCCCGCGCCCGTACGAGCCTGAGCCGGCCAAGCGGCTCTGCCGCTTGGCGAGCCCGAGCCCCAGCCCGAAAACGCGGCCCGCGGATGCGAGGAGCGAATCCGACGGCGCTCGCCCCTACGCCTTCCTCCCCTCCACGATCTTCGCCACCACCGCCGGCTCCGCCAACGTCGAGATATCCCCCAGCTCCTCCGTCCTGCCCTCCGCGATCTTCCTCAGGATCCGCCGCATGATCTTCCCCGACCGCGTCTTCGGCAGCCCCGCCACGATCTGGATGTGATCGGGCGTCGCGATCGCGCCGATCACTTCGCGCACCTTCGCCTTCAACGCCACGACCAGCTTCTCGTCCTTCGCCGCAGCCTCCGCGTCGCCACGCGGGATCACGTACGCATAGATCCCCTGGCCCTTGATGTCGTGCGGGCACCCGACCACCGCCGCTTCCGCCACCGCCTCGTGCGCCACGAGCGCGCTCTCGATCTCCGCGGTGCCGAGCCGATGGCCCGACACATTCAGCACGTCGTCGACGCGCCCTGTGATCCAGTAGTAGCCGTCCTCGTCGCGACGGCAGCCGTCGCCGGTGAAGTAGTAGCCCGGGTACGTCGAGAAGTACGTCTGCACGAAGCGCGCGTGGTCGCCCCAGATCGAGCGGGCCTGCCCCGGCCAGCTCGCCTTCAGGCACAGGTTCCCGGACACCCCGTTGCCTTCGAGCACCTTGCCGTTCTCGTCGACGAGCAGCGGCTGCACGCCGAAGAAGGGCAGCGTCGCCGAGCCCGGCTTGCAGGGGGTCGCGCCGGGCAGCGGCGTGATGAGGATGCCGCCGGTCTCCGTCTGCCACCACGTGTCGACGACCGCGCAGCGTTTGTCGCCGACGACGTCGTGGTACCACTGCCACACCTCCGGGTTGATCGGCTCGCCCACCGACCCGAGCACGCGCAGCGTCTTGCGCGAGTGCTTCTTCACCGGCGCGTCGCCGGCGCGCAGGATCGCGCGCAGCGCGGTGGGCGCGGTGTAGAAGATGTTCACCTTCAGGTCGTCGACCACCTGCCAGTAGCGGCTGGCGTCGGGATACACCGGCACCGACTCGAACATCACCGTCGTCGCACCGTTGGCGAGCGGGCCGTACACGATGTAGCTGTGCCCGGTGATCCAGCCGACGTCGGCGGCGCAGAAGTAGACCTCGCCCTCCTGGTAGTCGAAGACGTAGCGGTGCGTGGTCGCGGCGTACACGAGATACCCCGCGGTGGTGTGCATGAGCCCCTTGGGCTTGCCGGTGGACCCCGACGTGTAGAGCACGAACAGCGGGTCCTCGCTGTCCATCCACTCGATGGGGCACTGGCCGCGATGGCGCGCCTGCTCCTCGTGCAGCCAGAGGTCGCGGCCGTCGCGCATCGGCACCGCGGCGTCGGTGCGCTTCGCCACCAGCACGCAGGCGACGTTGGTGCCCTCCACCGCGGCATCGACGGTCTTCTTGAGCGGGATCACCTTGCCGCCGCGCAGGCCTTCGTTCGCGGTGATGACCACGCGGCAGTCGGCGTCCTCGATGCGGCCGCGCAGCGACTCGGCCGAGAAGCCGGCGAACACGACGCTGTGGATGGCACCCAGGCGTGCGCACGCGAGCATCGCGTAGGCCAGCTCCGGGATCATCGGCATGTAGAGGCACACGCGATCGCCCTTGCGCACGCCGTTGGCGCGCAGCACGTTGGCCATGCGGTTCACCTCGAAGGACAGCTCGCGGTAGGTGATGCGGCGGTACTCACCCGGCGCGTCGGCAGCCCACACGATCGCGACCCGATCGCCATGCGCGGCGACGTGGCGGTCGACGCAGTTGTAGGCGACGTTCAGCTTGCCGCCGACGAACCACGCGATGTCAGCGCTGCCGAAGTCGCCGGCGACCACCTCGCGGTAGGGCTGGAAGAAGTCGATGCAGGCCGCCTGTTTGCGCCAGAACCCCGCCGGGTCTGCGCACGCCTCGGCGTGCATGCGGTGGTAGTCCCCGAGGCTGCGGACGTGGGCACGGGCGGCGATCGCGGGCTTGGGGTCGATGACGGTCATGGTCTTGTGGCTGATCCTACGGCAGGCGCACGCGCAGGCGTACGCGCCCGCCGCTGCGCGAGCCGGTGAGCGAGAACTCAGGCGCCGTGCCCGCGACGCGCAGGCCGACCGGCTGTGCGTCGAGCGGCTGGCGCGCCTCAGGCACCTCGCCGAAGGTGAAGCGGACGACACCGTCGTCGAGCGCGACGTGCACGCTGCCGAACGCGACCCACCCGGCACCGCGCGCGACGGCGAAGGTGTCGAGCGCCGCCTCGACCGCGATCGCGTCGCGCACGCCGCAAGCGGCGAAGCCGAAGCCGGCCCCCGTCGCCACGACGACCCGACCATCGAGGCACTCGAGCGCATCGACCGCAGCGTGCAGCTTGCTGCCCTGGATGAACTGCTGCAGCGCAGCGAGCGGACCCTCGCTGCCGTCCGCGATCAGCTCGCGGATCCCGGCGGCGATGACGTTCGGCGCGAGCGTCGCCTGGGCCACGACCAGCGCCGGCGACGGCACGTCGGGGACCGGCGCCGGCAGCTCCGTCTGCGCGAGGCACGGGAGCAGCCCGCGCGCGGCGTCGCCCGACGCCAGGACCGCGGTGATCACGCGCGCGTCCGCGTTGTCCGACTCCACCAGCGCCCACTCGAACGCGTCCAGCCGCAGCGCCTGCCAGACGCGCTGTTCGACGAACTTGCGCAAGCCCGCGACCTGCGCGTCGCCCCCGCCGAAGGATGGCAGCGCTTCGCGCGCGGCGTCGAGCGTCTGTTGCAGGTCGAAGAACAGGTGCGCGCCGGCGGGGGTCAGCTCCCGCGCCGCCGCCACGAAGTGCTGGTTGGCCGCGAGCGAGGACCAGCCCACCTGCTCCGACGGGCCCGCCCACGCGCGCACGCCGGCCGGGCCCGCGGGCAACGCACGCAGCCCGATGCGCTCGATCGGCAGCGTGGCCATGAGCCGCATCGCCACGGGGTCGAACTCGCCCCACCACACGACGGCAGTGTGGCCCGGCAGCTCCGCCGCGAACGCGGGCAGCGCCGCCCCGCCGGGGCCTTCGCCGCAGGCGCCCGCGAGCGCCACGAGCGCCCCCGCACAAGCGAGGGTCAGGCGCCCAGCCACCGCAGCAGCATGCGCACCGCGGTGCCGGTCGCGCCCGACGTGTAGTAATCCTTCGCCTCCGCGCCCCAGGCCGTCCCCGCGATGTCGATGTGCGCCCACGGCACGTCCCCCGCGAAGTACGAGAGGAACGCCGCCCCGGCGATCGTGCCCGCGCCCGCCGCCGGGCTCGCGAGGTTGGCGAGGTCGGCGAACTTGCTCTTGGTCTGCTGCTTGTGCACGTCCCACAGCGGCAGTTGCCAGAGCGGCTCGTCGGCGGCCTTGCCCGCCGCGATCAGCTCGTCGATCAGCTTCTGGTCGTTGCCCATGACCGCCGCGACCTCATGCCCGAGCGCGGTGATCACCGCACCGGTGAGCGTGGCGAGGTCGACGATGCGATCGGGCGCGAAGGTCTTCTTCGCCCAGCCGATGGCGTCGGCCAGCGCGAGGCGTCCCTCGGCGTCGGTGTTGAGGATCTCGATCGTGTGCCCGTCGAACGCGCGCACCACGTCGCCCGGCCGCTGCGCCGTGCCGCTCGGCATGTTCTCGGCCGCCGGGATCACGCCGACGACGCGCACCTTGCGCTTGCTGCCCTTCAGCGCCCCCGCCGCGAGCGCGTGGAACAACCCGAGCACGGCGCCGGCGCCGCACATGTCGTAGCGCATCTCGTCCATCTTCGCGGCCGGCTTGATGCTGATGCCGCCGGAGTCGAACGTGAGCCCCTTGCCGACGACGCAGATCGTTTCCTTGGCGCCGGCAGGACGATAGTCGAGCGCGATGAGCTTGGGCGGCAGCGCGCTGCCCTGCGCAACGCCGAGCAGCGCCCCCATCTTCAGGCGCCGCATGGCGGCGGCTTCGAGCACGTTGACGCGCAGGCCGGGACGCGCGAGCCGGCGCGCCTCCGCCGCGAGGCGCTGCGGCGTGACCAGGTTGGCGGGCGCGTTCTCGAGATCGCGCGCGAACGCCACCGCGCCCGCGGCGAGTTGGCCGGCGGCGAAGCCGCGCGCGAACGCGGCGCGGTCCTTCCCGGCGAACGCCACCGTCGCCTGCTGCGCGAAGCGTGCCTTGGCCTTCTCGCGCCGCGGCGCCTCGTGGCGGTGCGCGCCGAGCAGGATCCCCTCCGCGACCGCGCGCCCGACGTCCTCGGCCGCGAGGTCGCCGGGCGCGTCGCCCAGCGCAAGGACGAAGCTCTTCACCTCCGCGCGCTCCGCGTGCGCCTGGGCGACCGCCGCCACCCGTCGGATCCGATCGACGGTCACCGCCTTCGCCTTGCCGAGGCCGACCGTGAGCAGGCGCGGCCAGGCCTTCACGCCGGTGTGGAAGGTTGCCACCCGCCGGTACTCCACCTTCAGGTCCCCGGTCTTGCGCGCCGCGGCAAGCGACGCAGCGAGATCGCGATGGCCACGCGGCGAGGAGTCATCGATCACGAGCGAGACAGCGAGGTCCGCCGCAGGCAGACGACCTGCCGCGGGAGCAAGGCGAAGCTTCATGCGCGCGCCGGTGTACCGGTACCGCCGCCACGGCGAAAGGCCGCTGTCCACCGACGCAGCCACCCACGGGCCCAGCCGCACCACCCAGCCACCCGCCTGCTGAGCTGCGCCGCGCCAGCGGCGTCAGCTCCTGCACGCCTTCGACACGTCTCCCTCGCCTAATAATCGAGCTTCTTCAGCAACGGATGCTGCGACGCCCGCCCCACTTCGTACTTGTAGCCCTCCTCGGGCTCCTCCGGGTAGCCGTGCTTCTTCAGCTCCAGGAGGTCGAGTTCGCGCACGTTGCCGTCGCCGACCAGGACGTTGATCGAGCCGCCAGCGAAGGCCGGGCCGAACTCGTTGTCGTCGGCGATCCACGCCTCGTTGCCGGAGTCGAGCTTGCCGCTCAGGTGCTCCTTGGCGCGACCGGCGTACGCCGTGTCGAGCGAGGACAGGCTGCCGAAGTCCTTCCAGATGTCCTTCGGCTCCTCATCGCGCAGCTCCGCCTGGCGCTGGTCGTTGAGGCCCGGCGTGAAGTAGCGGTCGCGGTTCTCCGGGGTCTTGTCGGTGACGATCCCCTCGACCCACGGCGCCAGCACGAACTTGTGGCCGCCCTCCTTGGGGAAGCGCTTGTAGCGCTGGCGGTAGATGTCCAGCGTCTGGTAGTGCCACTTGAGGTTGGCCTTGTCCGCGAAGATGTACGCCGTCTCGCGGGCACCGATGATCTGCGGCAGGAGCACGACCATCAGGATCGAGAGGATCCCGATCACCACCAGCAGTTCGATCAGGGTGAAGCCAGCGCGGGAACCGCGCGCGGCCAGGGCGGCCGCGGGGAGGGTGTCTTTCATGGGGTCTTCGAGCGGGAGGCGCTGCGTCACGTGACGGTGCGCCGCCAGGAATCCCCCAGTCTATGCCCGACCCCGCGCCGGCGTCCTTTGCTTTCTTCGGCGCGCGGTGCGCCTACTTCCCGCTGCCCGCGCCGTCGACCGAGCCCTTGCCGGGCACGGCGTCGGCCTGCGGCGGCATCGGCTTGGTCTCGCCGGCCGGAGCCGCGGGCGTCCCCTGCGTGGCACCCTCCAGGGTCAAACCATGCGCCTGCGCATACGTGCCGGCGAAGAACGGGTCGCTGTACTGCCCTGCCCACCACTCGCGCCAGCGCAGCACGGAGCGCTGGCGGACGTTGATGTCGTCGGAGAGATGGTCGTAGCCGAAGTCGCGGCCGGTCGCCGTCTTCAGCGCTTCATGGCAGCTGTAGCGGACGGTCGTGCGCTCCGAGTCGAGCCCCTCGATGAGGGCCGGCGCGTGCTGGATGTCGCCCATCAGCACCAGCGAGCGCGCCACTTCGAGGCGCACGCTCGGGGTCTGATCACCCACCGCGGCGTTGAGCGCCGGGATCGTGCGCCGGTCGCCGATCCGGCCGAGGACCCACGCGCAGTTGGAGCGGACCTTCGGCGCGCTGTGCTTCAGGCCGTCCATGAGGAAGGGAATCGCCTGCTCACCGCTCTGGCTCAGCCAGAGCAGGTTGTCGAGCAGCTCGCCCCGATTCTGGAACTCGATCTCCGCCACGCGGCGCGAGATCTCGCCCGACATCAGGGGGTTGGCCTTCACGAACGGAGACTCGGGCGCACTCGTCGAGCACCCGACGAACAGGGCCAAAGTCACGGGGATGATCGCCTGCAGCCTCATGGTTACCTCTCGGTCGGTGCGCGTGTCTCGCGCCGGTTCCCCGCTGCTATCGGTCGGTCGCCTTCGCCACCTTGAGGGAGATTCCAGCAACCGCGGCGCTGCCGTCCGCGACCCCGTGCTTTCGGCAAGGCGAATGCGAGAACGGCACGGTCCATGGCGCCTTGGGTTTCGGGCGGCCGGACGCTACCGCTACACTCCCCACCCGCCCGGACCGGGCGGCTAGCAACTCAAACTCGGAGGAACCAAGAATGAACAAGGCTCAACTCATCGACGAGGTCCAGAAGGCCCTGGGCGCCGACTGCACGCGGGCGCACGCCGAGCGCGCCCTGAACACCGTCCTCGACTGCATCCAGGCCGGCCTCTCGGCCGGCGAATCCGTCCAACTCACGGGCTTCGGCAACTTCCAGGTGAAGGACCGCGCCGCCCGCACGGTGCGCAACCCCCAGACCGGCGAGCCCATCCAGGTCGCCGCGACCCGGGCGGTGAGCTTCAAGCCCGGCGCCGGGCTCAAGCAGGCCGTCGCGGGCTGAGACCGGAGCACGGCCGGGGCCGCGGGCCTCGAGGTCAGTCGATCCAGCCGCCTCCCAGCACCAGGTCGCCGCGGTAGAACACCGCGGCCTGGCCGGGGGTGACGGCCTCCACCGGCTGGGCGAACTCGATGCGGACCTCCGCGTCGCCCCCGGGAAGGAGGCGCGCCGGGACGGCGGCGGCGCGGGCGCGCACCTTGACCTCCGCCGCGCAGCCGGCGGCGCCCGGCGGATCGACCAGCCAGTTGACCCCCCGCGCAACCGCAACCGTCGACGCCAGGGCGTCCCGGGGTCCGAGCTGGACGTCGCCAGTGTCCGGGTCGATCCGCAGCACGAACCACGGCTCCCCCATGGCGGGCAGACCGCGCCGCTGGCCGACCGTGAACAGCCCCACCCCCCCGTGCTCGCCCAACTCGCGCCCGGCGCGATCGACGAACCGCCCGGGGCGACCCGTCGCCTGCCGGGCCCGCACGACGTCGCGGTAGTCGCCGCTGGGCACGAAGCAGATCTCCATCGACTCCGGCTTCTCGGCGGTCACGAGCCCCGCCGCGCGGGCGCGCGCGCGCACCTCCGGCTTGGTCATGCCCCCGAGGGGAAACAGGACCCGCGGCAGGGCGGCGCGCGCGATCCCGAACAGGTAGTAGCTCTGGTCCTTCGCGGCGTCGACGGCGGCGCGCAGTTCGCCATCGACGACGCGCGCGTAGTGACCCGTGGCGACAGCCTCCGCGCCCAGTCCACCGGCGATCTCGAGGAGGTGGCCGAACTTGAGGCGCTGGTTGCAGAGCACGCACGGGTTCGGCGTGCGACCGCGGGCGTACTCGGCCGTGAAGTGGGCGATGATCGCGTCGAACTCGGCCCCGTAGTCGAGGGCGTAGAACGCGACGCCGATGCGGTCGGCGACGCGCGCGGCGTCGGCCGCGTCCGAGGCCGAGCAACACGACTTGTGCTGCGCGGCGGTGCCGGACACGCCGTTGCGCATGAACACGCCGACCACCTCGTGGCCCTGCTCCTTGAGCAGGAGGGCGGCGACGCTGCTGTCGACGCCGCCGGAGATCGCCGTGAGAACGCGCATGGTGGCCACCGAGGTGTAGCCCGGCTCCTGTCACCGCGGAAGCCTTCGTGGCCACCGGGGGACAGAAAGGAGCGCAGCCACACATGCCAACGATCCCAGCACCGTCGATCCCGTCGCCCGTCGCCCGCAGATTCGCGCCCCGACAGCCGATTCCTCGGCGGAGCACGACCAAGGTCGCCCTATCATCCGACGCCCTTTTCGAACCCCCTTCCGATCATGGGCCTCGCCTACCCGCTGCAGTTCCGTGCCGACGCCTTCCAGGACGTCGGCTCCCAAGACACCTCCATCCGCGGTCGCGGCACGACCCAGGGCGACGCCACCGCCGCCCCGCCCCCGCCCACGACGACCACCACGGGCACGCAGCAACCGGCTCCCACCGGCCAGCCCGGGACACCGTGCGGCACGCAGCAGATCCTGATGATGGTCGGGATGATCGCGATCTTCTACTTCCTGCTGATCCGCCCGCAGCAGAAGCAGGAGAAGGCCCGCCGCGCGCTCATCGCGGCCCTCAAGAAGGGCGATCGCGTGGTGACCAGCAGCGGCCTGCACGGCGTCGTCGCCGGCATCGCCGACGACACGGTCCAGCTCCGCGTGGACAGCGACGGTCAGCTCAAGCTCATCTTCGATCGCAGCGCGATCGCGCGGGTGGTGAGCAATGACCAGAAGGCCGGGGAGGTCGCCAAGGCCTGACCGTGACGCGCGGCACGCTCTCGGACGCGCCGGCGAAGCCGCCGTCGCCGCGAAGTACGAGGCGGAGGGGTTCGTGGTCGTGGCCTGCAACCTGGCGACGCGCGCCGGCGAGATCGACCTCTTGGTCCGCCGTGGCCGGTTGCTCTGCGCCGTCGAGGTCAAGACCAGCCGTGCTCACCCCGCTCCCGAACGCCTCGTCGGACCTGCCGAACTCGCCCGTCGGGAGGCCGCCCTTCGCGCGGTCGCACCGGCGTTCGGACCGCGTCGCGGCAGGATCCTGCGCGTCGACGTGGCCGCGGTGCGCTGGTCCGATGCTGGCCCGCCAGAGGTCGTCGTGCTGCACGGTGAGCCGCTGCCCTGACGCGCACCGGGTCCGCCCGACGAGCCGGTTCCCGCTGCCTCCCCTTCACCGCCGATAGAGAAGGGCCTCCCGCCCAGGTTCATGGCCACCCTCGCCCAGCAGATCATCCCGAAGCGCAAGCTGCTGCTGATCGCCTCGGAGACGCTGATCCTCGGCCTCGTCCTGTTCGCGGGCACGTCGCTGCCGCCGCTCGGCATGCTCGACCTCGCGACGATCGAGTACCCCTCGCTGTCGCGCCTCGTCCTGTCCTGCCTCACCATCGCGGTGCTCTGCCAGGCGTCGCTCTCGTACAACGACCTGTACGACTGGAACCTGTCGCAGAACCGGGCCGAGCTGCCCAACCGCCTGCTGCACTCGTGCGGCTACGCCCTGGTGATGATCGCGGTGCTGGTGTTCCTGGCGCCGGCGCTGTTCCACTTCCCCGGCCTCAGCAGCCAGACCTGGCAGCTCGTGGTCGTGGTGCTGCTCGGGTTCCTGGTCATCTGGGGATGGCGCTTCGCGTTCCACAGCTTCTTCTACAAGTGGAACTTCGGCGAACGCGTCGCGGTGCTCGGCCAGGGCCCCGCGGTCACCGAGATGGTGGCGCTGCTCAAGGCGCATCCGGTGTCGGGGTTCGAGGTCATCGGCGTCGTGGCGACGAGCGACGACGAACTCGACCATGGCGCGGTCCGCCTCGGCGCCCAGGAAGACCTCGTCGAGATCGTCACCACGAACCGCATCGCCCGCATCGTGGTGGCGCTGAGCGACCGACGCGGCAAGCTCCCCGTCGACGAGCTGCTCGCCTGTCGCCTCGCCGGCGTGAAGATCGAGGAGAAGGAACTCATGTACGAGCGCATCCACGGCAAGATCGCGCTCGAGAGCCTGCGGCCTTCGTACCTGATCTTCGGCGCCGGCTTCTCGCAGCCGCCGGTCGCGGTCGCGGTCAAGCGCTGTGTCGACATCCTCGTGTCGTTGGTCGGCCTCGTCCTGGCGTCGCCGATCATCGTCCTCACCGTCGTCCTCATCCGCCTCGACAGCCGCGGCCCGATCTTCTTCCGCCAGCCGCGCTCCGGGCAGGGCGGCGTGCCCTTCAAGGTGCTCAAGTTCCGCACCATGCGCGCCGACGCCGAGTCGGGCACCGGCCCCGTGTGGGCCAAGGCCAACGACGATCGCGTCACGCGCATCGGCCGGATCCTGCGCGTCACGCGCATCGACGAGATCCCGCAGATGCTCAACGTGCTGGCCGGGCAGATGTCGTTCGTCGGCCCGCGGCCGGAGCGCCCGTTCTTCGTCGAAGAGCTGTCGCGCCTCGTCGAGTTCTACCCGCTGCGCCTCACCGTCAAGCCCGGCCTCACCGGCTGGGCGCAAGTGCGCTACCCGTACGGGGCGTCCGTCGAGGACGCGAAGGAAAAGCTGCGCTACGACCTGTACTACATCAAGAACATGAGCCAGCTCTTCGACCTCAACATCATCCTCCGCACGGTCGGAGTCATCCTCTTCGGCAAGGGCGCACGATGAAGCCCGAGTTCCAGATCCTCGTCGCCGACGACCTCAGCCAGGCCGGCATCGACTGCCTGCGCAAGGCCGGCGTGGTCACCGTCAGGACCGGCCTCAAGGAGGACGAGCTGCGCGACCTGCTGCCCGCGTACCACGCGCTCGTCGTGCGGTCGTCGACCCGGGTCACCGCTCGCGTGCTCGAGAAGGCGAACAACCTCGCCGTCATCGGCCGCGCCGGGATCGGCGTCGACAACATCGACGTGCCGGCGGCCACGGAGCGGGGCATCGTGGTGATGAACACGCCGGACGCCGGCGCGATCACCACGGCGGAACACGCCCTGGCGCTGCTGTTCAGCGTGGCGCGCAACATCCCCGCCGCCGACGCCGCGCTGAAGGCCGGGCGCTGGGACAAGAGCAAGTTCACCGGCGTCGAGCTGCGCGGCAAGGTCCTGCTCGTGCTCGGGCTCGGCAAGATCGGCCGGGTCGTCGCCGACCGCGCCGTGGGCCTGGCGATGGAGGTGATCGCCCACGACCCCTACGTCGCCGAGAGCGGCGCGCCCAAGGGTGTCCGCATGGTCGACCTCGACGAGGGCCTTCGTCTGGCCGACTTCGTGACCGTGCACGTGCCGCTCCTCGACAGCACGCGCAACCTCGTGAACGCCGAACGCCTCGCGCTGCTGAAGCCGAGCGCGCGCCTCGTGCACGCCGCGCGCGGCGGGATCGTCGACGAGACCGCGCTGTGCGACGCCCTCGACGCGGGCAGACTCGCCGGCGCGGCGCTCGACGTGTTCACGGTCGAACCGCTGCCCGCGGAGCATCGCCTGCGCAGCACGAAGAACCTCATCCTCACGCCGCACCTCGGCGCCAGCACGGTGGAGGCGCGCGAGAACGTGTCCATCGACGTCGCCGAGCAGGTGGTCACCTGCCTGCAGCGCGGCATCGCGCTCAACGGCGTGAACGTGCCGCCGATCGCGCCCGGCGAGGCGCGGCTGGTAGGCCCGTTCCTCGATCTGGCGCACGACCTCGCGGCGTTCCTCGCCCAGACGTTTCAGGGCGCACTCGAGAGCATCCGCATCACCCTGCAAGGTGCGCTGCCGGAGCGCACCAGCCTGCCGATCCTGGTGGCGGCCCTCACCGGGGCGCTCGCCCGCCGGACCGAGTCGCCGGTGACGCCCGTGAACGCGCGCCGGCTCGCGGACCAGCTCGGCGTGCGCACCCACGTCGAGGCGTCGTCGATGAAGCGCGACTTCATGAGCCTCATCCGGGTCGAGATGCTGATCGGCGGCGAGCGCCACCACGTCTCCGGCACGGTGCTGGGCAATCGCCACGGCCGCATGGTGGAACTCGACGACTTCCTGCTCGACGCCATTCCGGAAGGCCCGTTGCTGGTCACGTTCCACGGCGATCGCCCGGGGGTGCTCGGTGCCGTCGGGACCATCCTCGGTCAGGCCAACGTGAACATCTCGCGCCTGCAGCTCGGCACCGCCGAGCGCGGCGCGGAGCGCGCGATCGGGATCTGGAACCTCGACCGCGCGCCCACGGCAGAGGTGCTCGCCAAGGTGCGCGCCGTCGGCGCGATGCAGCGCGCGTGTCTCGTCCTGTGAGCGACGGCTTCGCGTCGGTGTGGTTCGACTGCGACTCCACGCTGACCGCGATCGAGGGCATCGACGAACTCGCCGCCGCGTTCCGGCCGCACGTGGCGGCCCGCGTCGCGGCGCTCACCGCGCGCGCGATGGACGGCTCGGTGAGCATCGAGCGGGTCTATGCCGAGCGGCTCTCGCTCATCGCGCCGACGCGCGATGAGCTGGCGGCGATCGGTGCCCGCTACGTCGCTGCCATCGTGCCCGGCGCGACGGAGGTCGTGCGCACGCTGCGCGCGCTCGGCAAGACGGTGGGCGTCGTGTCCGGCGGTCTCCTGCCGCCGGTGCTCGCCCTCGCCGAGCACCTCGGCGTCGCCGCCGAGCACGTGCATGCCGTGCCGATCCGCTTCGACGCAGAGGGACGCTACGCCGGCATCGCCGCCGACAGCCCGCTGTGCCGCGCTGGCGGCAAGCGTGAGCTGATGGCGCGGCTCCCAGCGGCGCACTGCCCGGCCGCGTTCGTGGGCGACGGCAACACGGACCTCGACACGCAGGGGACGGTCGCGCGCTTCATCGGCTTCGGCGGCGTGGTGCGACGCCCACGGGTGGCCGACGCGGCCGAGGTGTTCGTCGACGGGCCCGACCTCCGCGACGTGCTGGCCGCCGTGTTGACACCGGCGGAGCGCAGCCGGCAAGCGCGATCCTGAGCGCGAGAACGGCCGGCGACGCGGGTATGTTCGCGCGCGCGTGAGCAAGCCAGCCGACAACCATCCCTTCCTCTTCATCCCCGGCCCGGTCGAGGTCGAACCGGAGCTGCGCGAGATCATGGCGATGCCCCTGATCGGCCACCGCAGCAAGGCCTTCCTCGCCGAGACCACGGCCCTGCTGCCCAAGCTGCAGGCGCTGTTCCAGACGCGCGCGCACGCGCTCTTCGAGAACGCTCCCGCCACCGCACTGATGGAGGCGGCGATCCGCAACCTCGTGGGCGAGCGCATCCTTCACCTCGCCAACGGCGCGTTCAGCGAGCGGTGGGCGAAGATCAGCGCGTCGTGCGGCCGGGCACCCGACGTGCTCGGCGTCGAGTGGGGTGACGCGGTCTCGCCACAGATGCTCGACGACAAGCTCGCCGGCGCGGGTCGCTACGAGGCCGTCGCCATCACCCACTGCGAGACCTCCACCGGCGTGTTGAGCCCACTGCGCGAGCTGATCGCCGTCGTGCACCGGCGGCAGCCCGACGCGCTGATCCTCGTCGACGTGGTCACGAGCCTCGCCGGCGCCGAGTTCCGCTTCGACGACTGGGGCATCGACTGCGCGTTCGCCGGCACGCAGAAGTGTCTCGCCCTGCCGCCCGGCCTCGTCGTGTACGCGGTGTCGGAGCGGGCGATGGCGCGCGCGAAGGCCATGCCCGGCCGCGGCTGGCTGCTCGACTTCGTGCGCGCGCAGGAGGGCCTCGCCAAGGCGGAGACGGTGGCGACGCCGTGCGTGCCGCTGGTCTTCGCGCTCAGCCGGCAGCTCGACCGCATCGCGGCCGAGACCCTCGAGGGGCGCTGGGCGCGGCATCGCCACATGCAGGACGTCACCATGGCGTGGTGCCGCGAGCACGGGTTCGAGCCGTTCGTGGCGGAGGCGCTCCGGTCGCCGACGGTGAGCACGATCCGCGCCTCCGGCCGCACGGTCCAAGACCTCATCGCCAAGGGCAAGGCCGCGGGATTCACGCTCGGCAACGGCTACGGCAAGCTCAAGGACCTCACCTTCCGCGTCGGCCACATGGGCGACCATCCGGTCGCGCGCGTGCAGGCGCTGCTCGCCGCCCTCGCCCCCTGACCCGATGGCGTTGGCACCCCTCGCCGCCGAACTCGGAGCCTTCCTCCGGCATCTCGCGCAGGTGCGCGACATGTCGCCGAACACGGTGCGCGCCTACGGCACCGACCTGCGTGCCTTCCTGCAGTGGAAGGGCGACGCCGCCCTCGATCGCCTGACGCTGCGCCGCTACCTCGCCAGCCTGCACAAGGAGGGCCGGAAGGCGACCACCGTGCAGCGCAAGCTGTCGAGCCTGCGCGCGTTCCTGCGCTTCCTGCGCGATCGTGGCGTCGTGCGCAAGGACCCCGCCCGCCTCATCCGCGGCCCGAAGGTCCCAAGCCGACTGCCACGCTTCCTCACCGTGCCACAGGTCGACGCGCTCCTGTCGCTGCCCTTCGCCGCCGACTTTTGGGGCACGCGCGACCGCGCCATCCTCGAGTTCCTCTACTCGACCGGATGCCGTGTCTCCGAGGTGGCGGGCCTCGCCCTGCGGCAGGTCGACGTGGAGGAAGGCAGCGTGCGCGTGCTCGGCAAGGGGCGCAAGGAGCGCCTCGCCATGCTCGGCAAGCCCGCGCTGCGGGCGCTGGCCGCGCACCTGCCGCACCGCGCCAGCACGCTGCGCGACAACCACTCGAGCACGGGCGTCCTCTTCGTCAACCAGCGCGGCCGCCCGCTCTCCTCGCGCTGGATGTTCGAGACCGTGCGCCGCCGCGCCCGCGACGCCGGCATCCCGTTCCGCCTCTCACCGCACGGCCTGCGCCACTCGTTCGCCACGCATCTGCTGGACCGCGGCGCCGACCTGCGCAGCGTGCAGGAGATGCTCGGCCACGAGCGGTTGGCGACCACGCAGGTCTACACGCACGTATCGATGGCGCGGTTGCGGGCCGTCTACGAGAAGGCGCATCCGCACGGGGAGGGCGGGGCGCAGGGCGACTGACCGGCGATGGCGCTGGACGCGGCGTGTCCGTGCCAACCGGGCTGCGACTCGCGCGCCACCATCGCCAGGTCGCGACGGCCGCCGCTCACGAGCCAGCCAGAGAACGAGGGAAGCACAGAAGGAGAGGGAAGTAGGGAACCAGAAGCAGAAAGAAGGCAGAAGGGCTCGCCAACGCACCCTCCCCCCTTCCCTCCCCGGGGGGAGATCGTCACAGATGTCCTCGCGTGACGAAGTGGCTACTCCTCGCGGCCCAATCCGGCCACGACGCCGACTGAACGAGGCCCCGCACCCCGCAAAGTGCATCCGGCGCGACACGTCCGAGATCCTACCCGCCGATTACGGCATCCCCGCCGTTGGACGCGGTGATCCCTCGCACGTTTGCCCCCGGATCGAAGGGCAGGCACTGCGTGAAGAACCGTGCATGGAGCAGGCCGTAGTCCGCGGGGATGGTCGTCTGCCAGGATGCGGTGCCGGAGGTGTTGAACAACGCAACGTTCGCATCGCCGCTCACCAGGAGCTGGCACGTCGGCATGCCGACGACCGACAGGTCTGCCGGTAGCGGCAGCGAACCCCAGGCGGTGTTCGAGCCGCCGATCAGGAGGACCGCGAATGAGAAGGGAACCAGGTTTGCCACGCGAAGCTCGAACAGCTCTCCGACTCGCGGCCCCGCGGGGGAAGTGAGCCTCGGGACTCCTGCGGCTCCGACGCATCCCAGACCGAACTCGGTGAGCGTTGCGCGGACCGGACCGTACACCGCAACCGCGCCGAGTGAGCTGTTGTGGCCGGGCTGACCGAGCGCGAAGTCGGGGAGGCCATCGCCGTTGATGTCACCAAGGCTCGCTCCAGAATCGAAGGAGCCCGGAGTCACGGGAATCACGTACATCACCGTCAACGTTCGTCCCGAGTAGACCCGGATCGCTCCCGGTGTTTCGAGCACGATGAAGTCGTCGTGGCCATCCTGATTCAGATCACCGCTCGATGCGGGTTCACCAACGAAGTCGGGGCCGGTGGTCGTGAGCTCGAACAGGACAGCGTGGTTCCGACCCGAGAGGATCACCAGACGCATTGGCGGGTTCCCACGGTACGCAAGCTCCCTCGTCCCATCACCGTCAATGTCGCCAAGGGCGTAGATCGAGAACGAAGACGTCTGGCCAGTCCTGATGGATGAGAGATTGCTGCCATCAGCCCCAGACTGCACATTGATGTGGCCTCTCGTGAACTCCGGCACCGCGAAGTCGTGAATTCCGTCTCCGTTGACGTCACCAAGACCGAGAAGGTTGCGGCTGCCCGCAGGCACCCCGAACGCGTAGTTGCGCAGCAACTGGCCGGTGCGCCCGGAGAAGACCCCAACTCCAAGTGTGATCTGCGCGAACACGTCGTTCGCGCCGTCTCGGTCGTGGTCACCGGCTGGCGCCAAGCAGCCGAAGGCGCCTTGCAGAACATGAACCACTCCGTACCACGGCGAGAAGACGTAGCTCGTGTTCCCGGAGATGGCGAACTCCGGGTAACCGTCCCCGGTGACGTCGCCAAGCGGCACGACATCGTAGTCGTACGGATGGTCAAGCGCGGGGCTCCCAAGCCTGAGCCCTGTCCGCCCGGAGTAGAAGTAGACGGGGCTAACTGGGGGCCAGTTCACTTGGTCGTACGTCGTTGCGACGATGTCCGGAGTCCCATCTCGATCGACATCGCCGGCCCCGACGACCTGGGTGCCGAAGCCGCGTGTCGGGCCGGGTCCCGGGATGAATAGGATCCGTTCCTGTGCAGCGCTGGCGCTGAGGAGTCCGAGAACGACGGCGATCTTGGTGACGAGCGCTGCGCGCCTCCGACTTGTCCCAGGCGACCTTTGAAAGTGGTGTGCGCCGGGGATGGAGCCTCTCCATCGCTGACAGACCTGGCCCCGTGTTCGTCCCGATGCCACCCCTCTACCCGCGCAAGATTGTGCCAGCGTCACGACGCCGGCGATTCTGCGAACGCTTGTCATGGTTACCTCCTCCTCGGTGGTTGCCGAGGGCGACGTGGAACCTAGGCCGGCTCTGGGTGACCTGTCAATCCCCGACGCTCCGCATGCAGACCGCGGTGCCCGAGTTCACCGACGTCCGCGACGATTGGTTCTGGTTCCCTACTTCCCTCTCCTTCTGCGTTTCCCCTCATTGGATTCGGCCGTGGTCTCGCAGTCAGCGCCGCGCGAGTTCGATCGCCTTCGCCGCCAGGCGCAACAGGTTGGGTTCCGCGAGCACGCTCTCCATCTCCCGCACCGGGAACCAGCGCAGCGCGTGTGACTCGTCGCTGAGCACGAGGTCCTGGCCGGGAGCAGCGATCAGCAGGTAGCGGAGGTCGTGGTGGTCGTGGCGTGGTTCGCTGCCGCGCGCGGGGATCGGATGGATGTCGACGTCGAGAGGCACGCTGGGGTCGCTGGCGTCGAGGGGCACGACCGTGAACTCGCTCATTCCGGATTCCTCGCGGGCCTCGCGCAGTGCCGCCTCCCGCGCATCGGGCTCCCCATCGACGTGGCCGCCGAGCTGCAGCCAACGGTCGAGCTTGCGATGATGCGTGAGCAGGAAGCGCGTGCGCGTCGCGTCGAGGATGAAGGCCGACGCGGTGACGTGGCCGGGTACGCAGGTGCGCAGGAGGCAGTCGTCGTGCGCCGCGACGAGAGCCTGCACGCGGAGCGCGGCGTCGTCCTCGCCGGGGAAGATGGCACGGTAGCGGGCCAGGCGGGCGAGCAGGCGGGCGCGGTCGGTGGCTTCCATCACGACGGCCGGATCATCGCGGCGGCGGCGGCACGCGCACGCTCCACATGAGGACGAAGCCGACCGCGAACATCGCGATCAGCGGCACGAACGCGGCGCGTTGGCTGTCGGTCCACTCCCGAACGAGCGCGAACAGGAGCGGGCCGAGCCAGACGGTGGCCTTCCCCGACATGGACAGCAGGCCGAAGTACTCGGCCTGCCGCCCCGGTTCCACGAGGCGCACGAGGAGCGAACGGCTCGCCGCCTGGTTGGGGCCCATGCCGATGCCGACGGCTGCGGCAGCGAACGCGAAGCCCGCGACGGTCGGCACAGCGATCGCGAACACCGCGCCCGCGGTGAGGAGCGCGAGGCTCCACAGCACGGCGGCGCGCGGGCCGACGCGATCGTCGACGTGGCCGAAGCCCCAGGCGCCGATCCCCGCCACGACGTTGAGGCCGATCCCCATGGCCATGATCTCGTCGGTCGCCATGCCGAGCGTCCCCGCCATGTAGAGGCCAGCCAGCGTGATCAGCGCCATGAGCGCGTCGTTGTAGACGAGGTGCGCCAGGAGGAAGCGCAGCAGGGCGGGGCGCTGCGGCAGCTCGCGCAGGGTGGCGAGGACGGCGCGCACCGAAGGCTGCGCCGGCGCGGCCGCCACGGGGCGCGGCCGGTCGCGCACCCACAGGAGCATCGGCAGGGCGAACACGAGGAACCAGGCCGCGACCAGGAGGTTGGTCGCGCGAACGTTCCAGTGCGCGTCGGTGGTGACCAGCGGTCCGACGTCGCCGACGCCGACCAGGAGGAGCCCGAGCGCGAGGCAGGCGAGGCCACCCACGTAGCCGAAAGCCCAGCCGTGCCCCGACAGGCGACCCACACGATCGGGTGGCGCCAGCTCCGGGAGGAAGGCGTTGTAGAAGACGAAGGCCAGCTCGAAGGCGACGTTGGCTACGACGACCAGCCCGAGCGTCCAGAGCAGGGTCGCATCGGAGGCGCGGCCGAGGGCAGGATCAGGAACCACGAAAGCCACCGCAGCGGTCGTTCCGACCACGAGCAACGTGAGCGCGATGAGCCAACGGCGCTTGCCGGCGCGGTTGTCCGCGCGCGCCCCGCACGGCGCCGCGAGCAGCGCGACGAGCAGGCCCGACAACGCCATGGCCCGCGCCCACCACACGTCGCCCTTGGTCGCGTCCCCCACCAGCACCCGCACGAAGAACTGCGGGAACACGAACGTGATGACGACCGTGTTGAACGCGCTGTTGGCGAAGTCGAACAGGCACCAGGCGAAGCGCTGGCGACGCACGGACATCGGGAGAGAGGGCGCGCGGCCGCCGGCGGAAGCCGGCGACCGCAGCGATTGGTATCCCGCACGGGATTTGAACCCGTGTCGCCAGGTTGAAAACCTGGTGTCCTAGGCCTGACTAGACGAGCGGGACGCGAAGGGCGGGGATGATCGGCAAGAGCCGCGCCCGCGTCAACCCGAAGCCGCGAGCAACGCGTGGGGACTCAAGAGGCTCAGGTCACCCCTGCAGACCCGATCAACCCTGCAGACCCGATCAACCCTGCAGGCCCCATCAACCCTGCAGACCCCATCAACCCTGCGGCCCCATCAACCCTGCAGGCCCCATCAACCCTGCAGGCCCCATCAACCCTGAAGGCCCCATCAACCCTGCAGGCCCTTGAACTCCTTCACGCTGGGCAGGTCCTGGATGGTGGCGAGCCCGAAGCGATCGAGGAACTGCTGCGTCGTCCCGTACTGCAGCGGGCGACCGGGCACGTCGGCGCGCCCGACGATCTTCACGAGCTTGCAGTCGAGGAGCGTGCGCAGCATCGGCCCGACCTTCACGCCGCGGATCGCCTCGATCTCGGCGCGGAACACCGGCTGGCGATAGGCGACGACCGCCAGGGTCTCGAGCGCGGCCGGGGAGAGGCGCTCGTTCTTCTTGATGCCCTTCACCTTCTCCAGGTACGGGAAGATGTCGGGCGTGGTCCAGAGCTTGAGGCTCTCGCCGTGGCCGGTCAGCTCCAAGGGGAAGCCGCTGGCGCCGAGCTGGGCCTGGATGCGCGCCAGCGCGCCGCGCACGGCCTCCTGCGTCGTCTCGCAGGTCTGCGCCAGGCGCAGGACAGTGAGGCCCTCGCGCACGGTCAGCAGCAGGCCGAGCACGACCCGCGCGAGGCGGTCGGGGTCGGTGATCGGTTCGGCGACCTCCGGGAGGACCTCGTCGAGAGGATCAGGCCGCGGCTGCGTGCTGGCGGAATCCGTGCGCGCACCGTCGTCGGGCGCCGGCTCCGGACGCTTCGCCTCGGACTCATCGGCGGTCGGTGCGCCGTCGCCGGGTCCGCCGTCCTCGAGATCGCGCTCCAGGTCCGCGGCGTCGTCCGCGGAGACGATCGGCGAATCGTCGCGTAGCACGCCGTCCGAGGCTGCATCGGCCGGGTCCTCGCCTTGGGGGTCTTCGCCCGCGGGGTCTTCGTCGAGCGCATCCGTCGCCGGCAGCGGCAGCACCACCGGGAGCCGCGTGGCACGCGGGCCTTGGGTGTCGTCGATGTCGGCCCCGCCTTCGCTCGGTGAGCCACGCACCGCCAACTCGTCGATGGGACCCTTGCGCCGCAGCCGGTCCGAGTCCTCGACGGAAGCAACGCCGTCCGGATTCGGATCGCGCGCAATGTCATCCATGGACGAGCCTTTTAGCGTTTGTCGCCGCCATTGTCAGGCCCGGATTCCGCCGCACCGCGAACCTGGAAGTAGAACGCGTGGAAGTCGAAGCGCGAGAGCGGCCGCGCCTTGATGTCCTCGTCCAGCTCCGCGCGCACCGCGGCGAAGGGTTCGGAACGCGCCGGCAGGCGACGCAGGCAGGTGAGCAGGTAGTAGCGCGTCTGCCCGTCGGTCTGGCGCTCGAACACCTGTGACACCTCGCCCTCGGCCAAGGTGAACGCCACCTCCGCAGCCGGATGCTTCGTGCCCCGCCCGAAGGCCGGCAGGAGCCCGCCCTCCTTGCGACTCTCGTCCTCGGAGTGGCGCAGCGCGAGCCGCGAGAAGCTCGCGCCGTCGACCACCTGCTGGCGCAGCTCCTCGAGAGGCTTGCGGTCGGAGCCCACGATGCAGCGCACCTGGACCCGCTCCGAGAGCATCGCGTGGTAGCGGATCACGTACTGGCGATAGAGCGTGCGCGCCAGGGTCAGGCGCCGCCACCGCCCGTACTCGGCGGCGTCCATGCCGAACTGCTGCAGCAGGTAGCGGTCGTAGTCGAGCTGACCCTTCCATTCGACCTGCAGGCGCTGGCGCAGCTCACGTTCCTCGTCGGCGAGCTTCTCGGCGACGTCGGCCACGTCGACGCGGATGCCGAAGCGCTCGGCGAGGTCGGCGACCAGGAGGTCGAGGACCAGGTTGTCGACCAGATCGCGGGCCTGCTGCGGGTTCGTCTCGAGGAGGCGGTCGTAGGCGTGCCGCTTGTGCACGGCACGGTCGCCCACCCGCGCGAGTTCGCCGTCCTCGGCACTGCTCGGGCGCAGGATGTCCGGGGCGAGCCCATCCCCACTCCCCGGCACGGTCTCGATCCGCACCGGCGGCGCGACCACGGCCGCAGCGGCCGGGTCTTGCGCGGTGACCGGCGCGCTCACGATCGGGGCCGCGCGCGGCGGGTCGACGGCCGGGCCGCGGCACGCCGGCAGCAGGAGCGCCAGCAGGAACCCCAGCAGGAGGGCGATCGAAGACCCGCGCGCGCTCAACGCGCGCGGAACCAGCGCTTGAACTTGGTCCCCTTGCACGTGAGGCACTTGAGCTTGTCCGTCTTGCCGGAGTTGCCGAGCACTTCCAGGTAACCCAGGCCCGCGCACATCACGCAGGGGGTCAGGTGGGCAGTGACGACCTCGAGGTCGCCGGAGTTCTCCGCGTAGTAGGCCTTGAGGAAGTTCGCGCGCTCGTCCGGCGGCGCGTTGCGCCACCAGTCCTCGTCGGTCTCCTCCTTGCCGGCGTTGTTGCCGGCCGCCTGCTGCGCCTGCTTGGCCCGCTCGAGGAACTCGCGGATCTTGCGCTGCTGCCGCTCGGCCGCCTGCTGTTGCTCGTTCGCCGGCGTCGCGGCGCCCTTGTCCTCCTTGCCCTGCTGGGTGTTGGCCGTGATCTTGGCGTCACCCAGGGTCCACGAGCCCACGCCGTAGGCGAAGAGCTGGGTGCCGACCACGGCCTTCGCCTCGATCCGCGCCGTCCACAGCGAGGTCACCTCGTCGACCTGGAGCTTGAGGCGCTCGGCGAGCCGCTTGGCGATGTCCCGTCCCATCTCGCTCTCGGCGTAGCTGCGCGCCGCCGACAGGGTGAGGCCCGACTCCAGGATCTTGCCCTTGGCGATGGTGGTCATGAGCAGCGACCATCCCTCCGCCACGCGCGCCACGTAGAAGCGCTGGCGGGCTTCGACGAAGCGGGCCTTCTCGGCGGTGAACTCGGCGGCGAGCTTGCCCCCCGCGTACTTGGCCTCGAACTCCGCGACCGCCTCGCCGCCGCGCACGAAGTCCTTCCGCCCGCGCAGCGCCTTGATCTTGTCGAGCAGGCCGCGCTCGCCGGCCGCGCTCTTGTAGAGGGCGACCTTGGCGATCTTGGCGCGCAGCGCGCCGGGCTGCTTGCTGTTGCCGAGTTCCTCGGCGCGCTTGAGGTGCGCCTCGGCGCGCTCGTAGTCGCCGACGCGCACCAGGAAGTCGGCGAACAGGATGTGCCGGTCGGCGTCGTCGGCGGGCGCGAACTCCGCGAGCTTCTCCTGATAGAGCTCCTCGCGCGTGTAGATGTCGAGCACCGGCACGCGCCGCGTGGCGATCGAGCGCAGCGAGCGGCGCGGGATGGCGATGGTGTTGCCCTTGCCGCGCAGGTTGATCGTGGTGCCGTCGCCGCCGGCGGGTCGGCCGATCTCTTCGCGCAGGAGCCCACTCGGCGTCACGTAGCGGATGACCTGCGCCTCGACGAGGATCTCGCCTTCGTCCTCGACCGAGATGTCGAACAGCTTCTTCACTTCGTTGGCGCTGTCGGCGGCGAGGTGTTCCCAGCGGAGCTGGAGCTGCCCGCCGTTGTCGACCCGGGTGAACAGGAAGCCCTCGCCCGTGACCTCCTGGATCTCACCCGCGAGGACGCGGCCGTCGGCGAGCTGGACCACCTGGGCCGGCGCGGCGACCGCGAGGCAAAGGGCGAAGGATGCACACGGCAAGAGGAGCTTCATGCGTTCAGTTTCCTTCCCGCAGCCGGGCGATCCGCTGCGGGAACGGGACATGGCTGACCAGGATACGTTGGAATTCGACGGCCTGCGTCTCGCCCTGGTCGAGCCAGAGGACGCGGAGCCGGACGAGGGCGAGGTCGGGGGTCTCCGGGTCGAGCGTGAACTCGACCCGATAGCGCATCCCCGGGAAGCCCTCGACGTCGGCGGTGGTCGAGTCGACGGCGGGCAGGCGCAGGGTCTCGCCGCTGGCGGCAGCGAGCTGCACGGCACGCGGGACGATCTCCTCCTCGATGCGGTGCAGCACCCGCTCCGCGAGGCGCACGGCGCGATCGTTCTGTTCCGCGGAGCGGTGCGTCGCCACTCCCACGCCGAGTAGCCCGACCAGCGACACCACCCCGAACACCAGGATGGCGATCGCCGTCATGATCTCGATGAGCGTGAAGCCGCGCTCGCGGGATCGGGTGTCGCTAGCGCGTGGCGGGAGCATTCCAGCAGTCCTTGCCGTGCGGCAGGCGCACGTGGAGTTCGACGGTGCGGCCGACGCGCACGCGCGTGCCGGCGGGATGATCCTTGGCGACGGTGCCACGCTGCGCGCGCACGAGCCCGCGCAGGTTGCGGCCCTCGACCGCCGCGTAGCGCACCCACTCGGCGCCGATCTTGAGGTAGGGGGTCTCGCGCACGTCGGGCAGGCGGGCTTCGTCGATGACAGTGGCAGCGCGCTCGCCGGCGCGCAGGTCGCTGGCCAGCACGGCCTCGGAGCCGACGTTCGACGCCACGACCAGGGTGACCTTGACCCAACGTGGGAACACGTCGTCGGCGAGGTTCTTCAGGCTTTCGAGCCCGACGTCGAGGCCGAACACCGCGCGCGCCTCGTCGGCGGCACCGAACAGGCCGGCGCGCGCCGAGTCCCACGCGTACTCCGGGCCACCCTGCCCCACCGGCGCGTTCCAGTTCGTGGTGAGCTGCGACCACATCGCGTACTCGAGGTGCAGGAAGCCGTGGCCGATCGCAGTGCTGCTCGCGTCGACGACCGGCCACGGCAGCTCCGGTGAGCCGACGTCAGGCACCGCCATCATGTCGACCTGACGCTGGCGGCCCAGATCCAGGAGCTGACCGGGCAGGAGCAGGATCCGCCGCAGGTCGAAGAATGCGCCGTCGGCGTCGCCCGCCGGACGGGCCACCAGCAGCATCTGCGCGCGCCCGCCGCGCGGGGTGGCGGCGAGCAACTCGTCGAGGCGTTCGCCGATGGCGGCGGGCGTGGGCGCCGCGGCTGTCGCGGCGGCCTCCTGCAGGAGCAACGGCCGCAGCAGCTCGGTCTCCGTCTCCGCGTCGACCTGCACCGTGGCGCGCAGCACCTGCACGCGGGTGCCGAGGTAGGCTGGCTTGCTCTCCGTCGCCTTCACCGGCGCCACCGGCACCCACTGCACCATGAGGCGCGTCGACGGCTCCTCGCCGTCGACGTCGAGGCCGCCCGGCCCGATCATGGCGCCGATCGCGCCGTGCAACGTCGACGCCGCGGCGTCGGCGCGATCGGCGAGGTCCTGGCTGCGCTCGCCGTCCTGGAACAGCCCCACCGACGTGCCGGTGAGCTGCACGAGGAACGACGCGAAGATCGTGAGGATGCCCATCACGACCACCAGCTCGATCAGGGTGAAGCCGCGCTCCCGGTCGATGGCTGACGGAGGGATCATCGCGCCGTCACCCGCTCCTCGAGCACGCGCGGCTCGCCCTCGAACGACACGACCACCGCGTTCACGAGCGGCGCGTACTTCCAGGCGTGCGCCAGGAAGGTCACCGGATCGAAGCAACCGGCGCGGTACAGCACGTGGAAGCGCGCCTCCAGCATGTCGCCCTGCCGCGCCAGCCGGTTGCCCTTGCCGTCGACGCTGCCCGCCTCGAACCGGTAGAGCCCCGCCGTGTTGGCCGGGTCGGCGGTGAAGGGTGCGGCGCCGTCGATGCGCGCGAGGCATTGGATGTCGACGAGCTTGCCCTCCTCGTTCTGCTCCTCCCAGCCGAGCGCCGTGTAGTACGCGGAACCCTGCCGCACGGTGGTCTGGAAGTACGCGAGCTCCGGGTCGTCGGTGCGCTCGCGGTAGCGATCCCAGTAGCGGAACGGCAGGCCGATGATCGCCTCCCCCGACTGGCCGGTGCCCACCGGCGTGCCGTAGCGGCCACGGAAAAGTCCGCGCGGCGTGCGCGACTCCGACTCCGGATCGAGGAAGCGCGGCATCTCCATGAGCTGGTCGCCGTGCGTCCACGTGTAGTGGAAGACCTCGGTGCCCATCAGGGCCGTGCCGCCGAAGCGCGGGAAGACACCAAGGCCGTCGGTCGCGATCTGGTACGAGTTGAGGTCGACCTCGCCGGCGAGGATCGCCACGGGGATGTGCGTGAGCACGTGCACGAGGGTGCCTTCGTCGTGCGCGCGCGCCTTGCTGCCGAGGCGACCGCGGCCGTTCTTGGCGATGCGCAGCGTGCCGCCGCTGGCGCTGGCGCAGGCGATCAGCTCGCCGTCGACGAGCAGCATGCAGCCGGTGCGCGGCATCTCGTTGAGCACGCCGGCGCGCCCGATCACGCCGAACGACGCCACCGTCGCGTCGTCGCGCACGATGACCTCCTGGGCGTCGATGGTGAGGTCGAAGTCGAGGATCAGGCTCGGCACCCGGCTCGACAGCACCGACAGCTCGTCGATGGTGCCGCGCACCGGCCGCGCCGCACGGAAGCCGGCACCGCCGAACACCGCCTGCTGTGGGTAGCTCGCCGGCAGTTCGCCGCTCGGGAACTTGACGATGCGGTCGATGACGCGCGCGTCCAGCCGGTCGTCGCGATCGTCGGGTCCGGTGAAGGCGGCCTTCACGGTGTCCTTCAGCCCGACGAGCTGGAAGGGCCATGGTCCGAGCTTCTCGGCCTGCGGGTCGGTGACGTTGGGGTCGTCGTAGCCGAAGCGGCGGCCGGTCCAGTTCACGTCGTGCCAGTCGAGCGCCCCACCGGGGCCGGCGGAGCCTTCGACCAGGGTCACGCGGTCGTTGCGCCCGACGCGCCCGCTGAGCGCGCCGTAGTTGCCCCAGTCGAGCTCGGCGCGGTGCACGGGGAGCACGGCGGCGCTGCTCGACTGCGCGGTGCAGGTCGTGTTCCAGTCGCCGCGGAAGCGCAGCGCCTGCCGTACCTGCCAGATGATCGGATGGTCGTACTCCAACCGGTCGTGCGAGCCGATGCCGATGTTCTCGAGCCCCTGCGGCGGCGGGTTGTACACCAGCGGCTGATCGTTCCGCTGCATCTGGCCGTTGCCGGTGCGCGGGTCACCGTTGCCCCCGTAGTCGGCCCTCTGGTTGGTGATCGCGAAGCGCACCGCGTGGAACGCCTGCAGGCGCGCGCGCAGCGCGTGCTGGCCGTCGAGTACGTCGTAGCGCACCCACTCGGTCTTGTTCTCGTCGGACTTGTCGTAGATCTGGAACCACTCCGTCCAGCCGAGCGTGCGCGGGTCGGCGAGCGAGCCGGACACCGGCAGCGAGATCGGCACGACGTAGGTCTGCGCCTGTGGCAGCGTGTAGAGCGGCACCGGCGGCTGGCTGCGCGCGACGATCCAGTTGGGGTTCCACACGCACACGAAGCGCCGCGGCTTGCCGTTGAAGCCGGCAATGCCGTCGGGGTTCACGGTGGGCAACGACACGGCACGCTGGATCCCGGTGAGCTTGTCCTTGTCGCGGCGCGCGTACTTGATCACCTCGACGCCACCGACCCGGATCTCGTTGCCGTTGTCGTCCTTGCCGTAGTTCTCCTGCACGAGGAGCGCGTAGCCGCCGGCCTGCGGGAAGCCGGCGAGGATCTTCTCCTCCGCCCTGACCGGCCGGTTGGAGCGCGGGTCGACCACCGGGTTGCCGAGCAGGATGTCTTCGGTCGTCGTCTCGTCGAGCCCGGTGCCGAAGTTGAGCGTCCCACCCAGCACCTGCAGGGTCACCTGGGTGCGATCGTTGATCGCGCGCGCGATCGAGAACGTGCCGATGCCCTCCGCCAGTTGCGCCTGCCCCGGGTACCAGATCGAACGCCGGTAGAGCGGGATCGAGTAGCCGTACAGCTCCACCGCCGCGCCCTTCTGGTGCGCCGGCGTCGCGTCCACCGCGGCGCTGCCGGTGAGGTTCTCGATGCTCACCGTCGGTCGCCCCTGCGCGTCGACGGGGATCTCGGGCCGGAACTCGGCGATGTCCATGCGCGCGAGCCGGCCGCCGCGCGAGTCGCGGTACACGCAGTAGAACGTCGAGTCGTTCTTCTCGACGTACTCGAACAGCTCGAGCCCGATGCGCAGCACCCCCACCGGTGGGAAGCCCTCGGTGCTCTCCACCGGGATCGCCACGAAGCGCGGGCTGTCCTCCAGGAACGGTCGCCCCGTCTGCGGGCTGTAGATCGGCAGGATGTCGGTGAGGTAGGTGCGGAACTCCGGCTCGCCGCGCGGCACGCCGTCGACGAGGAGCGAGATCTGCCCCGGCCGGTTGCCGAACGCGCCGACCTGCACGTGGTACCAGGTCTTGGCGTTGATGTTGAAGCCGTCTTCGCCCTGCAGCGGCAGCTTCCATTGCCCGGCGCACAGCTCCGGCGACGTCGGCCCGCCCTGCCCCTGCGGGTCGGTGCCCGCGGCGTCGAAGATCTTCAGGTGCACGTGGCCGTCGGCGATGGTGAGTTCGAGACGATCGCGCTCCGCCTGATCGCCGGCCAGGTCGTACAGCGCCTGCGGGCTGGTGTCCTCGAGCCGGAACCAGAAGCCGATCGCGGTCGGCGCGACACCTTCGCCGGTGGTGAACGGGAACGACCGGCGCGAGTGGTCGCCGGCGCGCTGCTGTGGCTGGCCGCCGCGCGCCGACGGCCCCGTGTTGGGCATCTCGTAAGGCCCTTCCTTGCCGACGTCGCGCCCCTCCGGGTCGAGGGACTGCACCATGTCCTCGTGCACGGCGAAGCGCGCACGCAGCGGCGTCGTCGCCGGGGCCGGCTTGAAGCCGCTGCCGTTGCCGTCGCGGCTGGGAAAGCGCGCCTGCCCGAAGCCCATGCTCGGATAGGCATCGGCGAGCAGGTGCGCGTTGTGCCGCGACGCGGGGTCGGTGCCGCGGTCGTTGCCGAGCAGCGCACCGACGTTGATGGGGTAGGTCGTGTAGAAGGGCGCGCGACGGTCGAGCCGGAACGCCTCTTCGAACATCTCCTGCGTCGCCGTGATGATGTCGAGGCTGCGCGGCGGCACGACCAGCGCCGTGCCCTGCACCTCGTGCCGTGCCGCGACCTGTCCCGCGAGCCGGTTGCGCGACGCAGCGGCGCGGTAGGTCACCACCGGCGCAGAGCTGAAGCACAGCGGCACCGTGCCCATCTCCACCTGCCCGTCGCGACCGCTGAGCACGTTCTGGTACACGCGGATCAATTGCTGGATCGCGGGCCCCGACGCGCCCGCGAGCAGGGGCTTCATCGCCCGCTTCTCGAAGTCCTCGAAACCCATGAACGGCCCCGCGGCGTCGACGCCGTCGGGGAGCGGCATGCCCTCCGGGCCGCGACCGGCCACGGTCAGCCACTGGTCGGCGATCTCGGTAGCACGCGCGCGGGTGATCGGCGGGCCGAACTCCGTCGCCGCGTTCTGGTCGGCGTGCTCCTGGGGGTTCTGCGCGGCCTCCGGATCCTCCGCCGGGCGCACGCGCCGTCCCTGGCGCAGGTTGGCGAGCGCCGCCACCAGCACCTCGCGCGTCGCCGTGTTCACGTTCACCGGCTGCGGCAGGAGCGGCTCGATCACCGTCTGGATGTCGGTGTACTGGCCCTTCAGCGGCAGGAGCAGGTTGACGTACCACGCGCGCGGCAGGTTGACCGTGCCGCTGCCGCCGCCCTGCGGGGCCTCGACCGACCACACGAGGTTGAACTCACCGGTCCGCTCGGGCGCGTCCACGCTGCGCACGCGCACGATGGTGCCACCGCCGAGGAACGACGCAGAGCGGACCTGCAGGGTGAGCCCGCCCGGCATGACGGCGAACACCCGCTCCGCCCGTCCGAACGGGCCGCCGAACTCGTGCATCGACGCGACCGTGCACGCGCGCTCGAGCACGTCGAGTTCCTCCGCGGTGAACGCACCGAAGCCCAGCGGCGCGATCCGGCTCAGCTCGCGGATCGACGCGTACGGGATGCGCTGGTCGCGGCGATCGCCCTGCCGCTCGAGCATGGGGAAGGTCACCGCCAGCACCACCCGGTAGTCGAGCACGAGCAGGTCGGCGGCGAGCAGGTGCGGCCCGGCGAAGCCGTCGGCCAGACGCAGGCCGCGCTCCAGGTCGAGCAGCTCGCGGTCGGTGCGCCGCGCGTAGCGGATGAGTTCGCGATCGACGATCACGACGCCCGCCTGCGGCAGACGTGACGCGTCGTCGAGCAGCAGCCGCGCCGCGTCCGCCTCGTGCTTCTCCGTGAGGCGAGCCGCCGAACCGAGCAGGTTGGCGAGCACCAGCGGCGACGCAGTGTTGACGTTGATGCGCCGCTGCGCGTCCTCCGTCTCGCCGGCGAGGAGCTGGCGGCCCTTCTCGCCCAGGGCGGCGAGAGCCTCGGGCAACTCGAGGTGGCCGGCGAACTCGGCGACGCTGTCGAACGCGGGCGTCTCGTCGAGCGCGACGTGGCTCTTGGCCGCCTGCGCCAGCAGGAGGTCACGCACGCTGGCTGCGCCGAGTTCGGCCTGCGTCGTATCGGCGCGCTGGATCGCGGCCGCCTCGCCGTGGCCGGAGCTGAGCAGGAACGGGATGGCGAGCCCGAGGAGCACGCCGAGCGCAACCAGGACGGCGATGAGGGCGAGACCACGCTCGCGATCGCGGCGGGCATCGAACAGCTCGTTCATTGCAGTACGCCTCCAGGCGTCACCACGAAGGCCTCGACCTGGTCGTCGGTCTTCAGGGTGACCACATAGGGTTCGAGCGGCGCGCCCCCGGGGAGAAAGCGCATCGACATCGGGGTGTCGGCCAACGACACGCCGATCGGCAGGTCCACTGCGTCGGCGAGCGTGTAGGCCCAGAGCTGGATCTCGTCGACGAGCCCCGCGATCGGCGCCGCGGGCGGCGAGATCTCGAACCAGTCGTCGGCGCGTTGGAACGGTGCGCCCTCCGCGGCAGTGCGCGCGGCCTCCTCGCCATCGACGACGAGCGCGACGTGCTGCCCGTCGTGCACGACCTCCAGGGTGAGCCACTTCAGCAGCGGCAGCGTGCGCGCGGTGCGCAGGGTCTTCACGTTGCCCTGGCCGGTGGCGCCGCGCTGGCCGGAGCCCGCCTGCCCCGAACTGCTGAGCGCGAGGCGCAGCTCGGCGTGGCCCTCGCCGTCGATGGCGAGGGTGAACGCGCGCCCGAGCTGCGCGACGGTGGCGCCTTCGCGTTCCTCGAGGCGCAGGTCGAGACGTAGCAGGAAGCCGTCGGTGAGCGTCCAGACCGGACGCCCCTGCGTGGGCACGCGCAGGATCGCGCTCCGCGTGCCGGGGTCGAAACGCAACGCGTCGCCGAAGCGACCCGGCTCGTAGGTGCCCCGCACCTCGCCGCGCAGCGCGTCCTGCACCTGCCGCTCGCCGCGCTCGGCGTGCCAGGTGCCGACCGGCTCGAGGCCGCGCACGCGCAGCGCAGGTGCTGCGCCTTCGGCGCCACCGACCACCAGCAGCTCGGTGGGCGCACCGCGGGTCTTGGCGCTGACCGCCGCGAAGCGCACCTGGTCGCGCACGATCGCGGTCGCGAGATCCATCGAGCTGCCCCGCCGCGTCAGGAACCCGACCCCGAGTCCCATCAGCACCGACAGGATCGCGAGCACCGCCATCAACTCGATCAGCGTGAAGCCCGCCGCGGGCGAGCGTGCTGTGCCGTCGAGTCGGGACCGCGGGTTCATCGCGAGGGATGCGTGATGTCGTCGGGCGTGTTGAACTCGCGGTCGACCCCGGCCGAGATGATCTGGAAGCCGCGCGGCGCGTAGTAGCCGTTCGAATTCGGGTTCTTCCAGGCCTCGGCCTTCACGATCTGGCCGTCGGCGCGCTTGATCTTCTGCGCCTTGCCGTACGAGCCGCTCGTGAAGTACGCGAGCGGCGTCCCCCACGCGTCGATCACCTCGACCTTCGCGCGCCGCTGCAGGAGCGGGATCTCCGCCGAGTTGCTGTCCTCGTCGGTGTTGGCGAGCCAGTCCTCCTTGTCGTCGAAGACCTGCAGGCCTTCGGCCCGCTGGTGCAGGAAGATCAGCGCCGACTCGATCCCGGAGTTGATCTCGTCGGCCTTGCACTTGACGCCGTCCTCCGGATCCAGCGACACGAAGTCGTCGGGCGGGAAGTACCCGCGCTGCTTGGCGCGCTTGTAGCCCTCGCACGCCTGCTTGAGATGCTCGATTCGCGCCTGGGTCTCGACCTCCTCGCCGCGCGTGCGCGCGCCGGAGATCTGCGGGATGAGCACCACCGCGAGCACGCCGAGCAGGCCGATGACGACCAGGAGTTCGACGAGGGTGAAGCCGGCCTGCCGGTCGCGGCGGGGTTGCCGTGGGTGTCGCATCGTGTTCTCCATCACTTCACCGCCCGCATCCGCAGCCGGAACTCGTCCCACGCGGCGTCGACCTGCCCGCGACCGCCCTCCACCAGCAGGTCGACGAACAACGGCACGCGTCCGGTGCCGCGGCTCAGCCGCGTGACCTTCTCTTCGGCCACGACAACGCCGTTCCACGACGCACGCAGCACCAGCGCCTTGTCCTCGACGCCCTTCTCCGGCACGACCTCGAGCAGGAGGCGGACGGGCCCGGAAGCCTGGACCTGGAGCGGGCGCCACTCGAACTTCGCCGCGCCCTCGGGCCCCGTGGCGCGCGCCGGATCGCCATCGAGGATGCGCAGCGCCGGGACGGTGCCGGCCTGCAGGCTCGCGAAGCCGAGGAAGACCTCGAAGTCCGCGTTGCGCCCGTCGCGTCCCATGCTCAGGTGCAGGCCCGCGAACCGGCTGGTGTCGCCTGGGTCGCGCGTGAGGGTCACTTCCCCCGACAGGAAGTCGCCGGCCTGCTCGACGATGCGACGCAACGTCACGTCCTGGCCATCGACCTTGCCGGAGACCAGCACGCGGCCGCCCTCGAGGCGCGGCGGCAGCGCGCGCCCCTTGAACTCCTTGGTCCAACGGCTGCCCAGCTCGCTGCGCTCGAAGTCGTCGCGGATCTCGACCTTCTCGGCGTGGTCGTCGATGAGCGCGAGGGTCTGCTTGCCGTACTCGCGGAACGGGTCGCCGAGCGGTCGCTTGTCCAGCTCGATGAGCTGTTCGCGCGCGGTCTCGACGCGCGCCTGCCCGTAGTCGACCAGCGCCGACCCGATCTGGCCGTACACGCTGCCACCCTGGCGCGCGGCCTCGAAGGCGGCCCGGGCGCCGCGCAGGTCGCCGGCCCGCCAGTGCACGAGCCCCTTCAGTTCGAGGAAGCGCGGCGTGGGCTTGCCATCCGCCGCGAGCTGCGCGTCGAGCGCCACGCAGCGATCCGCGTAGCGCATGGCGCGCACCAGCGCGTCCGCGGCGCGCGCGGGCGCTTGCGTCGCGACTCGCAGGTACACCTCGGCGAACTCGGCCATCGCCTCGACCAGGTCGTCGCGCCGCTTCAGCGCCTGGGTGAGCTGCTCCGCGGCACCGTCGAGATCGCCGGCGAGTCGCAGCGAGCGCCCGCGCAGGTAGCAGAGATACGCGTCGGTCGGCGCCGCCTGCAACGCCGTGCCCGCCAGCGCCGCGGCGCCATCGAAGTTGCCGGTCCGCTCGAGCACGAACGCGGCGCCGGCCAACGCACGTGCGCGCTGGAAAGGATCGCGCTCGGCGAGGGCCTGGAACGAGTCGTAGGCCTCCTTCCACTGGCCGGCGCGCGCCATGCACGCGGCGGCGCCGAGGGCGGCGAGGCCGGGCTCGTCGCCTGCCTCCAGCGCGGCGCGGAACTGGCCCGCGGCGAACTCGAAGTCCCCCGCGGCGTAGGCGATCGCACCGCGCAGCGCCGTTGCGCTCGACGGCAGCCCACCGACATTGCGCGCCTCTTCGACCTGCCCCAGCGCGAGCAGACACGCGATCAGCGTGCGACGCAACGCGAGCTGTTCGTCGTCGCGGTCGAGCAGGGTCCGCTCGCGGTAGGCGGCCTGGGCCAGCGGCAACGCCTCGTCGGCCCGGCCGCGCGCCAGCAGGAAGTCGGCGTAGGCCCGCGCGGCGCGCGGGTCGCCCGGACGCGCGGTGGCCTTCTTGAAGTCGGTCTCGGCCGCGAGGTCGAGGCCGAGGATCGCCTGCACCTGCGCTTGCCCCGTCCAGCGGAACGACGAGTCGGCGATGGCGGGCGGGAGGTTCTGGTAGAGCGTCCACTCCTCCGGCAGGCGACCGCCGGCGCGCAGCACGCGCGCGACCATGCGCTGGCCATCGGCCGGGTCGGGCGCGACCTTGGCGTAGACCTGGCCGTGGTGCAGCGCCCGCGCCACGATCCAGTTCTCGCGGCCGGCCTGCGCCAGCAGCCAGTCGATGAGCGCCGCGCGCTTGGGCTGGCTCGCGGTGTCCTCGTTGAGGTCGAGTTCGCGCCCGGCGACCTCGTTGCGCAGGGTCTTCGCCAGTTGCACGGACTGGATGTCCTGGGCGTCGATCTCGAACTCCGAGTTGACGCGGCCGGTGGCCGGCTCGACCCAGCGCAGGCGCAGCTTGCCCGTCGGCCGCTGCCGCAGGAGCAGGTGCTTGTCGGCGGCGAGGATCTCGCCCCAATAGACCTGCCCGCCCTTCTCCATCACCACCTTGTCGTAGGTGAGCGAGTAGTCGCGCGCGCCGTTGCCCTGCGTGGCGGTGCCGCTGCCCTGCGTCCCCGTGCCACTGCTGCCGACCTCGTCGCCATGGCCCTCGGAAGGGGGTGCGACATCGCCCGCGCCGGCGACGACATCGATCTGCTCCTTCACTTCACCCGGACCGCGCAACTGCCGGTAGGCGGATGCGTGCTGGCCGACGGGCAGGGGCGGCCACACCACCGGCAGTGCCGACGACGGCGGCGCGGGCAACGGTCGCGGCGGCAGAGGCGCCGACTCGGACGGTTCCCGGAACAGCGCGAGGCGCGCCGGGTTCACGGCGACTCCGCGCGCGAGCGGCGTGCCCGGCGGTGGCACGTCTTCGACCGCCTGCGCCTGCGGGCGGACCTGGACCCGCGCGGGGTCGGCCTCGCGGTTGAACCACATCAGGGCGGCCAGCAGTCCCACCGCGATGAGCAGACCCTGTTCGCGACGCAGGCGCATCAGGCGTCCTCCGCGGGGGCTTCGACCTGGACCGCGACGAGCACGCCGCTCACCTGCAGCGGGTCGCCCGGTCGCTTGCTGTCGAGGCGCACGTGCAGGCCGCCGAGCGGCACCGGTCGCGGACCCGCCTTGAAGCTCTCGAGGACCCGCGTGATCGTGTCGGCATCGGCGCGCAGGCGGAACGAGATCCGCTGTTCGCGGATCCGATCGCTCGCGTCGGCAACGCGACGCCGGCCGCGCGATGCGACGCGCTTCTCGGCTTCGACCCGGATCTCGTCGATGGACACCAGCCCCTGCGCCTGCGACTCGGCGTCGCGCACCTGCTGCGCCACCGTGAAGACCCGCGCCATCGCGTCGTCGAGCAGATCGAGCGCGTGCAGCACGGCCTGCGTGTCGTCGGGCGTCGTCGGCGTCGGCCACAGGATGTCCTTGGCGGCGAGGTCGGCGCCGACGCGATCGGCGCTGGCCAGCAGGCGGGCCCGCACCTCGCGGCTCACCTCGTCGAAGTGCAGGTGGAAGAGGCCCTTGCCCTTGAGGTCGAAGCGCGGGCGCGGCGTGAACGCCACCGCCGCCATCAGCTCCTGTTCCAGCTTGCCCAGCGCGTCGGCTTCCGCCTGCAGCTTGCTCAACCCCTCACGGTCGTACATCGGCTCGGAGTTGATGCGGGTCACGAGCGAGCGCGTCTGCCGCACGACCGAGGTGCTGCCGTACACCGATCCGATGATCGTGTCGGCGATGAAGAAGAGGACGACGCCGAGCAGGATGCCGACGATCCAACGCTTGTTCTCTTGCCAGATCTCGTGGGGATCCACCGGGGTCACTCCTCCTGCTTGCCCTGCGGGTTGCCAGCAGCCACTTCCGGCGCGGGCATGACATCGATGTCGAACGTGAACTCGGTGATGCCGTCGACGCCGTGCTTCGGCACCGCGACCACCGCCGGGATGAGCTTGTGCTCGACGAACTTCTTGGCGAAGGCCTGATAGACGTCACCGACGGCGACGCCGCTGACCTCCTTGCCCTTGCCCTTCACCTGCACGATCTGGCGCGGCTCGCTGGTGACGCCGCGCACGCTGCGCTCGCCGGGCTTGTTCTTCACCTCGATCGACTCGATCCACAGCTCCGGCGGCAGGGTCTCCTGCAGCGCGTGGATCACGCGCAAGGTGCCATCGAGCGGGATGGCGCGCGCCGCCAGCGCCTCGATCAGCGCGCGCCGGCGGGTGACGTCTTCCTGCAGCGTCGTGGCCTCCCGGTTGACCGCTTCGATCGCCTTCACCTGGCTCTCGACGCGTCGCTTCTCGCCGGTGGCCGCTTCGAGCCGCGCCTTGCTGGTGACGAAGTACGCCGCGAGCAGGGCCACGGCGATGGCGATGGCGGCGAGGTCGAACACGGTGCGCTGCACGAAACGCTGCCGGCGTTTGACGTGCTCCGGCAGGATCTCGAGGCTGTACAGCCCGGTGTCGACGCGCCCCGCCGCGAGGCCGAGCGCGAGCACCGCCTCCTGGCGCTGGCCGGCGAGCAACTCGGCCTGATCGGCCGGCAGCGTCGACAGGTCGCAGCGCTCGAAGGGATCGAACAACTCCACGGGACAACGCAGCGCGTCGCGCAGCATGCCCTTCAGCCCGCGCACGTTGGCGCTCCCGCCGCAGACCCAGAGCTTGTCCAGGCGCAACCCCTGGATCTTGGTCTGCGACTCGCAGAACGCCACCGACGACTGGATCCCGGCGACGATCGCGCTCGCGGCGCCACCGGCGGCCATGGTGACCTTCTCCGCCTGCCCCGACGCGAACCGACCCCGGCTGCCCGGGTCGAGGTCGATGAAGTCGATCTTGAGCTGCTCGGCCTTGCGCTCGCTGACGTTGAAGGCCCCCGCGATCGCGTCGTCGAGGACCTTGCCGCCGGTGCTGAGGTTGCGGGCGAAGAGCAATTCCGTGCCACGCACCAGGGCGAGATCCATCGTCTCGCGTCCGATCGCGACGAGGCCGCACACCTCGTCCTCCTCCACCACCGGGCCGCACTTCACGAACGCGTTGTACAGCGCGATGCACATCGGAACGTGCGCCTCGATGCTGCCGCCCGCGCCGCGCACGAGATCGCTCACGCGGGCCAGCGCCTCGTTGCGCGCCAGCGCCATGAGCACGGTCTCGAGGCCGCTCTCCTCGTCCTGGACCGGGATGAGGTTGTAGTCCGCCGACAGCTCGCCCCCCGACTGGCTCTGCAGGTCGGCGAGTTCGAGCTCCATCAGGTTCTTGAGCTGCCAGTCGGGCGACGGCGGCACCTGCGTGTAGCGCAGGATCATGTCGCGTCCGCCGACGCCGGCGACCAGGCCCTTCAGCCCGATCCCGACCCGCCCGATCGCGTCGGCTTCCTCGCGCGGCAGGCTCGCGTATCCGGTGACGACGAGGCCGTGCTTGCCGGCCTTGACCTCCATCACCTTGACGGTGTTGCTCCCGACGTCGAGAGCGACGGCGCGCGTGGCCATCAGTTCTTGCCTCCGTGCTTGGTGAGATAGGCCTGGATCAGGTTGGCGAGCGGCGCGTTGCCGTTCGCCTCGAAGGCATCCGCGAGCTTGCGCAGGCCGTCGGCGCGCTCGGCGATGGCCTGCTGGTCGAGCGAGGCGAGCATCTCGGTGGCGTCTTGGCGGACACGCTCGATCGCGTCCTTGCGCACGACGTTGGCTTCGCCGTACGCCGCGAAGATCGCGTCGAGTTCCTTCTGCACGCGGACGAGGCCGGAGCGGGCCTGGAAGAAGCGCGCCGTCTCGGCGTCGCGCTCGAGCTGATCGATGCGCGCGTTGAGGGTGGCGAGGATCTCGGCGCGCACCTGCTGCGCCTCGCCGAGCGCGACATCGTCGTGCGGGTAGCGGTCGACGACCTCGGTGAGCAGCGCCAGGGCGGCACCCGGGCGGTGCGCGAGGATCTCGGCGCGCGCGTCGCGCACGCGGTCGCGCGCGGCGCGACGCTCCGTCTCGAAGCCGACCACGAGGTCGACGGCAGCAGCGTCGGGGACGGTGAGACGCCAGCCGCGACCGGCGCGCGCGCCGCGCACCGGCACGGGCGTGGCGAACACCAGCGCCAACCGCGACGTGCCAGCCCCGAGGAGCAGTTCGGTCACCGGCTGGGCGAGATCCTCGCCCGGGGCGACGAAGACCGCGCCTTCACCACCGCGCACGACGAGCCCGTCCGCGCCCGGGAAGTCGACCGCGAACCCCGACCCGCCGCTGAGCGTGAGCGCGAAGCGATCGTCGGCGAGGGTGGCACCGAGGCCGATCCCGGCGTCGGCCAGCGACGCCAGACCTGCCGCGTCGGCAGCCGCGAGCGGGCTGCCGGCGTCGGCGAGCGGCCGGAAGCCCTGGACGAGGAAGTCCTCGCCGAGCGCGACCGCCGCGCTGGCCCCGCTGCCCAGGAGCCGCACGCCGTTCTTGGCGGTCAGGTTCAGAGGCTTGCCATCGCCGCCCTTCACGAGACCGAGATCGTCGGCACTCGCCGTGGCGTCGGCGGTTGGGAGGAGCGCGAAGACCTCGACCTGGGCGCGATCCATGCCCGGCGGGACGGCGAAGGCCCGGTCGATCTCCGTCCAGTCGTCCGCGGCGACGGGCGCCGAGCCGACCGTGAGCGACAACGAGTTCCCTTCTCCCGAGGATGTGAAGCGCACGCGCATCGCGATCTTCGCACCCGCTTCCGTGCGCACGTGCCCGACGACGCGGAGCGATTCCTCGGCGAGGACGCGCGCCGGCTCGATCACGCGCGCGAGGGCGAAGGGCGGACCGTCGCCGCGCGTCACGCTGAGCGCCGACGCGCCGCCGTGCGCCGGACTGCCGAGTTGGAAAGGCGTACCCCCCACCGCGAGATCGAACCCGCTCTCCGTCTCGCAGCCGGCGATGTCGGCCGACAACAGGTTGCCGGTGAGCGCGACCACGTTGCGCGCCTGGCGACGGGTCGCGGCCTGCTCGCCTCCGAACTTGAACCAGACCCAGCCGCCAGCCCCGGCCGCCACGACCAGGGCCACCACGAGGCCGAGCGTGCCACCGCCGCGCTTGCGCACGCGCTGCAGTTGCGCCTGGTCGACGCGGCGCACCGCCAACTCGCCCGCGTCCGCGGCGCCGCCCGCCGGCACGCGGCTCGCGTCGGAGGCGAGCCGGAAGCAGAACTTCGTCAAGCCGATCTGGAAGATGTCACCCGGCGACAACCCGACCTCGGTGACCTTCCGGCCGTCCATGAACGTACCGTTGGTCGAATCGAGATCGCGGAGCACCCACGCGCCGCCCTCACGGACCAGTTCCGCGTGCTGGCCCGACGCCTTGTCGTCCTTGACCGGGATGTCGTTGCTGGGACGGCGACCGAGCGTGAAGCGCTCACGCGCGAGGGAGACCACCTCGCCGGCTCGATCGCCGGCGAGAATCTCCAGGACGTGTTCGGACATGCGGCAACCGGGATCGCGAGGATCGGACGCTGACGGGCGCGGCCGTCAGCGCTGAGCGTGGAAGGGGGCACCGGGGAACGCGGCGAAACACCGCGATCGCCCATCCGGAGCGTTTGCTTCGGGTGCGTGCCATCGCAGTGAGACCCGAGTCCAGGGGCGGGAACTCGGCCGGGCCATCCACGGCGGGCTAACGCTACGGTCGGGGTCCGCCTTGTCAATCGCGCGGCCCCGGGCAGGTCGGCCGGGCCGCGCGAATGCCTCGGGCTCGGCGAGAGTGACGGATCAGGGGCCTCGACGGGTTTGCGCGCGCCGCGAGGATTCGCGACCCTTGCAGCCCATGGCTCGCCGCTACTTCGTCGAACACCTCCGCGAACGGAACCGGGTCGTGCTCTCGGACGAGGTGGGACATCATCTCGCCCGGGTGATGCGCGCGCGCCCGGGCGACCAGCTCCGCCTCTTCGATGGTCAAGGGCAGGAGGCCGATGGCCGGATCGTCGAGATCCGTCGAGGCGAGGTCGAGGTCGAGATCGCAGCCCTCGAGCCCTCGGATCGCGAGCCGCACTGCGCCGTGGAGTTGGCCTTCGCGGTGCCCCGCGGCAACCGGGGCGAGTGGATCTTCGAACACGGCACGGAGGTCGGCATCCGCGTCTTCCGCCCGCTCCGGTCGGCCCGGTCGTCGTTCGCTCCCGGCGATGACCGCCGTCTGCGCTGGCAGCGGATCGCGCAAGCGGCCGCCGGCCAGTGCGATCGGGCGCGCATTCCGGAGGTGTACGCGGTCGAGGCCCTCGCCGACTTCCTGCGCCGCCCCGACCTGCCGCCGGAGCGCTACGTCGCGCTGCCCGGCCAGGGTCGCCTCACGGCGGCGCGCGGCGAGCGGTGCCTGCTCCTGGTCGGGCCCGAGGGTGGGCTCACGACCGAGGAGGCGGCGCTGGCGCAGGCCTGCGGGTTCGAGGCGCGCAGCCTCGGGCCCCTGACGCTGCGCAGCGAGACCGCCGCGCTGGTGGGCGCAACGCTCCTCCTGGCCTGATCGCGCGACCGGGCTACGGCACGGGGTGCGACGCATCGTCGGCGAACGAGTAGAAGCGATCGCTGCCGACCACCAGGTGGTCGAGCAGGCGGATGCCGATCAGCTCCGCGGCCCCGCGCAGGCGGTCGGTGACGGCGCGGTCCTCCGGGCTCGGCGTCGGATCGCCACTCGGATGGTTGTGGGCGACCACCAGCGACGCAGCGCCCTCGCGCACGGCGGGCGCGAACACGTCGCGTGGGTGGACCGGCGCCCCGACGAGGCCTCCGGTGCTGATGACACGGAACCCGAGGATGCGGTGGCGGGCGTCCAGCAGGATCGCGAAGAACTGCTCCTGGCGCGCGCCCCGCGCCGTGTCACGGACGATGCGGGCGACGTCGCTGCCGCAGCGCACGGGAGCACCGGGCCGGAAGCGCGCCTCCGTCAGCCGGCGGGCCAGACCGAACGCCCCTGCCAACGCCATCGCCCGCGCGGTCCCCACGCCGGGGACCGCGGCGAGCTCGCGCACCTCCGCGGCAGCGAGGCCGGGCAGGCCCCCGGTTGCGCGGAGCAGGCGCTGCGCCACCTGCTCCGCGGACTCGCCCGGTCGCCCGGTGCGGAGCACGAGCGCGACGCACTCGGCGTCGGAGAGGCGGCGTTCGCCGAGGTGGAGGATGCGTTCGCGAGGACCGTAGCGGATGGCGGAAGGCACGGTCCCCTGTGTCCCGGACGGTGGCATCGGTGACGCGCTTCTGCGCGCTGCATGCCTGCTACGCTCGCGGCCGTGTCCCATGACCCCGCCACGGCCCTGACGCGCCACTTCGGCTTCCCGACGTTCCGGGGCCGGCAGCGCGAAGTGATCGACCTCGTCCTGGCCGGGGAGAGCGCGCTGGTGGTGATGGCGACCGGCGACGGCAAGTCGCTCTGCTACCAGTTCCCCGCGCTCATGCTCGACGGGCTGACCCTCGTCGTCAGCCCGCTGATCGCCCTCATGGACGACCAGGTCGCCGCGTTGCAAGCGCGCGGCCTGCCGGCGACCTGCATCCACAGCATGATCGAACGACCGGAGCGCGAGGCGCGCCTCGCGGCGGCGCTGGCGGGCGACATCAAGCTGCTCTACGTGACCCCCGAGCGCTTCCGCGTCGAGGGCTTCGCGACGGCGATCCGTGCCTGCCGCGTGCCGCTGCTCGCCGTCGACGAGGCGCACTGCGTGAGCCAGTGGGGCCACGACTTCCGGCCCGACTATGCGCGCCTCGGCGACGTGCGGCGCCTGCTCGGGGATCCGCCGACGCTCGCCCTCACCGCCACGGCGACGCCGCCCGTGCAGGACGACATTCGCGCGGTCCTGCGCCTGCCGGAGGCGCGGCTCGTCCACACCGGGATCGAACGGGAGAACCTCTTCCTCGCCGCGTGCACGGTCGACGACGAGCACGAGAAGCTCGCGCGCCTGCGCGAGATCCTGGCGACGGTCGGTGGGCCGGCGATCGTGTACTTCGCGCTCATCCAGGAGCTGGAGCGGGTCGAGACCGAGTTGCGCCGCGTGGGCATCACCCCCCTCGTCTACCACGGCAAACTCAGCGCCAGCGAACGCCGCGAGCTGCAGGCCCGCTTCCAGGCGAGCCCCGACGCGCTGATCCTGGCCACGAACGCCTTCGGCATGGGCGTCGACAAGCCGGACATCCGCGCGATCGTGCACTGGCAGATGCCGCGCAACCTGGAGGCCTACTACCAGGAGATCGGGCGCGCGGGACGCGACGGACACGGCGCGGTGTGCGAGCTGCTGTACCAAGAGCAGGACCTCTCGATCCAGCGCGAGTTCATCGAGTGGGCGAACCCGGACCTGGCCTTCCTCCACCAGGTCGTCGAGCACCTCCACGCGCTGGGCGAGCGCGTGCAGGCGATCGACGTGCAGGACCTGCGCGCGGAGTTGCTCGTGAAGAACCGCCGCGACGGTCGGATCGAGACCTGCCTCCGCCTGCTGCGCGCAGCGGGCTGCACCGAGGGCGACCTCGGCCGCGACTTCGCCTGGATACGTCGGCCGGAGCCGGAGGAGGTCGACGCCTGGGTGCCGGGCGGCAAGCGCCAGCGCGACCTCGAGGGCCTGCTGCAGATGGTGCACTACGCGCGCGAGTCGTCGTGCCGCAAGGCGGCGATCCACCGCCACTTCGGCTTCGCGTACGACGCCGATGCCTGCGCGGCGTGCGACTTGCACCGCGCGCCGGACGAGTTCCTCGCCGCCCGCCTGCCAAAGGTGCACCGCCGTCCGCTGGGCACTGCGGAGCTCGCGGCGGACCCGGACGCGCCGCTCCGGCGCGGCGACTGGATCCGCGTGGCAGGGCACGGCCTGTGTGCTGTCCGCCGCGTGCACACCACCACCAATGGTGTGCGAGTCGACGTCGAACTCGCCGGCGACCTCAGCGAACGGAGCTTCGACCTGCGCCGCGTGCGCTGGCGGCGGGTGACCTGACCGCGGCGATCCGCCGCCGTGTTCAAGTTCTCGACACGTTCGCGCCGATGTCATGGACCGAAGCGCCGCCGCACGGCGGTGCGAGGACCCAGGCAAAGGAGTTCGAGGTGGAAACGAGACAGACTTGGTTTGCGTGTGCAGCAACGACGTTCCTGCTCTGCGCCTGCGGCGGCGGCAGCGACTCCAATGGTCCCGGCCAGCCGTTGAGCGTGCCGTCGCAGATGACGGTCGTCGGCGCGCAGGACCAACAGACGGGGAACCTGCGGCTGATCCCGGACCGCTACGTGGGCCAACCGCCCCCGCGCAGCCAGGGCGGCGGCACCGCCGCGGCGACGACGACCGACTATCAGGCCGACCAGACCCGGATCTGGGTGAACGACGAGTCGCTCGGCCCCATGCAGATCATCAACGAGATCCTCTGCATGCTCGACCAGACCGGCTACAGCGACCCCACCGTGCTCAACGCCGGCCCCTACGTGGTGCTGGTCAACGAGAGCCGCTGCCAGCAGCAGGGCTCGGACCCGAGCAATGGCGGGCAGTCGACCGAGGGCACGTCCACGACATACCAGGAGTGGACGGTACGATCCTCGCGCACGGACGACGGGTCGCCGCACGAGGTGAGCTTCTGGATCGACTGGGAGGAAGACTTCGGCGACGAGCCGATCCCGGCGCGCCTGTACGGGCTGCTCACGATCTACGAGTCGCCGTCCGACGCGGCGCCCTACGGTCGCTTCGTCCTGCATTTCAAGCTGCTGCCGCGCGCGGCCGACCCGACCAGCAGCAACGTGATCTTCAAGGGCTCGCTCAGCACGGTCGCGCGTGACGACGGCCTCGCGGAGTACACGTTCCGAAACAGCATGGGCAACGTCGAAGTCGCGCCGCAGCCCGGCCAGCAGTCCATGCTGGAGCAGGCGCGCGTCGTGACCGACGGCACCACGGGCCGCGCGTTCACCATGCGCCGGCAGCGATGGAACAGGGACAACGGACCGCAGGAGGAAGGCTCCGCCTATCACCTCGCCTACAACGCCGGCTTCGTCGTGCGCAAGAAGGTGGCCGGCAACGACGAGGTCAAGGCCTTCGACCGGACGTCGTTCGAGACGTTCCCCTGGCGGTACGGGCTCTACGACAACACCAGCGAGGCGCGCGTCAATCGCAACTCTGGGTTCGGCATCCGCACGCAAGGCGGCGACTACGGCTTCGCCGGCTACCACGGCCTCTGGTTCCCCGACCACGTCCAGGTCACCACCGGGATGACCGTCGTGCGGCCCAGCCACGAGAATGGCGGCAGCTCGCAGACCTACACGGTGTTCGTGGCCCCGGGGCGGCTGGAGAAGCGCACGCGGACCAGCTCGACGCTCGGCAACCTCAAGAACGAGGACATGCACTCGTGGGACAACCAGGCGCAGCGGCCGATCATGGTGCGCTGGACGGGCACCGACCTGGTCAAGGTGTCAGCCTTCGACCAGCAGTCGCAGCGCTGGCAGGAGATCAACCCGCCGGTGTCGATCCTCGGCCAGTACCAGCCCGGCTGGTGGGTCGGCTTCAACTCGCCCGCCCGCGGCGAGATCAACATCGTCTGGCCGAACGGCAACCCGACCGACGCCACACCGGTGTCGATCTGGAGCGTCACCCCTGTCACCGCCGACTCGGCGGAACTGGCGAACGGTGACCTGCCGCTCTACGGCTACTTCCAGATGCTGCGGAGCAACATCACCCAGAACCAGGCCAACTGGCAGAACAACGAGTCGCCGTACTTCCCCGACGCCACCAACGTCAACGAGGGCAAGGTGTACTCGTTCGCCAAGGCGAGCCTGGTCCTGCAGCTCGCCGGACAGCCGGTGACGCTCGCCAACGGCGTGACGATCGAAGGTCGCAACGGCGGCGGCTTGCACTCGGGCCCGCTCCTGGGCGCCGCGCTCAACAATCTGGGCGAGATCCAGAACCAGACGGTCAACTATCGCTGGCAGATCGGCACCCAGTCGTGGAACCAGCTGCGCGCGCTGCGCGACGCGAACAACGCGTTCGTCGCGTTCGACCCGCCGCTGGAGTTCAGCTACACGCACAACGACCCGCAGAACGTGCGCTTCCACAACAAGGTGTTCCGGCTCGAGTACCAGGGCCACGGGCAACTGCACGGCATCCCGCACGAGGAAGCCGGCAACACGGGCCGCTGGTACCCGGTGTTCGGCATCCCCACCGGCACGGTGCTCACCAACAACGCCGGCATCTACAAGGTGAAGGTGCTCGAGGCCGAGCAGCGCATGACCGAGATCCAGAACGCCCAGCAGGTGATCCAGTCGCAGGGCTTCGATCTCGACAACACGCTGACGCCGCCCGCCGACGCCTGGCGTGATCCCGCGATCGGCACCAAGCCCTCCGTCACCGGCGCGCCGCGCTACATCGACGGCGTCCGGCAGTCGTGAGGCTGCGCGCGGGTCCGCGGCCTACTCGGTCGCGGGCCCGCGCCGCTCGATCCCGGGGCAGACGCGCATCGCCGCGGCGAGCGCCTCGGGATCGTCTCGCAGTTCGGGCCAGAACGGCCACGTCCGGCAGCGCTCCGGACGGACGGGATACACGGCGCACGCTGCGCCCTCCCGCGACTCGGTGAGGAACACGCAGCCGACACCCAGGCCCTCGCGCAGGCGGTCGCCGGTCGCCGCGAGGTAGCGACTGCGCAGGGCGGCCTCGCTGAGTCCGAGGTACTGCGCGAGCGCGGCGACTTCCTCGCCGTTGACGCGCACCACGCCGCCGGGACGCGCACAGCAGTTGCCGGAGCGGTGGCAGGTGAAGCGGAAGGGGAACGTCGACGGGTCCATCGGCGCGTCTAGAAGAGCGGTCGGCGCCGCCGGCGACGCGCCGACGGTGGATCGCGCTCCGGGTGCGCGCGCTCGTGTTCCCGCGCACGAAGGTATGCCTCGATCTCCGCGGCGAGCTGACCCGGCGTCTGGAAGCGGTCGCCCTTGTCCTTTGCCATCATCTTCTCGATGAAGTAGTGGATCTGCGGCGAGAGGTTCATGGCGCGGATCTTGTCGCTCGACAGCGACTCCAGCACCTGCTTCGCGATGACCTCCTCGCCGGTGGCACCGGCGAAGGGCAACTCGCCGGTCACGAGGTGGTAGAGGGTCGCGCCGAGTGAGTAGATGTCGGCGCGGACGTCGATGGCGGCGGCGCCGCGCGCCTGCTCCGGCGAGATGTAGTGCGCGGTGCCAACGGTGGTACCCGATCCGGCGCCGGTGTCGTTCGTCGCGCGCGCGGCGAAACCGAGATCGATGAGCACGGCATGCCCTGTCGCGTCTTCCAACAGGATGTTTCCGGGTTTGACATCGCGATGGACGAGGCCACGGCCATGCAGATAGCCGAGCACGCCAGCGACCTGGACCACGATCCGCAGCGCCTCGTCCTCCTCGAGGACCTCGCCCCGCGCCAGGCGATCCTGCAGACACTCGCCGGGCACGAGCTGCATCGCGAGGAAGATCACGCTCGCCTCACGGGCCACGCGCAGTCCCTGGACGAGGCCACTGTGGCGCAGTTCGACGAGCAGGCGCGCCTCGGTGACGAACCGTTCGACGGCAAGCTTGTCCGCGCACAGCTCCGGCAGCAGGACCTTGAGCGCCACGGTGTCGCCAGAGGTCTTGTCGCGCGCCCGGAACACGCGCGCGGTGCCGCCCTGTCCCAGGAGATCCTGCAGCTCGTAGCGCGAGAGCTCCGGCCGCGTGCCGGCCTCTGTCCGCCGCCAGCGATCCCACTCGGCCGCGGTGCACGCGCCCGCGGCGACGAGATGCGCGCCTGGATCGGACGACGACCACGCCGCCTTCGCCTGGGCCTCGGCCAGCAGGCCGCGGTGGACGAGCATTGCCAGCAGCTTCTTGTCGTCCGTCGCACTCATGAAATGCTGATGCCATGCGGGAGTCGACGCCACCGCGGTCCGCGCGTCAAGTCGTGACGCGCGCGCACCCGAAGAAGTGGCTGACGAAGGCACGCGAACGCAAGCAGAGAAGGCGGATCGGACCGTGAAGATCGACACCAGCACCGTCATCAAGTACTTCGACCTGATCGACGAGTTCATCAAGGTTCGCAACTCGTCCGAGGAACTGCTCGCCGAACTGCAAGCGAGCCCGCCCGCGAACAAGTCGGCCTACCGCCGGCGCGTCGTGGAACTGTCGATCCCGGAGTACCGCACGTCGATCACGCGGTCGGTCGCGCGGCTCGACGAGGACTACGACGCGGAGATCGTCGAGGAGCTGCTCTACCAGATCTGCATCGACGTCAACCCGAGCCTCGAGATCCATCAGGTGGCGCTCCCTGATCGTCGCTCCGAGGAGACGGCGAGCCTGCAGAACGGCGCCGCGCAGCGCACGCTGCCGGGCGAGCGCAAGGAGCTGTTCCGCAAGGTGCTGGGGCTCGAGCGTGTCCTGCTCAACCAGGTGATCGGGCAGGAGGAGGCGGTCAACCGGCTGGTGCGCGCGGTGAAGAAGGCCGCCGTCGGCCTCAAGCGCGCCAACGCCCCCATCGGGACCTTCCTGCTCGTGGGTCGCACGGGCACCGGCAAAACCGAGCTCGCCAAAGCGCTCGCGCGCACGTTGTTCGACGATTCTTCGGCGCTCGTGCGCATCGACTGCTCGGAGTACGCGCTGCCCCACGAATACGCCAAGCTCATCGGCTCGCCGCCCGGCTACATCGGCCACAACGAGGGCGGCTATCTCACGGAGACGGTGCGCAAGAAGAAGACCTGCGTCGTGCTCTTCGACGAGATCGAGAAGGCCCACCACAAGGTCCACAACCTGCTGCTGCAGGTCCTCGACGAGGGGATGCTCACCGACAGCAAGGGCCAGGTCGTCGACTTCACCCAGTGCGTGGTGATCCTCACCAGCAACCTGGGCATCGAGCGCATCGACGGGCTCCGCTCGCGCATGGGCTTCGACCTCGCCGATCGACGCACGCTGGCCGAGATCGATCACAAGACGGTGACGATCGAGGCGATGAAGGACCAGTTCCGCCCCGAATTCGTCAACCGCATCGACGACGTCGTGGTGTTCAACCCGCTCGACGTGAAGGTGTGCGCCCGCATCGCGCAGCGCATGCTCAAGGAGATCTCGGAGCTGATGGGCAAGAGCGGACTCTCGGTCGTGTTCTCGCCGGGTGTGAAGGGTGCGCTGGCACGCGAGGGCTTCTCGGAGGAGTTCGGCGCCCGCGAGCTGCGCCGCCTGATCAAGCGCCGCATCGAGGATCCGCTGACCGAGTTGATCCTCGAGCGCAGCCTCAGCGCCGGCACGCACATCGAGTTCCGCGTGCGCGCCGGGCAGCCGTACCTGCACGAGGTCAGGACGCCGGGACGCCAGATGGCGTCGAGCCGCTAGGCGCTGCTTTCTCACTTCTTCGAGGCGCGGTGAGCTCCGAAAGGAACGGGCTACGACTTGGAGGCGCAGAGGGCGAACAGGGCAGGGGCTCGGGCTGAGGCTCGGGCTCGTTGGGACCTGCTGACGTGGGTTGCTGGTCTCCTCTCCACGCCACCGTCTCGTTCGTTCCCCAAACCCGTGCCTGGACGAGCCTGAGCCCGAGCCAGCCGCTGCTCCGCGCCAGCGGCGCGGAGCAGCGGCGAAGCCCGAGCCCGAACACGCCGACGGACATACTCCGGCGCTTCCTGCTGCGGGAGTCCGCTCGTCATGGTCGGCTCGCCGAACCAGCGCCACCGGGATCACGCTGTTGTCGTCGATCGCCCGTACCAGAGCGCTTCGGTCTGTACAACCGAACAGGTACCTGACTCGTCTGCCAGCAACGTGACAAAGCAGTGTCAGGCGCTCGCGCCATCCGAAGGCGCGGCTGCCCGCTTCTCGGTCGTGATCGGCCGGGCGCGTTCGCGCAGATCCTTCAGCCGCGTCACGGCTTCGACGGGTTCGAGCGCCCGCCCCGGCACGTCCGCGAGCATCGCCGTCAGCGCCGCCGACATCACGATGTCGCTGACGCCGGCGTACGGCGGCAGGATGCTCACCGAGTGGTTGAGGCCGACCAGGATCGGGCCCACGGTCGCCTGGGCGCCGGCGCACTGCATGACCTTCTGGGCGATGTTGCCCGCTTCGAGCGACGGGAAGACGAGCACGTTGGCGCGTCCGATCAGCCGGGCGAACGGATACATCGCCTTGCGCACGTCGGGCATCAGCGCCACGTCGGCGTGCAGTTCACCGTCGATCATGAGGTCGGGCCGCCAGGTGCGCACGAGGTCGACGGCGCGCCGCACCTTGGCCGAGCGATCGTTGCGGACCGATCCGAAGTTGCTGAACGAGAGCATCGCGATCCGCGGCTCGAGGTCGAAGACGGCCGCGAGGTCGGCGGTCGAGCAGGCGATCTCGGCGAGTTCCTCGGCGCTCGGATCCAGCGCCAGCGTGGTGTCGGCCAGGAAGTAGATCTCGTTGCGCACCACCATGAGGTGCACGCCCGCGACCCGCTGCCGATCCGGAGCCGTGCCGACCGCGCGCAGCACCGGGCTCAGGGTGTCTGGGAAGTTGCCATTCAGCCCGCAGACGAGGCCTTCGGCGTAGCCCTCGGTCACCATCATCGCGCCGAACCACAGGCGTTGCCGGACCACGCGCTCGGCGTCGCGCATGGTCATGCCCTTGCGCTGGCGCCGCGCGAACAGGGCCTGCGCGAATTCGGTGGCGTACTCCGCGGCGCCGGGCGGCACCACCCGACACCGCTCGGTTTCGAGGCCGAGGTCGAGGTCGAACGACCGCGCCGCTTCCTGGATCGCGGTGTGCTCGCCGATGAGGATCGGCTGGGCGATGCCCTCCTCCAGCATCTGCGCCGCGGCGCGCAGGACCTTCTCGTGCTCGCCGTCGGTGAACACGATGCGACGCGGCCCGGCCTTGGCCCGGCTCACGACCATGCGCATGAGCTCCCGCTCCTTGCCGAGCAGGCGCTCGAGCTGGTTGCGATAGGCCTCCACGTCGACGAGCGGGCGACGTGCGACGCCGGACATCGTCGCCGCGAGCGCCACCGCAGGCGCGACGCGCAGCAGGACCCGCGAATCGAACGGCTTGGGGATGATGTAGTCCGGCCCGAACCGGAGCTGGATCCCGCCGTAGGCCTGCGCCACCGAGTCCTCCACCTCCTCGCGGGCGAGTTCCGCAAGCGCCCGCACCGCGGCGATCATCATCGCGGTGTTGACGCGGCGGGCGCGCGTGTCCAACGCGCCGCGGAAGATGAAGGGGAACCCCAGCACGTTGTTGACCTGGTTGGGGAAGTCGCTGCGGCCGGTCGCCACGATCGCGTCCGGACGCGCCTTGCGCGCAGCGTCGTACGGGATCTCCGGGTCGGGGTTGGCCAGCGCGAACACGATCGGCCGCGGCGCCATCCCGGCGAGCATCTCGCAGGTCACGGTGTTGGCGACGGAAACGCCGATGAACACGTCGGCGCCCTGCAGCGCGTCGGTGAGCGACGCCGCGGGCCCGTCGATCGCGAACTCGGCCTTGTGTGGGTTCTTGTCGATCCCCGGCGAGGTCTTGCAGACCACGCCCTTGCTGTCGACGAGCACGATCTGCTCCCGACGCACGCCCAGGTGCTGCACGAGGCGCGCCGTGGCGATCGCCGCCGCGCCAGCACCGGAGAACACGATCCTCACGTCCTCGATGCGCTTGTTCTGCAGGATGAGCGCATTGAGCAGACCGGCACACGTGATGATCGCGGTGCCGTGCTGGTCGTCGTGGAAGACCGGGATGTCGAGTTCGTTGGCCAGCCGCTCCTCGATCTCGAAGCACTCCGGCGCCTTGACGTCCTCCAGGTTGATCCCGCCGAACGTCGGTGCCATCGCCTTCACCGCGGTGCAGAAGGTCTCGATGTCGGGGGCGTCGAGCTCGATGTCGAACACGTCGATCCCCGCGA
>CAYQMF010000040.1:0-48683 GCA_964418595.1 uncultured candidatus Brocadiaceae bacterium
AGGCGCCGGCGCGATCTCGATGACCTTCTGGTGGCGTCGCTGCACGGAGCAGTCGCGCTCGTGCAGGTGCGCGATGTTGCCCTCCGCGTCGCCGAGGATCTGCACCTCGATGTGGCGCACGCGCGGCAGGAACTTCTCGAGGAAGACGAAGCCGCTGCCGAAGGCGGCCTTCGCCTCGCGGCTCGCCGCCGTGATCGCTTCGTCGAGTTCGGCCTCGTTGGTCACCATGCGCATGCCGCGCCCGCCGCCGCCGTGTGCGGCCTTCACGATCGAGGGGCCGTGGGTGTGGAAGAAGGCGCGCGCCCGCTCGGCACCCTCGGGATTCGCGATGTCGACGTCGAGGCCCGGCACGGTGCGTACGCCCACCTTCGCCGCCAACGCGCGCGCCTTCACCTTGTCGCCGAGCGCGTGCATCGTCTCCGGCCGCGGCCCGATGAAGGTGATCCCCGCGCGCTCGCACGCGCTCGCGAACTCCGGGTTCTCCGACAGGAACCCGTAGCCCGGATGGATCGCGTCGACGCGCGCCTGCAGCGCCACGGCCAGGATCTCGTCGATGCCGAGGTAGGCGCCGATCGGCGTCTTGTCCTGGCCCACGAGGTACGACTCGTCGGCCTTGTAGCGGTGCTGGTGGGTGCGGTCCTCCTCGCTGAAGATCGCGACCGTGCGGATCCCGAGTTCGGAGCAGGCGCGGAACACGCGGATGGCGATCTCGCCGCGGTTGGCGCAGAGGACCTTGCGGAAACGCTGGACTTCCATGGGAGCTGGGCTCCTCCTGTTATCGGCGTGCCGGGCCGCGTGGCCAGCAGTTCTCCGAGACCCGGCGCCTAGCGCGCTTCGATGGGGCCGTAATCAGTCGTGTACGTGCCCGGCGCCAGTGTCGTGGTGAGGTTGCCGTCGCCGTCGGTCGTCACCCGGTGCGGGAGCGGGACGCCGTCGTGGGAGACGGTGACGGCGGTACGCACGAGCGGTGCGCCGGTCTTGGTGAGGAGCCGGACCTTCACCGGTACCGCCTCCGTGCGGAGCGACAGGTCGAGGTCGCGCACGTACGTCAGGTCGATGGCCGGGCCACAGAGCAACGGGTACCGCTCGAGTTCGCGTTCCTTGGAGTGGGGGGTCCGTGGCTTGGTCTGCACCGCGACCGGCCGCCAACGGCCCTTTGGCAGGATGGCGGTGTAGCTGCCGCCTCCGGGGCGCGCTTCGATCGACCAAGGCACGCCGTCATCGGCCTCCGACATGTGCTGGAAGACCAGATCGCCATGGAACGGCGCGCCTCCCACGAACACGCGGCTGCGCACCGTCGCGTGCAGCAGCTCGCCGGCGTCGATCGTCACCTGCCGGCGTTCTCCGTTGGCGAGGCGGGGCACGCGGGCGAGCACGCTCGTGACGCGCTGGGCACGCCGGCTGCCGAGCTGGTTCCAGCTCGCCTCCAGGCGCCAATCCCCGTCGGGGATGGCGCGGAGCGAGAACCTGCCGTCCTTGCCGAGCCTGGCGTCGCGCGGGTTCCCTTCGAGGCCTTCGGCGACGAGGCGAAGGGCGAACGACACCTGCTTGCCGAACGTGTCCACCTGGGTCGCAACCGCGGCCGGCAGGAGCTGACCATCGAGGGCGGCCCCGGCGCGGAGCTGCACTTCGAGGGGAGTGCTCGACCAGCCCAGCGTGATCGGCACGACCAGCGGCGCGTAGTCGAAGTGCTTCACGCGGAGGAAGAAGGCCGAGTCCGGGTGACCGCGCAGGTTGGCCGCGCCACCCGGATTGGTGAGCGCATGGCCCATGCGCAGGGCGATGTCGCCCGCGTTGCGCCAGAGATCGAGCACGCTGCGCGCCGGCGTGTCGGCGCGCACCGGCCCGCGCAGCGGCACGAGGAGTTCGACGCTGGCGTTGTCCACCGGCTTGCCATCGACGCCCCGCACGAGCAGGTCGCGGTGGGCGAGCGGGCCGAGCGTGACCTGGCAGGAGACCGGCCCGCCGGTGGCCTGGATCTCGAGCAGCTCCGCCTGCGCGAGGTCGGCGCGGTCGGGCTCGACCATCACCAGGTGCTTGCCGGTCGGGACGCCGTACGCGTGTGCGATGCCGCCAGGATGCCAGCCGTGGCTCCGGCTGCGCAGCTCCTCGATGTCGGCGCAGTCGCGTGTGAAGATGCGGACGGCGAAGTGCTCCACCGGTTCGCCGCGCTCGTCGACGACGCGCACGGTGACGGGCGCCCCGCGCGTGACGATCACGTCGGCGTCGGTGCTACCCCACTTGAAGGCGCGGCGCGATTCGGTGTCTTCGCAGTGCGGGGCGCTGACTCGCAACCGGGTGTCCGGCGGCGAGTCACGCTCGGTGCCCGTGAGGACGAAGCCGCCGTCGCGCCCGGTGACCGCCGAGAACTTCCACGTCTTGCCTTCGTCGCCGCTGCCCAGCACGCTCGCGCCGACCACGGGCTTCTGGTACTGGTCGGTGACCTTGCCGGCGATCGTCGCCTTCTTGCTGCCTGGCGCAGCCGTGACGTCGAGCACAGCCGCGCGTTGGCCTTCCTCGATCACGAGGCGGCCGGGCGTCACCTTGCCTCGCCCGGCGACGTGCACCCGCCACTCGCCGGGCCAGATCGGGTCGCTGAACTGCAGGCCGCCGCCCGCGGTGCTGCGCGCCGCCACCACGCGCAGCGGGTGCACGGGCCGGCGGAACGGCGTCGTCGGATCGTGGCGCAGCTCGACGAGGACATCGCCGAGGGCGAGGCCGTCCTCGCCGCGGATCGTGCCGGTGACGGCTGCGCCGTCGCGGAGAACCACGTCGCCGAGGTCGACGACGCGACCGGCGTCGATCCCCGCCGACTCGGTGACGACGCTCGCCAGTGCCGGGGCGCGGATCGTCAAGGCGAACGCCACGCGCGGTGGAACCCCGATGTCGAACACACCCTCGCGGTCCGTGGGCCGGGCTTCGACCGGCAGCGTGCCCGCGCGGACCGTGCGCAGCTCGACGGTGGCGTTCACGCCGCGACCCTGCCGGTCGAGTACGCGACCCAGGAGGCGCGGATCGCTGGCATCGCGCGGCGGGAGCACGACGCGCGCGGGCTCCTGAGGCTCGACGTCGGGCGTGGCGGCCGTCGGCGCCAGGCGGGGGGCATCGCTGGTGAGCGTCTCACCCGCCGCGCGAACCTCGCCCGCGATCGGAGCGGCTGCCGCGGGTTCGATCGAGGCATCGCCGACCGGCGCGCGCAGCGCGAACCAGACCCCGAGCGCCGCGAGCCCGACGAGGAGCGTCACCAGCAGGAACGTCGGCGGCAGCGGGCGCTGGGACATCGGGGCTGGCAGACGGCTCGGCAAGAGGAGAACTCCGACCGGCGGGCGCCGGTGGATCGACGGGCACAGTACCGGCTCAGCGTCTCGCGCGCGCGAACCGGCGGCGCACGATGTCGGCGAGTTCGCGACCGCCCACCGCGAAGTGCAGCAGCACGAAAGCGGCGATGCCCGCGCCGACCGGCCACGCCAGATGCAGGAACGCGCGCTGGGTCCGACCGGTGGCCACGAACGTGTCCCGCGCGAGCCACACGACCCCGAACATGCCTGCCGTGGCCAGCAGGGTGCGCACGAGCGGAACGAAGGATGCGTCGCCCGCGGGCAGGCGCATCGTCAGCTTGCGCCGGAGCCAGGCCGCGTTGCCGACGCTGGCGAGGCTGGTCGCGAGGGTCAGGCCCTCCGTGCCCATGCCGAGGCCCAGGACGAACACGAGGTTGAGGCTCACGTTGACGACGAGCAGCGCGGCGGCGGCGAGCGCGGGAGACCGCGTGTCACCGAGCGCGTACAGCGCGCGCGCGTACAACTGCGCCGTGCTGAGGAACGGCAGGCCGGCCACCAGCATGGTGAGCGTCAAGGCCGTCACCTCGGCGTCGGCCTGCGTGTACTCCCCGTGCACGAACGCGATCGACACGAGGTCGCCGCCCACCGCGATGATCCCGGCCGTCGCCGGCACGGCGAGCAGGATGGTGCCGCGGACTGCGAGGTCGATCTTGCGGCGCAGGCCGGCGAGGTCGCCTTCGTCGGCGAGGCGGGACAACGACGGGAAGACCGCGGTGGCGACCGCGAGCGCGGTGAGCGCATGCGGGAACAGCAGCAGCCGGTTGGCGAGGTAGATGTGCGTGTTGCTGCCCGCGCCTACCAGGTACTCGGCGAGCGCCTGATCGACGAGCACGTTGACCTGGGTGAGCGACAGCCCCAGCACCGTCGGCGTCATCGCCACGAACACGGCGGCGGCGGCGTCGCCGCGCCGCGGCAGGCGCGGCCGAGCGAGGAAGCCTTGGCGCCAGAGCGGCACGACCGACAGCAGGAGCTGTGCGACACCGCCGACCAGGAGCACGCCGGAGATCACCAGCGTCGCTTCCCGCGCGTGGAGGTCGAGGGCGCCGATGCCGATCAGCCCGCCGATCCAGATCAGGTTGAGCATCGCTGGCGCCACCGCGGGCAGACCGAAGCTGCCGAGCACGTTCTGGGCACCGGCGTAGGCAGCGGTGAGACAGATCGGGATGCAGTACGGGAACAGGACGAGCAGCAGGTCCAGGAGCAGCCGGCCGCGATCGTGCGCGCTTGCGCCGTCGCCCGCCGTGAACCCGAGCCACCCCGGCGGCACGACCAGGCAGCCGAGCGCCACGACGAGCGCGAGCGCGCTCAGGCCCGCAAGCAGGCCACCGACGACGCCGGCCAGGAGGTCGCGGGCGCGGGCGGGGTCCTCGGCCTGGGTCCGCGCCAGCGCGGGAATCAACGACGCGGACAGCGCGCCCTCGCCGAACAACCGCCGCAGGAGATTGGGCACCATCCACGCCAGCGTGAAGATGCCCATCACCCAACTGGCGCCGAACAGGTGGGTCATCATCCCATCGCGCACGAGGCCGAGGATCCGGGAGGCCAGGGTTGCGAGCGAGATCGCCGAGGCGGCGCGCACTGTCCCGCCGCCCGTGCGTGGGGGGGCTGGGCTCTGGTCCTCGGTCGCAGGCATGGGGGCGGGCGGCGCCACCGCCTGGCGCGCGGCCGGATTCTCCGCTGGCGTCGGGGGAAGCCAAGCGGCCGCACCGCAAATGCGCGGTGACCCGGCGGGCGCGGGTACGAAGTTGGGGCTCCGTTCGCGCACGGGTTGCGTAGCCTGTTGCCGGTCTCTGCCCCGCCTGGAATCCCAACCATGCTCGCCGCTCTCCTCGCGTTCTCCTTCGTGTGCCAGGGGCCTGCTCCCTCGGCCACCGACCCCGCCCAGGACCCGGGCACGTCCTACCACTTCCGCGTACCAGCGTTGGTCGCGCCGGGTGTCCGCCTCGCGCTCGAGCGACGTTTCGACTGCGGCTGCGCTGGTGCCGCGCACAGCGGACCGATCGACGTGTACGTCCAGCCCGAGGAACGCGATGCGTTCCTGCGCCTCGCGCCCGTGGGCACCGTCCTCGTCGCGCGCGGCCGACCGTTCCGCGACATCGAGCGCGAGTCGATCGGGCCACTCGGCACGCCGGACCCGGGATACTTCACGGTCGCCGAGATCGAGGCCGAGATGGCGACCCTCGTCGCGGCCTATCCGGGGCTGGCCAGGATCGTCGACTTGAGCGCGCTGCCCGGCGGCGCGGTGACCCACGAAGGACGCTCCATCAAGGCGTTGAAGGTGAGCGACAACGTCGCCAGCGATGAGGCCGAGCCCGGCATCATCCTGGCCGCCCAGCATCACGCGCGGGAGCTGAACTCGCCGTACATGGTGATCGGCGCCATGCAACGCATCCTGCAGCTCTACACCAGCGATCCCGCCATCCGCCAGGTCGTCGACGACAACGAGCTGTACTTCGTGCCCTGCGTCAATCCCGACGGCACCGAGTACGTGTGGAACGTCGACAACAACTGGCGCAAGAACCGTCGCCCCAACGGCGGCACGAGCTACGGCGTCGACAACAACCGCAACTACCCGTTCATGTGGAGCTCGGCGTGTGGCGGGTCCACGAGCACGACCAGCGACACCTACCGCGGTCCGTCGGCGGCAAGCGAGCCGGAGACCCGGACGATGATGGCGCTGCACGCGATGCTGCGCCCGATGCTCTACCTCGACTTCCACAGCTCCGGCCGTCAGGTGCTGATCACCTACAACAGTTGCGCGACGATCAGCACGACGGTGCGGTCGTTCATCGACCGCTACGTGGCAGCGTTGGCGACGCCGATGGCGTTCACGTCGCGCTTCCCCTCGGCGTCGGGCGAGGCGCCGGAGTGGCACTGGGCCGAGTCCGGCACGCTGAGCTTCCTCACCGAGATCATGACGTCGTTCCAGCCCGCGTTCAGCACTGTGGTGACGGAGGAGCAGACGCGGGTGTGGCCGGGCGTGCGCGCCGCGCTCACGATCTGGCGGCCGGCGCTGCGTGGCCGGGTCCGCTCGATCTTCGCGGAGCAGCCGCTCGCGGCGACGATCACCTACACGCCGAACCAGTTCAGCCACGCCGAGGCCCTCGGCAGTCGGGCGCGCGATGGCCTCTACCACGCCTGGCTGCCGTTGGGCACCCACCAGGTCACGTTCAGCGCGCCTGGGTACCAGCCCTTCACCACCACGGTGAACGTGACCGCCTACGACCAGGCGCAGACCCTCGATGTCTGCCTGATCCCGACGTGGTCGACGGCGACCCTCACCAAGAGCGGCACCGACCGGATCGGCACGTTGACGTCGCTCACCTACACGAGTGCCGGTGACGCGGGCGATGGCTACCTGGTGGGCATCGCACTGGGCACGACCCCGGGGCTGCCGGTGGGCTGCGGCCGTACGGTTCCGCTGAACGGCGACCCGCTGCTGGTGGCGAGCCTGCAGGCCGGTTCGCCGATCGTCAACGGCATCGGCGTCCTGCCCGGCGCCGCGCAGATCACCGCGCAGCTCTTCATCCCGCCGATCCAGGCCCTGGTCGGGATCACGGTGCACGCCGGCGGCATCACCACCGCCGACGGCTATCCGTTCTCGGTGAAGAAGTTCAGCGCGTCGGTGCCGATCACGTTCCAGCAGTGACCGCGCCGCGGCGCGTCTTCGTCGGCGACATCCAGGGCTGCCGCGCGCAGCTCGAGGAGCTGTTGCGCGCGGTCGACTTCACGCGCGGGCGTGACGTGCTCCACCCGGTCGGCGACCTCGTCAACAAGGGGCCGGATTCGCCGGGCACGCTGCGGCTGCTGCGCGAGATCGGCGCCCAGGCGGTGCAGGGCAACCACGATCGGATCTGGCTCGAATGCCATGCCGACGCCGACCCCGAGCTGCGCCGGTGGCTCGCGGCGCAGCCGATCGTGCGCGATCTCGGCGACATCCTGATGGTGCACGCCGGCGTGCATCCCGCTTGGGACGTCGACACGCTGGCGACGCGCGCGCTCACGGAGGCCGAGATCGAGTTCGCGACCACCGTGCGCTACTGCGCGACGGATGGGGCCGCACCGCCGTTCGACTGGCCGCCGCCGGGACCACCGTTCGCACCCTGGGACTCGTTCTACCGGGGACGAAAGACCATCGTCTTCGGTCACTGGGCGCGGCGTGGGCTGGTGCGCGGCGAACGCGCCGTCGGTCTCGACACCGGCTGCGTGTACGGCGGCAGTCTCACGGCGTGGATCGCCGAGACCGATCAGATCGTGCAGGTCCCCGGGCTGCCGGACGGCCCGCGATCACGGCGCCGCGCGCAGTAGCCCGTGTTCGAGCAGGACCTCGCGCACGATCGGCTGCAGGCGTGCGGCGAGCGTGGCGTTGGCGTAGCCCACCCACGCGACGTCACCCTCGAGCTGCAGCGGCGGCGCGAGCGGGGTGCCGCCGGGCGCCGTGAGCACGCAACCCGCTGCCTCCGCCACGAGCGCGGTGCAGAGGTCGTAGGGATGAGAGCAGAGCGCGGCCGCATGGCCCAGCGCGCGATGGGCGAGGGGGCGGATGTCGAGCGCGAAGCGGTCGCGCCCCAGCGCCAGCTCCGCGAGCTGGCCGCCGGAACTCAGGTACTGGTCGACGTACAGCTCGGCCTGCCACGGCGCGTCGTGGCGGAGGTGGCGGGTGTAGATCGCGTCCTCGACGCGGGCGATCAGCTCCTTCGTGCCGAGGAAGAAGTTGCTCGAAGCCACGAAGCCGAAGCGCAGGTCGTCGGCGCGGGAAGGCTGCACCCGGATTGCGGTGCCCGCGCCGGTGGCCAGCGTGATCCGGTCGCCCTGCGTCGGTGTGCCGCGCGTCGCCCAAAGGCGCGTGACGGTGTCCTGCCACGTGGTCGGCAGTTCGGTCATCGTCGCTGCCACCACGTCGGCGAGGGATGTGGCCTCGCCGCGTTCCGGCGCGAGCGCCGCGAGGCTCCACGCGCTGCGCTTGTCGTGCATGAGAGGCCGGGTGCCGTCGATGGGATCGACGATGAGCCGCCACCGCGGGGCGCCGCGCCCGAACTCGACTCCGGCGGCGGGGAGGCCTTCGGCGATCAGCAGGATCGGCTCGTCCCTGCCCCAGTGCTCGCACTGTGTGAGCAGGATCTCCTCCGCGTGCACGTCGATGGCGAAGATCGTGTCGCCCTCACCGGTGCGGGCGACGCGACTGAGTTCGTCGCGGCCGTGGCGGTGTTGCGCGGTGCGCACGGCGAGCAGGATCTCGCGCTGGAGCGCGAGCAGGCGATCGACGGGAGAAGGCACGGCGAGGACGTTAGCGTCGGACCGCGGCGGCGCCGCGTTTTGTGTGCCGGTGGGTCGGTGGGCGCGTAGCCTTCTCCGCGGGCCCATAGCTCAATTGGTCAGAGCAGCTGGCTCATACCCGGTTGGTTGCAGGTTCGAGTCCTGCTGGGCCTACCACTCGATCGCGGTGTCCCGAGAGCGCGGTGTCCCGAGAACGGCGGGATCAGAAGGGCGGCTCGTCCTCGCCCGCTTCGACCGCGCGTGTCCGCAGCGCCTCGAAGTCGGCGCGTCCGCGCAGGGCATCGAGATCGGGATCGTCGAGAGGTTCGCCAGCGAACGTCGCGTCGAGCCGGCAGGCGCGTGCGATCAGCACGATCGCGCGCTCGGTCTGGCCGATCAGCGTGAGGTAGCAGCCGAGGTTGAAGTGGCCGATGGCGTTGCGTGGCTCGCGCGCGATCAGGCGCTCCATGCAGTCGGCCGCGCCGGGGATGTCGCCGAGGCGCTTGCGGCACCATGCCTCCGTGAGGTCGAACCACTCCGGTTCGTGGTGCAGGTCGCGCAGTTCGTCCAACTGTTCGAGCGCGCGGGCGAACTCGGACAGGGCGACCAGGGCCCGCACGCTCAGGAACAGGCCGATGGGGCGCGCCCCCGGCACCTCGAGCAGCGGCGTGACCTTGGCGATGGCGGTGTCGGCGCAACCGAGATCGAGCCAGCCCTCGACTTCGAGGGCGCGGCGCTGCAGGGATGCGGGGACGCTCAGCACGGGACGACCGGACCCAATCTAGCGGGGTTCCAGGCGGGCGGCGACGACATCGTGCCCGCGCGCCGCGACGGCGACCACGCCGACGATGCGATCGCCTTCGAGCAGCACGGCCTCGTCGGCGAGGTTCACGGTCGGGCAGACGTGGCGGGGGACGAGGCGCAGGAGTGAACCGGCCGTCGGCATGGGACCTTCGCCGATCCGTTCGAAGGGCAGGTGCTCTTCGCTCGGCGTGCGCGCGCGCAGGTGCGGCATGCCCAGGGCGAATGCGCAGGGGTCGCCGCTGGCCGCGTCCACCGCCTTGCTGCCGGCATCGCAGGTGATGCGGTTCGCGCTCGGTGTGCTGATCACCGTCGTGAGTACCGTCGCCGCGGGCAGGAAGCCCTCGATGCCGAAGTCCTCGCTGGTCTGGTCCCAGTACACGACGGTGCCGGGGCTGACCCGGTGGGTGAACGCCGCGAGCCGTTGCGTCGCGAGCGCGAATGGGAACGCCGGCGTGCCGCTGGTGACGAGTTCGACCCCGATGCCACTGCGCGTCCGCACGCGCGCCGCGACTTCGGCCAGGGTGGCGTACACCTGCTCGCAGGCGGTTCGCCGGCTCGCCGCGTCGCCGCGCAGGTGACCCTCGTAGCAGTGCAGGCCGCGCAGGTTGAGCGCGGCTGCGGTCACGGTCGCATCGATCCGGGCCGTATCGATGGTGGGAATCCCGCTGCGGGCGTAGCCGGGATCGAGGTCGACGAACAGGCCGAGGTCGTTGCCGCCCGCGACGATGGCCGCGGCATGTGCGGGATCCTCTGTGAGCACCGACAGCCGGTGGTCTGGCCACGCGCGCGCCACCTCGCGCACGCGCGCGAGATTGCGACCGTGGTGCGCCATCGCCACCAGCAAGTCGACCGGCGCGCGCGCGCGGGCCAGCAGCACTTCCGCTTCACGAGTGGTAGCGCACTTGAAGTGCCGCACGCCGGCGCCGAGGACGAGGTCGAGGACCTCCGGGATCTTGCTCGTCTTGACGTGCGGGCGCCAGCGCGCGAGGTCCCCGCCGAGGTGGGTGCGCATCGCCGCCAGGTTGTGGCGCACACGCGCCAGGTCGACGAGGAGGCATGGCGTCTGGAGTTCGGTGAGCGCGCGCGGCGGGTCGACCATGCCTCGATGTGCTGGCGGAGCCAGCGATGGGTCAGACGATCTTCTCGATGGCGTCGATGGTCACGGTGGACTTGCCGGTCGGGCCCTGGATCGTGGCCGTGTCGCCCACCTGCTTGCCGAGCAGATCGCGCGCGAGGGGCGCGCGGTAGCTGATGATGTCGTCGGCGATGGCGTCCCACGGACCTAGCACCCGCCAGCTCTCCCGAGCGCCGGTGGCCTCGATCGTGAACGTGACGCGCGTGCCCGGCGCGACCTGATCGCTCGGCACTTCCTGGCTCTCGATCGTGCGCGCCAGCCGCAACTCCGAGTCCATGACGGTCGCGCGCGTGGTGAGGTTGCGCTGCTCCTCCATGGCCGACTCCCACTCGCTGTTCTCGCTGAGATCGCCGAGCGCCGCGGCTGCGCCGATGGCGCTCGAGTTCGCGGGGATCTTCTCGTCGACCAGCTTGCGGTACTCCTCGCGCTGGCGCGCGAGGCCCGCGGCGGTGACGTAGATGTACTCTTCCTGCCAGAACGGCTTCTCCGGCGCGGCGGTGAGGTCGGGGAAGCGGCGCGACACGGTCCGCAGGACCAACGAGGTGATCTCGACAGGGAAGTCCTCGCCGCCGCGCTCGGTGATGCCGAGGTAGTCGCGGAGGTTCTCGCGGTCGATGTTCTCGAGGACGCCGTTGAGGAGGCCATTGCGCCCGGCGAGCAGGCTCGCGACGCGGGCGAGCAGGCGCCCCAGCGTCGGGTTGCCGCGCTTGTCGGAGGCGAGCACGCGCGTGAGGTGCAGCATGACCCGTCCGACCGCGATCGGCGCGGGGCGGTCGGCCGCCGCGTCGAAGCGGCCCGCCGCGTACATGCGACCCAGGAGATACGTCATCGCGGGGTGGCGACGGGGGTACGGTGCGACCTGGCCCCAGAGATCCAGGAGGCGCGGGGCGTGGCCATGCTGCTCGAGGAGGTCGCCCACGAAGTCGACGATGTCGATCGGGACCGTCAGCAGGTTGGGGATGAGCACGTCGGCCCAGTCGGCGCCCAGCGCGCGCGGCAGGGCCTGCACGGCCTCGAACTGCGCCTGCACGGCGCCGAGTCGCTGGGGCTGCAGCGCACCCTTGTCGTCGAGGACGAGCTTGCGCACGGCCTGTGCCGCCGACGTGTCGGGCACCGCGCGGCCGTTGGCTTCGAGCAGCAACAGTCCGTCGACGACGTGGGGGAGGTCCTTCGGCTGGCCGATGGCGACGCAGGCCGCGACCTTCTCCTGGGCGAGTTCGAGCAGGGCCTCGCGGGCGGCCTGGTCGTCGCAGCGCGAGAGGAAGTCGCGGCAGGTGCCCAGCGCCATCCCGAGGTTGTCGGCGAAGCTCATCGCGCGGCGCGCCTCGTCGGTGAGGCTGAGGGGACGAGTGCGCAGGACGAAGGTGGGTCGGTTCGGGCTGCCCTCGATCTGCAGCCAGGGATCGACCGTCGCAGCAGCGCGCGCGCGCTTCCAGAACCCGTTCCACTGGCTGGTGGGGACGATCGACGGCGACAGCACCTCCTTGAGCTTCGTGCTCGGGATCTTGCCGCGCATCATGCGCGCAGCCCGTCGGATGAGGACCGCGGGCGACTTCTCCGCCTCCTCGCGCAGGGCGTCGATCGCCGTGAGGCGCATGGCGCGCAGATCGTCGTCGTCGAGGGGGCGGAAGGTCTCGAGCAGCGTCTCGAAGGGGAGCTCCATCGTCCGTCCGCTGGCGAGCCGGACGGTGACCTCCATGCTGCCCGCGTCGAAGCTGCCCACGACCCCTTCGCCCCACCCGCCCGGATGGAAGACCGCACGCCCTGACGTGTACCGCACCAGTTCCTCGAACGCCGTGAACGTCTCGCGCGCGAGACTGGTGCCCAACCCGCTGCGCTCCTTGAACACCGGGAACCACGGTTCGTTCGCGAACACACGCTCCGTCAGGTCGAGCAGGGCCTTGCTCAGGTCTTCGTTCGCGACGCCGCGGCGGACGCTGAGCGCGGCGAGCTCGCGCGCGTCGGCGGCCCGCTCGTTCTCACTCAGCGCGGCGACCATTTCCGTGGTCAGGGGCAACGCCCGCGACGCCATGTCGGCGTCGCAGAGAGCGTTGATCGCCGCGCAGATCTGCGCGATGGGGCCCGGCGCGGCGAGCGCCTGTTTCCAGGCTTGCTCGAGTTCTTCCAGTCGTTTGGTCCGGGCGAGATCGACGAGGGCGTGGGCGGTCAAAATCGGAGTGTCAAGTGGACGAACGCGGGCGACAGACCGTAGCCGGCCGCGCCCCTCCGGCCAAGAGTCCTGTTGCCGCTCGTCCGCCTTCTGGCGCGCCGTACCGCGGGCCCCGCGCGCTGCGCGGGGCGCCGCGTCAGTCGGCGAGCCGCCCCACGAGCGCGGGGAGATTCAGCACGTCGGTCGCCTCGTCGTAGGCGTCGAACGGGACCTGGTCGAGGACCTCCTCGCCGGCGACGAAGCTCACGTAGAACTCGAGCCCGTACTGCTTGCGGAAGGCGGCGATCTTCTCGAGGAGCGGCATGTCGATCTCGTCGAGCGCCTCGATCACAACCGTCTTGCCCTCGCGGCCGCGGCCGCGCACGACGATCATCGGCGGGTAGGCGGCGATCGAACCCTCCGCGAGGGTCACCTCGAAGTGGCGCGGGTGATGGCTGTGGGCCACGCCGTCGCGCGAGAGCAGGTCGCAGATCTGCCGCTCCACCTGGCTCGCCAGCATGCGTCCGCCGCAGCGACCGAAACCCATGCCCAGAGCGCTGCCGCCGCTCGGCAGCACGTCGTCGTCGTCGAAGGCCATCATCGCGCGCGGGAGCGGCGAGACCTTGGTCGGCGCGATCGTCGCGCGAGACTTGGCGCTGGCGGGTTTCTGTGCGGGCTTCTTCTTCGACGCAGCGGGCTTTGCGACCGGCTTGGTCGCGGTGCGGGAAGGGGACTTGACCTTCTTCTTTGCGGTGTTGGTTGGCATTGCCAAGGACGGCGCCGCGCTCGCGAATGGCGGGCGGCTGGCCGTGGGAGTTTCGGGGGCGGGGAATCGACCCGCTGAGTCTGGGGGCAAGATCTCCGGCGCCGGAGAAGGCCGGAGTCTAGCCCCAAATCGCCGGCTGGGAAGGCCCCGGGGCGCCGGCGCGCCGGCGCGCCGGCGGGCCCGCGAAAGGGCGCGTCAGCGCAGGCGCAGCGTCTGTCGGTTCCCCAGGCGCAGGTCATTGAGGTTGGCGACCTGGAGCAGTTGGAAGTGCAGGGTCGATCCCACCAGTGACGCCACCCCTGGGATCGGGAGATCGAGGCCCGCGTACCCCCCGGACGGGAGGGCCTGCGAGGCCAGGACGACCAGGGAGGCCGGGTCCAGGAGCAGGTTGCCCGAGATCCCCGGGATCGCGAGGTTGCCCACCGCCCCGGCGACCAGCGGGACCGCCACCGTCACCCCGCGCCCGGACATGCCCAGCCGCGCGGTCGTCCCGATCCGTCCGGAGGAGAGGAGCGTGAGGCTGGCCTCCGGCGCGATCCCCTCGATGGTGAGGTCGTCGATCAGCGCCTCGACGAGCGAGGGGTTGAGGTCCTGGGCGCGGAAGCGGAACACCATGGTCGCCGTGAGCGGGACCGGGATCTCGGCGGTGAACGGGACCCAGGCGCCGGTGCTGAACCGGTCGTCGAGGAGCTGGGACCAGGCAAAGCCGCCGTCGTTGCTCACGAAGATCTGGAACGGATCGTCCTGGACCGACTCGGCATACCAGCGCCAGCAGGTCAGCCGGGCCAGCGCGAGGTGTTGCAGGTCGAGGGTCGGCGAGATCACCTCCGTCCAACCGTTGTCGACATCGTAGGTGCCGGCGGAACCGCCGCGGCCGTCGGTGACCCAGCACAGCGTTCCCGTGGGCGTGTGGTCGGTGCCCGGCTGGATGACGACGCTGCCGTTCACCGTCTGCGTCGGCGCGCTGCGCTCGAACTGCCCGGTCGTGGCGGTCCCCGCGGGGTTGCGCTCGAAGCCGCGGTTGGCCTCCATGTCGTCGTCCACCATGGTGCGGATCTCGCCCAGCACGATGCGCAGGGGGCTCTCGATGGTCTGACCGTCGCCGGTCACGATCACGCGCAGGTCGACGATCGTGCCGGCGTAGTTGGCGGGTACCGAGAAGGTCAGCGGCGTCGTCGAGTTGCTCGTGGTCGAGAACTTCGGGATCGCGCCGAGGCTGACGTTGCCGGTGCCGATGGTGATGCCCGCCGACACGGCGACGAGGCTCGCCTGCACCGCGCCCAGGAAGTTGCCCGACCCGTCGTTCGATACCTGGGCCACGACGCGGCCGGTCTCACCCGGCTCGACGCGGCCGTTGTTGTTGCCGCCGGGCGCCTCCGTCACGGTCACCGCACCGACGCCGAGCAGCGCGCCGGAGGTGAGGGCGATCTGCCGGAACATGTGCTGGTGCCGCGTGGCGATGGCGACGGTCTGCGTCGGGTTCGGCCAGAAGCCGCCCTCGCTCGACAGTCCCATCTCCGGCGTCCAGCCAAACATGCCGTAGGCGACGTGATAGTGGTCGAGCGCGGTGCCGGCGGCGATGTAGAGCAAGGTCGCCGCGTCGCCGTGCTGCAGCCCGTTGCGCGCCGTGGCGCGCGCGCCGATGCGGTTGTAGTCGGCGGCGTTGGCGGGATCGCCGTTCTGGTAGCCCCACGGCCGCAGCAGGATGTCGGTGTAGGTGTGGCACGAGAAGCCCTGCACGAACTGGCGCGTGCGGATGAAGGCATCCATCGCCTGGATCTCCGGCTCCGACATCGGCGACGGGCCGCGGTAGGTGTCCGAGTTGGGATCGGTGGAGTTGCCGCCGTTGGGCGCGTTCCAGCCGGTGGTCCAGTTGCGGTTGAGGTCGACGCCGAACGATCCACCGCCGTTGTTGCGCCGGTTCTTGCGCCACATGCCGCCGCCGCCGGGGTTGGTCGTCCGGTTGTACTCGTGGCCGTCGGGGTTCACGACCGGCACGAAGAACAGCTCGCGGTTGTCGACGATGAAGCGCGCCTCCGGGTCGGTGGCGTAGTTGGTGAGCAGCTCGTCCATGAACAGGAGCATGGTCTCGACCGACAGCATCTCGCGCGCGTGGTGCACGGCGTCGTAGAGCACCTCCGGCTCGTTCTCGTCGACGTTGACGTTGTCGCTGATCTTCACCATCCAGATGTCGCGACCTTCGTGGCTCGTGCCGATGCTCACGCGAGTGCTGCACAGGCCGGGGAAGTCGCGTGCGAACGAGTCGAGGATCGCGGTGATCTGGGCCAGCGTGTAGTGCCCACCCATCGCACCCTGACCGAGCGGTGGGGTCAGGGTCTGCACGTGGGCCTGGCCGAACCTGGCCAGCTCGCGCGCGTGGTGCGCTTCGAGGTTGGTGATCGCGACCTCGAACTCGAGGCCGGCTGCCCGCAGCTTGCCGATGTCGGCGTCGGTGGCGATGACGTCGACCTTCTTGGCGGGCAGCTCGATGGTAGAGCACGCCGCGAGATCGAGGTCGAGGCGCTGCAGCGCGGCGAGCGTGCTCGCGTCGCGGACCAGCACCTGCACGAGGTGGTGGACCGGCGGATCGATCGCGACCTGGGTGCGGGGTGCGGCGGCGAGGAGAACGACGGTGAGCGGGAGAGCGAGGAAGCGCATGGGACGAAGGAGCGGAGAAACCGCGGAGGCAGAGAGGCCGGCGGCAAGGGAGTCTAGCCGCAACGGTGAGGTGAGGGCGCAACCCGATGGCACGGCAGCCCTCGACAACCCCGACCCGGCCCGCGATCATCGCCGCGCCGTGCGGCTCACGATCCCATGTCTCGCGCTCGCGTTGCTGCCCGCCTGCAGCGGTCGGGAGCCCCTCCAGCGGGTCCCATCGAACGCCACGATCAGGACGCAGCTCGGCCCCGCCGGCGGTGAACTGCGCGGCGCGGGCGGCACTTCGCTCGAAGGCCTCGTCCTCACCGTGCCGCTCGGCGCGCTGCCGCACCTGGTGGAGGTCGAGCTGGCCGCGGCCGATGACATCCCGTTTGCCGGCACGGGCGGCGCGTCGGTGGGCCTGCGCCTGCGCCTCGCCCCCGATCCGGGTCCGTTGCTCCTGCCGGCGACCCTGCGGTTGCCGGTCGCGCTGCCGGAGGTGCGCGCGGCGACCGACCTCGTGGTCGTAGGGCGCAAGCCTGCGGCCGCGCCCGTCGGCGTCGAGGCCACGACGCGGGTCGGTCTCATCGGTACCGATCCGCTGGTGGAGCGCAGCACGAGGGTCGCGAGCTTCGCCGTGCAGGAACTCGTGGACCTGCAGGTGCGGCTGGCGGCGCAGCCACGCCGGGTCGGGGATGGCGAGGCACTCGCCCAGCGCGCGCTCGACGCGCTCGCGACGGGCACCGACGCCGGCCTCGTCGCCGCCGACCAGCTCCTGGCGGAGGCGCAGCGCGCCGATCCGCTGTCGCCGGTACCAGGCGCGCTGCGAGCCTTCACCCGCGTGGCGGTGGTGCTGAACGATCGCACCGACGACACCGTCGGGCTCGACAGCGTGGGTGAAGTGGCGACCCGGCTGGGGCTCGACGTGGGGCGTCGTTCCCTCTGGGCGCGCCTCCTGGCCGGCGACCTCGCGCTGCCGTCCCCGATCGCCGCCGGCGCGCCGCGAACCAGCGAGATCGTCGCCATGCTGCGCGCCCGCGTGCGGCCGGTGCTCGAACTCGCGCTCGACGATCTCGCCCAGGTGCCGGCGGCCACCGCGATCCTGTTCCGCCTCGCCTTGCTCGAACCGTGGCTGCCGGGTGAGCGCGAACTCGATCACACCGACCTGCTGGCGTGGCGGGCCGTGCTCCTCGCGACCATCGCCGTGATCGACCAGGCGGAGGACCTCGACCTCGACTTCGATCTCGCGACGCTTTCGACGACGACCGTCGAAGACCTGCTCAGGGTGAACTCCGGGTTGCTACGGCGCCGCGCACCCGTCGAGGCGCGCACGGCGATCGCCGCAGCCGGCGCGGCCGAGGCTGCATTCTTCGCGTGGCGTTCGCTCCGCAACGAGCGCGACGACCAGGGCGACGACGTGCTGGTGATGCCGGTGGGCTTCGACGCGAGCCGGCAGGAGGAGATCGAGGCGAGCCTCGGGGCCCTGTCGCTCGGCACGAAGGCGCCCGGTACGCAACGTATGACGATCCGGGGCTTCGGCGACATCCTCGTGCAGCCCTGGCTGTGGACCGGTCCGGGCGCGAGCCTCGAGCCGCGGGCGCTGCTGCCGCGCTTCGACGGCGACTACCCGCTGGCCGCGAGTCTCACCGACGCGGAGCTGTTCGGCCTCCTGCCCGGCATGACGCAGACGCGTGCCGCGGAGCTGCTGGATCTCGTGTACGTGCACGACCTGCCGGAGGTGCCGATCCGCATCGACGGCGTCCTCGACGAGTGGCCGCGCGAGGGCCGCGCGCTCGACGACCCACGCGAGGATGTCGACACCAGGGGCCTGTTCGGCGTCGACCTGGCGAGCGTGTGGGTTGGTCGTGCGGGCGCCGCGCTCGCGTTGGCGTTCACCGTGCACGACGGGGCGATCGCTCCGCGCGTGGGGCAGACCACGGCCTATGGGCTGACGCTGCGGGGCGACGCGCGCCGGCCCGGGCCGCGTCCCGAGATTCGCCTCGAGGTCAGCTTGGCGTCCGGCGGGGCCCGGTTGCTCGCCCGGGTCGACGGCGTCGAGACGCCGTTGCGCGGCCGCGTCGCGTTCTCGGGCTCCGTGCTCGAAGTCCTCGCCGATGTGTCGGGGTTGCCGGGCCTGGCGGTGGGCACCGGCGTGCACGTGGCGAGGGCGTCGGTCATCGGCGAGGAGTCGCTCTCCGCGCGCATCAGCACCGACTCTTCGAACCGCGTCCTGCTCGTGCGCTGAACCCGTCGTTGAGTGCGCGAGGTAACCCGGCGAGACTCCCCGCGTGCGCCGTTGCCTGCCCTGGCTCTTCCTGACGTTCGTCCTGTGCTGGCACGGGTTCGGGCTCTGGCTACGGCGCGGTCCTGCCGATCACGTCGCGGCGCTGCGCATGCTGACGGACGGGGCTCCCGACCGCGACGAGCGGCTGCGGTTCCTTCGCGTGCTCGCCGCGTCGGGTGAGCAGGCCATCGCCGCCGAGGGGCCGCGCACGGCGTTGCTGGCAGGCGCGGCGGCGATCGCGCTGGCCGACCGGGAGGCGTACGCGCGCATCGTGGCGGCCGCTGGCCCGGCGGCCGCGCTGCTCGCGGGGACGGCGACGGCCTGGCCGGCAACGCGTGCGGAGGCGGAGGCCCTGGCCGTGGAGGCGGCCTGTGGGGAGAACTGGCTGCGTCGACTCCTGATCGGGCATTGGTTGCGTGCGGCGGGCGACCCGGAGGCGGCCGCCGAGCTCGCGCGCGCGGCGGACGCCGCCGCGTGGAGCGATGCGGTGTTCGGCCGCGAGCTGGCGCAGCGGTGACCCCGGGCGGTGCGGTCGGCGGCTCCCGCTCCGCCTAAAGCCTCCGTCGCCGCAGTGCCGATGACGACGAAGCGTGAAGCCCATCGTCACGATGAACGACACCCGCCTCGGCTCGATCCTCCTCGAGAATCCGCTGATGCGGCAGGAGGACCTCGAGCGTTGTCTCGAGATCCAGGCGCTGACCGGCGGGCAGCGACCGCTCGGCGAGATCTTCGTCGACGAGGGGGTGATCACCCGCGAGACCCTGGACGAGCTGCTGGCCGTGCAGGCGTCGCGACGCGCGCGCGTGCGCGACAGCCTCGGGCACGAGGGCGGCGATCCGGAGAGCTACCTGCGCGCGGCCGCGCAGCTCGGCGCGTCGGACCTGATCATGACCGAGGGTCGTCCGGTGATGGTGCGGATCGGTGGCACGCTCCGCGCGCTCAGCGAGTCGGCGGTCCGGCCGCAGGACATCTTCGAGTTCATCAACAACCGGCTCGGCACCGACGCGATGGTGGCGATGGCGGAGCACAAGTCGGTCACCCGCGAACTCGTCGCGCCGGGCGTCGCCCGCGGGCGGGTCTCGGCGTATCGCCACTTCGATGGCGTGGCGGTGATCGCGCACCTGCATCCCGAGCCGATCCGCGAGGCGCGCGCGGCGGGGCTGCCGGTGGAACTGTCGCGCGCCGTGTCCGCGGGTCGCGGCCTCGTGCTCGTCACCGGCGAAGTCGGCGGTGGGCTCACCGAGACCCTCAACACGCTGCTGCTGACGGTGGCCAGCGAGAAGAACCGGTTCGTGCTCGCGCTCGACAAGCTGTTCGAGGGACCGCTGCCGATCACACCCGCCGTCGTGGCGCGACGGCGCGTGGGCATCGACACGGAGTCCTTCGCGAGCGGCCTGCGCGCCGCGATCGCCGACGCGCCCGATGCCCTGTTCATCGGTGACGTCCCCGACATCGAGGTCCTGGACCTGGCCCTGCGGGCCGCGGAGTCCGGCCAGCTCGTCGTCGCTGCCCTGCACGCCCGCTCGGTCGTGGCCGCGCTCGAACGCATCCTGTGCGGTTACCCCACCTACGACCTGGCCCGCGTCCGCAACGTGCTCGCCGCGGCGTTGACCTGCGTCGTGACGCTGAGCCTGGTGCCCAGCCAGGACGGCGCGGAAAGCCGGCTGGCGACGGAGCTGCTGGTGATGAACGACGCCGCGCGCGAGGTGGTCCGGGCCGGCACGCTCAACCAGCTCAACCTGCTGATGCGCCTCGAAGGCGCCGACTGCGGGCACAGCATGGACGACAGCCTCATCGCCCTGGTCGGGGATCAGAAGATCCGCTTCGAGGATGCGTTCCGCCGCGCCGAGGACAAGTCGCGCGTGCTCCAGCAGGTGCAGAAGCGATGACCAACCCTTCTCTCGATCCGTCGATCTCGACCAAGGCACAGCTCGAGGGCCTGCTGAGCGGCATCTCGCGCCTGGGCGCCACGTCGGTCTGCATCATGGCCGGCCAGCCGCCGCTGGTGCGCGTGCAGGGGACGCTCGTCAACTCCGACGAACCGGCGCTGACCGCTGGTGCCGTCGAGGACCTCTGCCGGTCGTTCCTGTTCGACGATCACTGGCGCCAGCTCAAGCGCGGGCGCGAAGTGCGCGTGCTGTACCACGCATCCAGCGGGGATCGCTACCGGACCACCGTGATGCGGCTCGAGACCGGCCTGAAGGTCTCCTTCGCGTGCCTGCCGCAGCAGATCCCCACCTTCGAGGCGCTGGGGTTGCCGGAGCTGCTCAGCAGCTTCGTCGAGTTCCGCAGCGGGCTCGTGGTCCTCACCGGGTTCATGGGCTCCGGCAAGAGCACGACGCTGGCGTCGATGGTCGACCGCGTCAACCAGACGTTCGCGGGCCACATCGTCACGATCGAACGCCCGGTGGAACACATCTACCGCCCGGCGACGGCCCTGGTGCACCAGCGCGAGGTCGGCGTGCACGTCGCGTCGTTCGCCGAGGGTGTGCGCGACGCGGTGCGCAACGACGGCGACGTCGTGATGGTGGGGGATCTGCAGGACTGCGAGACCCTGCTCGCCGTCCTGGACGCAGCGGAACGCGGCCTGCTGGTGCTCACCACCGTGCACGCCAGCGGCGTGGTCGGCGCGCTGCACGAGATGGTGAACTCCTGTCCGCCGGCCATGCAGGAGCGCGTGCGCTCGCGGCTGTCGCTTGCGTTGCGGGCGCTGGTCTCGCAGTCGCTGATCCGCCGCGCGCAGACCAGCGGCTGCGTGCCCCTGCACGAGATCATGATCAACAGCCCGTCGGTGCAGACGCACGTGCGCGCGGGCTCGTTCGGCGAGATCCCCGCGATCATGGAGCGCAGCCGTGGCCTGGGCATGCAGGTCGCCGACCAGGGCCTGCGCACGCTGATCAACCGCAACCTCATCACGATCGAGGAAGCGCGGCTGCACGCGTCGAACAGCGAGATCCTCGGCGGGCGCACGCCGCGGCGCGCGCTGGCGGACTCGCTGCCGGGCGTGGGGCGGTCGTAGGCGGGCGAGCAGTAGGTCGAACAAGCTGCCTGTCACAGAAACACGTCGATGTGGAACACGCGGCGGAGCAGCTCAGCCCAGGAGTAGCGGTGGCGCCTCTGGGCGGGAGGCTTGCGTCTGGCCATGCCTGGCTGGGGTGCGTGCGTGCAAGGCGGCGAAGCCGCGGGCGGAATGGGCGGAGGCAGAAGAACTCGGCACAGCCCGCTGGTACGACAAGCAGTTGGTCATTCCCGAGCCAACAAGGCCTCTTGGTTGAGCAGTGGTCCAACCGTCATCCACCACCGGTTGCCACAAAGGCGACGGATCTGTTGCGGATTGGCATCTCGTCGAACAAGTCGTCCACACCGAGGTCGATGGGGTCGCCGGTTTCCATCTGTGGCACGCGCCACACCTTGGCCCGGAACGTCATCGGATTCTCACTCGTAAGTAGCAACAGGGAGCCGTCCGGATGACCTGCAATGCCTAGCAGCAACTCAGAGCGAACCGTCACGCGACGTAGCCAGGACCACTGTTCGCCGTCGGCAGACTTGTATAGATCTACAGAGAGAGAGTTGAGGAGGCGTGTACCGAACGCCAGACAAAGCGAGCGCTGGTTGATGCCCGCGTCCCCCGTCGTTGTCAGGAACGGTCGATTCGTTGACGGAAAAACCAAATCGTTTGCCGGCAGCGTGATGGGCTTCGAGTAGCCGGTCGGCAAACCTTCCGCGTCCAAATCGGTATACACAGCGACCAACTTCCGAGGCCCCTTGCTTCCATCACCAACTTCCCCGACGACAACCAGTCGCCTCGGTAGATCCTCGCGACGTATTGTCTCGATCGCAGTGTGATGCACGTAGCCATGGAAAGGAAGCAAACTGTGGTCTGGGTCGTCGGGAAGCGGATCGTCCCACGACCAATTGAATCCGATCAGACTCCAACCGGCCAGAAGCCCGAAGTCTGGGTGGTCGGTGGCAAGAGGAAGTCTTGAGAAGACGCAGCAAAGGTGTACTTCGAGGACGCGAATCGCACACAGAGTTCGGCTCGTGGAGGATACCAGTCTGATATCGAGCCGAAACCCGAATAAAAACCCCATACCGGACCGATGCCTTGCCATACATGGTACCTGTGCTCGTCGGCGATAACCACGGTTCTTACCAAACCACTGGGATCCGTCGCAGCGCCGATCAAGTGTGGCGTATCGTCTGGCAGTCGATCGACCAAGTCCGAAGTGGCGAGCGTCGCTCCTGACCACGTCACGCCATCCCCAGATGTTCGTACGCGAACCTCAGAACCCGCACCCTCCACGAAGTAGGCCAACATGTAGCCTGGAAAATGTGTCACTACGCAGCTCGTGCACGTTGAGACAGCTGCGAGAATCAGGATCTTGGCAATCAGGATTCGTCGACAGGACGAGATATGTAGATAGGGATTGTGGATCAACATGTTCGTCAGACCGCGGGTTGCATTTGCTAGAGTAGACCACAAGCACCGTCGCTTTCCAAGGAACGAGGCTGCGGACGGTGCCGGATCCAGCCCTCCCCACGCTGGTGGCCCGCGACACGCAGCTTGTTCGACATACTGCTCGGATGCCCGAACGCGATGCGACCCTGCATCGCGGCTGCGCCGAGGAGGTGGCGCACCGACGCATCGAGGCCCTCCGGTTCGACGTTCGACGGTGCGCGAGGACCTGGTACAGGACGGTGTCCTGGGGTTCCCGCCGGCGCCAGCGTCGGGCGAGCGCGGCCATGCCATCCGGTGGCACGGATGGAGCGCTCGGTGACGGAGGAACAGGGATGCAGGTGAGGAAGCGTGCGGAGGAGTTTGAGGTGCCTGTTCGCCGCCCCGTTCGCCCCCTCGGTTTGTGCGCTGGCGCGCCGGACCCGTACTCAAGATCCCGCGGGATGACCGCCGTCGTCTTCTACTTCCAGGTGCACCAGCCCTACCGGGTCCGGCACTTCCGTGCCGCCGACGTGGGGGTGGCGAAGACCTGCTTCGACGACGGGCTCAACTCGTTCGTGGTCAGGAGCGTGGCCGAGCGCTGGTACGTGTCCACGAACAACGTGCGGGCGGACCTGATCGAGCAGACCGACGGGCGCTCGCGCTGCACGTTCCGGGTGCACGCGTCGAACAGCGAGATCCGGCGCGAAACCGCGCTACGGACAGATCGTCAACGCGAAGCCGCGCGAGGCGGCGAGGCCCTGCGGGCCGTTGGCGTCGGCGCTCACGATCTGGGCGTTGAAGTTCATCCCGCCGTAGCCGGCGACGTTGGGGATCGGGATGCCGAAGGTGATGCTGCCCTGCGCGCTCGCGGTGCCGCCGAACATCACGAACGGCTGGCCGAGGTCGACGTTGATGGTGATCCCGAAGGCGGGCACGTTGGCCTGGCCCGCGGCCAGGAACAGCGCGACCGGCGCGTTCGGCGCGATGTCGGTGCACTCGAGTCCGAACGTCGCGTTGGCGACCTTGGCGAAGCCGCCGGCGTAGTCGATCGCGGGCGTCTTGCCGCCGGTGCCGGCGGTGCCGGTGCCGTAGTCGTTGGGCACGCCGCACGACGGGCGGACGACCCAGAAGCCCGTCTGCATGTCGGTCAGGTAGATGACACCGGACGGCTGGAACGGGTAGCAGCCCCAGCAGCCGTGGTAGTCGTTGTTGGTCTGCGGGCTCGTGTCGAAGCTCGCGATGAGCTGGGGGCTCGACGGGTTGCTGATGTCGACCGCGTAGTAGCCGGCGGAGTACGACGAGAAGTGCGCGATCTTGCCCTTGATGAACGCGTTGTGGATCGTCGCGCCGGTCGGGCTGCACCAGGTCGCGAGTTGGACCGGCGCGTTCTTGAAGGTGATGTCATAGATGGTGAGGCAGCCGCCGTGGTTCTCGTCGGCGGTGACCATCACCGTCGCCGCCTTGTTGACCCACGCGTTGTGCGTGAAGTTGCCCGGCGTCTGCCGCGTGCTCTCGATGGTCAGCGTGGGGAACGCCTGCGTGTTCAGGATCCGCACGTTGCCGGCGAAGATCTGGCCCAGGTACGCATAGCCGGCGTACGGATAGCAGTCGTGGACGTAGTCGCCGTTGTAGGAGCCGACGAGCGGCGGGTTCACCGCGCTGGCGGCGAGGTTGTAGATGTTGCAACCCCCGCGCGGAGCCCCGCCGCCGTTGAGCCAGAGCCGCTGCGTGCCGGGGTCGACGGAGACCGTGTGGGCGTTGATGCCGAAGGTGCCGGCGAGCACCGGCGTGGCGGCGGCGACGTTGATGACCTGCGCGGCGCCGTGCTCCGACGAGATGTACGCGTAGCTGCCGGTGCCGTTGGCCTCACGCCAGAAGTACGGCGTGCTGCCGCTGCCTGGACCGTTGATGAGGGCCTTCTCGACCGGCGCGCTCGGGTTGGCGCAGTCGTAGACCAGCGTCCCGGAGCGCGCGGGCACGAGTGCGTACTCGCGGCCGTTGACGACCATGCCCCAGACACCGGCGTAGTTGTTGGTCGGGCTCACGGCGCCGGGGAACCGGTCGACGTGGGCGAGCTGCTGGCAGTTGAGCGTCTGGGTGGCGGCAGAAGCCGCCAGGGAGAGCGCCGCGGCGGCGACGACGAGAGGGTGGAACTGGCGCATTGCGTCCGGACGGAGAGGAGAAGGAGGCGGAGCAGGGAAGCGCGGAGTCTCCGTCGTCGTGGTCGGCACCGCAAGTGCCCCGACCGAGATGGCCGAGATGGCCGAGATGGCCGAGATGGACGCGCGACGTGGCGGGTCAGGGAGCCGCCACCGCGCGCGCCGTCGCGCTGAAGAACGCCGCCGTGCCTTGGGCGTTGACCGCCGCGCCGATGCGGTCGAGGGCTTGGGCGTACGCGGCGGTGCGCATGTCGATCCGGGCCTTCTCGGCGCGCCCGTACACGGCGGCGAACTCGCGCGCCATGATCTCCCGCAGGCGCCCATGGACCTCGTCGGCGGTCCAGTAGAAGCCCGACCGGTTCTGCACCCATTCGAAGTAGCTCACCGTCACGCCGCCGGCGTTGGCGAGGATGTCGGGCACGACGATCGTGCCGCGCTCGTGCAGGATCGCGTCGGCCGCCGCCGTGGTCGGACCGTTCGCCAGCTCCACGACGACCCGGGCCTGCACCGCGGCGGCGTTGTCGCCGGTGAGCTGCTTCTCGAGCGCCGCGGGGGCGAGCACCTCGACGTCGAGCTGCAGGAGCGCTTCGTTGCTGATCACCTGGCACGCTCCGGCGCGCGCGATGCCGGCTGCACGCCCGAGCTGCGGCACCGTCTGCCCCGCGTTCTTCGCGCGGATCGCCGCCACGACGTCGATCCCCGCGGCACAGTGGATGCCGCCGGCCGAGTCGCTGATCGCCACGATCCGATAGCCGTCGTGCGCCAGCAGCGCGGCGAAGTGCTGGCCGGCGTTGCCGAAGCCCTGCACCGCGACCGCGATGTCGGCCGGCTTCCACCGGCGCAGGGTCTCGAGCTGCTTCACGCAGTAGTACGCGCCGCGTCCCGTCGCGTCGTCGCGGCCCAGGCTCCCACCCAGCGAGATCGGCTTGCCAGTGATGACCGCCGGGCACTTCGCGCGCTTGATGCGCGAGTACTCATCCATCATCCAGGCCATCACCATCGAGTTGGTGTAGACGTCGGGGGCGGGGATGTCGGTGTCCGGCCCGATGAAGTCGGCGATCTGCTGGATGAAGCCGCGGCTGAGGCGCTCGAGTTCGAGGCGGCTGAGTTCCTTCGGATTCACGCAGATCCCGCCCTTGGCGCCGCCGTACGGGATGCCGACGACCGCGCACTTGCAGGTCATCCACAGCGCGAGTGCCTTCACCTCCGCGAGGTCGACCTGCGGGTGGTAGCGGATGCCGCCCTTGTAGGGGCCGCGCGTGTCGTCGTGGTGTACGCGGTAGCCCTCGAACACGCGCAGGGATCCGTCGTCCATGCGCACCGGCACGGCGACGATCAGCGTCGACTTCGGTCGTTGCAGGCGTTCGAAGGTCTCCGCGTGGATGTCGCAGTGACGGCGCGCCACCTCGAGGCGGGTGAGCGCTTCCTGGAAGAGGTCGGCGGCGGGGCGAACGAGCGTCGTCATGCGGCTTTCGGGTCGTGGTGGGGGAGGGAGGCGGGGCGAGGATACCGTCAGCGCCGGCGGTCGAGTTCGTTGCGGCGGGTGCGCTGGTAGTAGGCGCGCATCGTGAGCAGGGATGCCGAGTCGGCGTCGAGGAAGAAGGTCACGTCGGGGTGGAGTTGCAGGGCGCTGGCCGGCCAGAAGCTCGAGATCGGTCCCTCGATCGCGGCGTGCACGGCTTGCGCCTTCTTCTGGCCGAACGACTGCAGGAGCACGCGCCGGGCAGCGAGGATCGTGCCGATGCCCATGGTCGTCGCCAGTTGCGGCTGGGTCTCCCCAGGGCCGTAGAAGCGTGCGTTGTCGGCGAGGGTCTTGTCGGTCAGCGTCTTCACCCGCGTGCGCGAGGCGAGCGACGAGGTCGGCTCGTTGAAGCCGATGTGGCCGTTGCTGCCGATGCCGAGCACCTGGATGTCGATGCCGCCGGCCGCGACGATCGCCGCCTCGTATTCGGCGCACGCCGCGGTGAGGTCGCGGCCCTCGACCGGAGGAAAATGCACCTGCGAGCGCGGGATCGAGATCCCGTCGAACAGGTGCCGGGCCATGAACGCGCGGTAGCTCTGCGGGTGGTCGGGCCCGAGCCCGATGTACTCGTCGAGGTTGAAGGTCACCACTCGCGAGAAGTCGGCACCCTGGTCGCGGTGGGCGCGAACCAGGCGCTCGTACACCCCGATGGGGGTCGAACCCGTCGCCAGGCCGAGCACCAGGTCGGGCTTGCCGCGGAGTGCGGTGAGGATCTCGGTTGCGACGAGGTCGGCGGCCTCGTCCTGGGTGGTGCACTCGATGACACGCATGGGGCGGAACGACACGCCGTCGGGGGGCGGGCGGCAAGGCCGGACCGCGCGATCCGGCCCGGGGCGAGTGCGGCTGGTCCCGCCCGCCGCAAGGGGAGAACGTGGATGCTGACCCCCGGGGCAGCCGCAGAAGTTCTTGGATCGCCACCGGATTTCTCGCGCGAGGGGGGCGCCAACGGGGGAGTCCTCCGCGACAATCCCGCCTCCCTCCGCCGCTGCCCCCGGTCGGACGTCCTCCGTCCCCTCTCCGCCATGTTGAAGCGCACCCTGGCCGCGGCACTCGCCGCCCTCCTCTCCGTTCCCACGCCCGCGCAGACGCCCGACCTCTACGACATCGAGGTCATCCGCGACGTCTACATCACCTTCGCGCAGTCCAACTGGTGGCAGCTCCTGCTGCAGAACTACGCGGCGGAGATCAACATCCCGGCCAACATGACCGTGGACGGCGTCACCTACCCCAACGTCGGCGTGCGCTTCCGCGGCAACTCTTCGTACTTCCAGCTCCCGCCCACGTCGGAGAAGCGGAGCTTGAACATCGAGACCGATGCCTACGTCCCCGGACAGGACCTGTACGGGTACGAACACCTCAACTTCAACAACGGGTTCCACGACCCGACCTTCCTGCGCGAGTTCCTGACCTACTGGGTCATGCGCCGGCACGGCCCGGCTCCGCTCTGCAACTTCGTGCGCGTGCACCTCAACGGCACGTACTGGGGCGTCTTCATCAACGTCCAGCAACCCAACAAGGACATGATGCGGCTGTGGTGGCGCAGCAACGACGGCAACCGCTACCGCGGCTTCCCCACGTCGGGCAGCTTCGGCAACGGGCGCTGCGCCTACACGTGGCTGGGCACGGACGTCAACCAGTACCTCTCCGCCTATCAGGCGAAGCAGGGCGACGGCACGGACCTCATGCAGATGTGCAACGTCCTGAACAACACGCCGAGCAACCAGCTCCAGGCGCTGTTGCCGGCGTGGTTCAACGTGGACCAGTTCTACCGCTACATCGCGGTGATGAACGTCACCACGCAGGACGACAGCTACATCGGCAGCGGCAAGGACCATTTCGCCTACCACGATGCGATCCACGGCGACTTCCACGTGTTCCCGTTCGATCTCAACGAGTCGATGGCGGCGGCGTCGAACTACGACATCTGGCGCAACACCACGAGCACGATCAAGCCGGGGCTCAGCAAGACGCTGGTCTTCCCGGACTGGCGCGAGCGCTACAAGTCGCACGTGCGCACGGTGGTCGAGGAGACCTTCAACTACGCGCTGATGGGGCCGATGGCGCAGCGGTTCCACACGACGCTCACGCCGATGGTGACAGCGGACACCAAGAAGATCTACTCGACGACGTTGTTCCTGAACAACCTGACCCAATCGGTCAGCCTCGGCGGCATCGGCGGCAACACCATTCCCGGCGTGCTACCGTTCATCCAGGGACGCGAGGCGTTCCTGCGCACGCACGCTGACCTCAGCCAGCCGCGCACGGTGCTGACGGCACTCGGGCACGCACCCGCCAGCCCGCTGCCCTCGCAGCAGATCACGGTGACGGTCACCGCGTCGTCGCACGCGGCGGCCGTTCGGCTGTACTGGCGCAAGTTCGGACCGTTCAGCTCGACGCCGATGTTCGACGACGGCGCGCACGGCGACGGCGCGGCGAACGACGGCGTGTTCGGGGCGTTCATCGCCGGGCAGGCTCCCGGGTCGCTCATCGACTACTACGTGGAGGCTTCGACCGCGAGTGGCCTCGCGACCTACTCGCCGCCGACCGCCGAGCAGTTCGCCAGACAGTTCATGGTGGCGTGGCCGACCGGCACCTCGCCGATCCGGATCAACGAGTTCATGGCGCAGAACACGTCGGGCCTTCGCGACGAGAACAACCAGTACGAGGACTGGGTCGAGCTCTACAACACGTCCAACCAGGCGGTGAACGTGGGCGGGATGTGGGTGACCGATGACATCACCCGGCCCAAGTTCCAGATCCCTGCCAACTTCGCAATCCCCGCGTTCGGCACGATGCTGATCTGGTGCGACGAGGACGGCACGCAGGGTCCGCTCCACGCCAACTTCAAGTTGTCGTCCGGTGGAGAGGACCTTGCCCTCTTCGCGGCGGACGGGATCACGCTCCTCGAGAGCATGAGCTTCGGTCTCCAGGTCGCCGACGTATCGACGGGCCGCTACCTCGACGGCGGCCTGCCTTGGGTGACCTTCAAGGCCTCCACCGGCAACGCGCGCAACGAACTGGCGGGCTGCGGCGTACGCGGCTACAGCGCGCTGGATTCGCGGGCGAACGCGTCCACGTTGGCGCTCACCGGGTCGCCACGCATCGGCACTTCGCCGACGCTGTCGATCACCGGCGCGCCCGCCTCGGGGCTGGGAGCCTTGTTCTTCGCCGCCGGCCCGGCGCACATCGACCTCACGCCGTTCTCCCTGCCGGGCGAGGTGCTCCTGCTCGACGCGCTGAGCCTCGTCGGGCCGTTCTACCTCCCGCTCGATGCCAGCGGCACCGCGAACACGGCGCTGGCGATCCCGGCCGCAGCCCATCTCGTGGGCGTCGGCCTCAACCTGCAGGTGATCGGCGCGAACGGCACGGCCGTGGACGGGAGCACCGCGCTGCAGATCGTGATCTGCCCGTAGGCGGAGCGCCGCGATGGCGGAGATCCAGCGTTACGAGTGCAAGTACCTCGTGTCGGAGGCCGTCGCGCTGCGCATTGCGCGCAGCGCGGCGTCCTTCCTGACGCCGGATCCGTACGCAGCACGTCGTCCCGGGTTCACCTACCCGATCTCGAGCCTGTACCTCGACAGCGAGGACCTGCGCCTCTACCGCGAGACGCGCGAGGGTCTGCGCACGCGCTTCAAGCTCCGCATCCGGGCGTACTCCGACGACGCCTCAGCCCCTGTGCTCTTCGAGATCAAGCGCCGCGCCGACCGCGTGGTGCGCAAGTGGCGCGCGGTCGTCCCGCGCAGCGCACTACCGTTCCTCCTGGCCGGACGACAGATCGATCTGCCGGGCATGAGCGCTCAGCAGCGTTTCTGGCTCGACGAGTTCGTGCGTCTCATGCTCGCCACGCGCGCCCGGCCGCGTGTGCTCGTCCGGTACGACCGGGAGGCGTACGTCGGACTCACCGACCCGGACGTGCGAGTGACGTTCGACCGGCGGTTGCGTGCAGCGACGCAGACGCGTGAGGTGGTCATCGTCGACGGTCCCGGCTTCCACTCGATCGGCGAGCGCCAGGTGATCCTCGAGCTCAAGTTCAACGATCGCTGCCCGAGCTGGCTGCTGCAACTCGTCAAGCGATTCGAGCTACCGCGCACCTCCTACTCGAAATACTGTGCCGCGATCGACTGCGTCCTCGGCCGCGGAGCGGTCACGTCGAGCTGATACCCATGGGTGAGCTGCTGAGCGAGTTCGGTTCCTCCCTGGCGCAGGCCTGGCCCTCGCTCCAGTCGACGGTCCTGCATCTGCTGATGGCGTTCGTCCTCGGCAAGGCGCTGGCGTGGGTCTACATCCGCACGCATCGCGGCGTGAGCTACTCACGGTCGACGACCCAGGCCCTCGTGCTCCTGTGCCTGATCGTGACGCTGGTGATGCTCGCCATCGGGGACAGCCTGGCGCGCGCGTTCGGCCTGTTCGGGGCGCTGGCGCTCATCCGATTCCGCACGCCGGTCAAGGACACCCGCGACACGGTGTTCCTGTTCCTGGCGGTGGCGATGGGGATCTCGGTGGGCGCACAGAACCTGCTGCTCTCTGCGGTGGGCGGGGGGTTTGCGCTGCTGGTTGCGCTCTATCTGGATTGGGTGCGCTTCGGCCAGCGGGTGAGCGGCGATGGCGTGCTGCGCCTGAACCTGCCGGCGGCCGGACCCGCGAGCACCGACCTGCACGCCATGCTCAAGCGGTTCTGCCGGTCGTTCTCGGTCCTGCAGGTCCGCGAAGGCCTCGTCGACGGTGAGCTGGAACTCGCCTACCAGCTCGAGATGTCCGACCCTGGCCGGTCGATCGAACTGGTGGCCGACGTGCGCGGGTTGGCCGGAGCGCGGGACGTGAGCATCTCGATGCAGACGGAGCACGAGGAACTGTGATGGCGGGTGAGCAGATCGCGCGGGGCAAGCATCAGGGGCATGGCAGTCGCCGGTACGTCCAGCGCTTCACGCCGTTCGCGGTGTGGTGCGCCGCCATCGTCGGCGTGCTGTTCCTGTTGCCGGGCGCGTGGCGCGCGAGTGCCATCGTCGGCGTCGTCGAGGCCCAGCGCACGGCGGTCGTGGTGTCGGTCGGTGGTACCCTCGTCGCAGTCACCGTCGATCGTCACCAGCGCGTCGAGGCCGGGCAGGTGGTGGGTCGGCTCAGCGACTCGGACCTGCGGCTCCGTCTCGCCGGCGCCCGCAGCGCGCTCGAAGGACTGCGCGCCGACCTCCGCCAACGCGAGGCGGAGTTGACCCATTCGGTGTCCATCGACGACGCGCGGCGCAAGCTCGACGTGGCGACGGAGCTGCGCCGGCGGACGAGCGAGGTCGAGGCGGCGCGCCTCGACGAACTCGAGACCCAGGCGGAGATCGCCGAGGCGCGCGTGCGCCTGAAGGGCCTGGAGATCGAGGTCGGGCGCCAGACGACACTCGAGAAGCAGGGCATCGCGGCGGACGCGACCCTCGTGCGCGTGCGCACCGACCAGGATGCGCTCGAGAAGAGGATCACCGAACTCGAGGGCGTCCTCGTCGAGCGCAAGGCGCGCGTTGCGTCGGCGCGGCAGCGCCAGGACGAGTTCGTCGCGAGCGACGGCGTGGCGCTTCCTCTCGACACGCTGCTCGAGCCGATGCGCTGGCGCCTGAAGGTGCAGGAGACGGAGCTGGAGCGGATCGCACTCGACGGCGCGCGACTCGACCTCCTGGCGCCGGTGGGCGGCAAGGTCGAAACGGTGAACTACACGGCGGGACAGTGGGTCGCGGGCGGCTCGACGCTGCTGACGATCGTCGACACGAGTGCGCGGCGCATCCTCGCCTACGTGCCGGAGGCTGCTCGCGATCGCCTGCCGCTGGCCAGCGACGTGCGGGTCGTGCGCGACGGTTGCGCGGGGTACCGCCCGAGCACCGTGCTCAGCGTCTCCCCGGCGGTGGTGCCGGTGCCGGCGCGGCTGTGGCGTGATCCGAGCCGCGAGGAGTGGGCTTGGGAGATCGTGCTCGCGGCCGGGGGCGACGAGGCGCCCGGCGAGCGCGTGCGGATCCTGCCGATGCGTTGAGCGGCGATCCCGCGCCGAGCAGCGTTCCCGCGCCGAGCAGGGATCTTGCGCCGAGCAGGGATCCGGCGCCGAAACATCGGGCTCGCCGCGTACGTTGCCTCGCAGCGGCGTCGCCGCCAATCCGATCACCAACCCTCGAGACCCACGACGCATGGACCTCGGCTTCGAGACCGTCGGCAACGCGACCCTCATCGTGCACGACAAGGGACCGCTCCTCGTCACCGATCCCTGGACCGACGGCAGCGCGTACTTCGGGAGCTGGGCGCTCGCCCACCCGGTCCCGCCGGAGCAGATCGAGTCGGTGCGCGCCGCGAAGTTCGCGTGGATCTCGCACGGCCATCCCGACCACCTGAGCCCGAAGTCGCTCGAGACCCTGCGCTGCGAGGCGATCCTGCTCCCCGACCACCACGGCGGGCGCATCCGCGAAGGGCTCACGGAGCTGGGCTACAAGGTGAAGGTCCTCCGCGACGGCGAGTGGACGCAGCTCTCGGAGCGGGTCCGCGTGTGCTGCGTGTCCGACTACAACCAGGACGCGGTGCTGTTCGTGGACGTGGGTGGCTGCCTGATCGTCAACGCCAACGATGCGAGCGACCGCGGCATCGGCGACTTCCTACGCGCGACCGCGGCCCGCTACGAGACGTCGTTCCTCATGTGCCTCACCGGCTACGGGGACGCGGACATGATCCACTTCTTCGACAACGACGGACGGCTCGTGGTCCCCGGTGCCGCCGAGCGGACGCCGCTGGGGCCGGCGATCGCCAACCTCACGGCGTGGTACGGGTTGAAGAAGTTCGTGCCGTTCAGCTCGCTGCACAAGTACCAGCGCGCGGACAGCGCGTGGGTGAACCGCTACATCACCAGCGTCGACGACTACCCGGTGGGCGTGCAGGAGAACGGGGTCGAGATCCTGCCCGCGTTCGTGCGCTTCGACGCGATCACGAAGACCTTTGCGCGGCTGAACGCGCCGGAGGTGACCCTGCCGCTGCTCGCACCCAAGGTCTTCGACGACGACTGGAGCGAGCTGTTGTCGACCGACGAGAAGGCGCAGGCCACGCGCTACTTCAAGGCCATCGAGCACCTGAGCGCGACCCTCGATTTCGTCACGCTGCGGGTCGGCGGCAGGGACCACACCATCGAGCTGCGCGGCCGCAACTTCCGCAAGGGCATCGTCTTTGAAGCCCCGCGCCACTCGCTCATGAAGTCGATCGAGTGGGAGGTCTTCGACGACATGCTCATCGGCAACTACATGAAGTCGACGCTCATCGGCGACTGGCCGGTGCGGGGCAACCCTGCGCTCTATCCGGACTTCACGCCGTTCGTGGCCAAGTACGCCGACAACGGCCGCGCCAAGACCGCTGCCGACTTACGCGCCTACTTCGAGGACTACAAGCGGCGCGGGTTCGCGGGCCCAGGGCCGACGCCGATGACCCAGGCCGCGTGGCACGCGTTCCGGCCGTACCTGGGGGCGGAGGCGGAGGGCGGGTAGATGTGTTCGGTCGGCACGCCCCGACCGGCAGATCGATCCGCTCAGGGGGCGTGACCGGCTGTGCCTGGCAACTGCGCCTTCATCGCGGCGGACATGCGAGCGACGAAGTCGGTGTTCAATGTCTCGAGGGCGTCATCCTCGTTCACCGGCCCCGCCCCCGCGCTGCGGACCGCCACGCCGTAGTACACCGCGATGCGCTTCTCCGTCGCTGCATCCACGAGAGTCACGTCCAGGCGGTATCCAGGCCGACCGCCGGCGACCACCCCGCGATGTGCCTGTACGGTCATCACCAGGTCGCCGTCCAACCAGGACTTCTCCTGGAGGCTCGAGAGGAGGGTTGTGCCCCAGAGTCGCGCGGCGAAGGTGGCGTGGTCGTAGAGATCTGTCGAGGCCGTTGCCGAGCGCCTGGACCTTGCGGCCTCTGCGATCGATGTGAGTTCGAGATCGCTGGAGTGGACCCGGCGTACCAAGGTCCACCCCAACGCCCGCACACCCGTCGCCATCGCCTGGGTGTGGGTCGGACTCTCGCCGACCAGGACGACGTTCGGCGGCCGGTGTTCGATCCCGGCGAGCTTCCCGTCGTCCTGGACGTTCAGGTCGCCCTTCTCGAAGCTGGTGCAAGCGGTTGCCACCATGAGGACGAGGGTCGCGAACGCGCGGCGTGCGGTGAGTGCTGACATCGCCGGGCACTCACTACCACACTCGGCGTCGAACGTCGACCAGACCGGCGTCGATGTCCTGACCCCCCCCGGTCTGGTGGCTATGCAACGGCAGCACTTGCCGCCCATCGCGCGCACCGCGTCGATGTCGAAGCGCATCGCGTCGAGCGTGGGCGCCGTGTAGAGCCCGTCGGTCCAGAACCCCTGGTCGAGCGGCCCGAACTGGAAGAGCGGCTCGCCATTGAGGAGCAGGCGCGGCGTGCCGTCGGCATCGGGGCCGAGCGCGATCGTGCGGCAGCCGAAGTAGCAAGTGACCGTGTCCACGATCTCGCCGCCTGCCGCGAGGAGCTGCACCTGCCGGTCGTACCCGAACGGACTCGCGGGTGACAACGGCCGCGCCTGGTCGATCGCGAACATCGCGACCTCGCCGTGCTCGACGATCGCCTCGCCCACGGTCGCGTCCTTGGCCAGCGCGACGACGCGCGCCCTCGTGCGGTTCGCCTCCGTGCGATCGACGTGCACCGTCACCTTCCCGTGCGCGTCGGCGGTGACCCGCACGCCGCGGATTTGCGCCGACGGCACCGGCTCCATCCACCCCGTCTGCCAGATGCCTGTGTCGGGCATATCGTCCCGGCGGGCCATCGTGCATCGACGGGTCCCTGGCGCCGAGCCGGCCGAGTGACGCAGTCGCTCTGGCATGATGGCGCCGTCCTGCCCTCGACCTGGAGATCCTGAATGCGCCTGGCTCTCGCCTGTCTCGCCGTCACGTTCGCCGCGCAGTCGGCCCCATCCCAGTCGGCCCCATCCCCGTCCGACGCCGTCCAGCTCGTCCTCGATCGCTTCGCTGCACTGCGACCGACCGACGATGACCTCACCATGTATCGGCTGGACTGGGCCCCGACGCTTGCCGACGCAGTCACCCGTGCGAAGGCCGAGCACAGGCCGGTCTGCCTCGTGATCATCCACGCCAAGTACGGTGACCTGTTTTCCGGTCACTGTTGAGCGACGGCGACGCAGGTGCGAGGCAGTGCCCTCGCCCGCCCGGCGGTCGCTTGGGCACTGGATGGGTTCATCGTGAGTGCGTGGCACGGCCATCGCGACGACGATCTCCCGCCACAGGTGCGGGAGGTGTGGGCGGAGAAGTTCGCGGCGGCACACCGCAAGGGTGGGCAGAGCAACGTCGACGTCGCGATCCTCGCGCCGGATGGGAAGGTCGTGCGCTGGTTCGATGCGCTCGAGCACACGGGTGGCCGCATGGAGCTGCGCGCCGATCGCGTGGAGAGGTACTGGGTGGCTCAGTTGGCGAAGGCCCGCAGCGCGCTCGAGATGACCGACGCCCCGGCGCCCGCGACGGCCGTCGCGCTGCCGGCGCTCCCGGGCAGCGGGCCCGGCGTCCGCGTCTTCGCCTGGCTCGAAGATCCCGGCATGCCGGCCTACGCGGCGCCGACCGTCGAGGCGGTGCGTCTGACCGCCAAGGATCTGGTCGCGCTGCGCAGGCCGGCGAAGGCGATCGCGGTCGATGCCGCGGTTGCGCTCCCGTGGCTCGCGCAGGTGTACCCGCCCGGCGTGATGGAGCGGACCGACCAGCGGACCAAGTACCCGTTCACGATCGAGCGCGTCGAGGGTGAGCTGACCCTGGCCCCGGCAGGCTCACAGGACGGCGTGTCGTTCACGCTGCTCACGGGCGAGGTGACGCTCTTCGACACGGGCGGGGACGGCTTCTCGTTTTCGGGCCGACTGAGCGTCGTGCTCACGCACGCCACATCGGGTTCGGCGCCGACCTCGCTGCGTGGCGTGTTCGAAGGCACCTACCCGCGATCCGCCGGGCCCCGCGGCCGACGCGAGTTCCCCATGCGTGCGGTTTTCGAGTCGTTGCCCGGGGCGGGGGCGAAGTAGAGTCGCCGAGCGTCGGCGTGGCCAGCACGCGCGCAGTGCGACCCTCCATGGCGGTCCGCAGCGAGGCAACCCTTTGGTTGCGGCCGTCAGCGATGGGCGATTGCGGCGGCCAGCGCCGCGTGCTCGCCGGGTCCGTCTGCGATCACTGCCCGATCTGCAAACGCAGGGCGTTGCTGATGTCGAGGGTGTCCGCGAAGGCGCCGCCTGGCACGTGGAAGACCGCGCCCTGGAAGTACACGTCGGCGGCGAGCAACGAGGATGTGTTCGGGATGGCGAACAGGGTGGTCGACTGTCCGCTGGCGTTGGTGAACGCCAAGAGCTGCAGGATCGGGTTGGCCAGCAGCACACGGCAGGGGCTCGGTGGCAGCGGGACGTCGGCCACGCCGGACGAGAACAGCAGCAGCAACGGCGCAACCGCCTGCGCGTTGCTCACGCGCACGCCGAACGCCGGATTGCCGGAGGTCGGCAGGCCCACGGCGCTGATCGTCGGACCACCGCAGCCGGTACCGTAGCTCTGCGCCAGCGCCGGCGGAGTCGTGAGCACCACCGTCACGTCATCGGTGCCCTGGTTGGCCACGACCAGGTCCGCGCAGCGGTCACCGTTCACGTCGCCGATCACCACCGCCACCGGATTGGTGCCGGCGCTGGGGCTCGTGCTCGCCGCGAACCCAGCGCCGGTGTACTCGTGCCGGACGGTCACCGTGCCGCTGCCGGCATTGGCGTGGGCCAGGTCGGTCCAGGTGAGGAAGCCCGGGATCGAACCATCGGCCAGGTCGCCGCAGGCGAGATCGACGGCGAAGGTGCCGGTCGTGGCGATGTCCGAGCCCGCGGTGAAGAGCTCCGGCGCGAGCGCGCCCGTGCCGGTGCGCCGGTAGACACGCAGACTCTGCGACGGCGGGAACAACTGTGGCAGCACGACCGCGAGGTCGTTGGTGCCGCCGCCGTCGAAGTCGCGACAGCACAGACCGCTGGCCAGCCCCGCGGTCGGCAGCGAGAGCGCGCCGGCAAACGTGAACGCACCTGCGCCGTCGCCGGCGAAGAGGAGGAGTTCGTCGGTGCTGCCCTGGGCGACCGCCGCGAAGTCGAGGTCCCCGTCGCCGTCGAGGTCGGCGAGGGTGACCTTCACCACGCGCGTCGGGTGCGGAGCCGGGATCGGCAGGTCGACCGCTGCGCCGCCGTTGCGTGCGACCGCGAGGCCGGCGCCGCCGGCGAACGGCTCGCCCGCCCGGCCGACCACGACATCGTCGATCGGGTCGGCGTCGAGATCGCCGCACGCCACGCAAGTCGGCCGCAGCCCCGCGACCGAGAGCGAGACCACGGCCGGCGCGCTGCCGGGATTGGTGATGAGCACCAGCGTGCTCGAATCCTGGCAGACCACCGCGAGGTCGTCGCGGCTGCCGTCGTCGTCGAAATCGAAGCGTGCGAGCGCAACAGGCGCGTGGTCGGCGGCGGTGAGCGCCACGGTGGTCTCCGCGGCGAACGTGCCAGCGCCACTGTTCGTGCGCAGGCCCACGTTGTCGGATGTCTCGTTGGCGGTAGCCACATCCAGATCGCCGTCGCTGTCCATGTCGATCAGCTCCACATCGCGAGGTGCAGTTCCGGGAGTGCTCCAGGCATGCTCCCAAGTGTCGTTCAGGGGTCCAGTGCTCGAGGAGCCAAGCGCCACCACCAAGCGGTTGCGACTCGGGTCGTACCCGAGCAGATGCCCGGCCCGACCGGGCGGCGGGCCGGCCGCCGTCACGGGCTGCCAGTTGCTGCCGTCCCAGCTCCACATGTCGCCAAGACGTGCGCTGCCGGAGGCGCCTCCAAAGAGCACGATGCGCTGCATCTGTTCATGCCACACCATGCGGGACTGACTGCGTGGGGAAGGACTGACCGCAGGAGTGCGCTGGGTCCACGTGGTGCCGTCCCATTCCCAGGTGTCGTTGAAGAACGTCCCGGAGAAAGCCCCACCGAACAGCACCGTGCGCTGCCGCGCCCGGTCGTAGGCTAGGGCTACGAACACCCGCTGCCCCGGGCCCGTTGCCAGGGATCCTGTCCAGGCCGTGCCGTCCCATTCCGACATGCGACCAATCTGCTGGAACACCACGACGCGGCCACGGTCCGCATCGTAGGCAATGCCATCTGGCGACGAGAGCGGCGCGGAGCCCGCGCTCCAAGTGCTGCCATCGAAGGTGGCGAAGCTGGGACCGTTCACCAACACCAGCCGGTCATGGCTGGCGTCGTAGGTGAGTAGGAAGGGTATGATCGGTGGCGTTGCTGCGAGCTGGACCCAGTTCTGCCCGGTCCATTGCCACATCTCGTTCGTGGAACTTGACGAGCGCGTGCAAGTGACCAGGCGAGATCGCTGGGTGTCGTAGGCGAACGTACCAGGGATGTTCCAGCTCGGCGTCGCGGCCGGTGCCTGCTGCATCCACACGCCCTGGCCGGAGAGTGCGCCCGCAAGCAGTGCGACGAGGGCCCACGAGCGTTGTTGCGGTGGGAGAGGAATGGACTGGAGGAGGCTCATGGCTATTGTGATCCGCCTTCGGGACCGTTGTGGCGCGGGATAAGGACGGGTTGTGCGCTACTGCCCGATCTGCAAACGCAGGGCGTTGCTGATGTCGAGGGTGTCCGCGAAGGCGCCGCCTGGCACGTGGAAGACCGCGCCCTGGAAGTACACGTCGGCGGCGAGCAACGAGGATGTGTTCGGGATGGCGAACAGGGTGGTCGACTGTCCGCTGGCGTTGGTGAACGCCAAGAGCTGCAGGATCGGGTTGGCCAGCAGCACACGGCAGGGGCTCGGTGGCAGCGGGACGTCGGCCACGCCGGACGAGAACAGCAGCAGCAACGGCGCAACCGCCTGCGCGTTGCTCACGCGCACGCCGAACGCCGGATTGCCGGAGGTCGGCAGGCCCACGGCGCTGATCGTCGGACCACCGCAGCCGGTACCGTAGCTCTGCGCCAGCGCCGGCGGAGTCGTGAGCACGACCGTCACGTCATCGCTGCCCTGATTGGCCACGACGAGATCCGCGCAGGCGTCACCGTTGAGGTCGCCGATCGCGACCGCGACCGGGGTCGTACCGGCACTCGGACTCGTGCTCGTCGCGAATCCACCGCCGGTGTACTGGTGCCGCACGGTCACCGTGCCGCTGCCGGCGTTGGCCTGCGCCAGGTCGGTCCAGGTGCTGAAGCCCGAGATCGAGCCATCGGCCAGGTCGCCGCAGGCGAGATCGATGGCGAAGGTGCCGGTGGTGGCGATGTCCGAGCCCGCAGTGAACAGACCCGGCGCGAGCGCGCCAGTGCTGGTGCGCCGGTAGACACGCAGGCTCTGCGAAGGAGGGAACAACTGTGGCAGCACGACCGCGATGTCGTTCGTGCCGCCGCCGTCGAAGTCGCGGCAGCACAGACCGTTTGCCAGCCCTGTCGTCGGGAGCGAGAGTGCGCCGGCGAACGTGAACGCGCCGGCGCCGTCGCCGGCATACAGCAACACCTCGTCGCTGGAACCGCGCGCGACCGCGGCCAGGTCCATGTCGCCGTCGCCGTCGAGGTCGGCAATCGCCACCTTCACGACCTGCGTCGGATGCGGCACCGGGATCGCCATGCTCACGGCCGCCCCGCCGTTGCGCGCCAGGAACAGTCCAGCGCCGCCCGCGAACGGATCGCCCTGGCAGCCGACGACCAGGTCGTCGATCGGATCGGTGTCGACATCTGCGCTGGCGACACTTGCGGGACGCAGCCCGCCGCTGGCCAGCGAATTGCGGCCGGGCGAAGCGCTGCTGGGGTTGGTCAAGAGCACGAAGGTGCTCGAGATCTCGCACACGATCGCGAGGTCGTCGCGCTGGCCGTCGTTGTCGAGATCGCAGCGGGCCAGGGCCACGGGCCCGTGGTCGGCGGCGGTGAGTGACACGGTGGCCTCGGCGCCGAGCACACCCTGGCCATTGTTGGTGCGCAGGCTCACGTTGTCCGAGGTCTCGTTGGCCGTCGTGACATCGAGGTCGCCGTCGCCGTCGAGGTCGAGCAGTTCCACGTCGCGCGGCCCGATGCCGGAACCGCTGCCTCCGCCGGCCGGGAGCTCGAGCCGGGCGAGGTAGCCGTCGGAGCCGCCTTGATAGCCCATCAACGGATTCTGAAGAGGCAGTGCGTCGCCGTTGGAGAGGAGCGCCACCGTCAAGAGGTTGCCACTCAGATGAGCACAACTCCGATAGGCGAACTCGGTTGCTGCCGTTCCCAAATAGGTGCCGTACAGGATCTGCTGTGTTGCTGGATTGACCTGACAGAGGTAGCCGTCGTTGCTTCCCCCATGCCAGGTCTGCAGGGCGTCAGGCGTCACCGGGATCCCGGAGCCGCTGACCGTTCCGAAGATCGTCACCTCGCCGCCGAGCGATACCATGATGGATTTTGCGTCGATGTTGGGGAAGTTGGACACGACGACCGGCCATTCCTGGAGCACGGTCGCGCCGTCGGGCGAGAACCGATACAGGACGTTGAAGCCGACGACGTTGTCGCGGATGCCCATCATGACAATGTCCCCGTTTGGCGCGATGGTCATTGCTGGGGAGCGAGGTCCGGCTCCGTACCCCCAGCCATCGTTGTAGAAGACATGGTTGAAGACGAGCTGCGCCGCCCCGACCTGGCTCGGGTCGAGGCGGCCGACCATGTTCGCGGACGCGCTTGGAGAGGAACTGTGGGTGCGAGGCGTGGCGGTTCGTGCGCCTGCTCCAGCAAACGTGATGATCCCGGGCTGACCTGGCGTTGCCGCGATCCAACCCAGGACCTCGTCCGCGGCTGGGGCCCCGAAGTAGGTTGCCCAGACAAGCTGGGCAGAGCCGTTCAGCGTGCGGTCGATCCGCGCGAACCAGAGATCCGAGCCGCCCGTGTAGCCGCTGGACTGGAACGCACCCGGAGTGGTTGGCCAGGTAGAATCTGTCGAGTTCACTCCGATCACGATCCGGCCGTCGGGTTCCACGATGAGAGTTCCCCGCAGGTCGTATCCACCCCCAGACCCCGGGACGCGCGTGCCGTAGAGCAGGCTCGATCCGTCGTCGCTGAGCACCGAGATCCCGATGTTGCCGACCGTGGAATAGGCGCCGGCGGTCACCGGCATGGCGCCTATCCCCGCCACCACGACCTCGCCTGTCGGTCCGAGCGCGATCGCGTGTACGTCGGTTTCGACCAGGCCGAGGTAGGTGCACCAAACCAACTGGGCTGCGCCGCTGAGGCTCGGGTTGATCTTGGCGACGTAGGCATGGCTTGGCGTCGTCTGATAGGCGCCGGGAGTCACCGGAACGGGGTCGAGGGCGGACCCACCGAAGTAGACCGCACCGCTCGCGTCACAGGTCAACGCGGTGATGGTCTGGGAGCCGGAACCACCGAAGTAGCTTCCCCAGACCAGCACCGGATCCACGACCAGGGGCCGCGATCTGTCACGCTGCTCGGCCTGGAACCCGAAGGCACCGTCTTCGAGCAGGCGGACCCGCGACGGCACTACGTGCCGCGTGCCGTCGGCTGCGACTTCCCAGGTCACTGGGGCGGCTGCCGCAGCTCCCCCAGCGCCGTCGTCAGCCGTAGCGTGCCCTGAGCATCCAGTTCCGCTTTCTCGACTCCCTGCGCGCGGAGGACCACGCGCGCCAGGTCGGCGCCCGGCGCGAGCAGCAAGTCGTACTCCAGATCCCCGCCGCTGTCGTGGACCACGAGATCCACGCCGGGCCAGAGCTGTCGGTAGCGCACCGCGCCGTACAGCGGGATGTTCGACCGCCACTCCGACGGCTTGCCCGCGAAGACGTTGAGTCGCCCAGGCAGCGGTTCCTCCGCCGCGGGCTCGACGACTTCGGCATTCTCGAACCGGAGGCCGACCTTGGCGGTTTGCCCCTTTCTCGCGCGCACCAGCTGGACGCTGTCTGCGTGGCACTCGATCAGGTAGCCCGGGCCCTGCCCGACGTGCCTGGGACCGGAGGGATCCTGGCCCTGAACGAAGCAGACCGGCAGGCGCGGCGCGGCTTGGGAAGCGGCTGGTCGCGCCGACGGCCCCGACTGGGCAGCGGCTGCGACGACAAGAAGCAGGGACGCCGCGCAGGCATGCGCGCGGCTGGAGAATCGCAGGTGGGACACGGGCTCCTGTCGGTGGCGGGCCCAAGCCCGCGCACGCGCGCCGAACTTGGACCCGAGGGATGCCTAGGGGAACGGAAGGCAGCCGCGCCACCGTCGCCGTCTTTGCCAAGATTCTTGGGAGTCCTCGCGGATCCATGCGCGGCCACGGCGCAGGTTCGTGCTCGAACGTGCGCGGTGGGAGACCACCTCGTCGGGGGCGAGGCCGGGGAGGCCGCGCCTCCCGCTCTGTTGCCCGGCAGTTCGAGGGCGAACAGGTCTTGGTCGCGGCGCCTGCGTCGTGCGCCACGAACTCCCTGCCGGTTGCTATCCGTGTGGAGGCTTGGCCAGCGCCCGAAGGCCCACCACCAGGTCGCGCCGGAAGGCGTCCAGGTCCGTTGCAGTGACGCCTGGCAGCGGCGTGTCGGCGTCGATGTGGATCCCACTGAGGATCCACGCGAGCGTCGTGGCCCGCGACGTGTCGATCATCGAGTGGAGACCCGCCGCGACGCCGCAGTCTTTGCGCTCGGCGTCGGCCAGCACGCTCGGCAGATCGAGCCCGCGCGCGAGCAGGGCGCGCAGATCGGTGAGATCACGGATCTCGCCGCGCCCCAGCAGGGCGCACACCTTGTTGGCTGCGATCTCGCGCATCGAGTGGATGACCACACCATCGGTCCGCCGACTACAACCGCTGGGACTCGACCGTTCCGCCGATGGCTGCGGCCGCCGCCTCGAGCGCCAAACGGCCATCCTCGAGCGCGACCGGAGGCTTGGTGAACAGATCGATGTCGTCGCTCGTGCGATGCCGGACGTGGTAGCCCAAGAGTGCGCCGCCGCCGGTCAGGACGAAGCGGCGCTCGCGTGCGAAGAACTCGCGCACCAGCTCCGCCTGCAGCGGGCCAAGTCCCAGGCAGGAGTCCATCGCTGCGCCATCCCTCGATCAGCCACTGCCAGAAACCACGGGACCTGCCCGGGTGGCGCTCGATGCGAGGCAGCAGCTCGAGGACATCCTTCAGCCGCAGCAGCTTCCACAGGTCTTGATAGCGTGCCTCGCGCATGACCCGGCCCATCCACAGGGCGCGCTCGTCAAGATCGGGGGCAGCCAGCTTCTCGCGCAGTTGCCCGAACGCCACGTCCTCACTCCACCTCGCAGCCGGCGGCCGACCCGTGTCCGACACCTCGGTGCAGCGGCAAGCCGCTGCACCTGGCGTCGTACTTTCCGGGTTGACGTCGTCGCTGGCGCGACGACCAGACGGGGCCGCCGGCGATGGCATCGTCTGGGGCTTCCAGGGCCGCTCGGACCTTGCTGTGGAAGAGCCCACGGCAAGGGAGCTTCGTAGTGAATCTTGCGCGCCGGGCGAGCATTCGCGGCCCTTGCAGCACAGGAAGTAAGGGCGCGCGTCCTGGTCGTCGAGGTCGGTGGACAAGGGCTTGCCCATCGGCTCAGCATCGCCGTTGGGGTCCGCGCGGGCAATCGCCTGGCGGTTCAGGCTGCGGCTCGGGCGTGGGGTCCCGTGGCATGGATCGGTGGCGAAGCGCGCGGGCTGGACGTGGTGGCGGCGCCGCCCCGGAAGATCCCGGGCCGCAGCGCGTCGAAGGCCGCGAGCCACGACGATGCACACCAGCCGGACCCACCATTCCTTCCGTCACACCTCCAAGCACCGCCGGCTGCCGCTCGCCTGGATCCTGCTGGGACTCGCACTCGCGGTGCACGGCGCGTTGCAGCTCCTCTGATCGGGCTGCGGGTCGGTCGACGACGCCGGGGACCCTTCGGCCGCGGGAACCGGCTCCAAGGGTCGCAGGCTCCGCCTCACGGGTGAACATCGGCGGGCGTGCTTCGAGCGAGATCGTGGGAGTGGCCACTCCTGCATCTTCTTGTCCGGTGCAAGACGGATCTGGGGATGTGGCTTCGGCGCCCGCGATCGCGGTGCGCACCAAGACAAGAGGTCCGCAACGTGCACCCAACCAGAATCCCACTCCGTTTCGCCACCACCTTCGCACTCTCGATCGCAGGCCTTTGTGCCCAGATCGCCCCGCCCGCCGACCGCGACTTGTCGGCGTATCTCGCCGCCAACCTCCGACACTACGCCGAACCGGGTGCCGCGTTGTCGGAGGACCAGATCGACCTGTTCGTGGCCGATGCGACGCGCGCGGGTCTCGTGCGCAGCCCCGCCGACCTCTCGCGCGCCAAGGCGCTCTATCGGGAGGCCATCGCGCGCATGCAGCTCGAGGACGGCGTGGCGTCCGCCGGCAGTGGCGCGAGCGGTGGTGGCAGTGCGCCGGCCGCGATCACGGAGCGCGAGAACAACGACACCCTCGGCTTGGCCGACACGCTGATCAACACGGACTCGGCCACCGGAACCGTGGGTCCGTTCGCGACGGATCCACGTGACACCTACCGCTGGCTCGTGGCGCCCGACTGCTGGGCCACGATCTCCGTGTCCGTGGGGGGCGGCGCCGTGCCGAGCCTGTCGCTCTCCGATGCCGACGGACGGTTCATGGTCCCCTCGGTTCTGGTCAATCCGACGACCCGCTCGCTCACCCTGCAGGTCCCGGCAGGGGCGTACACGATCACCGTGACCGGCACGAACACGTACACGCTCAGCACCGTGTGCACGCCGACGGTGATCCCCACGCTGACCGGCGCTCCCATCTCGACCGCGCGACCGGCTTCGAGGGCGGACCTCTACCACACCTACCGCGTCGTGTGCGGCCCCACCTCCAACCTCAATGTCACCTGCCTGGGTGGGGCCGGCATGGACATGGGCTTCGTCTTCGGGCGGGCGAAGGGCGGTCGCATCTTCCTGGTGAACAACGTGGGAGTGAACTCGGACCCGAGCCTCGTCACGCAGCCGCCGGCGGGCGTCTACTACCTGTTCGTGTACGAGACGGGTCCGCTCACGGGCGGGACGTACACGATCGACGCGGATTGCGTGTGCCCCGGTGGACCTCCGGCGCTGACTTGCGGCGCGACGCTGGCCGGCAACATCGCGACCCTGGATCAGAAGGACATCTACTCCGTCACGGTGGGAGCGCTGACGAACCACACGTTCACCACGATCCTCGGCACCCACACGGACACCATCCTCGAGGTCTATGACGCCGAGATGGGGTCGCTGGCGGAGAATGACGACGACTTCACGCTCGGCAATGGCAACAGGAGCAGCCTCATCCAGCTTCCCCTGCCCCCTGGCCAGTACTACGTCAGTGTGCGGCCGTTCTCGTCGGTCGGCACGCTGGGAACGTACAGCGTCGCTCTGGCGTGCGCGCCGCCGGTGATCACGCCGCTGCCGGCGGAGCGCTTCACGGTCGGTGGCGGAATCCCGGCGGCCGGATCCGCGGCGTTCTCCTACACCGCGTGCACGGCGACGCACCTCGAGATCTCGGCGAACGTGGCGACGTCCCGGTTGTCGTGCTACGGCGCCGACGGCAGGCTGCGCGCGTGGTACGGGATCGGGGGCGCGCCCGGTCTCGTCCAGCTCGTCGGGACTTCGGTTGCCAAGGACGAGACCGTCTACATCGTGGCTCGCACGATCACTGCGCTCGCGGCGCCGGCGTTCACGATGCTCGTGCAAGGTGGTCTGGCCATCGACCCGCCGGCGCCATTCGGCACGCTCCAGCACCTCGACAAGGTCGGACGCTTCCACTTCGTCATCTCCAGCCCGACCCCGGTCATTCCGTGGCAGGTGCCGTCTCCCTTCACTGGCTGGCTGTGCATCCAGGTCGACATGGTCCACGTCGTGCCGATCACCGGCAACGGCCGCGTGGCATCGTTCCCCGCCTCGGTGCCAGCTGGTCTGTTCTTCCAGGCACTGTCCGTCGAGCAGTCGTTCCTGAGCGGTGCCATGACCAACCCGGCCCGGTAGGCGGGCGCCGGCCGCGCTCGGTCGGTCGCCCGGTGGGTCAGCCTCCGGACTCGCCGGCGCACACCCCGTCCGCCCGCGCCGCGAGCCGCAGCAGGACCAGCGCCGCGGGCAGCACCGTGACGCCGTCGACCTCCCCCGGCGCATCGACCTGCGCGGCGACGACGCCGTGGCCGCGGCGGCGGATCTCCTTCAGCTCCTCCGGGCGCAGTTGGCGCGCCCACTTCACCTCGACGAGGTTCAGGCGTCGCCCCTCGTACCACGCGGCGTCGACCTCGCCCTTGGCCTTGAGGTAGAAGACCTCCCCCGCGCGCGCGACGTGCGCGGTGACCGTGGCCTCGAGGTCGCGTTGCAGGCGCGCCTCGTCGGTCATGCCGGCATCGGCCTCACCGAGCCACGCACGCACCGCACGGTGGATGAACGGGTCGGCGAAGAACACCTTGCGCGCCTTCTTCGGCGCCGGCCCGCGCGCGTGCTCCGCGAGCGCGGGCACTACGAGCACGGCGTCCATGCGCGCGAGGATCGCCACGTAGTCGGCGATGGTCTTGGGGTGGTCGATCGACAGCTCGCTCGCGAGCGCGTTCCAGGTGACCTGCGAGCCGTAGCGGTCGGTGATCGCCTGGAGCACTTCGCGCAGGTAGCGCTCACTGCGGTCGAGGCGCAGGACGTCGCCGCGGATCCAGTCGGCGTAGATGCGCAGGGTGGCAGGGGCCACGACGCCATCGCGCGCGACGTCGTTGATGGCGACGAGGAAGCCGCCGGTCTGGTGGTAGGCGCGCAGTTCCGCGAGCAGGGTCGGAAGGTGGCGCTGGTCGGCGGGGCCCGGTGCCGCTGCGAGGGGCGCGCATCCCAGCCGCGTGAGCACGGCGGTGGGCAGCGCCTTGCGCAGGCTGCAGAAGCCGAGGAACGACAGCGGCCGCAGGTGGAAGTCGACCTCGTCGGCGCGGCCGCGCCGGCCCGGCAGGCGCTTCAGGCTGTCCTGGATGACGAGGTGGTCGGACCCGGTGAGGAGCACGAAACAGCGCTCGAGGTTGCCGGCATCGGCGAGGAACTTGATCGTGCGGTCCCAGCCGGCGACGTAGGTCACTTCGTCGAGGAAGAGCCAGCGCGGTTGGCTGCCCGGCATCGACGCCAGCAGGTCGGTGAGCACGCGGCGCAGTTCTTCCGCATCGACGAAGGGCTCGCAGGTGACGTAGGCGATCGCTTCGGGGGGGACACGGTCCTTCACGAGGAGCCGCTGCATGAGTTGCTTCACGAGCGTGCTCTTGCCGACCTGACGTCCGCCCACCAGCGTGTAGAGGCCCGGTGTGTGCAGGGACACCCGGCTGACCAGGTCGGGCTCGTCGACCAGCGGGGTCGAGCGCAGGCGGCGCAGCGCCGGGTCGCCTTCGAGGAACGCTCCGCGGCTCTGCCACTGGAGGTTGTGGGGAAGGAGACGCGAGTCGGTGGGCATGCCGGCCCCAAGCGTATCGGCAGGATGAGCATCCATGACTGACTAAATTCAGTCACCAGCCGATGCTCATCCTTGGCCACCCTACCGCCCCGACACCTCGACCCGATCGAAGAGCGTCGCGGCGTCGGCCTTGGTCCACAACCCGATCCGGCCGCCGTCGCGGAAGGTCCCGTCCCGCCACGCGAGGCACGGCTTGCCGTCGAAGGCGATCTCGATCGCGTCGCCGGTCATGGTGACCCCGAGCCGATGCCACATGCGCGGCCGCGCTTCCACGTCGGCGCTCTCGAGCAGCATGCGCTTGCTGTCGACGACGGTGTAGAGGCGCACGTTGTTCTCGAGCGGGTTCCACCGCGCGACGTAGTAGTTGGCCGCGTTGCGCGCGCGCCACACCAGCCCGCCGCCCTGGTCTTCGTCGCCGCTGCGCGGGTAGAAGTAGGCGGAGCAGGTGAGGTCGCTGGGATACGCCGCGTCGCTGAGCAGGAGGTTGAAGGTCGAGCCCGTGTTCGTCGTGTCGACGGCGACGACGTGACCCGGATCGTCCGGGTCGAGGCCGTCTGCCACCCGCCACGTCGCGGGCGTCCCTTTGCCGTTGGTCTCGGCGATCGTGAAGCCGGCGGGCACGGCACCGATGACGTCGTGCTCGAACGAGAGCACAGTCGGCGTCGTGGTCGGCTGGTTCGCTGGGTGCGTCGGCGCATCGGCCGCGCACGCAGCGGTGAGCGCGAGGGCGACGCGGAGAAGGAGTGCGCGAGGTTCGGTGATCAT